>NZ_JAETGO010000034.1 GCF_016765695.1 Sporosalibacterium faouarense | reverse complement strand
CTTTGGTTGATCCTGTAGCTGTTCCCGGTGATACTGTGACATTTAATGCTGTTGCCGGTGTTGGTGTTACTAATGCTGGGTAGTCATTTACCACAGCTTCCCATGCGTTCCAGTCAGGATGTCCGGATCTATTTAAATTTAAGGTATCTACAAATGCTTGGGATTGCATTTCTGCTGTTGTTTTTGCAGTTGCAGTATAGTTGTTATTAAATCCAATACCTTCTGATGCTTGATCAGAATTATAATAGACATTAGTTATTGTTCCTCCAAAATAACGCCCTAAAAATCCTCCTACATATGCGCCAGAGCCACCTTTCACAGTTGCTGTTGTAAAGCTATTACTAATGGTTCCATAGTTATTCATTCCTACTAGCCCACCTACTACCACCTCTTGAGAAGAACCACCTTCCACATATCCAGTAGCGTAGCTATTACTTATGGTTCCATGATAATTTTCTCCTGCCAGACTTCCTATTTCCGCTGAAGCTTTGGAAGAAACTATACTTGCATTAACACCTGTATTTTTTATTTCCCCACGACTAATATATCCAAACAGTCCCAAACGTATGTATGTAGTTTCAGGAGTATCTGATGTTCCAATGTTTACATTACTAACAACATATCCTTTTCCATCAAAATGTCCTTTGAATTGATTTGTACCTATCCCTATCGGCGTCCACTCATGGGCAGATAAGTCAATGTCCTGTGTGAGTTCATAATAAACACTGTTATAAGCTGCATCTCCAGCATTTACCAATGATGCCAAACGCGCTAATTCCTCTGCGCTACTAATCTGATAGGGATCACCTTGTGTTCCGGAACCCCCTGCAAAACTACCTGCTACATTACCTACATCTTGCCAATTGCCTGTTGTTGCCGCCTCTGCTGTGTTTATTGGTATCATTGTAAAAATAATTGCCATAACTAGAAAATACGATGTGATTTTTTTGAATTTTGTTCTTTTCATTGACAATCCCCCTAAATAAATTTCTGTAATCTTAAGCCTTTGTTTCTGATTTTCTTATATTTAATTCATAATCATTACTTACTAGCCCATCTTCATTCAAATCCACTTTAAATCCTATATTCGCTAACAGTTTTTCCTGTCCAAGTCTTAAAAGCCCTCGTAAAGGAATTTGGTTCTTCATATCCCAGTAAAAATGCAACTTCTTTTGTTGAGATATTCGTATTTTTGAGATATTTTTTTGCAAATTCTTCTCTTACAATACTTAATTGCTCTTTAAATGTGGTGTTTTCTGCCGCTAACTTACGCTGCATGGTGCGTTTACTTACTCCAAGTTCATTAGTCAATCCTTCTATACTGGCTCCTCCTGTTGGAAGCATTTTTGCTAAATTTGTTTTCACTACATCAGCAAAACTATTAGTTTTTTCCAATTCTTCTAAGCACTGATCCAAACCTTTGAGATAAAAATTCCAAGCTCCTTGATTTTTTGTCAAAAATTCTTGCTCTAAATCTTCTTTTTCAAATCGAATGATGTTTTTATCACCTACTACTGGCTTTACTCCAAAAACGTCTTCATACGCCTTAGCTTGAATTTTTTCTGTACTTTGAACCAATAGTGGCTTTATATCTTCTCTTGTACCTATAGAAAGAATACGGTTCATAAAAATCATCTCAAAAGCTACCAATCCTAGAGGTAAATCTCTCCCTTCTTGATCCGATTTTATGATTAAATCTCCATAATCATCCTGCATATTGAGTTCAAATACCATAGGTGCTACCAATTTTTTATATTTTATAACCCGTTGTAAGCCTGATTTCCCATTATGACTTAAAAGTGCTACAATCAAAGCTGGACTAAACATTTCCGGCTGTATCGCCATTCCTGCTTGTAGTGGTATCATCATGTTTTCATCATAATCCGTCAAAGCATCCCACATACTATAATATTCATCCGTTGTGACCATAGGTTGTGAAAGGTCAAACAGATTATATGGTAATTTTGCTTGTGTTAAAAAGTCAGATAAATTAACACCTAAATCTTTTAACAATAATTTGTAATTTCCATCTAGTAAAAACTTTTTTGGACTCATCATATATCTTCATCACTATCCTTTCATAATTCACTTTAAAATTCCTTTTTATTGCTTATATCGTCACATTATGTTAATTTCCGAGTTATTTTAACACCATATTTATCTATGAAATCACATATTTATAATAACAAATATAGAGGCAGAACTCCACATCATAACGCGACACAATAACATCATTTAATGCCAATATGTCTATTGTCCGCTCTCTGCAGTTTCTTCATGATTCTTCTTGTTATTCTACTTGGGTCTACTCCCTCTGGTAATTCCATTACTCTTTGTATATAGCTTTTATGTAATATTTTATAAAACTATATTATAACCCCTATAGAAAGTTTTTCATCGGGGTAAATTTAAGATTAACTTTTTTTATTTGGGGAATAAAAAAGGCATTTACTGTTTTACTTTATAAAAAGCTCTAGATACAGCAGCACTGAATCTATATTGTGAATAGGTTGCTCCACCTACTGCATTCATTTTGAATAGATAGTGATATATTGTGTAAGCGATTCAAAACACATTTTATTCTTGCTATAAGTTAATTAATATGTTGTATTTATAATGAACGTTCTATATAGGAGGTTGTCTATGAAAAAATCACAGAAGAAAGAAGATATAATTAATACAGCTGAAAAATTATTTTATCAACATAGCTTTCATGCAATTGGTGTAAAAAATATATTGGATTAAGCAGGGGTAGCAACAATGACAATGTACTATCATTTCAAATCAAAATAAGATGTAATCAAAGAAGTATTAATTCAAAGAAGTATTAATTCAAAGAGAAAAACAATATTTTCAATCGTTGGAAACTAAAATCAACAGGTAAAATGGTATGGTATTAATCAGTACGTAGAGTATCTAATTAAAGCACATCTTGATTGGATAGAAACTGATGGCTTCAATGGTTGTTTATTCTTAAGAGCAAAGCAGGAATACGAAGGTGTAAACGAAGAAATTGCTTCACTAAGTAGAGAACATAAAAAAAGACTCTTAAACAAAATTGAAAATGATTTGAAGCTTCTTCATAGTTCCAAATCCTTTAGTGTGCAAATATCTATTATACTAGAGGGACTAACATCGATGGTTCAAATACTTGAGTTAGATAAGGTAAAAGATACTGCAATGGATTTATCGAAAAGTATTCAGGTTTCTAAATATAAATAGTATATATATAGAGAATAGTGTCGGAAAAAGTTTACATATTCTCTATATTTTTATATGTTTATTATAATGAACGTTATATACAAAGGAGTGACCAATATGAATGCAAAAAAATTGATAGCAGTTGGCTTGCTCATGATTGCCGTAACGTATGGTTTATCTCGGTTTAGTTATGGTCTAATGCTTCCATTTATTAACGAAACAATAAATATGGATCAATCCACCAGTGGCTTAATCTCGTCTTTATCTGTAATCCTCAATTGTTCAGCCATATCTTTTTTGGGTTAGCTTTTTTTCTTTTCTCAATCCGAAAATGAATTGAGCCATTTTTGAATAATTTTCATTGACCATTTAATCTCGACCTCCTTGCCTATATTCTGATAATAGTTCTTCCCAATCATATGAACAACCAACTTCGCTTGAATGATATCAATATAAATAACGTTATTGATATGATCATATCACTTACATGAATTTATTTTCATTAATCTCATTAAACTGTATATATTATAAAGAAAGAACGCCAGCTATAAAGCCAACATTCTCTCATCATTGCCCAGTCTTAAATTTACACCACACTGCGTAATATAGACATATCTGAACACTCTAATCAAAACACTGAGTAAACATGTCTACACACTCCATGTCCAATACAACCGAAACATCAATTTTATTTTTTAAAACCTTATTTCTGAAATCATCACCATTTATTGTGAAAGTAGTATATCGCGCAAAGTGCTGAAAACTGAGGATTTCTAAGTATCTTTCCTTTGCATTCCTATTACGCACTCCACATGCCTTGTTAGGGGCATAGGTACACGCTAGTTGCTTGTCGTCTGTTGCGTAAGTAGACAATTTGCCTGCTTCAATTATACCAGATGGATTGGCAATTTTCTCGTAGAATTCCTCATTAAATTTCATCCCTGCTTTGAACACAAAAGTGATCACATAAGGATTTGGATTTCCATCTTCATCTGTTGCTCCAATGACAACTTTTTCAATCAAACTGTCCATAATATCACGATCAAATTCAGTAATCTCCAAATCTTCAGCAAGGACTTTTCTAAACTCATTAATTCTTGTAGTAATTGACTCTTCTCCTTGAAGTGCTTCGTATCTTTCATTTCTTTCATCTCTTAGTGATTTTAATTCTTCTTCTATTGTATTAAATTTTCTATCGTATTCTACTTCAGTTATTTTATCATCTAATCTCATATCTAATAATGTCTGTGATTTAGTTTCCAGTTTCTTAATTTTTGATATTAGTTCATTGACTTCATCTCTAAGTTGACCTATATCAAGAGCTTCTTCAATATTTCCAAAGAATTCTTCAATGTCAGTCGCATTTAATTTTTGAATCTTGTTATACGCATTAACAAATGCATCTTCTAAAAAACTTTCATGAATGCCTTTTGAATGGCCACATTCTTTTTTTCCATGTTTAATTGCTTTTCCACATTGCCATGCCGGCTTTTCATGATCTGTTCCATGGTGCCAAATTCTTCGGATATAAGTTCCACCACAGAAACCGCAAGTACACATACTACTGAAAGCATGCTTTCTACTATATTCTCTAGAAGTATTTTTCTTACTATGCTTTTTGCTACGCATTCTAAGTATTTCTTGAGCACATTCGAACATTTCATCAGATATTATGGCTTCATGATTGTTCTCGACATAAAACTGCTCTTTTTCTCCCATGTTATCTAAACGTCTATGTGTAATTGGATCTACCGTGAATGTCTTTCCTTGAAGAAGATCACCTTTATATTTTTCATTTTTAATAATACCTCTAACAGTGCTCTCATGCCATTTTGTACTTCCTCGCCTTGTTTTATAGCCAAGGTTTGAAAGCTCTTTTGCAATCACAAAGCACCCTGAACCTTCAACATAACGTCTAAAAATATATCGGACAATTTCTGCTTCTTCTTCATTAATAGAAATAGTCTTAGTTTCTGAATCATAATCATAGCCCAAACAGCCATTATAACCAACCATCTCGCCACGCTTCATTTTCATTTTAAGTCCCATTGTCACATTGGCTGAAATAGATTCACTTTCCTGCTGTGCCAACGAACTTAGAATTACCAAAAGCATTTCGCCATTCATGGTCAATGTATTAATATTCTCTTTTTCAAACATGATGGCTACATTCTTTTCCTTTAATAAACGTACATATTTTAAAGTATCCAATGTATTCCTAGCGAATCTAGATATTGACTTTGTAATAATCATATCAATCTTGCCATCAAGGGCATCATTAATCATTCGTTGGAAATCCAAACGTTTATTAATCTGTGTACCGGATATTGCTTCATCTGCATAGATATCTACCAATTCCCATTCCGGTTTAGTTTCAACTAACTGTTTATAATGAAGTACTTGAGACTGATAGCTCAATTTTTGTTCATCTGAATCCGTACTAACCCTGCAATATGCTGCAACTCTTAGCTGGTTTTCAATAAAACTGTTTCTTTGTCTACGTGATTGTTTGCTTGCTTCAATAACTTTAACCTTTCCCATTGAAAGTCCTCCTTACATTAATCTAATCTATGTTTGATGCGATTTTACCATTAATCATAAATTAAGACCATGTTTCGCTTATTTTTTCCACATAACAAAAAAGCCTTCTCAGAATTAAACTTACTTTGAGAAGGCAAATCATTTTACATATTTACTTATTTCGGCAATCATCTAAGTATTTTTGTAAATATAGTTTTACTCCATTGCATAAATACCGATTTTATATTTCTTCTTAATAAATAACTTGATCTTGTCATACTCCATTGCAGTAATTAACTTCATATTTTTTAAATGATTAAGCATTGCCACTTGTTCACTAAATTTTAATCTATCGTCCATTGTCTTTCCTCCAGTTTATTCTATTCAAAATATGAGTTTTCTTTTTTCTCTCTTAAAAAGGTTCGAATATCTTCAATGCTCTCTGCTCTTCTGCATTCAGGTAGCGCATGTAAAACATCTTGATGATACCGACGATTATCGCTCGCTCTGGCATCTAATATAGAAATAACCCCAGTATCTGTTTCGCTCCGTATCAGTCTTCCTACTCCCTGTCGTAATTTTATTAGCATTTTAGGTATCAAAACCGATTTAAGGTATACATTCATATCCGGGTATAATGATTTTTCATAATCACTGATTGGATCTGGTATTGGAAACGGTAGCTTCACAATAATTAAATGGGACAAAACATCCCCTGGTATATTTACGCCTTCCCACATGCTTCCGGTTGCAAATAGAACAGCATTTTGACTTTTCTTGAATTCATCGATTGCTGTATTTCTCCCACGCTTCATTGCTATCAGCTGTCGATTTGGATGCACTTCCTTGATGTGCTCAAATATCAAACGCAATGGTTTATATGATGTGAATAAGACCAAGGCATGACCATTGGAAGCATCAATTAACCTTGATATCTCTTGTCCGACCTCGTGAATGTATGCTGCATCATCAGCATTGGGATAAGGGATCTTCTTTGAAATATAAAGCATGCAATTTTCTTTAAAATGGAACGGCGATGTTTTGGTAAGTTCATTTATTTTCCAATGACTAATTGGATTCATGCCAAGTTGATGCTTGATATAACTGAAATCTCCATCCACTGCTAAAGTTCCTGATGTTAGAATCATGGACCGCTTTGCCTTCCAAAGGTCTTCTCCTAACTGTTTGCTAATGACTTTTGGAATAGATGCCAGCATTCGTTGACCTTTGGCTTTAGGGTTTTCCATCCAATAGATATTTGTTTCTAATAAAAATGCTCTCAACCCATCCATCACTGTTTTAAGGTCAATAAGAAATTGCCTTTCTATATAATTCATCTTCTTACTGATTTCATGAATGGTGAATAGCATTTTCTTTAAAAACGTCATAGCTCTTAAAGTCATTGTTGTTGGGAATTTTTCTGTATCATCAGAAAATGCTTTTCTGGGGATTTGCTCCGTCAACGCATCAAAGAACATTTGGTTGAGTGCCATCACCTCACTCGTTAAATTCTTTAATTCTTTTTGACTCTTCTTCTTCGAATGTGTAGGCGATATCTTCTTCATCAAGTGATTAACCTCATGTTCATTAATGTTTGTTCCGTACATCTGATTTGCGGCATCCATCAACTTATGTGCTTCATCAATAATGATCGTTTGATAATCCGGTAATAATGATCTTCGACAATCTTTTCTTTTTAATATGTCTGCCAAATAATAGTTGTGGTTGCATATTTGAAAATGATAGGTGCTTTTCCTCGCTTGTTTCATAAACTGTTGAAAAGCACATGTCTTAAAATTGCTGCACTTCATGCACTTGCTACTTTTAACATTGATTTTTCGTTTATCATAACCACTGATATCTTCAGCATCAGCAAGATCGATGTTTCTATTTTGAATTAATTTTTGCAGACCTTTATATTCACTAAGACGTTTACGCTTGGGATCTAGTGATTGAAAATAATCCTTTAACCGATTTTCGCAAACATAGTTTTCTTTTCCCTTTCTAAGTACACAGGTGATTTGTGATGAGATTATGCCATTTTCCATCAGCATTTTAGAAATCTCCGGTATGTACTCTTTTATGATTGAGCATTGTAGTTCAATGCTTGATGTGGTTATCACAATTGGCATTTGCTTATAGAAACGACCCTTTTTCGAAAAAATACTATGGACGATAGCTGCAATTAGATAAGCATGGGTTTTACCAAGACCGACGGCAATATCACTCAAGGATATCTTCCGATCTTTCATGTTTTCATATATATGCTTTGATAACTCGACTTGCTCTTCTCGTACAACAAATCCATACTTGGGAAAGATATCCTTGAAGATAACATCAATCATCTCAGAGCCATCTGCCGCTCGTTTCATATCATAAAAAGATAAGACTTTAATTTTATTAATAACACCCTCGTAATCTTGCTCTGTCAATTCATGTCGTCTGTAAAATAAATACTTTTGATCACCTGTAACATAATTGACAACACGATAGGTGTAATTCTTTCCAGTAAAGTTCTGGACCAAGATGCAGTCTTTTATAATGAATACTCCTTTTGAATTTTCCGCTATCCACTTTTCACCGATTACTTTGTTTAGAATTTCTTTTGTATTTAAATTTTCATGTATATTATCCATCATTTCTCCTTTAGTTAAGTTTGTTTCACTTAACAGCACAAACCTAGAACCAAGTCAAAACAACTTCGTTGTACGTTTGTACTGTTAAGCGATTCTTTAAAATATAGTTAATAAATACTTTAGGCGGTCAATAGTCATTGACCTCATAGAAGCAACCCATGCCATTGGCTTCCAGGCAAAGGCTGTATTCTCCTGATCATCTGTCAGGCTGCCATCCATAGGATACTTAGGACTTGGCAGAAGTATCGTTCAAATTTCCCCTTGTGGATCATGGCGAATTATCTTAACCAATAGATAATTTAAAGCCGGATGTTGTCGCTCTGATATATCAGTCATGGCGCATCCTCTTATGTCGCTTTCCTTACGGTCACAAGGTAACGTACCTAAAATATTGAATATGAGTAAAATTAGATTTACTATTTTTCAAGGTTCAGAGGGGTAAAAAAATACCCTTCACTCTTAAGCCGAAAAATGAAGGGGGGTGTACCAAACTTTTTTTAGATTTTTAATTGTTTTCTTAATTTATCCAACACTTTTTTCTTACGATTATTAATTGTCATCAGTGGAATATCTGTTTCTTTTGAAAGTTGCCTCTGACTTTTCCCACAAAAAAACAGCTCTTGGATGAGCCATTTCTCTTCTTCATCTAGAGTTGAAATCGCTTCAAGAACTGTTTCCATAAGCATCTTATTCATGATTTCTGTTTCAATATCCGTATCCTTATCCGATAAGATTTCTTCTGCTGAGTAGTAACTGTATCCCATATCACTGAAATTAACAACGCCTTTTTTTAAGTCACGCTCTTCTAAGTACCGCTCTCTTCTATCCATACGATAGTAAACTTCATAGATTTCCTTCGTCGTTTCATAGTATTTGCCATCTACCGGAATAAAGTATCTCCTTGGTTCTTTGTTCTGATCATCTGATTGATTCATGTTCCATACCTCCTATTTTGTAATTAATGAATTGTTCTTTACAAAATAAAAAGTTACGGTCCACGAATTAAGACATAATAGGTATTCACCATTTTCCCCTCCTAAAAAAGGGCATAAAAAAAGGCCAGAAGTCGTTTTGACTTCTAGCCTAAAATTTGCCTATATTTATTTTTTAGCTGGAAAAAGATACTAAAAAACCCCTGCAAATGCAGAGGTCAATATATGCCTATTACTTCCAGCATACCCATTATACCCTATTGACAATACCACGTCAGTACCAAAGCAGTCTCTATTTAGTATCAATTCCGTCTCAATTATGTCTCATATTACTTATAAACTCCGGCAGTACGTATCCCCATAAAATAACGCCAAATAGCGAAATAGCTTTTTTCCTTTGTCTGAAATATGTTGATCGTGACAATTTCAGCATGTCCAGCAATTCATTTTCTGAATATTTTTTCTCAGAGAAATATGTAGTCTTTAGAATCTCATGATACCGTTCACCTTTACTCGGATAAGTTTTTAGTTTGAGCATTGCAGCATTAATTATGTCAATAATCACTTTACTTGCCTCTGCATCTTCTAATTGCTCATGCAAAAGCTTTGCTTTCAAATCTGAACCAAATTCTGTTATAACATCCAGTACCGCAACAGAAGCATCACCATATATTTCTTTGCATTCGCAAACAATATTGGTATAGCTATTTTTTATGCCCCACAAAACATCTGAATATATGTGGAGTAATAAATGAGCATCATGATATACCTTCTCATCAAATTCATCATAAACCTTAAAAGAGTTCATTAATCTTTCAAGGCCGTTTGTCGCCTTTCCCATATATGCCTCACCTCATTTTGTTGATTTTATTGACTTTACAAACAATTTTGTGTTATCATTTATATACGAACATTTGTTCTGTGTGTTAATTATACATGAACTAAATGTTCATGTCAATACTTGTTAAATGATAACTGAAAATATTAGAAGAGGTGTGTACTTATGACATTAGGAAGTAAGATTAAACTTCTCCGAAACGAACGTAACATGACCCAGCCTGATCTTGCCACTGAATTAGGCGTTACAGTTCGTACTGTTGCTTATTATGAAAATGATGAAAGGCAACCAAAAAAAACAACGATAATAAAACTCTGTAAAATATTCGATGTTTCAACAGATTATCTGTTATCGGACAACGAATCGTTCTTGATTGATGCCGCAGAAAAATACGGATATAGGGGTAAAAAAAAGGCTGAATCATTTATTAATGAAACAGCTCTGCTCTTTGCTGGAGGAGAATTAAGCGAAGAAGATCAAGATAAAGTTTTTAAGGCCATCACCGAGATATATTGGCGATCAAAAGAAAAAAACAAAAAATATACTCCGAAAAAATATCGAGATACGAAAGAGTGATTTACTAGGAATCTCTCTAAGGGGGAGGAATGTTTTGAACGATTACATTATTAACCGCTCAACTAGACTCATTAAGAAATATAAGACCAGAAACCCTTTTGAAATAGCTGCCTGCATAAATGTTGATGTTTTGTTTATGGATCTTGGCAAACTGAAAGGATTCTATAAAAGAGATGGACATAATCGGTTTATCATAATTAATGACCAGATTTGTGAACCATTGCAAAAAATTGTTTGTGCTCATGAATTAGGGCACGATCAACTACATAGGCATTTAGCTAAAAGTCATACTTTGCAAGAATTCGTTGTCTATGATATGAAAAGCAAACCAGAGTATGAAGCAAACATTTTTGCTGCCGAAATCTTATTACCGGATCATGATATAATATCGCTGCTTCAGCTAGGCTATAATTTTTATGAAACAGCAAGCCTACTTGAAACAGATACACATTTATTAGCTATTAAACTTATGATTATGAACAGTGCTGGTCTTCAATTCAATATTCCGGTGGATTTGAAAAGTGATTTTTTAGCAATGTAAATTGATGATTTCACTTCGACTAACCACACATTCAGACAATCATATTGAGCATCTTAATTTGCTTAAATATTGTCTGAATTTTTTGTTTGTTTCGTTTTTATTCTTTGCAAGGTTCAGAGGTGGATTAAAAGCTTGAATCAACATAGATTCAATTAACTCAACATTCTCAAGCCCCGTACAATAATGCATCATTAGATTTGCTTTCATCCATCGACTCAACTCTTGCTCACTGTCATTATCGAATCTGTATTTTATTGATTTAGATTCATTTCTGCTATGAACTTTTTCGTATCCAAATAAAACGCCTAAGCTTTTTCTAAGCGTTGAATTCCTTGCAGTTCCATTAAAGTGATTTCTATAATCACGTTTTCTTAACCCTCTACCACCTGACAATCCAACATAAAGCACTTCACGCTCATTAAATCTATTAAAAAATACATCTCTCATTTGCTCTGGTAACTGACTAATATTCTTAACACTTATCAAATAAACACCTTTGTCATCAGGAATCAATTCAGCCTTATCCTTAGAAGGATCAAAAATATTTATTTTAAATTCTGATATACAGCATTCGATTTTGTCCATTAAAATCATCACCTATTTTTATAATTGCTATGGGTAACGGTAAATACATTTGCTCTACACTCGTACTGATTTAGTGTCTTATATTGATTGATAATGTGAGACTCATTAAATACAGTTAAAGCAATGCTATACTCAATTCTTGTAGTTCTAACAAGCTCATAAAGTGTTTGTAAATCCTCCGAGGTAAAGGCTTCATATAACTCAAGATCATTCAAATTATCAACCTTACAAAATTCTCTTGCCGCTTTTATAACAGCTTCATCTTTAATCACATGGACACCTATCAACAACATGGCATCATCTAACATATTATCAATAGTTGGAATCCATCTAATGAATTCGGATTCATTCCCTTCTTCAAATAAATCCAGATTCTTTAATATCCACGCCGGCCTGCTATTTTCAGACAAGAATACTGCATGACTCGGGATTATACCACCACCATATCGATGATCGTGTCCAATTAAAATTTGTGCTGTGAATGTACCCATTTATTCTTCCTCCTCAACTATGTTAATTCCACCACCAAAATACCAGTGATTTGTTTCAATAAACCCAATAAATTTTTCATAGAATTGATCTTCAGTTACAATTTTAGGAAGTGTAATACAACCATTAATCTCAATTTCATAGTAGTCTTCAAAATTATCCTTTTTATGATATAGAACCCCATGTAATCTTTCGAATGCATCCATGTATTTTTCTACTCGTTTCTTATCTTCCATGATTGAGCTTTTAATACGTGAAAGATTCATGTTATCCTGCAAATCAGCAATTTTGACTCGACATGCTGTTTCATTTGTACTTATCCTATCAATAAATGTACTATAATCTTCTTCCTCTTTTTTCGTCAATAAATCTAAGATTACTAAAACTTCCTCTGAAAAGCCTTCTTCTCTCAACTCATTTAATGATATATTCGTATCTTCAATAACATCATGTAAGATAGCACATGTTTTTTCTAAATCTGAATTACAGCTTTGCATAACTCTTAACGGATGTAATATATAGGGTTGACCACCCTTATCTAGTTGCCCATTATGGGCTTTAGTCGCTATAAGTATTGCTTTTTCTAGCATTAGCATCCCTCCTTAAAGTTTTTTCTAATTTGTTATCTATCTAATAATTCAATTACTTTGTCAGCACACTTAGTAGTAAACTCTTCCAAATCTCTTTCATCAAAAAGCTGTAAATAAGGATCATTCGCCCCTTTAAAATCTGGGCTAAGCGCATCATTATCTTCTGGCGCATATTCCCAATAAGCCCACCAATTATCAATATACGGTTCAACACCTAGAATTTTTGTAATTTCATCTTCTGTTAATGCCTGCTTTCTAGAATTTCCGTCTACTGGACAACAGTAGCCTACAAATATATGATTATCAATTTCAATACGAACCCAAATATCTACATTAGGTTTTACTTTTGATTTATACTCATAGCTAATTCCGGGATAGGTTGAATACTTATATTTATAGAAATCATTGCACTTCTTATATTCGTTATAGGCGTAATCATATTCATTTTCCAGCTTAGTTCTACCGATTTTCTCTTCGATCTTAGCAAACATTTTCTTCATTTGGCTCAATCTAGCCTGGTCAACACAATTTTGAATAGCTATGGCACTCTTCATATTTTCTGGTGTTTTCATAAGTACATCTAATATTTCCATTTCTTTTTCATCCTCCATCTGATTTGTAAATTTACGAATAATCATCATAAATTGTAATAACACTTCACGGATTTGAGCTATTTTGATCGTCTCTGTTTGAGAGACGCAGCTTTCAAGCCAATTTAAAATATCCTCGGAAAAAGAAATACAAGAGATTTCTAAGTAGCCGTCCTCAGACTTAGTTAACCCATTTGCACTATACTCACTTGGATACTCTCCAAATCTAGTCAGATAATAAACAGTAGAATTCTTAGCAACTTTTGAATAGTCAAAGCATTGGTTTACTTGTTCACCCGCAAATATTTTAACCTCTATAGGAATAAAATAATTTATTGTTTGAATAGCCAGATCAATGCGCCTATTATTATCAATTCTATATTCTCGAAATACCTTTGCAGTTTTTAACTCTGTTTCAGGCATTTCAATTCTAAGAACATCTTTGATAAATGCTTTTAAATACTTATGGCCCTGAAAATGAGTACCTTCAGGCGAAAGAATTTCGTGTAATACCCTGCAGATAATAACTTCATCTGACCAAATATTAGTTATTTCAAATATGTTGAAATAACCGCCGGTCTTTTGGCTTATTAATTCATATTTTTTCGATATTGATGATAATTCCTGTAATAATAATTCTACATTCATTACATAATCTCCTTATCATTCATACTTTCTCCCGGAAATCTTTCGAATAATTTCACAAAAGCGTTCCCACCCATCGGGATACATATTACTTCCATGCTTCTTAATATTTCGTCCTTTTCTCACGATTTCAATACTCCACTGGGTTCCATCAAGAATATGTGGATCTACATATTCAGACTTCCAATTCAATAAATCAATAAGTTTAAGCTCTTCAATCAGCTTATCAGCAGTTGTATTCCGAAACACTTTTCTATAAGATTCTTCATTTCCTCCACCAAAATGCTTCCATGTCAATTCTCTACTTTTTAAATTGATTTCTACTTCATAATAACCGCCAAAATATCCACCAACTGAAGCTATAAGCAATTCCATTTGGTTATATGCATAATCAATTGCCTGTTGTTTATCCCACTCATGTTCACAATCTTTACAATAATACTCAGGATCACTATCCGTTATACAGCAACCTCCCAGGTTTATTTCACCTGCTTCAGCCTTTAGAAAGGCTTCATGTGTTGGCATTCCATATAAAATGCCAAGAACATTAGTCGAACCACAATTGGGACATTTTTTATAGTTGATTGCCATTCCCCTTCCCCCTTTGCAAAGTTCTAATTAACAACTATTTTGAAACTTTCAACTTCTTCCATACTAAATCAATATAGTTTTGGGCTGTACGAGGATTAATGAATTCTGAACCGTGCATAAATAATTCCCGATATTGCCCCATATCCTTTTTATTTAACAGTTGCTGGATATAACTTAATCTAAGTCTTTGGTTTGTGCATAACAAAAACTGGTCATCCTCAGATATTAAGGTATCCAAATCTGATCTCAGCTTTTCTTCAGTTTCTTTGCGTCTTTCAAGCACGTCATCAATGACACTTTCATATGAATCGATCAAATCTAAATATTTTTCTTTTCCCAGTAACAATCCTTCATCAAAATGCCAATAATCACTTTCAAAAAAGCCAACTTTTTGCCCTTGGTATAATGCAAAGTAAGTTATTTGAATAGGTCTAGAAAAATCAATATCATCTATTTGAGTATTGTAAATATCTATTTCATCTGTCAGTACTTCAAGTAAGTCATCATCTAATCTGCTAATCTCTTCATCCGTTATTTTAAAGATATCAGGATCATAAAATGCCTTGTTGTAAAACACGGTTGTAATATCATGGGATTTAATGAACCGGAGAAATTCTTCAACATTACTATTCTTAAGTACAATTAGTGTTTCTAGTTGAGAATCTAAAGTATCCACTTCAAAAGCATCAATATCATTTTCAGCTAACTTATCAATCACAATCTTCTCTGAAATCACCTTATCCTTCACTCCTCTCTTGGGTTAGATGATTAAATGAATTTACTTGAGCATAAATATCAATAATGCTCTGGATTTATCAATACCCAGGATACTTTTTCCACCAACTATCACTGTCTTGATATCCTAACAATAAGTCGTTCGCCAATTCGATAATTTCTTCAAAAAGCTCGACTGACTCAAGCCATTCTTGTGGAATATTTTGAATGCCAAGTAATACACCAAGGATGTTTCCAGTTATCGAACCTGTGCTATCGCTATCGCCATCATGGTTTACTGAAGCTATAAGCGCTTTTCTAAAATCAGTTTCATATCTTAAAGCACAAAATACACTAATACCTAATGCTTCTTCAGCAATCCAACCTTCTCCGATTTCTAATATAGCTTTATATTCCGGTATATCAGCTCCAGATAAATCTAAAGCCTGCCTAAGTTTTTCTGTGCATTCCATACCGCTATTTTCCGAACTCAGTTTTTCAATCGCATTAAGTACAGCTTCTCGTAATCCTGTTCCACCAACTATCTCAGCAATAATATAGGCTAATGCTCCGGCCGTTATATAACCGGTTGGATGCCCATGTGTCAGTGCTGCTGATTCCTTTGCAATCTCATAGGCACTATTCTTTTCCAGAAATAATCCAAACGGTGCTGATCGCATAACAGCACCACAGCCTTTGCTGTTATTAATTGGATTTTGCAGAGTTCCTTTATCATCGCTTAAAAGAGCAGTGATACATGAATTTCCAGGTGCTCTCCTTGCGTACAGCTCATTTCTATTCATTAACCACCCGTCATAGATCCAGTCTAAAGACTCTTTCTTCGGATATCCTTGCGTTGTTAACCAACGCTGGTATGCAAAATATATAACCGTAGGCGCATGACAGATTCCTTTATTTCTTAATCTTGATTCAGCACGAAGAATACCTTCCGCAGTAAACATCGTCATTTGAGTATCATCCGTTATTTCTGCCTTACCACAATCTGAATGGACAATCTCAATAACTCCTTTATCACCGAACTTTTTCTTTATTTCATCAAGTTTAAGGAATTCGACAGGCCAACCTAAAGTATCTCCAATAGCTCCACCGATAAGGCATCCTTCAAAACGACTTTTCTTTTCCATGTTTCATCACCACCGATCTATTTAACTAATTTCTATAGGCGCTTCATATCCTTCATTACAATAGCCTAAAGTACTTGCCAAGTCTCTGGCTAACTGGCTTGGTTCATTTTCCAAATCAACCTGAATAAGCTTTATAGACACCACTCGGTCATAGTTTTGTATTTCAAATTCTTGAATTAGGATTTCACATTGCTCATCTGTCAATAATTGGGGATATATCAGAGCTATATTGTCACATTCATATCTGACGCTATAAGCAAGCATCTGATAGATATCAGCCTGAGAAACACTTAGTTCTTTTCCATCGTAAAGCACCTCTTTATACTTAGCATCAACAACATATTTCACCCGACTACCACTGACAAAAGTAATATCTGGTCTGAGCTGTAAGTAATTATTATCTTCGCTGTGCGCTAAATACTTGATTGGACTTTGATACTTTACCTCAAAATCTCTAACCAAATGCTTCTTTAACACTTTATATAAATACAGTTCAAATAACTGATTCACCGGCACTAAAAAGCTAAAGGTATATTCATCACCTGCATTTAAGTTTGGGCTTGAATTATAATAAAACAACTTGGCCATATTAAAAGCAGGTGCATACTTCGAATTATGCCTAGTGAACTTTACATTTTTCCAAATCTCATTATTAAGAGCCATCTCTTCTACATCTTCAAGCCAAAGCAGAGATTGTTTTAACTTGATTTTGTTACGCTTTGAATTCGTTCTTGATATCAAGTTTTGAATGACTGATTTGAAAACTCTATTCAGTAATATATTTTCACTGAACTGGTCATACCTTACATAATGAAGGTGCTTTTTAAAGCTGTTTTTCTTTACTGTTTCTACAAAATCTACTTTGCCTTTAATGAACGTCTGGTTTTCTAAATGATGATTATACCCACGGTTAATATCTCTTTTGAACTGTAACAATAATTCGTCTACAAATAAGCTAATAAATAACTCTAGCAAATCACCATTATACTTATCCATGCTTTGTGGTGTTGGTATATTTTTTACACCTTCAAAGCCTGAATAAGAAAGTAATCTCATCAATACCTTAAAAGATTTTTCAAACCCATCCTCGCTGGTCATCCATTTTGATATTTTAGGATAAATCAATAACCTTGTCTTATTCATTTGAATAAATCCGACATGATGTCTAACCAACAACTTACCATCTGCCTGAAGAACAACATTGTTTTCACCAATAACATTCTTCATAAGCAAAATGTCTTTAATACTCTGATCCGTCAGATTAACCTTTGTTTGTCGATCTTCAAATATCCGAATAATTTTTGTTTCATCCATTATCTTTCACCCTATAAATATCGATAATTTTTTCTTCAAATTCAGAAAGTTCATCATCCTTTTTATGTAGCGAAAGGTATTTAACATTACCATATTGGTCATAAAAACTCTTACCTACAATTGACTTAAGGGTTTCAGTATCATTATAGAAATATTCCCCAAGCAATGGCAGAATCTTGTAATACCATGTTTGATATAAATTGCTTAACGATTCAATTCCCATAAAATAGGCATGTCCAATTCTATGGTCACGATCATATTTATCCATGACTTTTTCATTGATGGCATCTAATAACTTCGTCAAATCAACTGTGTCATTGATAATTGGATTATCATATTGCGTCAGAACTCCTGAATTCGGTTCAATTTCAACGAATGTAAAACGTCTTCTTAATGCCGTATCTATTGCTGCTATTGATCTATCTGCTGTGTTCATTGTCCCTATAATAAACAAGTTGCTTGGTACAGAGAATTCTTTTTTTGAGTAAGGCAGCAAGCTCTTTAGCTTCCCTCTTTTGTCTTGTTCAACGAGCGTAATTAATTCACCAAAGATTTTGGCAATATTACCTCTATTGATTTCATCAATAATCATGTAGTAAGGCTTAATTTCTCGTTTGTCCTCATGACTTTGTTTCACCAAACTGTTTTGAGTAACCATTTCAATAACATCGGAAATACTAATACGTGATAACTCATATATCGTTTTCAATGTCAAGTTCTTAAATCCGTTGTACTTATGGATGTTTATGGGATAACTAAGCTCTGTAAACCACTCGACACTTCTTCTATGTTTATAACTATATTTTGTATCATATCTATAATCAGCTTTAATCACACCAATCATTCGAATAGTCTGTTGGCTGTCATAAACAAGAACAATATCACCAACCGTCATATCATTTACGAAAGAATTTACTGAATTTGCATTCTGAGTCGGCTTATTTCCAAAATCGCTTTCATCTCCAAGTTCAGCTAAAATATCATCATAAGTCATATTACTAAGATCAAGTTGATCCAACCAGTTGATTGCAATATCACCGCTTTTAATACATTCATTAAAAACATCGTCTGATTTTCTTTCTCCTAATGATACTTTCCATATATTACTTTCAGAATGAATCATGTCCACATACTCAGCATTATTCTGCCTCTTTATCAACTCTTTCTCTGCATTTATGCACAGTTCCTTAAACAGACCATTTTCTAACTTGTAACCCACTTTTCCTGAATCATCATCATTCAGAACCGGTCTGATACCTTCAATGAATTCCTCATAGGAATATGATTGATGAAAAGTAATGGTCTTGACCCTATTTTCTACTTCCGCCACCTTATAGCTTCCACCTGTCTTAAAATACTTATTTTCAAAATGGTCTATAATCTTTCTGGTTGCGTATGTTTTACCAGTTCCTGGAGGTCCATATAAAATGAGATTGGGATTAAAATTAAGGAGTCCTGCAAACATTTGATATTGTTCATTATCATCTTCAAAAACTTCTTCATCGTGGGGGGCATTATTCGGTTTTATGTCAGAATTTCCCGTCTTTGCACTTGCTGACCGTTTTCTACCAACCAGAAGATTATCATATAACCGAATTGCACTTGAAACTTTATAATAGCCATTACTTTCAAGCTCTTCAATCAGTGTAATCAAAAACTTACGTTTCTGAGAAGCTTGATCTTCTAAGGCATAGTCGCTCAGCTCTCTAATTGTATATTTTCCGTCATCAGCGTTTCTTTCTTCATAAAGTTTATTGAACGCTTCATATACTTTAAACTGGCCTTTCTCAAAACGATCAATGCTAGTAATCTTCATCTGTTCAAGATTATCAATCGTTACTCTAATATCCCCTTCTTTGTAATTAACACTGGCTTCCTCCAAAGCAATATATATATTGACACCACTGGATTTGAAGTCAATGTCTTCAGGATTTGGTGGACAATCATCCGTTGTTTTTATCGGGATAAACCCTAGCCCTTTAACACTCTTTGTCACTTTATTGACTAGATTCAGATCATGAATAAAATACTTATATCTTGTAAAATCATTGGTTACACTAACATCTTCATATTTCTTCACTTCATCAATGTTAATGGTAAAATAAATCCGGTTCTTTCCAAAGTTAGTTGATTATTTAATTATTTTCTAGGCTCAACACCCTGTCTTTTAAAGTTTGGAAGCTACATCTACCATACATTATTCTTTTAATAAACTTTATTTTGTTTATTTTTCCTTCGGCTAAACCGTTACTATATTTATATAAAATAGCATTGTTGACTGCATCAATATCCCTTGTGATCCCTTTTATAAAGCTATTTAATTCTCTAATATTTAGTGTTTTGCATTTCTGAATCCAATGCTTTAGCTGAGTATTATCTTTGCCAAATAATATTTGCTTAAATTTTTCTAAAGTATCAAAGACTAATTTAAGATTCTCATACTTTTTTAATAATTTGTCTAATTGCGTAGCTGTAATATTTTCAACTTTTTCTAAAGGTCTATACAGTAAACTAATTAAGTCCTTTCTATGAACGTAATCTATATTTATTATTTCATTATCTTCCATAATCTCATTTCTAAGAGTTGTAATAAACTTTCTTATAAGGGAGTCACTACCTTTATACCCTTGCTTTTTTATATTTATATAAATTTCATTAGAATTTTCCCCAGATATATGCATTTGTTTTATTATTTCTTTATAATTATCAAGAATACTTTGCCTTTTTAATCCTTTAGACCCATGTTCCCAGCAACCATTAAATTCTAAATATTTTTTAACTGTTTTTCTATCTAAGGACATTTCTTCAGCTATTTTTCTTATGGATGTTCCTTTATCTTTTAATTCTTTAGCTTTATTAATTAAACCTTGTTTTCTATTAACTGTATCCATTTCTTTTGCCTTAGCATTTGTGACTTTATCATATTTTTGTTTGTCTTCATATGGTATTTTAAAATAGGTTATTACCGTTTTATTGCCTATACCTAGTATTTTGCATATATCATTAATTGTGTATTTTAAGCTACGTAACTGTTTAACTCTGCATATCAAATCCCACTTTGTATCATATTTATATTTTTCTTTTAATACCAGGATTTCTTCTGGTTTAATAGTTTCCAATTTCTCAACTTCTACTTTTTTATTGAAATTTCTTTTAATAAGTTGTTTAAAGTAATCCGTTAGATTTTTAAGTATATGAAATCTATCATTAATTTGTATTGCTCCTGGATGAGCATCTTCTACTGCTTTTTTATATACAATAGAACCATCTCTTGATACCAATTCTATATTTGGAAATGTTTCTAGCCAATTCTTAACATCTTCATAATCCCTAGACTCTAATATATCTACAATCTTTCTGCTTTCAATATCTATCATAACTGTTCCATATTTAGCCCTTTTTTTTATTGCAAAATCGTCTATGCAAACCTTTCTAATTTTGGCTTTATTTAGCACTTGGTTTTGTTTTTTTTAGAATATTACATACTGTACTTTTTCCTATAGTTACAATATTTTTTCTTAATAATTTAGATGCTGATATGGAACTCATATTTTGTGATAAATTAATTATTTCATCTTCAAGTCTTTTTGTCCTCTTGGCTCTATCCCTTATGAAATCAAACTTTTCTGAAAATGTTCTTTTATGACAGTTTTTATTATCACAGAAAAACTTTCTATTATTTAAAATAATAATTGACTTTCTACCTATAATCGGTAGGTCTTGAAAGCTTCTCTCATATCTAGAATGTACTCGTTTTGAAAGCGAATTACAGTCAGGGCAATAACACTTATCTCTGTTTGATTTTACATAAATATATATAGTTTCATCTTCTATTTTATGGTTAATATATTTTAAATTTTTATCTAATAATTTTATTAGCTCATCCACTATAGTTCCTCCCAAAGTAAATAATATAACTATATCATATAACAGCAAGGCTACTACATCAACTAACTTTGGAAAGAACCCTAAAAGTGCACAAAAATTATAATCTCAAAGTGCACAATTATTATAATTAGTTATTATTCTTCTTTGCTTCCATAAGCTCTACTTTTCCCTTTAATCTATAGGAAGGTCCTGTTATTTTAATGATAGAGGAGTGATGGATTAATCTATCAAGTATTGCGTTAGCAAGGGTTATATCTGAAAATACTTCACCCCATTTACTAAAGGGTTGATTAGTGGTTATTATAGTAGAATTCTTTTCATATCGCTTATTTATTAGCTGAAATAAGAGATTTGCTCCTTGCTTATCAATTGGTAGATATCCGATTTCATCAATAATTAAAAGCTTATATTTAGAATAATGTTTTAGTTTAGCTTCTAGTCGATTTTCAGCGTAAGCTTTATTGAGTTGCATAATAAGATCATGACAAGATATAAAGTAGGTAATATATCTTTTCTTAGCTGCAGCTATACCAAGAGCTACAGCTAAGTGAGTTTTTTCAACCCCAGAAGAACCAAAGAATAAAACATTTTCCTTATTTTCTAGGAATCTTAAGCTCGCAAGATCTAGGAGTTGAGTTTTATTTATTGAAGGTTGAAAATCGAAATCAAAATCCTTTAATGTCTTTTCAAAGGGAAATGCAGATACTGCTATTTGAATCTTTGAAGCCCTTTCATTTCTAAATTCTAATTCCTTTTCAGTTAGCTCTAAGAGAGCATCAGTAAAGGGAATTTGTTTTTTAGCTATTTCTTCTAAAAAGTTAGGTAAGAAGCTTCTAAACTTCTCTAATTTAAGTGTTTCTAAATTATTAAGTAATTTAGCATATGAACTCATAATTAGTCCTCCAAAAATATATCCATATTTCTTAAAGTCTCTTCTATAAAGGATTCTATATTCTCATCAGAATAATGTTTAAAGGCATCAGAAAGAAGTATTTCCTTTGCATGCTCTTTTTTATAGTGAAGAATTTTATCTGACATCTTGTGACAAGCTATTAAATCTTCTGTATAATAAATATATATTTCAGAATCTATTTCTGAAACTGTTAGGTATAAACCTATATATCTTGTGGGAACTGAGTATTTTTTTCCCTTATACTTGATCATGGATTCATTAGAGACCTTATATTCCTTTTCGTGGTGGAAATATGATATAAGGACATCCATTGCTGGTAAGGGGTTTAAATACTCTTTTTCCTTTTCAAATCTTTCATAGGGAATTTCTCCTGTAGCTTGTGATACTTCATAGTTTATTTCCTCATTAAATGCAATAACAATAGATTCTAGTTCCTCAAATGTATTAAATTCTCCGTTATAAGGGGTAATACGGTTTACTAATTTTGCAAGGGTTTCTACTTTACCCTTTGTTTCTGATCTATAGGGTCTACAAGTAATGACCTCAAATCCAGCATCCATAGAAAAATGTTTGAACTTATTATTAATAGCTATATTTTTAAAAGTTGTATTTTTTCTATCCACTACCGTGGACATGTTATCAAAGAGTATCTCCTTCGGAATACCCTCAAAGTATCTAAAACCTTCAAACAAACATTCAAATAGAGTTTCCTGAGTCCTATTTGTAGTTAGCTTTAAATATTTAAGTCTTGAATATCCTAAGACCATTAAAAATATATTCACTTCAAATATTTCACCAAGCTTACTGACCATCTTTATACTTTCTTTCCAGTCTACCTGAGCTTGAAGTCCAGGACTTGTATCAAATCTGATTGTAGCCTTCTTTATTTCAGATTTCTTATGATTCTTAACAAAGTTATTTACGGTCTGATAACCTCCTTCATAACCTTTCTTTTCTATGAATTTAAATACTGCCATTGAATTTGAACCATAATTATCTACTTTATCTATTACTACTTCTTTAAACCCATCTAACTTGCTTTTTACTTCTCTAGATTTTCTAGAACTGTCTACCTCCTTTAAATATTTATCTACTGTTCTTCTGTTACAATTAAATCTTCTAGCTAATTCACTTTTGTTCAATAATACTGTGTCCTCCTTTAGCAATTTTATTTGATTTGCTACATCTTTTCGCATAATATTTCTCCTAAGTTGTTTTTGAAATATTATACTAAAAAACTACACAAATCTGTGCACTTTGAGATTATAATTTTTGTGTATTTTCATTATATAATTTACACTTATAGAGTACTGCACTGGACTCTGCTCCCTTAGTTGAGGCAGAAAATAACCATTTGTTTCTTTTACATTCTTAAGTAGAATTGGGAATTCTGTGGTATTCCAGAAAGGACAAAGGCTAGTGCAAGTGTATATTCCCCTAGTAGAAACAGCAAAGGGCCTAAATCCCTACAATTATCTAGAATATATATTAACACGACTACCTGGATCAAATTTCAAGACAAATCCAAATACACTGGTCTTAATGCTTCCATGAGATTCATTAGTTTTGCCATCCATCTATTAGTCGAGTAGATAAGGGAAGTTTCACCCCAAACCTCTCACAGAGCCGCACGTGACATTCTCCTGTCATACAGTTCTTATCAACCTATCGTCAGTGCAATCCCCTTTTCCCAGTGATAGAAAAATGAAGGGTTGCTTTTAGCCCATCGACCAAGAAATATCCATGACTTCCCCATGAATTTTCCTTTACCTTTATATTTTCGATGAACAATTTTCACAAGTGACTTATTAATATAATCAAGGCTCTTTCTCGCTTCAAAAATAATTTTAAATATAGATTTGCTAAGGTTAGATTTTATCCTCTTACATTATACATATCCTATTTGATAATTCGTAGACCTCCATATTGTCTAGGCCCCCAGTAATATGGGTCATTTAAATTATCTATAGATACTGTTTTACCTGTAGATGGAGAATGAATAAATTCGTCATCTCCAATATAAATACTCCCATGAGATGGTCCCGGTTTATACCCTTCAAAAAATACTAAATCACCAGGTTGTAGCTCTTCTCTTGTAATTGGGTCTCCAAAGTTATAGATATCTGAAGAAACCCGTGGAATGTCAATATCATTTTGTTGAAAAACATACCAAATAAATCCTGAGGAATCAAATCCAGAAGGTGAAACTCCTCCCCAACGATATGGTACTCCTTGGAACTTCAGAGCTGTATTTACAATGTTTTCACGTTTCTCCTCCTCTTGTACCCTTACCGTATTTTCTAAATCTTCCCTCGCTTCTTCTATAGTACTTCTCTCATCTTTATCAATCATTTTAACAACCATTATAGAAGCTTCAGCCCTTGTTAAACCTTCACTTCCTTTAAATTCTCCATCAGGATATCCAGAAACCAAACCCTTTACATAAGCTTTTAGAACATACTCTACATATTCTTCAGGGATCCTAGCATAATCCTCTATGTACCTAACATAACCCTTCAAATCCTCTGCGTACTCCTCATCTAAAGCACTTACTAATACTTTGGTTGCCTCTAAGCGGTCAATTTCATTGCTTAATTCAGCACTCCTAAACTCATTTTTATCTATAATCCCTATAGACTGTGCTTCTCTTATGTAATTCATAGCCCAATGCTCATCAATTGCAACTTCTTGTTTGCTCCCTAAAGTATTTAATACAAGCACTATAAACTCTGCTTTCGTAATCCTTCTATCTGGCCTAAATTCCCCATCGCCATCCCCATTAATGCTTCCCATTTCTATGAGCTTAGATACATAACTGGCAAACCAAGCTGACTCTGGAACATCTGAAAATCTTATATTCTCTTTTTCAAGGGCGAACCCATTTATGCTGCTTATATATATGAGCATTGTTATCAAACAAATGCTTAGAACTGTTTTTCTCATCATACTTGCTCCTTCGTAAGATTTGAATAATCTTTTAGTGCTACAATCATACTATCTTAGAACTAATTTCAATATCATGCTTCTTATACATCAATTTCCTTCTAGCTACATAATAAATTTTATAATTTAAATTGACCTATTTCTTTCTCAGTACTATCTACTAAGCCACTGAAACGATTAACTGTGTCATTGATATTATTAAGTAATCTAACTTGATTATCAATATCCGCCTCTATTTTTTCTATTTCGTTTGTAGATTGATATGCATTTTCAGCAATCACTTCTCCTGCTTTAACTATGCTACTAGTAACCGTTGTTTGATTCTTAATAACCTCTTGTATCTTTTGTATTCTTTGATCCACATCAAAAATATTTGTAATAATGTCCTTAACCCCTTTATCTGTCTTTGTTGTTAGCTCTAATCCATTAGAAATCTTTTCATTCACTTCCCTAACGCCATTAACAACATCATCTATTGTGTCTAGTGTAGCTTTATTAATATTTTCTACAGCTGCTAGGGTTCTTTTGGTTTCCACAGCCAATTCTCTTATCTCAGCTGCAACGATAGAAAATCCTCTGCCAGCATCTCCTGCATGCGCCGCTTCAATAGATGCATTCAATGCTAGTAGATTGATCTTATTGGATATATTATCTATAATTTCAACAGTCTTATTAATCTGTTGTGACTGAGTTTTAAGTTTCTCTGCATTAGTTATCGTGCTAAATGAGGACTTTGAGATATTACTCATAGAATCTAACAGCTCCACAATATCCTTTGAGCTTATTTCTGATATTTCCTTTATTTCACTGCTTTTACTTACCGTATGTAATGCATATTCATCAATTGATGAGATGGATGTTTCTAAATCTATTAATTTATTTGTTATTTCTTCTGTAGATACTGCACTTTGTTGTGCACCAGCAGATATACTTCCAATACCTTGCTGAATACCCTGCATAAATACATTTGATTCTTCTACATTATTGATCATATGGGTATTCGTTTTAGATACATCAGTAATTAAGTCTTTCATCTGCTCTAGTATGTTTTTAATTGCCAACCTTGAAATATCTAATTGTTTTATTAAATCACCTATTTCATCCTCACTTTTAATTTCTACACTATCCAATAAATTTTTAGCCCCTAAGCTCCTTGCAAAACTCAAGCCCTTACTTAACTTTCTCCTAATATCAAGAGAAAATAAAAGGCCAAATAGAAAACATAATACCACACCTAACCCTGTTAGTGTAATCATAGTCACTCTTAAGGAATTATATTGTTCTGTGCTGTGGATATATGTATCTTCTGCCATAACTTCATTATTTTCTGTTAAATTGAAAAAGATATCCATTATTTGGACTCTTTGCTGCTGTATCTGGAAATATTCTTTCGTGAAAGCTTCAGTATCGACATATGATGTTATAATACTATTCAAATCATTTCGATAGCTTGTCCACTTATCTCTTAATAGGTCTATACTATCACCTTTAGTATTTTTTTCACTATCTCCTTCACCATGATTCAGAACCTCAATTTCAGCTATCAATAAATCTGTCTCCTATATATATTCCTTTATATTCTGTAAATCCACCTCTTGGATGATTTTCCTAGTGACCAAAGCATCTAAATATACAAAACTACTATGGGCTTTCTCTAAACTTATATTTAGCTTGAAATGATTATTATACATATCATCAACATCTTCATAGATATTATGGGTATTAAATATACCATACCCTCCCATAATCCCTAAAATAATAGATATCGTTACAGCTGCAAACATTAACTTGTGAAATATTTTTATCCTCCGTAAAAAAGCCACTTAGTTGCCCCCCTATTTTTATATTCACTTGTATTTATATTTTTTTATCATCCAGCAAATCTTGCGATCAAAGTTTATTGTCATTCCAATAATAAATCTTTTTCATATATTCTTCTCCATCAATTTCTACTTTTACTAACCTCCACATCAATATTTCTAAAGTACTGTTCTAAACTGATTCTCCAGCCTCTTCAAGTTCTAACCAACTTATTGTAGAGTATTTTTTCAAGATTATTATGAAGATCAAAATATATACCCACATTGCCATATGTATATCTTAAAATAGTAGCTTTAAGATAAGCTACTATTTTAAGCAGTTATATATATAAAGGGGAGGTTGATAAAATTATAACCTCCAGATATGAAGAAATTATGAAGATTTTTATTAAACTCATTAACAGCTCTATTATTTCTTTTGGATAAAGCAGACATTATTCAGCGAGTTCTATTGTTAATTTTTTAAAATAAAACAGCCTTGAAAGACCAATCTTTATTTTCTGAACCGTTTCGATTTCCTTATCACAATATATTGTAATTTCTTCTACTTCCATTTTTTCAAATTTAGACACGTCCCGTGGTGCTCCCAACTCAATTTTAGGCATTGATGCGGCACCTCCACAGCACCCACTCATACTTGATAACATAATCATAATCGCTTGATTTTTTTCTACTATATATGCTTTAGCTTCCGGCTCAATTTGAAATTTCACAGCTTACCTCCTTCGTAATTTAGTTCTATTTGTTAGTTACATAGTAATATTACAATTTAGTTGCTCTTATTGAAGCAGACATAATGTATTCACCAACCCTTAAATTATGTGCCCATTTCTCAGCATATTCCTTAGATACCTCTTTGGTTTCGATGTCTATATTACTAAATCCAGCTCTCTCTAAGTATATTTTTAGTTCTTCAACTGAAGAAGCACCAGTAACTCAACCACAATAAAGTTTTTCATCTTGCTTCATTTCTTCTGTCAGCTCTTTAATTAGGACTACATCAGAAATAGCAACTCTACCACCTTTTTTCAATACCCTGTATGCCTCATTATATACCCTTTGTTTTTTAGGAGACAAGTTTATTACACAATTTGAGATAATCACATCTGCTGTATTATCAGCTACTGGAAGGTTTTCAATTTCACCTAATCTGAAATCTACATTCGTATATCTATGTTTTCTAGATAGGGTCCTTGATTTACTTACCATTTCAGGAGTCATATCTACCCCAATTACATATCCCTTTGAACCTACCTTTTTTGATGCCAAGAAACAGTCAAATCCTCCTCCGCTCCCAAGATCAATTACTATTTCACCTTTCTTTATTTCTGCAATTAGCTGAGGATTACCACAACCTAATCCCATGTTAGCATCTTCTGGTACATTTGATATTTCTTCATCAGAATACCCTATTTTACTCGATATTTCTTTTGTAGAATTTTTAATTTTAATACTACCGCTACAACATCCTGTATCATTAACCTTGTCATCAGCTATTTTACCATAACTTTCACGAACAGCATTCCTAATATCAGTTTTATTTGTATCATTCATACATACCACTCCTAATTTTTATCGTTATTTGTCAAACAGCACAAGAGCATTAAAGGATTGTAATCTGTGTATATATCTTCTCATTTTATTTAAAAATCCAATGAAATTACTTTAATAAAAGTAAGAATAAATCCAAAAAAGCAGGACATTTTCAAGAAGAATAATCTTCTAATATTTCTAAACACTTACCTACTTCCTTGAACTAATTCATTCTTACTTAATCAACTACTTTTTACCATCTATCAGCTGGTTATCGTAAAAAATAAATTGCCACTGCAGAAACTGCTACAAGGGTAAAAATAGGCATAATACTTGAACCACCAGATGAATGTTCATTTTCATGATTTTGATGATTTGTGTTATTATGTGGTCTATGATTATGTCCACTTCCACAGCATCCCATCTCAACCCCTCCTAGTATAATGATGTCATAGTCATTAGTGACTATGCAGTTAATACATTTCCACAAAAATCACTTCTATTATCTAGTAACAGAAGAAGGAGTTCTTCCTTCATCAGACGTTACTTCTATATTTAATATGTCTAACGGTTCCCGGTAGACTCCAGGCTTTTCATGATGTATAATCCTTAAGGATAGGACAAAGAATGTTCCCCTCCTTGGGAAGTCAGTTTCTACTGACCTATACCTATAAAAAAGTCAATTAGTCCATTCAATGAGGTTTTATGTTTAGGCTGGTTGGGAGCCTCAGGCTATACCCGTATCACATGCTAGGATGTGTACTCATTGCTTGGAAATGGATTCCTATCAGAAAGGAGCTATCGCTCATGTCAAACACTATTAAATATGATTTGTTTATTTCGGTTGGTATTGATGTTGGTGCAGACTTTAGCTGGATGTCTATTGCACTACCTAACCAAACCTTTGTAGGAAAACCTTTCAAAATCCTACATTCTGATTTAAATTCCCTTGCTATGACTGTTTCAAAAATAAAAGAAGCAGAAGAGCTGTATTCTTTGGAAAGTCGCATTTTCCTAGAATCCACGGGAATTTATCATTACCCACGCTTCTGCTATCTTCGTGATAAAGGATTTCATGTCTACGTGATTAATCCTATCATCACTAAGAATAGCACAAACATTAACATTAGAAAAGTGCATAATGACAAATTTGATTCAAAAAAAGCTGCTCTAATAGGTTTAAAGCCTGATTTGAAGGTTTCTCTTATGCCATCGGATCTTGCTCTTGATTTAAGAAATCTTTCAAGAGAATATTATGACCTTATGGATAACCGCTCTGCTTATGTCAATAAGCTTCAAGGCGAACTACGTATGATATTTCCTCAGTATTTAAAAGTTTTTTCGAAAATAACTACAAATACAGCAATGACATTACTGGAAAAATATACTTCTCCAGATAAGTTTTTAAGTGCTCCCAAGGATGAAATCATCGCTTCCATACGCTCTACTGCACGTTTTGGTATTACTTATGCCTAGAACAAGTATAATGCTATTATTCAAGCTGCATATGATGCAAAAGCTTTTGGTCACGCTGTTAGCAGTAATTTTAAACGTATTCTGTTGTACATCCGATTCATTCGTCAGTATGATGAGGAGGTCTCAACCATACTTTCAGATATGCATGAGCTTGTGGATGCTAATGAAGATACTAACCTTGTAAAACAGGTATATCTGATTGAATCCTTTAAAGGTGCAGGATTCCTTTCTGCTGTAAGCCTTATGGGTGAAATTGGAGATTTTTCTGCTTTTCGTTCACCAAAGCAACTTTTTGCATATTTCGGTCTAGATCCAGCAGTAAAGCAATCTGGCAAGTTTAATGGCACCAAGGTTAGTATGTCAAAACGAGGCTCTAGGATTGCACGAAGAGTGATTCACACCATGGCTTTGATCAGTATCAGTAAGAACAAAGATGGTTCTGCCAAGAATCCTGTGCTTCGTGACTATTATCTTCTAAAATGCCAGAGTAAACCTAAAATGGTGGCCCTTGGTGCTGTTATGCACAAAGTTTGCAACATTGTATTTGCTATTTTGCGTGATGAAAAAGAATTCGAAATTATCACTCCAGAAGATCACCAAAAGAATTACTTAAAAGCGAAATGCGACATCGCTGCATAATGTAAGGCTGTACGAATATCTTCGTTTTTTGACAGTTGTCAAAGAGCTTATTAAAGTTACCCTTTTTAGTTCAGTGAAGCTTCAGTAAAAATATCAAATATCTTTTATTTTAATATTGACATTTCTTAGCTGGACTTTCATTTGTTTTATGATATAAAAACTTAGTATATAGTAAATACCACAGGGATCGTCGTATTTTCAACATTTAGTTTAAAGTTCCTTTTAAAAGAATCTCATTTCTTTCTACCTATATTGAAACAAAATTAAGTAGACTCAATCAATAATCTATTAGCTACTTTTAGCCTTCTCTTCTTAACTAAGTAGCTTATCAAAACTACGATGGTTACTATCACCAACTGTCCCACAAATAGCTGTAGCTCTGTTATGGGGAGAATATTAGCTAGTTCCATAGAGTAGGCATATACAAATGTGGTCATTAGCTTGGCCACTGCTGCTATAAATACAAAGTTTTTAAATGATACCTTACTAGCTCCTGCTCCAGCACATATGATATTATCTGGTAGTACAGGCAAAATGAATAATAATCCAATAATAATCTCTCCATTTTTCTCAACCAGTCTAGTATATTTATCAAATAATTCTTCTTTACCTAGTCTCTTTACTATTATTTGTTGAGCATATCTTACTATAAAATACATGGTTATACTCCCACTTAATATACCAAGATAGCCTATTATAAAACCTTTAAAAGGCCCTAAGGCTAAGCTGCCGCCTGTGATAGTCACCATTTCTGGTGTAAATAGTACTATTGGTTGAATAAAGGCAATTAAAAAGTATATTAGACCCATGATGATGTCCCTCCTTTACACAATATCCTTTCTTTACCAAATCTTATACACCAAATACTACAAGATTTGTAGTATTTGCAACACTTATTAATGTTATTATTTAAAGGGTTTCTCTTCTACCTTGCTTTCTATCCCATATTTTCTACTATATTACTCTCTTCTTTCCAGATTAACCAATTTAAAATTTCTTCTACCTTCTCTGCATTGGTTTGTGTATAAACTTTTCCATTCACTTTCACTACAGGGCCCCTACACTTCCCTAGACACCTACATTCCTTTACTTCAAACTCTATACTCTTTTCCTTTAATAACTCCTCATAGATTTTAAACTCTTCATAAATATTAATTCCTTTATCTATCCCACATGTCTGTGTTTTACAATGGCTACATACCTCCACTTTTATCATTTGTATTTCCCCTCTATTCATTTTAAAATTCAGTTCTACCTATACACCTAAATTAATGCAAGTATTATACCAAGTTAAATTCAAATAATTTACTACCTATTTGACACTAAAAAAATAGTAGTTTCTCTTAAAAATAAGAAACTACCCTCTCCTCACAATTTTATATATCATTTATCTAGTGTTGTATCTGTACATTCTCGTTAAGTCTTTCTCCTATCATTTCATTTTACAAAGTAAGCCCTATCAGCAAATATCCAGCTAGTGATAGTAATGCTCCCGCTATTACATAGGGAAGAGATGTAATCAAATGATTCCCGAAGGATGTATCAGACATTTGTGCTGATAGTGGAGAGACTACGTCTGCTACTGCTCCACCCGCCCATACTGTCCCTACCATAATTGCAACATTAATTCCTGAATTAACTGCAAAGGTGACGGCTAACGGCATAACCAATGCCCAGGTGGCCCACGAAGAACCAATGGTGTATGCTAGTATTCCTGCAATCAGAAATACTACCGATGGTATTAAGAAATTAGGGATATTTTTAATCATCCCTTCAGTAATGAGACTATTAAACCCCAGTTCTTCAGTTACAAGTGTAAGAGCCCAGCTTAATACAAGGATCATCACCAAACCCATAACCTTTCCTGCACCTATGATAATATGAGCCTCAATTTCTGCCAGACTAATTTTTTGTAGCATGAAATAGATACTGGTAATGAGTAAAGTCAACAATACACCTGCAAATATCGAAGCATTAAAGTTTGCAGCACTTAAGGCTCCAAAAAAGGTATCTGCTTTTCCTCTTCCTGTCCACCAAAAAAAGAAAATAGTACTCAATAATAAGATTATAACTGGTATCAAAAGATTTCTGCTTTTATTAGGATACTCTGAGATTTGCTCAGTAGTTTTTTCTTCTCTCTCAATATGAGCTTTTGTAAATTCTTCCTCTTCTTCTGTAGACTTTCCTATTTTTATTCTTCCAAAGCCTAATCCCAACACAGTCACTAATGCAGCTAGTAGTAACATAGACCATGAGAAAAAATTCCATATGACACTTTTTACAACAATCATATAGGCACTTTCAGTGATTGCGGTCCCCCTTATATTATTGGTGACCAGTGTTACCATATATCCTAGGTATGCTGTTGCAATAGGGATTAATAAAATAAGCTGTAAACTTGTCACCGATAGCACAAAAGCAAATTTCTCTTTTGAGCCCTTTACCTTTTGTAATACTGGATTTAGCATTGTTCCTACTGCAATTGTATGAAAGGAACTATCAAAAAAAGTAAATATACTTAAAAACCAAGCCCATCCAAGTACCCCTTTTTCGCTCTTGATCCATTTGCTTACCTTATCACTAAAGCCTGCAATCCCCCCCGCCATTTCAATCAATTCAGCCAAGGCCCCAAAGCTAATGAGGAAGCCTAAGGTATAAGCACTATCCTTATCTGCTACAGCATCTATGATATAGCTACCTATCTCTGTAATACCTCCTAATAATGACCGGGTATTAATAAAAGCCCCTACTACAACTCCAACAAATAGTGCAGGTATTAATTTCTTAGTTTTAAAGGTAATAACTATGGTAATTAGTGGTGGGATTAAAGATAACCAAACCATATGAATACCCCTCCATTGTTTATTTAATTTAATGTCATCTATAATAATATGACCTAAATCTAAACTCAAAATACCCATAGTCATTGAAACAGTTGCTATTAAAAATATCGACGGTGAAAGTAATACATAACTAAGTCACAGAATGCTGCATGTATAATTTTTTTTTTATAATGTGAGCATAGAAGACTTTACCATAAGACATACTAAATTTGCAAGAAAACTTTAGAAAGAAAGGGGTGTTAAGATGGGTGTAGTAACCAATAAAACCGATATGATGCAAGCATGTATTGATGCTTGTACAAAGTGTGCTCAAGCATGCTATGAGTGCTTTAACGCATGTCTGAATGAACCTGATTTAAATGCAAGAAAAAATTGTGTAAGCATATTAGTAGAGTGTGCTATGATGTGCCAAATGTCAGTTGCCACGATGTCCATGAGTGGGCAATTTTCAAAAGAGCATTGTCAGCTATGTGCTCAAATCTGTGAAAAATGTGCAACTGAATGTGCCATGTTTAAAGATGATCATTGTCAAAAATGTGCTGAAATTTGCCGTATGTGTGCTGAAGAGTGCAGAAAAATGGTTGCTATGTAATCTTTGGATGGTAGTGTAAATAAATCTGTGCTTAAGTGAAAAAACTAACTCCTTTCTGGCAAGAATTAGAACAAATAATTCTTGTTAGAATGGAGCTTTTTTATGAGTGCAGTACCAAAGGGATTTATAAGGCAAATAATTAATGAGGGTAATCTTAAAACAACTGATGATCTACACGCTTTTCTAAGAGATTTATTTAAAGATGCACTTCAGGAAATTCTAGAAGCTGAGTTGGATGTTGAATTAGGATTTTCTAAGGGTGACCGTAAGAATAAGGAAACTGATAATCGAAGAAATGGGTATACTGACAAGACGGTTAAAACCAAGTTTGGAGACATGGAGATTGAAGTTCCTAGGGACAGAAATGGTGAGTTTGAGCCAGTAGTAGTACCAAAGAATATAAGAGATATATAAGGTATTGAAGAAAAGGTAATATTCCTCTATTCAAGGGGTATGTCTACAAGAGATATCCATGACCAGGTTAAAGATATATATGGAGTAGAGCTATCAGCTGAAATGGTTAGTAAAATCAAAGATAAAATCATTCCACAAATCCAAGAATGGCAAAATAGACCCATAGCATCTATATACCCCTTTATCTTCATGGATGCAATTCATTACGTTCGACACGAAGTCGTTTAAACAATTGTTCAACAATGTGATTGAACCTGCTGTTCCGTCAGCAGTAGCCCAATAGCATATGCAATACTAGCAATAGAGTTGTGTAAAGCTGCTATGGAAAATGTAGTCCTGTAAAAACAATATCAGAACGGTAAAGGGATGATATTACTACTAGCACCAAGGTGGTTAGGACGCATGGCTTTATGGTATGACTAACATATGTGAACTACTGGTAAACATCGTTATCGCGAGCAAGCTAAAGGTGCTGAAAAGCTTGGACCAAAATGGTACGTAGCAGGTCATCTTTTTGTAGTGTAAAGATGCACGGATAAAATTCTACCGGTGGATAGGTAGAGTCTAACCCCTAATGTTGTTTAATCGGAACGTGGTAAGCCCATATTTTTCCTAAGTGGTTGGTAACCTGTAAGGGTTATACAATAAAATGTGGGTAAAGGAACATGGAAAAATCGAAGGTTCTTCTGTAACGGAAGAAATAGGAGTTGAAACATTACTCCACGTGAAAGCGGGCAGACTTCCATTAGGTTTCTCATTACAAGAGAGCCTGCAGAATCTTCAAAGGAGGGAAAGCAAATGGACATTGAATTATCAATGTGTGTGCCAGCCAACCATGAAACATACTGGGAAAATATTAATTGGTCACAATGTTTTAAGCAGGTTAGAAGACTGCAGGTACGTATTGTAAAGGCTTGGAAAGCAGAAAAATATAACAAGGCTAAATCATTACAATGGATATTAACTAAATCTTTTTCAGCAAAAGCTTTAGCGGTTAAAAGAGTTACGGAGAACACTGGGGGTACAACGCCAGGCGTTGATAAATTAATCTGGAACACTTAGCAAGAAAAGTACCAGGCAATATTCGAACTTTCAAGAAAAGATTACCACTCTCAACCATTAAGACGAATCTACATACCAAAGAAAAACAAGTCAGAAAAACGTCCTCTTGGAATTCCCACAATGATTGATAGAGCAATGCAATCATTATACCTTATGGCTTTAGAACCCATAGCGGAAACTACAGCAGATAACTGCTCATATGGGTTTAGATTGCAAAGAGCAACACATGACGCAATTGAGCACTGCTTTTAAGCTTCTATCAAAACAAAATTCTCCAGAGTGGATTCTTGAAGGAGATATCAAAGGCTGTTTCGATAACATCAGCCACAAGTGGTTGATGAATAATATCCTTATTGATAAAAAGGTATTAAATCAATGGCTTAAAGCAGGATTAGTTTACAAAGGTGAATGGTTTCCAACTGAAGCTGGTACTTCCCAAGGAGGTTTATGCAAAGCTTAGCATAAACCTCCTTGGGGTGTTCCAGCCATTCTTTCCTGAATACTTCCATCAGGCATTACCATTGACGCCTTTGGAAACCTTTCAATATAAAGTATTCCCCACTTTTCTTTGATATGAGCTTTAACTGCCCTCATTAAGAGATCATGACTTATATTATCAAACAATCCAACAATATCAAATTCTAAGATTCAACCATATTTCCAACATCGTTCTCTCGTTACTCGTATTTCATCTATTGCTGAACGGTTTGGTCTATATCCATAAGAATCATCAAGAAAAATCTTTTCTACATTTGGCTCGAAGACCATTCGAGTTACCATTTGTGCAACTCTGTCTTCAATTGTTGGTATTCCCAATAATCTTTTCTTTCCATTCTTCTTGGGTATTTCAACGCCTTTTACAGCTTTTGGAAAGTAGCTACCTGATGACATGCGATTCCATAACTTATATAAGTTATTTTTCATTTCCTTCTCATAGTCATCGAAATAAGCTCCATCTACTCCTCCTGCACCTTTATTGGCTTTTACACGTTTGTATGCTGCTAAAACTAATTCTTGTGAAATTTGAAACGACTTTCCCTCGTCCATATAATCCTCCCATTTCTGGTTGTTAAATTTGCGAGTTATGAATGATAAAACCCCTTCGCTCTATCTTCATTACAAAGACTTCATCACTACTACGAGTTCTTCCGCACCTGTAAAGTTCATCGCTACTGTCATTCTTGTCATTCTATCGCTTGGATTTTCACTTTACATTACTATACAGGATTCTCCTGTTCCTTAAGAGAGCCTATGTCATGTTCCTAGAGTCTTTACACCGACAGCCGTCCAGCCAGTAGCCAGATTTCTTCTGAACTTATCCCATCTGTGATCAAAGCAAATGGTCGTGACATTATTTTAGTATTTACGATGCTTTATCGAACACTTCACTTTCGTTTAACTCCATGACACTTACCTGACTGTTTTAACAACCTTTTCTCTTTGTGCTCAGTACCATAGCTTTTAACTACAGCACCCAAAGGTGGTCTGAAACCAATATCTGGATATCGATTTCGAAAGACCTACTCTCATCTCTTTTAAAGCACGTACCAATTTCTTGGTACTTCAGGACACACTTGACCTCTTACGGTAAAAACAAAGGGATATATGGATTCAAGGCTTTTATTTTTCCACTCTTTTATAACTGTATAATCTTATCTGTAATCTTACTTACCATTTTAGCTCGACATTTCTTGTATATGCCTTAATTTGGGCATGTATATCTCTGGTTGTTATACTACTTGCATACATAGATATGACCTTATATTCAGTACCTGAATTTCTCTTTTATTCTTTGGAACTACTACAGGTTCAAATTCTCCATTTTGATCACTGGGAACTACTATTTACTTTTCTCCAAACTTTGCTTTAACAATCTTTTCACTATAACCATTTCTACGCTTATTAGTACTCTTACTTTTTCTGTTTCCTTTTTCATAGCTTAAGTCAATCCCAAGCTTCGATTGTAACATTTCTTAAAGGGCCTACTTGAACAAGTCTTCAAGGTATGAATATAAATCTGCTGATGTTTTTAGATTACCTTCGGTAATCATTTCACTTCAAACTTCCTTTGGTAATGTACTCAAAGTAAAACTCCTCTCTGGTTTGTTTTATTTGTTAATCATTTACATAAAGGAGTTACTTATTTTACCAAAGCACAGAATTCTTTTTACACTACCTATATCTTTATTAATGAATATCAATAACCAGTATAATATTATACTCATATTCATGTCCCCAATAGTTGCACTCATCATAAGTCTTGTGTGTCCAGTTAAATCATCCATCGTATAAAATGTTCCACATTGTACATACTCCCATATAAATTGCAGTATAAATGCTACTATTGCTACAATAACTGTGTTACGGATAAATGACTTCATATATTGTATCTCCCCTTTTTCATTCTTTTACCATAAACTATTATAACTGATATGAACATAAATAAGTTAGAATATCAATATTTCTTATATCCATAAATTATATTTTTAGCCGAGGGGGGGTTCAATCACTTACCTTATTCTTTATTACTATCAATCTTGTATTTATCCATTCTATATATAAGTGTATGTCTTGTTATTCCTAATAACTTTGCTGCTTTGCTCTGATTATAATCAGTTGATTCAAGTGCCTGTCTTATAAGACTTTGTTCAACTTCCTCTAGATTTATCCCCTCTGTAGGTAATGTAAAGTCTGTATTAGCTTGTTCCTGGTATAGTATATCTTTAGGTAAATCTGTCTTTTCAATTTTTCCCTTTTGATTAAGTATAACTAGTCTTTCAATTATATTTTCAAGTTCTCTTATATTACCCTTCCATTTGTAATCAATCAAATAATCTAAAGCATTCTTACTAATTTCCATTTTGTTTCTACCTATCTCTTTACAGTATTTATCAAGAAAGTAATCTACTAAACTTACTATATCCTCTTTTCTTTCTCTAAGGGGTGGAAGTTCAATAGGAATCACATTTAGTCTATAATATAAATCTTCTCTAAATTCACCCTTTTCAACCATTTCTAGCAAATCTTTATTTGTTGCAGCAATGACCCTTGTATCAATTTTTATTGTTTCAGTCCCTCCTACCCTCTCTATTTCTTTTTCTTGAAGGACTCTTAGAAGTTTTACCTGCATTGCTAGACTAATCTCTCCTATTTCATCTAAGAAAATAGTCCCTTCGTCGGCTCTTTCGAACCTACCAATTTTTCTTTCTATAGCTCCAGTGAATGCACCCTTTTCATGGCCAAAAAGTTCACTTTCTAATAAACCCTCTGGAAGTGCACCACAGTTAACCTTAATATATGGTTTATTACTTCTGTCACTGCTATAATGTATTGCATTAGCAATAAGTTCTTTTCCTGTGCCACTTTCTCCAGTTATTAAGATAGTTGCATTGCTTTTTGAAACCCTATTGACCATTTCAAGGATTTCCTTCATTTTATGGCTATCACCAATAATAATTTTACCAGTAGCATTTTGTAGTTCTTCAGTTAAAAACTCTATTTGTCTTGACATATCTCCAACATCTATAGCTTTTCTAATTTGAATCTTTAATTCATCTACATCAAAGGGTTTAGAAATATAATCTAAAGCTCCAATTTTCATAGCTTCTACAGCAGACTCCATAGTTCCATGGGCAGTTATCATAATTACTGGTAAGTCAGCATTTATTTTTTTAATTTCTTTTAAGGCTTCCATTCCATCCATTTTTGGCATTCTTAGGTCTAATAGTACTAGTTGTAAGTTCTTTGACTTTACTTGTTTAACTGCTTCCTCTCCATCTGCAGCTGAAAATATTGAATAATTTTCATCTTTTAAAGCTCTTTTTATAGCCCAAATCATATTCTTTTCATCGTCTGCTATTAAAATATTCTTAGTCATTAGTTGTCCCTCCCTATCTAATGGGTAAATTAATAATTATTTTTGTTCCTTTTCCTAACTGACTTTCAATCTCCATATATCCTTTATGCTCTTCAATAATTCTATGAGTTATTGCTAGTCCTAATCCCGTTCCCTGTTTCTTTGTAGTATAGAACGGTTCAAAAACCTTTTCTAATTTATCCTGTGGTATCCCTGTCCCATTATCTTTGAAAATAATTTCAGCCCATTTTTCCTTAACTCTAAAGTTAATATTTACATGTCCCCCATCTGGCATTGCTTGAATTGCATTAAATACTATATTGATAAATCCTTGCTTTAGTTTCTCTGAATCTAGTAGGATTTTAACATCTTCTATAGATGTATATTTAATATCTACATGATACTGTTGGGCAAATTTTGTAGTAATTAGAAGTATTTCTTTTATTAGTTTGTCTATACTATATAGTTTGACTTGTTGTATTGATGGTTTAGCAAAGTCTAGTAGTTCTTTAATAACCTTATTTGCTCTATCTATTTCATGAATTATTATCTCTATTCCTTCTTTCATCTCTTGATCTTTCATCTCTTTATGGATAGTTTGAGATATGGTCTTAATTATTCCCATAGGATTTCTAATCTCATGAGCTACACCTGAAGCAAGTTCCCCCACAGCAGATAATTTCTCAGCTCTTCTTACTTGATTTTCTAGTTTTCTAAGTTCTGTTATATCTTCTAAAACTATTACTATCCCTTCAGTTTTATTAACAATATTTCGTAAGGGATATATTAATAGTTTCACGTCTATTACTTTATCATTGCTTGTTCTACAACTAGTTTCAATACTTTCTGGATAAGTCTTATTTTCCATGACATTGGTAATCAATTCTTCAATTCTTTGATATTCAATAAATATACTACTTAACTTCTTATTAATATTATTAACTGATACTCCAAATAGTTTACTACCTTCTTGATTTATAGATTGAATATTAAAGTCATTGTCAGTTGCTATTACAACATTTGTAATACTATCCAAAATATTTCTTGTATAGTTCTCTAGATTAGTTACCCTTTTAATTTGAAGTTCTAATAATTTCTTTTTATTAAAATCAGACTCTACTAAAAATCCTGTTATTACACCAACAATTATAAACATTATAATTTCTAAAAATTGATTTAATATAGCTATATCTATTTTACCAAAATATATAAATAGGTGTGGAGCATAGATAATACCAATTATCATAGGAGTAATGATACCACCCTTTAGTCTAAACTTAAATGCCGAAAGTATAATAGGAATATAATAAAGTCTTCTATAAAATTCGTGAATATCCCATTTCGTAGAGATTGTAAAATAATGAAGAAAAGTTATAATTGTAATACTAATTCCAATAAATAATAAGTCTTTTTTTCTTTGGTCCACCAAAAACACTTCCTTATATGATTATTCCTTGCCTTTGATAATTCATTGACTATAGATTAAATATATTTACTATTTAATTATTATATCATTATTAATTTTATAAGTTAAAAATCAATTAATATAATAATACTTATAGCAAAATACAGGTCATAAACTTTTCTTGTTTTACTGCATAGTCTGATTATTATTTGAGTGTTCTTTATCTAATAATTATAAGTATTATTTCTATTTTCATGATTAGGGCTATAATGAGTTTAAAATAGGCTCTATTGTAATAATCGAGCGGGATTAAAACTTATCCCACTCAACTATTGACAAAGAGCCAAAAAAATCACTATTTATACTAAATAGTACTTACTTTTTACGTTTTATTTGCTACAATCTATTTAATAATCTTATTCATATCTTCTTCGTTGTGTAGAAGAAGGTATATTAAGTTCATTTCTATATTTAGCTATAGTTCTTCTTGATATATCAATACCTCTATTTTTAAACATATTACTTAAATCTTGGTCACTTAAAGGCTTTGTTGGATTTTCTTTAGCTATTATATCTTTTAAAATTAACTTTATTGATTGTGTTGAAATTTCCTCTCCTGCTCTCTTGGTTTTTCCTCCTTGAAAGAAAAATCTTAATGCAAAAGTTCCCATAGGCGTTTCAGCATATTTATCATTAATTGCCCTACTTACTGTTGATTCATTGATATCTAACACTAATGCAATATCTTTTAATGTCATAGGTTTGAGATATAATTTGCCTTTTTCGAAAAATCCACTTTGATATTTAAGGATCTCTGTTACTATGCTATATATAGTATTTCTTCTTTGTTCTATATTTGATATCAATCTTATTGCTGAATTTATCTTATTATTAATGTAAGTTTTGGTTTCCTCATCTAAATCTTCTTTGCTATTAAGAGCTTTATAATATCTACTTATATTTAATCTCGGAGCAGAGATATCATTCATTATTACTATGTATTCTCCATCCCTTTTAATAATATTTATATCTGGATTAATATATTGAGTATCCTTTGAGTTGCTAAATAATCTTCCAGGTTTAGGCTCTAAGGTTCTAATAATATCTAGAGAATTTTGCACTACTTTTACTGATACATTCAATTTAGTTGCAATATAATTAAGTTTGTTGTTCTTCAAATCAGCCAAATAGTTATTTACTATATTCAATACAACTGGATTTTCATATTCTTTTTCTTTAAGTTGTATTAACAAACATTCCTTTAAGTCTCTAGCTCCTACTCCTACTGGGTCAAAACTTTGTATTATATCCACAATTTTATTAATTTCATCTATCGATACTCCAAACTTTTCTACAATCTCTGGATTACCATAATTTAGATATCCATTCTCATCTATATTTTCAATAACATACTCTGCAATGTCTTTTTCTAACTCAGATAGGTTTTGCATATTAAGTTGAAATAGTAAATGTTCCTTAAGAGTTTGAGTAATTGATATATAGTTGTTAAAATCTTTTTTATCCTCATCCTGCCATTCCTTACCATGACTATTATAACTTTTTTGATAACTACCCTCTAATAAGCTTTTTTTCCAACTACTTAACTCTTCTTCTTTTCTTGAATCTTTTATATCATCATTTCTGCTATTAATCTCTAATACAGGGTTATTCATTAACTCCTCTTGAATGAGTGCATTTAACTCATTAGAATTTAGTTGTAAAATTTTTAATGCTTGTCTCATTTCTGTAGTCATTATTAATTTCTGCTTTTGCTGTTGTTGCATATTCATATTGAAGTTCATTTCCATATTAATCATCTCACATACTATTATGGTTTTATCCTATTATTTGAAATCGATAAATTAATATACTTACAATAGTTTATTAGTAAGCGTATAATAAAATATGGGTTGAAAAATCATAGGGGATGACATCGTCATCCCCTTAGTTATCTTTACATATCTTTTGAACTAATGAATCCCAAGGAAGCATTAAGTCCAGAACTTTTGGATTGGTTTTAAAATTTGACCCTGGTAGCCTTGATAACATAAATTCTAAATACTTATAAGGATTTAGCCCATTTGCCTTTGCTGTTTCAACCAGGGAATAGACACAGGCACTAGCTTTTGCCCCTTGCGGGCTACCGCAAAACTCCCAATTCTTTCTTCCAACTGTGAATGGTTTGATGCTGTTTTCCGCTATGTTGTTTGATATTACACAGCTTCCATCTTCTAGATAGGTTTCTAGCTTTTCTTTGTGATTGATTGCATATTGAAGAGCTACTCCTATCTTAGATTTTGGGAGTACTTCTTTTTTTGTTTTTTCTGCCCACGACCAAAAGGCATCTAATACTGGTTTTTCATTTTTTAGACGCTGCTCTTTTCGCTCTTTAGGAGTAAGTTCTTTAAATTTTCTCTCCCAATCAAATAGCTGATTGCAGTATGCAATTCCTGTTGCTGCAAGGGTTGCCTCTAGACTCTTCATATCTTTTGGACTTGCGTCCACAAAATACCTTCGGACATGAGCCCAACATAAGCAGTGCTTGATGTCTTTGACTTTTCCATATCCTGAATATGCATCTGTATGAAGATATCCATCAAATCCTTTAAGAAATTCCCTTGCATTATCACCGGCTCTTCCGGTTTCATACTGGAAAATTCTTATTGGGTTATTTGCCCCCTTAGATGTGGCATATACCCACATGTATGACTTTGTGGTATTCTTCTTCCCAGGCTCATTTAATACTTGTACAGGAGTCTCATCTGAATGAAGATACTTTTCTTTTAGAAGTTCTTCATGAAGCCTCTTTACTACGGGCTCTAACCATTCTTCTGATGTCTTTAGTATCCAATTTGAGAGAGTTGACCTGCTTATTGGAAAGCCCATTTGCTTCCAATCTTTTTCCTGCCTATATAGGGGAACTGCCTGTACGAATTTTTGATACATTGACCAGGCTACACTTGATGCCGTTGCATAGGAGTGTTGTAATACTGGTTCAGGAGTGTATGGATTAAATATAGATGGGCGACCTTCTTTTTTACAACTTCTGCATTCGTAGGTCTCCTGATATATGTTTACTATACTGATTTCTGCTGGGATATACTTGATTTCAGAGCGCAAGAATTTTTTCCCTGCTTCCGATAGTCCTGCTCCGCAGGAGGGACAGTTTCGTTGAGATTCTTCTAGCTTGAATACTTGATCCTGCTGAGGAAGGTCTTTAAAGGCTTTTTTTCTCTTATACCCTGCACGGGTTCTTTTTATGGGTTCTTCAAAGGGTACGGGCTCTAGTACTGTTGGGTCTTCGTTTGCTTCTGCTTCATTAAATAATCCCATGGCAACTTCTTCAATTACAAGTTGACCATCAATTACAGATGTTTTTTCAGTCTTTCTGCCGTAAAGCTTCTTTAGTAGCAATTCTACATTCTCATTGGCTCTCTGAAGCTCTTTTCTTAAGTCTTCTATTATCTTATTTTGTGATTCAATTGTATTTTGAAGTGTTTTTATTATTGAGCTTTCAGTCACCTAAATTCAGCCTTCTTTCAGTGTTTTTATCTCCTTTAATTATACCATTTTTTGTCTTTGAAAGCTATAAAAAAGAACTCAAAATACGCTGTTTTTCAACGCTTTTGAGCACTTAAATTAATCTTTTTTTATCAAGCTTTGGGATGGTGTTTTTCTGGTGAATTGATAGTCCCTCCATAAGCCATCGATATTGCTGGGGCGTTAACTTTATTACTTCCTGTGGATTTTTGGGCCAGTTGAAGCTCCCTCCTTCTAAACGCTTGTATAGAAGGAGAAATCCATCCCCTTCCCAAAGAAGACCCTTTATTCTGTCCCGCCTTCTTCCGCAGAATAGGAACAGACTTTTATCAAAGGGGTCTAGCTTGAAATTTTGAGTGACAATGGCTGCTAAGCCGTCTATTGATTTTCTCATGTCTGTGTGACCACATGCTACATAAACATGAACGAATCCACTCAACTCTGTTAACATAGATTGTTTAATACCCGTAGGGTGTTTTCTAAGGTTTCGATATTGGCTCCATTTTTTATTTCTACAGAAAAATTTCTCCCTTTTACTACTGCACATGTGTCATTACTTTTTACTGATAGTGCCTCTGTTTCTTTTACCATGACTGCAGCAAAGGATGATTGTGCTATTTGAGAATCTCTTTGCATGAGTACTAATGATTCATTGCGGATTACCCTTAACCAGTAGTAATATCTACTTGCCTTGATGGAGTTTTCTGCACACCACTCTCTTACGGGCTTTCCACTGTTTCTGCACTCTGAGATTATTTGTCGCCATTCTTGAATTCTTACTTGATGATTTACCTCTCTCATATCCATATGACATTCCTCCTGAGACTTTTAAAGTGTTTGTAACACGTGTAATTACTTTCAAAGTGTTACTATTTTTTTATTGTCTCATTTGAATGTTCATTAGGGAATCCATCTATTATTGTACGCTTACGTTTATTAGTCCTATTTAATAAATACAGCTTAGCATCTAGTTAATTCTCTAATAGCTAAGCTGTTATAATTATTCCTCTATACTTTGTTGTGATTTTCTTTTAAAGAAATCTTTTAATCTTATCCTTCTATTAGGGATAAATGCAGGAACTTCTTCTTTGAATTTGATATACTCTTCATCAAAGGTCTTAATCATTAATTCTTCTTCTTTCTTAGCTAATCTAATATAGATAATAAATAGAATTGGTGCCATTATTAGTGTAATAATAGTCGGCCATTGAATTAGAAATCCAGTTATTATTAACATAAATCCAGTGTATTGGGGATGTCTTATATATTTATATATCCCAGTGGTAACCAACTCGCCCTTACCACTATGAATCCCTTTCCAACCCATGTGTATAACAAGTAGTCCTAACATTATTATTAAATTACTTAATGGATGTATTATTGAAAACAAAACCTTTGATCCACCTGCTAATACTACCCATAAATGTCCATTTACATGGGTAAATGGATCAAGTACAGGATAGTTATTTCCAAGTACTGATGTCAGAAAATATATAGTAAGTGGAAAACCATACATTTCTGTAAATAAGGCTACTGCAAATGCAGCATAAGCTCCCATTGATCTCCATTCTCTCTTAGCCTGAGGTTTAAATATATAGTAAGTAAAACCTACAAGGAATACTATATTAACTAATACTCTACCCCAAAGTCCATAAGCGTATTGGTCTAAATATGACATATATGCCCCCCTCTTTCTTTATTTTTTACCAAAACTATATTTTAGCAAAATCTATTTCATGAGGTTGCTTGCCTATTTCTAACTCATTTATCACTTTATAAGTTTTAGTATCAAATATAATTAGTTTGTTAGATTCTAAATCAGTAACATATGCATACTGTCCATTTGGAGATATTGACACGTGATTAGGCTCTCCTTTTAATTCAATAGTCTTAATTACTTCTCTTTTATTGGCATCAATAATTGCTACAATTTTACCAAATCTATTAGTAGTCCATACATACTTACCATCACTTGTAACCGCTACTCCATGGGTTCCTGGACTTACTTTAATCTTATCTATTTCTTTTTTTACTGCCATATCAACTACAGAAATACTTCCTTCCTGCACATTAGCTACATAAACAAACTTATCATCAGGAGAAGGTTCTACTTCATTAGGCATAATTCCTACTTTTATTGAGTCAATAATCTCTCCTTTTTTAATATCAATTATAGAAATATCATTTGACATAACATTTGCAACATATGCATATTTACTATCTTTTGTGAAATCTATATGTGCAGGACTTTTGGCATCAGATTTTATTGTTTTAGTAACTTCATCAATTTCAGTATCAATGTATTGAATATAATTATATTTATCATCAACTTCTAATGCTCCGCTAGCCAAGAGTACATATTTACCGTCAGGTGAGATATCAATACCATGTATTCTTTTGTTAGTTTCTATAGTTTTAATAACTTTTTTCTCTTTTATATCATATACAAAAACTTTACCATCATCTAAATCTCCTGTATATAATTTTAGATTATCTGGAGTTATTGCTATTCCATGGGATACGGACTCACCTACTTTAATCTCATCCACTATAGTCTGATTTGAAGTGTCTATAATAGACACAGTACCATCATCTACATTAGGTATATATGCTAAATAATTGTTCTTACTTGCATCTGTTGTAACATTACCAGTTTTGTATATATATAATCCACTTAATATTAGAACTACTAAAAGCCCTGATATTATTAACTTTCTTTTTCTCATCATTATCATCACCTATCCTTTTGTTATTTAAAAGGTCTTAGAACTTCTTTTTTCCAAAGGAATTTACTTTTTTCACTTTTTATAGTATCTTCAAAGCCTTTTAGCTCTAATTCAATATACTCAGTTGTATCATCAATAATATTTTCACCTTCATATTGCTTTGGTATTTTTAAGCTTCCAAATACATGGTGTCCGCTACCTTCGAAGACGTCCCATTCAAAACCTTCTTTAATTACTAATCCTTTATCATTTCTGAGACTTACAAACTTAGAATAATCAATATTACTTACATCAATAGAATGATTGTTAAGCATCATTTCAAATATTAAATATTCATCATTAGGTTCAATTACATTCTTATACAAAATTCCTATATCTATAGGTCCTTGACTACTATATCTTATATACTTTTCCAATTCATCTTCTGGTATTTCTTTTATATCTTTATTTTCTTGAGGTGTCTCTACTATTTCTTTCTTATTACTATAATCTTCTTTTTCAACGCTTTTATCGTTCTCTATTATGAAATCTTGATTATCTGAGGATATTCCAACATCACTTTCAAAGAATATATATGCACCTATTGATATTACTAATATACTTAGTATAATAATTACTATTTTTTTCATACTATCCACCTTATCATCTATATAATTACTTTAATCTAATAATTTCCCGATATAGTCTATTTCCTTATTTAAACTAGGTATTGAAAAGAATAGGATGAGTCCTATTCTTTTACCTAAGGAAATAAAATGCTACGCCTGCAACTAATACAAAAGCAAGTATTGGCATTAAATTCGGAGCTTTTACATCCTCAGATTGCTCCTTGTTTTTCTGCATTCGAAGTTTTTCTTGCTCATCCATTTTCTGATAATGTTTGTGTCCACCACCGCAACAACCCATTCTCGCACCTCCTAAAAATTTATACTTAATTTATAAAGCAATAATCGTGCCATTATATTTTCAGTGTTTATAGGTATTTACTTTTAGTTTTGATTTGTATAAATGAGTTATATTCTACACTACTTGTGTTATTTAAAACACAATAAAATCTATTGACCAAATATACACTTCACTTTAATTACCAGTAATATCTGACTTCAAAATAATAGGGACGTGAGATAAAATTCTAATACTTAATAAACTTAAGAGGATCTACGGGTTGACCATTTTTTCTAACCTCAAAATGCAAGTTAGGTCCTGTAACTCTTCCAGTTGCACCAGATAATGCAATAACTTGTCCCCTATAAACTAGTTCACCTTCTTTTACCTTTATAACACTATTATGGCCATAGTAAGTTTGATAACCATTTTCGTGATCAATAATAACTAACTCCCCATAGCTTCCTTTCCAACCTGCAAATATAACCTTTCCTCCATCTGCTGCTTTATTTGGCGTTCCTATTGGTACCCCTATATCTATTCCAGTATGTGTTCTTCCCCATCTTGGCCCAAATCTTGAGGTTAATTTTCCTCTGCTTGGTGGCATAAAATTACCATAGGCTAAAGTTTCTGGCCTTTCTTTTGTACCCTTTAAGAATACCTCTGTTTTAGGTTCTTCTAGTATCTTTTCATTAATAATCTGTCTATTTTCTTCTATTCCATTGATATAAACTATTTCAGATATGACTTCTTTTTTCCCTTCTTTTCCTCTTATTTTAACTTTAACATCATCTTCATATAGTTCACTACTTTCCTCATAAGTTGTTTCATAAGGTATTTTTTCTTCGTATTGGTGCTCCTTGATGATTCTAACATTAAGTACTGATCTAGGAAAAGTTAGATTTATAGCTTGTCCAATTTGTATATTATCAATGTTGATATTTGGATTTAATCTTTCTATTTCACGTGTATCTATTTCATGTTTCATAGCTATATCCCAGATAGTATCACCTTTTTTAATTTCATATGTTTTGACTTGCTTTAATGGTATTTCTATTCGGCTTTTGACTTCTTCTATATTTTGTATCATATTAGAATTAACATATGCTTTTTTAATCTCAATATCTTCAACAAATCCTATTTCATTTATATCGATAACTTCTTTATTAATATATTTAAGTTTAATATTATTTAGTAAGTCTTCTATTTGTTCTTTATTACCTAATACAGCAAAGTCTTTTCCATCTATAGTTAATATGTAAGCCTCTATACTAAAGTCAATACTTTCCTCTATCTTTGTTATCATTTTATCTTTTGATAATATTTCTTCTCCTATTTTAAATACTCTTTCATAAGTTATATTTTGTGGTATGTCAACATTCCTATCTAGTTTAGCTTCTAACTTTTCATTAATATCTTTTTTTAAATTAGCAACATCATTTTTATTGTTTACTATCCCAACAACTTGATTATCTATCTTAATAGCATATCCTATGTTAAATGAATAGGTAGCAAAAAGTATTGCTACTATAGCAATACAAGCAATTATAAACGCTTTATAATTTGGCTTGATAAGTTTTCTCACTTTGTTTCCCCCTTACATAATATATGTAATTACAATTTAGTCCATTAAATTGATATTATTAATATCCCCCTTCCCATTAATTCTTTAAAGTGACTGATTAAAATATACGCAATATTCATGCCATTGAATTTCTACTATATTCAAATAAACTTTCTTGATATTGTTATGAAAATGTATCATATTTTACATTTCTGTTCTATTTAATACATCTATAAGTTTTATCTGACATTTTATTTAAAATATAATCTTCTAAAATTCTTTACTAATATGCATAAAAAAACTGCCTTGTAAAAAGACAGCCTCTTAACACATCTAACTATATTCATTTCTATTCAGAATAGTATTCATTTAATATCATATTATGGAGTTAACATTATTCTCTATTGTTATAAGAGCAGTATATATTAGATACAACTTAATATATAGTTTTCTTCTAGTTTATATGTCATATGGACAAATTCATTTCACATTATATATCACTATTTTCTTTACAATATCACTAGTTAAATTAGTTACTTCAACATTTGTAAAACCTGCCCTCTTAACATTCTCTACTGTTCGCCTATTAATATTTGCACCATATAGGTTTACAGTTAGTGGATTAAACAAATCCATAACTAGACCTAGTACTTTGTTATCACTTCTTACATGTTCAATCATTATTATTTTTCCGTTAGGTCTACATACACGCCTTATCTCCTCTAGTCCTTTTATAGGGTCGGGTACAGAGCAAAATACACATGTTGTAAACACTATGTCAAATGTATTATCATCGAAGCTCATATTTTGTGCATCCATCTGAATTAACTCTACATTCTTATTGAGTTTCTTTGTCTTTACTATTGCTTTAGCAAGCATTCTATAACTAAAATCAATTCCTGTTATGATAGCATCATCAGGATAATAGGGTATATTTTTACCTGTTCCTACACCTACTTCTAAAACTTTCCCTTTTAACTCTTTAGCAACCTCTAGCCTCCACTTCTTTAATGCCATAGCTTCCATAGGTTGTTCAAGAATATCATAAATTTTTGAAACTCTATCATATCTTTTTTTGATTTTTTCAGTTTCTTTATTCATTAAATAACCTCCGATATCTCAAATAATATCTTGATACTTATTCTATCTAGTTACACGTCGTTTTAAGTCTTTATTGTTAATTATTAGAGTTTTTATTATTAAGGTGTTCCTTATATGTTTTGCTAAATATATGCTTTGTACCATTTTTATTTAATACATAATATAAATAATCATGGGCCTCAGGATTTAAAGCTGCTTCTATAGATGCTAACCCAGGAGAACCTATTGGTCCTGGTGGTAGCCCTTTATATTTATAGGTATTATATAACGAATCAAATTCAAGATCCTTATATAATAGTCTATTGATATGACTCTCACCCTTTGTTATTCCATAAATGACTGCTGCATCTATTTGAAGAGGCATATTACTTTTTAATCTATTATAAATCACACCAGAAATAGTCTTTCTTTCATGGTCGTTTGCCGCTTCTTTCTCTATTAGTGAAGCAATAGTTATAACCTCTTGAATACTCATTTCAAGTGATTCAGCTTGTTCCTTATATTCCTCAGTAAATAATTCATCTAATCTTTCTAATGTCATCTTTACAATTTCTTTCTCTTGAAACCCTTTGGGTATATAGTAAGTGTCAGGATAAATATAACCCTCTAAGCTATAGATAATTCCTTCTGAATTATTTTCTATTTGCAATTCATCTGAACCCTTTTTTGCTATTTTCACAAACTTATCCTTTCGTACTAGATTATTATCCTCTAATAAACTTGCAATTTGATAAACAGTATATCCTTCTGGTATTGTAAGTTTTATATATTCCTGCTCTGGATTTTGAAGCTTATCTAAAAGTAAATTCATCTCTATATTGGCTGGAACTCTAAATTTGCCAGCTTGGATTTTATTCTCTAGCCCCTTTAGTTTTGTATACAAAATGAAATACTTTCTTGAGTTTATAATTCCATTTTCTTTTAATTGTTCTGATATACTTGATAAACTTGAACCTGACTCAATATTAACAAAAACTTCTTCCGTATTATTTGTATAAGCAAATTTATTATAAATGTTAAGTGCCGAAATTAATATTAGTATTAATATAACGCTTTTAATAAGTATTTTTTTCATCTATTCCATCCATTCTAATTCATGATTCTTTTGGATAGTTATACCTTTAATTACTTCGTCAATATCTCTTGATAATAGTAATAATGTTGTAAAGTCATCTTTATTTTCAATTGCTATTTCTAACTTAGAATTTAAGTAAGTAATTAGTTCACTATTCATTATTTATCCTCCTAGTATATAATTTGAAAAACTTGCCTAACACTAAATAGTATTAAATATTAAATAAAGCAAATTTTATGCCATAATAAATTTCTATGTTAAACAATACCTTTCATCTAATATCACCATTCGTCCTAATCATTTATTTATTAAAATCTAATATAATATGCTTGATATACTACATAGCCATGTAGTATATCAAGCATATTATAAAAAACATAAATAAGATTCTAGAATTAAATAATAATATATTGACATTAAAATATTTATTAAATATAATTTGATACCATACAAGGGTATAGGAGTTGATATGATGTTTGAATCTGAAAATATGAAACAATCAACGCTAGACAGACTTAAAAAAATAGAAGGTCAAGTAAAAGGAATTCAAAGAATGATTGAGGAAGAAAGATATTGTAATGATGTTTTGGTTCAAATTGCAGCAGTAAGGTCTGCAATTAATAAAGTAGGTGGATTAGTTTTAGAAAATCATCTTAGAACATGTGTAAAAGACTCTCTAAATAATGATAGCGAAGATGAGGTCATGAACAATTTAATAAATACAATGTTAAAATTCATAAAATAATATTATTTTAATTTCTATAATAGTAAAAAGCTAAGAATCTATATATGTAGTTATTTATATAGATTCTTAGCTTTTTGTATTGATTATAGAATTCTATTTGATTTGGTACTATTCTTGCATATATGTTTACTAGTAAGTTATGAATCATATTAAATGGAGGTAAATTTAATGCCAAGAAAATATAGGAAGACATTAGATATAGAAGACCCTTCTACAAATAACTGGATGACTACCTATGGTGACATGGTTACCTTATTACTTACTTTCTTTATTCTCCTTTTTTCTATATCAGAAGTTAATTCCCAAAAGTTTAGAGCTATTGTTAACTCATTTCAAGGTTCTCCAGGAATATTAAAGTCTGGTTCATCAGTTTTTGATTCACGAAATGATGATGCTATTACTAATCAAGAAATTGAAAATAGCTTTGTAGAACTAAAAAATGTACTTGAAAATTATCTAAAAGTTAAAAATGTCGATTCTAAAATATTAGTCGAATTAGACCAAAGTGGATTAATATTAAGGTTCCAAGACAATGTATTATTTTCTTCTGGAAAAGCTAACATCAAGACCGAATCAAAGCTAGTATTATTAGATATATCAGATATTCTAGTTAAGGAAGCTTTTAAAAAATATAATATTAGAGTAGAAGGTCATACAGACTCTGTACCTACTTTAACCACTAGTAAATATCCTACTAATTGGGACTTATCAGTAGCACGAGCCTCTAATGTAGTAAAATTTTTAATTGAAGAAGCAGGCTTAACCCCAAGTAGACTATCGGCTGCAGGTTTTAGTGAATACAAACCCATAGCACCCAATGATACTATCGATGGAAAGCAAAAGAATAGAAGAGTAGATATCGTTATATTAAGAAGTGAATAATAATTAGTTTATTTACCATATAAACAAATCTTGCAATTTATAAAAAACACTCTATTAAATAATATTTAAAGTAATTATTTATATGCTTTTGGAGGTCTACATAGTGAAATTATCTAGTAAACACATAAAAAAAAGGTTAGTAGTTCTACTTTTATTCATAAATATCACCTTCACATTTTTAATATTTCGACTTGGCTGGATTCAAATTGTACAAGGAGATAAGTATGTTCAATTAGCTAAAATACAGCAAACACGCGATACTGTAGTACCTGCAAAACGAGGTGCCATTATGGATAGGAATGGTAAAGAACTTGCCATAAACGTTTCTACTTATACACTATGGGGTAACCCTAAGGAAATTACTAATTCGAAAAAAGGTAATGATATCGTATCACGACTGTCATCAATTCTAGATGTTGATGAAAAAGATATAAAGAAGAAGTTGCTTAATCAAGATATAAATATAGTAAAAATAGCACAAGAGCTTAGCAAAGAAAATTCTGATAAAATAAGAAAAGAAAACTTTAATGGTATATGGTTAACTGAATCATCTCGAAGATATTATCCCTTTGGAAACTTTGCTTCCCATATAATTGGCCATACAACTGATGATAATACAGGTTTAGCTGGTGTTGAGCTAGAATATGATTGGTATTTAAGTGGTTTGCCAGGAAGACTAATTGAAGTTACAGATGGTTCTGGTAAAGAACTTCCCTATGGATTTAAAAAATTTCATGAGCCGACCAATGGTATAAATATAGTACTTACAATTGATGAAATCATACAACATTTTGTACAACAATCTTTAGACCGTACTCTTTCTGCTACTAAGGCAAAAAGAGTAATGGGCATTGTTATGAACCCTAGAACAGGAGATATACTAGCAATGGCTACTACATCTGCCTATGATCTCAATAATCCACGAGTTCCTATAGATTATGAGATTAAAATGAATTATGAAACTTTAAATAGTACAGAAAAACAAATTGTTTGGAATAAAATGTGGAGAAATCCTATTATAAGCGATACCTATGAACCAGGGTCTACATTCAAATTAATAACTGCAGCTGCTGGTCTAGAAGAAGGTGTAGTTGAACCATATACACCCTTTTATGATAAAGGTTATATTATGGTTGAAGGTCAAAAGCTAAAATGTTGGAGATACTATAATCCCCATGGGGATCAAACATTTGCTGAAGCAGTACAGAATTCCTGTAATCCTATATTTGTTGAGGTTGCACAAGAACTAGGTATAGATACATATTACAAATACATAAAAAGTTTTGGATTCACCGAGGCAACTGATATAGACCTTCCTGGTGAAGCAAGTGCTATTATTCAAAACAAATCAATAATCGGTCCTATAGAGTTAGCAACCATCTCCTATGGACAAGGTATTTCAATAACTCCATTACAACTTATCACAGCTATTTCAGCGATAGGAAATGATGGAAAGCTTATGAAGCCGAGAATTGTTAAGGAATTAGTGGACTCTTCTGGTGAAGTAATTAAAAGATATAAACCACAGATAGTACGTCAAGTATTATCTGAAAAGACTTCAAAAGAGTTACGTGTCATAATGGAATCAGTAGTTACAGATGGCTCGGGAATAAATGCAGCATTACCTGGATATGGTGTAGGTGGCAAGACTGGAACTGCTGACAAAGTTATAGATGGAAGATATGCAGATGGTAAAGTTTACTCTTCATTTGTAGCCTTAGCCCCAATTAATAACCCTGAACTTGCTGTCTTAGTAATTGTTGATGAACCACAGGGTGATACCTTTGGTAGTGTAACTGCAGCACCAGCAGTACATGATATACTTCGTGATACTCTTAGATACTTAGATATTAGACCAGTATTTTAAACTATAATTTAATCTTTAATTTACCTGATAATAAATTTATATCCTTAAATCTATTAAGTCCTATATTTTGGACTATAATAAGATTAAGGATGTTTTTCTTTAGTAGATAATTATTTTATTTTAAATTCAATCGATGTACTAAGATCGTAATATATTAATCTTTCTTTGATGTTCTTCTTCACTTATTTCTCCTAAATCATATTTCTCTTTCAAAATTTCTATTGCTCTATTTGAAGTATTATTAATTTCTCTGTCTCGTCTACCTTTATTTATAGTTCGTATAATTAGAGCTACTATTCCAATTAATATTAATAATCGTAATACAGAAAATCCTATTAACCACCACCAGTTTATTGATGTTGGGTATCCATATCCAAACATATGACCCATCATATCTATTCCTCCTCTTTACATGTTAATCTCTTAAAATCCTTTTCTTTTGTAAATATTCTTCTTCTGATATTTCTCCTTTTGCATATCTTTCATCTAATATTTCTTTAGCTGTATTTTTTTTGTAGTTGTTCTTATTGTGCTGGGAACTATTATTTATTATTAGATATACAACCACTCCTATAATTATTAGGCCTAGAAAACCTCCACCCATCATACCAAATCCCATCATTTTAAATAATCCTCCTCTTAGTAAATTTATCTTGAATCATTGTTTTTAAATATTTAATACTATATTATCTCTTTATATAAAATATTATCAGATAGTAATGAAGAAAATATGAAGATATAATATAAAACAACACACATTTATATGGCAAATTAAATAAAATAATTAATAATTAATTACTATCTCTAAGTCATAATGTAGGATACTAACCCACCAATAAGGATTAGAATAAATAAGTAAGCTATTTTTCTTTTTATACTAGTAGTATTTCCGTTCATATCATGATTCATTTCTTTATCATTCTTTTTATGCTGGTGAAATTTTCTATTTAGATTCATTAACCATCCTGCAATCCCTATAAATAGAAGGTTCATCCAAAAAGTATAATCTATCTTAAATTGGGTTAGTTCAGCTATTTGTTTACTACTTTGGGGAAGTATATCTAATACTCCAAATATCATATTAAGTAAAAGAGCTGTTATTATAATGCTGATATACATTATTCCAGCTATATATAATGCTACTTTTTTACCATAGTATTTTACATTTACTGCAACCAAGGGAGGTACCATAAGGTCAGAATAAATAAAAGCCATTATACCTGTGAAAAAGATACCATTTGAGTAAAGTACAGTTGCTAATGGAATATTTCCCATTGACCCTATAAAAGTCATTGCAGCAACTAATGGTCCAACAAGTGCATTTTCAAGAGCTATTAGCCAGCTAGGTAATGAATCAGAAAGATTGATTAAGAATATACTTGACCAAACCTGCTTTGGAACTAGTACAGCAACAAAACCTGCTATTGTAAAACCGATTAATATCTCTTCCCATACCATTTTCCACTCACTTACAAAATTTTTACCTACCAATCTCCATCCAGCTTTACTCTTTATCCTCTTCTTCCAGTCAAAGTCTTCATTCTCATCAATTGAATCTTGCTCAACCTTCTTTCTAGCAGCTTTGAGCCATTCTTCTGGATAAAATATCTTCATCAGTATACTACTTATAGTTATAAGAACTAACCCCCCAACAATTTCAGCTGCTAAAAATTGCCATCCCAAGAATATAAATATTAGGATGCCTAATTCAATTACAAGATTAGTAGAAGCAAACATAAATGCTACTGCTGTTATAAAATGTGCCCCTTTAAGAACTAATGCTCTTGCTGCAGCTAAAGCAGCAAAGGAACAGGATGATGATGCGGACCCAAATATTGTAGAAAGAGATATACTCTTAATATTAGGCTCTCCCATGTACTTAGTTAATCTAGACTTTGGAACAAACGCCTGTATCATAGAACTAATGAAATATCCTAGTACAAATGCCCACCCAGCCTTCCAGAAAAAGCCTATTGCAGTTTTAGTAGCTTCTCCATATATTTTTAAAAAATCGATGTTATCTCCTCCTTATTATTTTTTAGTCTATTATTTTATTACCCAATTATCATATTATTGAACATATTTTAATTAAGAATGTTTCTCAATAGCATACTCTTATTCATCTTTATCACAAAATATTTATCGTTTAATAGATATTGAATAATAATAAAGACTATGAAATACAGTTGTGTATTTCATAGTCTTAAAAATAACTAATCTAAATTTTCAAATAAGCCTTAGTCATTACATTAGCTCTTATTACTATATTTATTTACATTATATATTTTAATAGGCAAAAACTATTACAATTTGTCTTGGGACTCTAATATTTATTAAAATCCTCTATCTGCTCCTCCACCTCCAGAGCGACCCCCACCTCCAAAGTTTCCATCACCGAAGCCTCCACCGCCTCGGCCAGAGAGAAGCATCCATATTATTGTTCTAAGTATAAAGCCTCCAAGAAATTTATTATCAAACCATATTAATACCATAACAATTATTAATATTATTAATTTACCTGTTTTTGAAATTGGATTGGTAGTATTCGGTTTTGCTTTAGGAGTATATTTATATCCTTGAAATTTATCCATTATGGATTCATTATCATAACCGTATTCCTCATTTACTTCTTCCACTAGCTGATAGAATATCTTTAGTAATCCTTCAGAATACTCTTCATTAGATAACTCTGATATAGCTGAATCTATTATTTCTCCTACTTTCCCATCGGGTATAGCTCCCTCTAGCCCATATCCTACTTCTATTCTTATTTTCCTTTCTTCAAGACTTAAAATCACTAGAAGGCCATTATCATACAATTCGTTTCCTATCTTCCATTTTTCAAAAAGCCCTACAGAATACTCTGCAACATCCATACCTTGCATATGTGGAACAGTAACCATCACTATTTGGGGTGTCTCCTGGGTTCTTTCATAATTAAGATTGGTTCCTTGGATTATAGCTTTTACATCCTCCGATAACACCTCTGCATAATCAGCAACATAAAACTCCATTGTAGCATCAGGTAACACTGGCTCAGCAAATGCAAATAATGATGAAATCAATATAAATACTAATGTTAATAATATAAAAGTTTTATTTTTAAACATAGAATCACCTCAAAATAGCTACTAGCCTCTAGTTCTTTAAAAGCCTTCCTAGTATCTAGTAGCCAGTAGCTTAGTTTGTTAGATCAACCTGTGGTGCAATATCAGTTCCTTCAGTAGCTTCAAAGTATAACTTAGGTTCAAATCCAAACATTCCAGCTAATGTATTTCTAGGAAATGTCTTTATAGAGCTATTATATTCCCTAACAGTAGCATTGTATCTATCTCTTTCTACAGATATTCTATTCTCTGTTCCTGATAATTCATCCATAAGTTTATTTACACTCTCTACAGATCTTAGCTGCGGATAGTTTTCCATAACTACTAATAATCTGCTTAATGCACCCTCAATCTCATTAGAAGCAGCAACTTTCTCTGAAGAAGTGCTTGCACCAGCTAATTTAGCTCTTGCATCAGCTATATTTGAAAATACTTCCTTTTCTTGATTCATAACTCCCTTAACTGAATTCACTAAGTTTGGTATAAGGTCATATCTCCTTTGAAGTTTACTTTCGATCATAGCCCACTGAGCATCTACATTTTCTGACATAGTTACCATTCCATTATAAATACCCATAACAGACATGGCCATAAGACCAATAATCGCAACTATTGCTATAATTACTATTAAAGCTTTATTCACATTACTCTCCTCCTTGTGTAGACTATTTACAGCTAGCAAATAGTTTATTGCTAGCTGCATCATAGTGAAGCATATAAAACTGGGTCTATATATTTATTAAAGCAATTTTTATGCCAAGTAGAATTCATTGAATTCTAACCCTTATAGTCTAACGTCACATTCAAAATAGTATGAAATGATACACTCAGTTTGTCATTTCATACTATTTTAGTCATTTATCTCATAATATTTTTAAATCTTAAACTACTTATAAGAAAAATTACTGAACCAATTACTCCAAGACTCAACGCTTGTGACCAAAGCACATCTAACCCCACTCCCTTTAGAAAGATCCCAACTACTATGTTCATATAATATCTTAAAGGACTTAGATATGATAACCACTGAAGCAACACAGGCATACTACTGATAGGAACTACAGTACCTGACAAGAACATTATAGGAAACAATACAAAAAAGCTTAACAATAATGACTGTTGCATGTTTTTAGAGACAGTAGCTATTAAAACTCCTACACCCATAGCTGTAAAAAACAGTAATGTAGATAATAAAAAGAATAATATTAAACTCCCTCTAACAGGAACATCAAATAGAAATACTGATATCAACACTCCTACCGCTAATCCGAACATTTTTACAATTCCCATTGGGAGTATTTTTGCAATAATTAATTCATATGATTTTATAGGAGTTACCATTAACTGTTCTAGTGTTCCTACTTCCTTTTCTCTAACAACAGCTCCTGAGGCTAGCAGAACTCCAGTGAATATAGCAGCTATAGCAACCATTGATACTAGGTTAAAGTGAGTAAAGTTTAAACCAGGATTATACCATGAATTTACCAAGCTATTTACTGATGGTAATAATGAAATCTGGTTTTTTGATATTCCTAACCTTTCAATTTCAATATTCCTTGAATATTTTCTTATAATTTTTGCCCCATAGGAGATGGCTAGTGTAGCTGTATTGGAATTGCTACCATCAGCTAGTAATTGAACCTTAGACTGTCTCCCTTCTATAATATTTAATGAGAAGTCTTTAGGTATAACAATAGCTATTGAAGCTCTACCACGGTCTAACAGTCTTTCAATTTCATTATAATCATTGACATAATACTTAATATTGAAATTTTCAGTCTCAGAAAAGTTCTCTACCAGATTTCTACTATATTGGGACTTATCCATGTCGTATACTGCAGTGGGTAAGTTCTTAACTTCCATAAATAAAGCCCATCCACATATCGCTACCTCAAGAAATATATATATAACCAACATTACAAGAGCTTTATCTCTAAAAAATTGTATAAATTCTTTTTTAATTAAAGACTTTATCCTACTATTCATTCTTAAGTCTCCTTTTATTTTTTATTGCTTAATCAACCTTCTTCTTAAATCGCAAAGAAGCTATGGAAATAATAATAGTTGTATATAATAAAAGAATAATGATATTCCAAAACATTTCTTTTATATTATTTCCTTTAAGTAATATATCTCTTGAAATATCTATAAAAAATCTAGCAGGAAATAGATATGTATATACTTTGAAAAATATAGGCATATTGAATATAGGATATATAAAGCCTGAAAATAATAAAGATGGCATAACTGTAATAACTAGTACTAAGAGCATTGCAGCCATCTGTGACTTCATCATGGTTGATACTAGCACTCCAATACTTACAGTGCAAAATACATATATGGTTCCTAGAATTATAAAAAGTATTAAGCTTCCTTTAAACGGTACTTTAAACCAATATACTCCTACTATAAGAATGATTACCATTTCTACTATTGCAATTAGTGCATAGGGAATTGTTTTTCCTATAATAAATTCAAAGGGTTTCGTAGGAGAAACAAATATCTGCTGAATCGAACCCTTTTCCTTCTCTCTAACAATAGCAAGTGTAGATAAAAGGGGAGGAAATGCCATAAGTATTACCGCAAATAGACCAGGTATAATGAAGTTCTTACTCTTAAGTGATGGATTATACCAAACCCTCTCTTCAAGTTTAACTGCTTGAATGCTATCAAAATCTCTTCCTTGTCTTCTCAGTATTTCTTTCAGTATATCCCCTGAGTATTTTTCATTGATTGCTTCTATATATCCTATTGTTACTTTTGCTGTAGGTGGAAATGTACCATCAATAAATATTCCTACCTCAGTAGGTAATCCTCTAATAATTTGTTTTGAAAAGTTACTAGGAACCACTATTCCATTTCTGATATAACCTTTATCTAACAATTTTTCTATATCCTTATAGCTGCTTACATGATATTTAATATCAAAATATCCTGAACTCTTTATCCTTTCTATATATTTTCTACTTTGAAGGCTTTTGTCATGATCTAATACTGCGGTAGAAATATTCTTCACATCTAAATTAAGTGCATATCCAAATAAAAACAGAAGTATCAGTGGCATTATTATAGCAATGCCTAAGGTGTAAGGATCCCTTTTAATCTCATATATTTCCTTTATGAATATAGAATATGTTCTCGACCCCTTCATCTTTTTACACCATCCTATTTTTTCTATCGTCCTCTTCAATAAGAAGTACAAATAAATCTTCTAGAGATATAGGCACTTCTTCTAATCTATCCACTTGAAATCTATTGTCCTTTAGAATATCTTCAATTTTAATAATCTCTCTATCAATGTCTTCGACTATTACATGTAGCTTGTTTCCAAAGGTGGATACTTGATATTTTTTGCTCCCATTTTGTAATATTTCCATAGCTCTAAATGGGTTATTACATTCTATTTCTAATAATTCCCCTTTAAATTTTTCTTTCTTTAAGTCTGATGGACTGCCTAGTGCAATTAGATTTCCATTATAGATGAAACCAAGATTATGACAATGTTCTGCTTCATCCATATAATGAGTTGTAACAAATACTGTAATTCCTTCACTAGACAAATTATAAATTAGGTCCCAAAAATGTCTTCTGGCAACCGGGTCAACACCTGATGTTGGTTCATCCAAGAATATAATAGAAGGCTCATGGAGGATTGCACAACCAAGTGCTAATCTTTGTTTCCATCCTCCAGATAAGCTCTTAGTTAAAGTATCTTCTTTTCCTACAAGGCCTGCCATATTTAAAACCCAGTTTTTTCTCTTTTTTAGATAATCACCTTCAACGCCATATACTCCTCCGTAAAAGTTAATATTTTCTTCAACAGTCAAATCATTATATAGTGAAAATTTCTGTGACATGTACCCAATCTTTGCTTTCAATTTTCCTACTTCTTTTTTTGCATCATACCCTCCTACCTTTGCATTACCATCGGTAGGCATCAAGAGTCCTGTAAGCATCTTTATTGTAGTAGATTTTCCAGAACCATTAGGACCAAGAAACCCAAATATTTCTCCTGCATTTACAGTCATTGTTAGATTATTTACGGCTGTAAAGTCTCCAAACTTTTTTACTAAGTTATCTGTATGTATAGCTATTTCATTTATTTTCTTAGATTTAATTTGTTTTGGACTGTTTATTTTATTAGTTAGTTCTATTTCGCTTTCTACATATATTCCCTTAGTATTCTTTTGTATTGCTGACACAAAAACGTCCTCTAGGCTTGGTACCCCTTTCCTTAAATCTATTGTCTCAATACCTTCATTGAAGAACTTTTTATTAATTTGATTTGTAGCACTATTCAATTCATCAACATACACATGAATTCTTTCTCCAAATATTTGTGCCTCTAGTACTTCATCAATATTGTTTAATATATTCCAAGCCTTTTTTTGAGGCAAAGCTTTTATATCAAGCATCTCTCCCCTTAAACCTCTTCTTAAATTTGAAGGTGAATCACATCTAATAATATCTCCTCGATGTAATAAAGCAACTCTATCGCAACGTTCTGCTTCATCCATATATGGTGTAGTAACAAAAATTGTTATTCCTTCTTTTCTGAAGTCATTAAGTATTTTCCAAAATTCCCTTCTAGATACAGGGTCCACTCCCAAGGTTGGTTCATCTAAGAATAAGATTTCTGGTGAATACATGAGTGTACAACATAATGCTAATTTCTTCTTCATGCCACCTGATAGTTTTTCAGAAGGTCTATCAACAAATGGAGTTAATCTACTAAAATGCAGAAGTTTTTTCTTTCTGCTTTGCCGCTGTTCAAAGGGAACTTTGTAAAGGTCAGCAAAAAATTCAATATTTTCATCTACTGTTAAGCTTCCATAGAGACTAAATCCTTCAGACATATATCCTATTTTACCTTTGATTTTTTCAGCATCCTTTATAGTATCGAGTTTTAAAATTTTTGCTGTTCCCGATGTAGGATTGAGAATACTGCAAAGCATTTGTATTGTAGTAGTCTTACCTGCACCATCAGGACCTACTAATCCAAATAGTTCACCTTTATTAACATATAAATTCATTTTATTAACTGCTAACACATCTTTATATTGTTTACACAAATTTTCAGTTTCTATAATATAGTCAATCAATTATTTCACCTACTTAATTTCATATTTCTAAAGTGAATATTGAATTACTCAATAATCGCATCTGCTGGCATACCAGGTTTTATAATTCCATCTGTATCCTCTAACTTAATTTTTACTCCATATACAAGTTTAACTCTATCTTCCTTCATATGAACATTCTTAGGTGTAAACTCTGGCTTATCAGATATATAGCTTACTTTGCCTTTGAAAACCTTGTCATTAAACGAATCAATATATACTTTTGCTTCTTGCTCTAACTTTACTCTACCAATTTGCTGTTCTGATATATATACCATCAAGTCAAGATTAGATAAATCTATAACTTCAACAATTGGAGTACCTACATTTACAAGTTCTCCTTCATTAACCATTTTTAATGTTATTCTTCCCTTTGCAGGGGCTAAGATCCTTGTATCTTTAAGTACAGCATTTATTTCTTGAAGACTAGCCTCTGCAAGCTTTCTCTTTGCTATTGCTGTACTATAAAGTGCTTTTGCCTGCTCCATTTGTTTTATAGTAGATTGGTTAGTCTTTTCATATATTTCTGTATTTAATATAGAAGATTTAGCTAAACTTAATGTTGCCACAGCTCCTTCCACTTGTTTCTGTGCTACTTCTAATTTGGATTTTACTGTATCTAATTTTAATTTAACTTTTTCCAACTGACTCTTAGAAACTGCACCATCATTATATAAATTTAAATATTTTTCATAATCATTCTTCGTATCATTGTATGTAAATTGTAATTGCACCAGGTTAGACTTCGCTACCTCTAAGTTTGACTTAGCCTGCTTTATATTATTTTCTACTTCTTTTTGAGATAGATCTACAGCTAATTCTGACTGATCAACAGTAAGGGCCAATGCTTCCATTGATGCCTTTGCAGACTCAACCTGTGTTTTTGCAATCTCTAACTGAGCCTCAGCCTGTATAACCTTAGATTTTATTATCTCAGAGTCTAAGGTTGCAATTAACTGTTCTTTTTCTACAAGTTCACCTTCTTCTATCTCTATTGTTTTTAGTTGCCCATGTAATTGTGAGCTAACAACTATAGAATTTCCTTCAACAATACCACTACCTTCAATACTATCTTCATTCTTATCAGTAGCTATTACATTTGCATAAGTAACCCAGCCAATAATTATAATACTGGCTATTATGAAACCAAATTTCATTATTCTTTTATCTTTCATCATAAAACCTCCTTTGACTATTTATATCTGTTTATTTTCCTCGATAGCATTACAATCTTGTAACCTATACTATTGATTAATATCTATTATTACAAAGATATATATGAGATTTATCAACATTCTGATTAAGTAATGCAAGTTATATGCCAAATTATTACATATTTTATTTATAGACCGTATTTATAATGAAAGTATATTATTTATTACTTAGGAAATAAATAAAGGTACTTTAATATATATATTTCCGTGGCATTTCAAACACCTAATATTTCATTTGCTACATTATTCCATAGAATTACTTTCACTATCATTTCTGGCATAAATGCAAATTGATCTTTATGTAGCTATTAATAACAGTTATAGACCTTTTTGCATTTATTTATATTCTAATACATTTTCATGCTTAGATATCTTTCCCATGAATCATGAACTATAGCTAAAACTCTGTTATCTTGTCCTAAACTATACAATAATACAATAGAGTATGTTCCATCCATTAAACAATCTTTAAGAGTATTAAATACCATCATCGGTGATGGAAACATGAAGTCAGGCCAAATACCTATATTTTATACGATCTCCAATAGTATTATTGTTAGTATAGATAATATCATCCTTTTCAAACTGGTATTCATTACCCAACTCCTCCCTCGCTACTTTCTCAATTTCTACTTTAAAGTTTTGAGCTTTTTTATATACATAAAAAAACAAGCACCTTGTTGAGTGCTCATTAATACATATTAAGTCTCATTTGAATTCTAAAGCATACTAATGATAATAGATAATATTGATAATTGGCTGGTGTTTCATATTTTATTAAATGCATCTTAAAAGTAATAAGTTTTTTCAAAATAAGAGTTAGTTCATAGTAAAAACAATGAACTAACTCCTTGATATACATATATATATATATGAAATTAATAATTTCTATTATATATTCAATTATGTCTTAGAGACTTGCTAAAGTATATGGATATTATAATTAGAAATATCAGTATCAAGCTAAATAAAATTAAAATTTTTATTGATATATCTGTGAAAAATCCTAAGGGTACTAATTGAATTAATATATCTGTCTTAGGGTTTAAGAGCCATAAATCATTAGTAAAGAATATCTTATGAAAGTACGTGAAATATTTGTAGAAATCAGTCTTTATTAAAATAAATAGTGTTAGCATTAGTATAAGTGGAATACCACTTGCCCAATATATAACTTGAAATATGTCTTTTCTTTTATTATTAGAGAATATAATAATTCCTAGTATTGAAACTATACTCATAATAATGCTCGTATTTTTAAGTATATACCCCTTAATAAATAACTCTTTAACATCTACCATATGGAGTTTTTCTCTTTCTCCAAATACTTCTTCCATACTACCATTAATTAAAACCCTAATGTTCAGATCTTCTTCATTTTGCTTTAAATAATCTAGTAATCTATTCGTAATTTCTCCCAAATCCTCGTTACTAATTCCTGTAGACTCAGAAACCTCATACTTGGAGTATTCTTTTAAATAGAAGTCCTTATTAAATGCATAATATTGTACCACAGTAAGTAATATAGCAATAGGAAGAAAAATAACCAAAATGGCTTTCAATATATTCATTAGTATCTTTTTAGATCTTTTCATGTATTAATACCTCTATTCTTATCTGGTAGTCTATTTGATGTTTAAATGAAAAATCTTTTCTATAGTTATTACAATTATTAACTAAATATTTTCATCTATGTTATTTCCTGTTTTTTTATTTATTGATAGTTCCATAGTTTTTCTATTACAGGAGTAATCATGTTTGCTCTCTTTCATCTTATTCATCATACCTTCATGCCGTCCGTTATGTGCATGCTTTCCATATTGTCCTTTTGTAGATATATTATTTTTCGAAGATTTGAAACTTTGAATATAAATCCCAACATTATTCATTATTATAATACCTCCTTCTTTTATAATATTTTGTATATATAATAACATTAGCAATATCTATACCAACCATTTTCATATCATTTTCAGTATATTATTTTAATTTAAATAGGATATTAAGATAATACTTGTGCCATATAATACAAGTTCTGTATCAAATAATTCAACCATAATATGAAACACTTCAATATATCATCATTTATACTTGGCATATAATTTGCTTAAATATATCTTGGTATATTGCATGTATATTTTATTTTGGGAGGTATTTATGAAGAAGAAGAAAATCATCACAAGTATAATAAGTGTAGCACTGCTATTCCCATCAACTACATTAATAAATGCTCATGCTGTAAGTCAAACATCTAATTATGAAACATTAAAGTTAGGTATGAGAGGACAAGCAGTAAAAGAATTACAGCTAAAATTATCTGACCTTGGTTATTTCAACTATACTGCAACAGGTTATTTTGGTAATATTACTAGAAATGCAGTATTATCTGCACAAACTGCACTCGGTTTAAAACCTGATGGTATTGTTGGACCAAAAACATCTCAAACTCTTTTAAGCAAAACTATCAACACTCCTGTATCAAGAGGATTTACTAGTACTCCCTTAATTAATGAGTTGTCATGGTTTAATGAAATAAAAGATATTATCCCTAGAGGTACTGAATTTAAGATAATAGATATAGCTACGGGTAAGTCATTCAACGTCAAAAGGACATATGGTACAAATCATTCTGATACTGAGACATTAGCTAAAGAAGATACTATAATTATGAAGAAGATATTTGGTAATAAATGGTCTTGGAATAGAAGAGCTATAATTGTTGAAGTAGGCAATTTAAAACTTCCTGCCTCGATGGCTGGTATGCCCCATGGTTCTGACTTTATAAAGGATAACAACATGAATGGACACTTTGATGTGCATTTTCTTAAAAGCAAAACTCATGGAACTAATCGGGTAGACCCTGAACATCAAATTGCAATTAGGAAAGCTCAGCAATTTATTAATGATAAACCAAAGTCTATAAATAATAAAGAGTTAGTTAACGAAAGTAAATTGCTAAAGGATAATGTTACTACTAGAGATATTGCAAATCCTTCAGATAATGTAATCAATACATATTTGTTAACAGAAGATCTATATAAATCCGAAGATATTTATATAGAGCAAAATATTAAATATATGAAAAGTGATGATAAGAATGATGTAATTATAGACGTTGTTTTTGCTAATCCCTTTGAAAAAACAGATTTAACTAAAGATAACTACGTATTTAATATATATATGACAACCCATAGTTATGATATAGATGAAACTGATTTAGATGAAAAAATCTATATAAAGATTAATAATACTCTTATAGACAATTCTAGTATTAAGTGGGTTCCAGATGCACCTCCAGTAGGACATCATATATCTGGAAAAATAATAGTTCCAATCCTTACAGATACAGTTAATCTATCAAATATAAATATCAATATGACTAATGTAGCTGGTGCTGTTAAAAGAAGTTTTGAGTGGAAAGAAAATGATTTTAAATTATAACCGATAACTACAATATTATATATTTAAATTAACCTTTTATTAATTGAATAGATTCTTACCGGTTAAAATGTATCTTTTTATTGAAACACTATATGTGTTTTAAAAATAATAGCAACTCCTATTCAATAGGGGTTGCTATTATTTTACTAAAAAGCCTGTTTACTAGTTTATTTGTAAACTTTGATTAAATATTTAAAACTACTCAATCTTTAAGTACATAACTCATCGTTTAGAGATATTTAGTTATATCATCTTTCTACACTCAGCTGCACATTGACGGCAAATTTCTGCACATTTTGTACAGTGACTAGTTTGCATTTCATCACAAATCTTAGCACATATCTCGCATATCTCAGCACATTCTTTACATACATGTTTTGCATGGTCACTATTTCTAGACATAAACTTCATTGCTAAATCACAAATATCAATACAGTCTCTCAGAATCTTAATACAAGTAACCATTTTGTTAACATCTTCTTCATTCAAGCAAAGTGTTAAACACTCTTCGCAAGCCTGAAGACATTTTTTACATTCATCGATACAAGCTTGCATATTCTCATTTCCTACATTTCCTACCAAACCCATTAAAATGCACCTCCATAATTATTGATCTATTTTCTCATTTATTATTATCATTATTACAATATTTTATATATCTAGATTGCTTAATTTTTTATTTAATTTGATTCACAAATTGTATATTACTTTGAGTCTAGTAAAAAATAACTATAAATACTAACTAGGAGAATGTTTATGGATAAAGGTCATCTTTTAGAATCACATGTTTTGCTTTTTATTTTTACAGGCATACTTGTTGGGTTTATTAGTAGGTGGTGGATGCTCAGAGGTGATGTAAGACAATACCCTACATTCCCTAATGGATATCTGATTCATCTAACTACAGGGTTTATTGCAGCTGCTATGGGTTCCGTAGCCTATCCAGCTTTACTTGGAAAAAACTATGTTGCTGTGACCTTTCTTGCATTAGCAATACAACAGTTTCGAGATATTAGAAAAATGGAGAAAGATACTCTCCATTCTCTTGAAAGGGATAGTTATTCACCTAGAGGAGAATCTTATATTGATGGTATCGCTAAAACCTTTGAAGCAAGAAATTATATTGTTATGATTTCGTCTTTGAGTGTTACTTCTTCTGCCTTCATTATTAGGTCCTTTACAAAGAAGAATCTAATTATAATTCCTTTTGCCGTTATTTTAGGCTTTATTGTTACTGTACTCCTCAAAAACTACACTAAGGGCTATACATTAAGGGATATAATAACTATAATCGAGGCCCCACTAGAGTTTAGAGATGGTAACAATCTATATGTTGGTGATATTTACGTAATGAATATTGGTTTATCTGCAACTAAGGAAAGGATTTTAAAGAACGGTATTGGTGTAATAATGAAGCCAGTTGGAGAAAATGAAATGGTAATTTTAAACCATAGTGGTCAAAGAAAAGCTATCGCTCATGAATGCTCAAGATTACTGGGTCTTGAAAGATATGTGGAAACTCGCCGAAACTTTGATAATGGAGATTTAGCTTTGGTTATCGTTCCTATTGTTAAGGATATTAGTAGGATTAAAGAGATCATATACAATGTTCCATTACTTGAAATTAATAAGAAATCTAATAACAAGAATAGTTAAAGGAGATTTTAAATGAAAGAGAGTCCAACCAGAAGCATATTAGCCATTGTAACATTAGATGAAAAACTAGTGGTTCATTCAAGTGCCCCTACCTTTCTTGCTCTTGATAAAAAAGCACAAGAAAAAATTGCATCTGAGCTCGGTAGAACATTATCAGGTAATGTTTATGGTTTAGTAAATGGTGTTATAATAATTACTCAAGAATAAGCATTATTAAAGACTCTAGGTAGTATATACTACTAGAGTCTTTATACATATAAATAAATTTATTGTAAATCTAATTTGCTGCCATATTTATAGCAGTTTTAAGTTCATTCTCTACTTCAGTAGCTACACTTGTTAATTCCTGATCACCTAACATGTTTATTAGTTGTGTAGGTTTTACCATACCAATTTTCACTGTATTTCCTTTGTCATATATAACTATCTTACAGGGTAGAAAATAACCCACTTCTATATGTCTATCAAGTACTTCTTTAGCTTGCCTTGGATTGCACACCTCAAATATTTTAAAGTTGTGGTCAAAATCAAATCCTTTTTCTTTTAGTTTATCTTTGAAATTCAATTCCCATAGCACTCCAAAGCTATTGTTGCTTAGACTAGTCTTTAAGCTTTCTACAGCTTCTTCAAATGATTTATTTGTATCAACCTCATATTTTATTTCCATAGTATATCTCCTCTCATTATTTTACTTATTTATAAATTACCCAAATTTAATCAATTTATTTATATTAAGAAATTTGATTATCCTATAACTATCAAACAAGAAAGATCTAGCTTTTAGGCTAGACCTTTTTATTAAAATTAAGTAATTTAATAAACTTCAGTTTTTGTACTTATATCTAGATTAATATCCAATATATTGTGCATATAATGATTTAGCTTTATTCAGCTCTGTAACATTCTTTATTATAGCTCTCCCATCATAGAATAATGTAAATATAATATCATCAATTTCAAATCTTATAAAGAAACTATTAACCTGTGGATTAACTCCTATACTCTTAAGCTTGTTCATTATATGCTCTACTGAAACTTCTTTATTTAGAGGATTAATCTGTATACTATTCTTACCACAAAGATGAACTGCATCTTCATCTTTTCTATTTAAAAATTCATAGTTTTTATCTGAGCAAGCCTTACATTTACTTTTTTTACTTGGATTTACTACCTCAAAATTGTTATCCCATATATCTATATATAGTAATCCCTCGATTAAATTTTTAGTCTTCTGGGTTAGTATTTTCAATGCTTCAGTTGACTGATATGATGCAATTATATTTGTTATACCATTTAATACTCCTATGGTATCACAGGTATCTATGGTTCCTGAAGAAGGGGGTTCAGGCATAAAGCATCTAAAACATGGAGTTTTACCTGGTATTATAGGACTTAACACTCCTGTACTTCCTATTACTCCACCATATATCTAAGGTATGTCTAGCTTTATAGATATATCATTAATCAAATATCTAATATAAAATTATCTGTTGCATCTAGTATTAAATCCATATCTTTACAGAGTTTTTCTATATTTTTAGAGTTTACATCTATTACTTCGCTTTCAATTATAATTTCTGAGTTTATAAGCTCAAGTTTCTTCTTAGCAGCAATTGATTTCGGTAGGTGATCAGCTATATCTTTTTCATCAAATAATGTTTGCCTCTGAAGATTTGAAATCTCTATATAGTCTCTATCTACTATTTTTATGTAACCAACTCCCGCTCGTACCAGTGAATTACATATTACTGTTCCAAGAGCTCCACATCCTATTACTATAACCTTAGATGCTTTTAATCTTTCCTGCCCTTCTTCACCTATCTCAGCAAAAAGAATTTGTTTTTCATATCTATTCATAATATACCTCCACATAATTCTACATATAAATAGAGCTAGTGAATTAATTCACTAGCTTATTATCATAATATCGAAGGGGGATCTCCAACATTATGTTACTTAAATATATAAGCAATATCTATGCCACAATCTACTTTAATAGTAATTTTTATACACTACTGCTTATCCAACACCTCTATCCTTTGGGATATTACATTTTTAAAAAACTATATTTTAAAAAGTGTAGCATATACTACTCCTGTTGTGTTGTTAGCTACATATTTATTTTTCCTTGCTATAGGTTATCTTTTAATTAAATTAAATACTTATATATTTAGTCCTTATTAATAAGATATAATCAATATCTATGTTAGTAATTAATTTTTATTTATTTAATTAGTTCATCAACTTCTTTACAGATTTCAAAGAACTTCACATATCCTCCATTATTTTTTATCATCTCATCTAATTTATCAATTAATTGTTGTTTCTGTTCTTGACTCATCTTATAAGCCTCCTTATAAAAAATTCTAAAAATCTATACTAATTATACATAGCAATACTCATGCCAAATTGTAATCTATATTGAAATATAATATCTTTCAAACATAATAAGTATAAGAATACGAAAATTTAAATATTTAAAATTCTGATTACATATTTACTTAGAGTTTTATTATCTCTTTCTAGATGAATATATTCCAAATATTAATCTTATTAACCTATCAAAAGTATATAATTAATTCTCTTCTTTTAAGCGGAAAGTTTCAGATGCAAGTCTGCAGATGTTTACAATGCCACATTACATGAGCCTTTTGCTACACTTATCTAATTCATTTTTTAGAGAAATAGCATATTATAACAGTTTTTATTTTGGTATGAAATATGCGTATATATATTATTAGCTACTTATTATATTTTTCTCATATGTTGTATGCAGTATACAATATGCTAATTCATTAAAAATAAAGGAGTGAAAAAATGAAAGATAAAACCTTCAGTTTTAAAGGTGGGATTCACCCACCCTATTCAAAAGAGTTGACTGAATCTATAAGCTTGACGCAAGCACTTCCACCAAAAATAGTGTATATTCCACTACAACAGCATATAGGAGCTCCATGCGACCCCATTGTTAAGTCTGGGGACAAGGTGAAAATCGGCCAAAAAATTGGAGATTCACAAGCTTTTGTATCAGTCCCTATACATTCAAGTGTATCTGGCACAGTAAAAAATATAATAGATTTTCCTACACCAACTGGTTCAAAAGTCAAAACAATAGTTATTGAATCTGATGATAGTTATGAAATATGTGACACAGTAAAACCAATGGGTGATATTAATAATCTAACTAGTAAAGAAATCATTGAAATAATAAGAGAAGCAGGTATTACTGGTATGGGAGGTGCCACCTTCCCGACTCATGTAAAGCTTTCTCCTCCACCAGAGAAAAAAATTGATACTGTAATATTAAATGGTGCAGAATGTGAGCCTTATCTAACTTCTGACCACAGATTGATGGTGGAGCATCCACAAAAAGTAGTTTTTGGACTTAAGGCAATTATGAAAGCAGTAAATGTAAATAAAGGAATTATTGGTATCGAAGATAATAAACCAGATGCTATCAAAAATATAAAAAAAATAATAGCAAATGAACCATCAATTCAGGATGCAGTTTTAAAGACAAAGTATCCACAGGGTGGTGAAAAGAGATTAATTGATGCAATTACAGGTAGGAAGGTCCCACCTGGAGCATTACCTATGGATGTAGGAATTGTCGTTAATAATGTAGGTACTGCTTCTGCAATTGCTGATTCCATACAAAAAGGTATGCCATTGATTGAACGCATAGTTACTGTAACAGGAAATGGAATAGTTCAACCTAGTAACATGATTGTAAAAATCGGAACACCATTTAAAGAAGTTATTGAGCAATGTGGAGGCTATTCAGGTGTACCAGGAAAGGTTATTAGTGGTGGTCCAATGATGGGATTTGCACAATATACTACCGAAGTGCCAGTTATAAAGGGGACTTCAGGTATCTTGGTAATAAATCAATTTGATGCTTATTCTGAAATTGAACAGCCATGTATCAAATGTGCTAGATGTGTAGATGTATGTCCTGTAGGATTATTACCAATAAAAATAGCAAATTATTCACAAAAATCAAAATGGGATGAGGCGGAAGAATATAATGCCCTCTATTGTATAGAATGTGGGTCATGTTCTTTTATATGTCCTGCAAAGAGACCTTTAGTACAAAGAATAAGATTGGTCAAGGGTGAAATTTTAGCAAAGAAACGAAGTAAATAAAGGAGGTTTAATAAATGCTAGATAAAGAATTAGTTGTTAGTAGCTCTCCACATATTAGAGATAATGACAATATAACAAAGATTATGATAACAGTAGTTATAGCACTTCTGCCAGCAACGATAGCTGGAATATACTATTTTGGATTTAAGTCTCTAATAATATTATTAACCACTATTACTTCATCTTTAATAACGGAAGTAATATTTCAAAAGGTAAGAAATAGAACTATTTCACTTAAAGATGGGAGTGGTTTAGTGACTGGCCTTTTACTTGGACTCACCTTACCCCCAACTCTTCCAATTTGGATTGCAATAGTTGGCGGCGTAGTTTCTATTGGATTAGGAAAAATGGTTTTTGGAGGTCTAGGTCAAAATATTTTTAACCCTGCCTTAGTAGGCAGAGCCTTTCTTCTAATAACCTTTCCAGTAAAAATGACAGAATGGATTAATCCAGTTGATGGATTAAGTGGTGCTACTCCACTTAATTTACTAAAAATGGAAGGTATTAAAACTAACTATTTTGATTTGCTAATAGGTAATGTAGGAGGTTCTATTGGTGAGACATCAGTAATTCTCCTTTTACTAGGTGGACTATATTTATTATATAAAAAATGTATTGACTGGAGAATCCCTGCAAGCTACCTAGGAACAATATTTCTTATGACATTGTTAATAGGACAAGATCCTATATTTCATCTTCTGTCTGGAGGTTTGATGCTAGGGGCTTTCTTTATGGCAACAGATATGGTTACTACTCCAATTACAAAAAAGGGAAGATGGGTATTTGGTATTGGTGCAGGTATAATTCTAGTAGTTATTAGAGTATACGGTGGATATCCTGAAGGCGTTCTTTATTCCATATTATTTATGAACGGATTAACACCTCTCATTAACAGATATACAAGGAGCAAAATATTTGGGGAGGTGTCAAAGTAATGAATAACACATCAAGAATGGTAGTAGTTCTTTTACTAGTCGGTGCAATATCAGGTCTTGTATTAGCTTTAACCTTTAAATGGACTGAACCTATGATAAATGAAATTGCTCAGTCTAATCAGAAAAAAGCTATATTAGAAGTACTTCCTAAAGCAAAATCATATAAAACTATGGAAAATAATAACCAACTCTTCATTGGATATGATGATAATGGTAATGAAGTAGGCCTAGCATTTATTGCTGAAGGTGGAGGCTTTCAAGGTGATATAAGAATGATGGTTGGAATGGACACTACAGAAGAAAAATTAACTGGAATGACAGTACTTAGTCATCTTGAAACTCCAGGACTTGGTGCGAGAATTGAAGAAGATTGGTTCAAAGATCAATTTAACGAAAAATCAATTGAGGATGATTTTATAGCAAAACAGGATGTAGAGGCAATAACTGGTGCTACAATTTCATCAAATGCTGTTTCAAATATTTTAAAGAACTCTATTCCTAAAGCACTAGATGCTTATAGAACAAGAGGTGGTAAGTAATGAGGATGTGGAAAGAATTTATAAAAGGATTATGGAAGGAAAATGCAGTATTTCGTCAATTAATGGGAATGTGTCCTACCTTAGCTGTTACTAATGCTGCTATTAATGGTCTAGCAATGGGTTTGGCTACATTATTCGTTTTGGTATGCTCAAGTGTAATAATAGCTATTGTAAAGAACTATATACCTGATAAAGTCAGAATTCCTTCATTTATCGTAGTTATAGCTACGTTCGTTACTATAGCAGATTTATTCATGGCAGCCTTTTTCCCTGATATACAAAAAGTTCTAGGGCTGTTTATCCCTCTTATAGTTGTTAACTGCTTGATACTTGGACGTGCAGAAGCCTTTGCCTCAAATAATCCTGTAAAATACGCCTTAATGGACGCTCTAGGTATGGGAGTTGGCTTTACTTGGGCTTTGACTTTATTAGGAATTATTAGAGAAGTGTTAGGAATGGGTTCAATATTTGGTATAGAAGTTATGGGAGTAAACTTCACTCCTTGGATAATATTCATTTTACCACCAGGAGCCTTTATAACATTAGGAATATTATTAGGGATTTTCAACGCATTTAGTAAGAAAAAAACTAGCGAAGCAAGCTGTCATTAAAGGAAGGTGAGAGAATGATAGAATTAATATTACTTTTTGTTGGAACCGCTCTAGTTAATAACTTTGTACTTGTTAGGTTTTTGGGAATATGTCCATTTTTAGGTGTATCTAAAAAGGTAGAAGTTTCCGCTGGTATGGGGGCTGCTACCACCTTTGTCATGACACTTTCTGCAATTGCTGCATGGTTTATTCAAAACTATCTATTAGACCCCTTTGGATTGTCACGATTTCTACAGTATGTATCTTTCATATTAGTAATTTCATCCTTAGTTCAATTGGTTGAAATAGTTCTAAAAAAAGTCAGTCCATCACTTTATGATGCATTAGGGATATTCTTGCCACTTATTACAACTAATTGTGCTATTTTGGGATTAGCTTTATATATACCAATTAAAGATTATAATTTAATTGAAAGTTCTATATTTGGACTTGGAGCAGGTGTAGGTTTTACTCTTTCTCTTGTCATAATGGCAGGTATTAGAGAAGAATTAGAATTTGCAGATGTCCCTGAGCCCCTTGAAGGAGCAGGTATTACTTTATTAATCGCAGGTGTTCTTTCAATGGTGTTTCTAGGGTTTTCTGGATTAATAGCAATGTAGTTAAGTAATTAGGAGGTGATTAATTAATGAATGTCGTAATAATTTCTGTAGTAAGTATGGGAACCATGGGGGCTTTATTTGCCATAGGTTTGGCATATGCTTCAAAGAAATTTGCAGTTGAAGTAGACCCAAGAATAGAAGAAATTAGCAGTGTACTACCAGGTGCGAATTGTGGAGCGTGTGGATATCCAGGTTGTGATAATTTTGCTTCAGCTGTTGCCAAAGGTGATGCTCCTAGTAATGGATGTCCTGTAGGTGGAGCTGAAGTAGCTGAAAAGGTAGCTGATATTATGGGCATAGATACAGATACAGATGATGAAATAAAGATTGCTAGGGTTATATGTCAAGGCAAAACCTGTCATACTAGTGTCAAGTATCAATATGATGGTATAAAGGATTGTAGAGCAGCAGCTAAGTTAGGCTCTGGAAACAAGAGCTGTGATTATGGTTGTCTTGGATTTGGTACATGTGTAGATATTTGTAGTTTTGATGCAATAGAAATTATTGATGGAATTGCTAAAATCAATCCAGATAAATGTACTGCTTGTGGAAAATGTATAGATGTTTGTCCAAAGTCTGTTATTGATTTGGTTCCCTACAGTCAAAGAGTTATTGTAGACTGTAATAGTAAAGACTTTGGCAAGAAAGTGAAATCAAGCTGTGTAGTTGGTTGTATTGGATGTAAATTGTGTGAGAGGTCATGCCCCTTTGATGCAATCCATGTTGAAGATAATATTGCTACTATAGACTATGAAAAATGTACTAATTGTGGTATATGTGCTGACAAATGTCCTACTAATTCTATATGGGAAGATAAATCTAAAAAGAAAAAAGCATAAATAATTAGTGACAAATGTATAGGTTGTACTATATGTGCTAAAAACTGTCCTACAAATGCAATTGAAGGAGAATTAAAACAAGCTCATGAAGTCATTGAAGAAAAATGTATTGGTTGTGGTGTTTGTGAGAAAAAATGTCCGAAGGATGCTGTTGAAATGATATAAATATAGTCTATGGTAAAATTACTAAGTTTGTTTTAATTTATGCAGGGTAGTTCTCTATTTAGAACTACCCTGTTTTATCTTTAACTTACCTACTTCTTAAATTTGATTAAACTTTAATAATTATCATATTAAATCATTAATATAATAAAGTAGTAAACTATAACTTTTATTATTTTGTGAGTTAATAGTCTACTTCATTTTTTATTTGTAAACTAGTATTTACTAAAATAACAGAAGCAATTTCCTTATCCACAGCAATCTGAGTATAGCCAACCTGGAATACATAGGAAGGATATGTTTGTATTACCCTTAAATTCATCCCAGGTAATATGCCCATTGACATTAACTTCCTCAAAATATTTTTGTTATTAGTATTTAGTTGAGCAATAATTCCTTCTTCATTCTTTTTCATATTAATAGCAGATATAGTCATGTCTTTTTTAATTGATTTATTCATTCTTATGCCTCCACTTTTTAATCAGCTTAATTATCTTTGGCTCTTTAGGAATCTCAAAACCACAATTAGGGCACTTATATTTATTGCATGTACCACTAAGTGGACATCCTGAACAACCTATTTTACTTTCATCTGCTTGAAATTCATAGCCACAAAAGCTACATTTTATCATGATAACACCCCAAAGGTGACTAATATTAAGTTAAGTACATAGCCTGCTGCAAAGGCAAATGGGAAAATAAAGGCAGCCATAGCAATTCCAGTTTTCTTCCCTCTCTCCTTCATCATCATAGTGAACTGTGCAACACAGGGAACAAATAAAGTCAGTGTAGCCGCTGCTACAACTAGCTGTCTTGGAGATAGTGCTCCTGATGCTTGTAAATCATAAAGTCCCGCAGCTCCAAAGTCTCTTCTAAAGAATCCAAATATAAATGATTCTGCTGCTTCATTAGGAAGCCCAATCCAGTTCATAACAGGTCCCATAGCATCTATAATTATGTCAAAAAGTCCAGTAAGATTACCGAACCATATTAGTACACTTGCTAAAACAAATAAGGGCATTACTTCTGCTAAATACCACTGCATCCTAGTGTATGTTTTAGATAATATATTCGACAGCTTAGGTAATCTTAGAGGTGGTACCTCCATATAAAAGCTGGGCTGGTCTCCTGGCAGAATCTTTGATGTCAAATATCCAATAAACAAAAATACAAAAGCTACAAAAGCAACCCAAATCATCATAGCTTTTGGCGAACCAGATAAAAGAGCTAAAATTACACCAAGCTGTGCAGAGCATGGAATTGCTAAAGCAAGCAATAGTGTTGAAATTACCCTCTCTCTCTTAGTCTCTAAGGTTCTACTGACCATAGTAGCCATGGTATCACATCCAAATCCTAGCGTCATTGGTATTACAGCTCGTCCACTTAAGCCAATCTTCTTAAATATTCTATCCACAAGCATAGCAAGTCTTGGTAGATAACCACTATCTTCAATTATAGAAAATATGAGGAAGAAGCTTCCTACTATTGGTAAAATAATAGCTATTGCATACCTTATACCTAAAGTGATTATCCCATATTCATTTGCTAGTAGGTCCTTTAGCCATTGCCAAGGAATATAGCTGTTTACAAGCCCATTTATCCAGGGATTAATAAAGTTCTCAAAAACATTCGCTTCTAAAAAATCCACAATAGTTCCAGCTCCAAATACCCCTACGAATTGATATAATCCGAAATACAAAACTAATATTAGAATAGGTATTCCAGTGATAGGATTCATAGTAAGTCTACTTAGAACATCAGAAATATTTCTATTTTTCTCTTCTTCTTTATTTACTACTTTTTCAGTTAATTCTTGTACCAGTTCTTGACGTGACAAAGAAATTATGTAATTTAAAGGCTTATCATAGTTCTCTTTTGTTTTTTGGATAATTAACCTAATTTTTATAAAATTACTTTTTTCAGTGTCCTGTACTTTTTCAAGTACATCTTCATCCTCTTGTAGCAATAAAAGAGCAACTGCTCTTTTGGATAAGACATAATTTCCCTTTAGGTAACTAATAATCTTACCTATCGAATCTTCTATTATATCATCATAGCTAATGTTAAGCGACTTTGACATACTTATCTACCCTTTCCTTTAATGTGTTTATTCCTTTATTTAATGCAGCTATAGTAGAGATAACAGGTATTTGTAATTCTAACTCTAATCTTTTTATATCAATTCTCAAACCCATTCTCTCGGCTTCATCCATAATATTTAAGACTAGAATAACAGGCATCTCGGCCTCAACCAATTGAATAGTAAGAGGAAGCATTCTTTGTATGTTTTTAGCATCAATAACATGGATTATAGCCTCAGGCTTCTCTTTAAATAATAATTCCCTAGTTACCTTCTCTTCTTCAGTTATACACATAAGAGAATACATTCCTGGAGTATCTATAATCTCATATTCCTGCTGCCCTATTTTTCCTTTTCCTCTTGAAACATCTACAGTAGTTCCAGGATAATTAGATACAGTAACATAGGCACCTGTCAATGAATTAAATAAAACACTTTTACCTACATTTGGACTTCCAACTAGTGCAATTTTTTTAAGTCCATAGGTATTTTGCTTTACGCCTCCATGACAATCTCCAGTTCCCAGTAAGACTGCAACAAGTTTTTTATACCACTGCGTTTTGTTTTCACAACATTCCATAATACAGCCTCCTTATTTACAATAATAATCATTATCATATACATGTTAAGAATATTATCATTAATTCTTCTATCTACATAAATTATAATGCAAGTTATATGCCAGCTATTTCACTCTTTTATTCCTAAAAATAACAATTTTTTTCTTGATTATGTAGCAATTTGTACTATAATCGTATGATATAATACATTGAAATTTTATATTTTAAGATTAATACATAAGTTTATATTGTTTTAAATATAAATAAAGACTCCTAAAGCTATTCTTTAGGAGTCTTTACTGAAATGTGAACTATTCTACAGCTACAGGAGTATATCCTGCTTCTTCAACTGCTGCCTTTAATTTTGCATCATCAACTTCATGAGCCAATTCAACTACAGCTTTTTTATCAGAAGCACTAACTTCTGCAGATGTTACTCCACATACATTTTCTAATTCCTTCTTAACTCTACCTGCACAGTGTCCACAAGTCATTCCTTCAATTTTAATTGTTTTTTTCATTTAAATTTCCTCCTTTAAATTTCTATTAATTCAGCTAATTGCATAATTGATGTTTTGACTAACTTTTAGCAATTTGCTTATTTATATTAAACCCTAATGGGGTTTAAATCCCTTAAGTCTTAATGCATTTGTTAAAACTGATACTGAACTAAGGGACATAGCCGCAGCAGCAAACATTGGATTAAGTTTTGGTCCTCCAAAGATATATAAAAGGCCTGCTGCTATTGGTATGCCTGCTGTATTATAGGCAAATGCCCAAAATAGGTTTTGCTTGATATTTCTTATAGTAGCTTTACTTAGCTGTATTGCTGTAACTACATCTATTAAGTCACTTTTCATTAGTACTATATCAGCTGACTCCATCGCTACATCTGTACCTGATCCAATAGCTAAACCTACATCAGCTTGGGCTAAGGCAGGAGCATCATTTATTCCATCTCCTACCATTGCCACTTTCTTTCCTGTATCCTGCAGCTTTTTAACTTCACTTGCTTTGTCCTCTGGTAGTACTTCTGCTAAGACTATATCTATACCAACCTGTTTTGCTATTGCATCTGCTGTCCTTTTGTTATCCCCAGTTATCATTGCAACTTCTATTCCCATGTTATGCAATCTTTTTATTGCCTCTGCACTGCTTTCTTTTACTGTATCTGCTACGGCTACTATCCCTGCAAGCTTTCCATCTATGGCTATAAACATTGGTGTTTTGCCTTCATTTGCCAATCGGTCTGATTCCTTTTGTAGGGTAATTTCTATTTCCTTTTCATCCATCAGTTTTTTATTTCCAAGGAGTATATCTTTACCTTCAATTATTACTTCTATACCATGACCTGGTATGGCCATGAACTTATCAATTTTCTTGAATTCTAGTCCTTTTTCTTCTGCTCCCTTTACTATAGCCTCTCCTAGTGGATGTTCAGACCCTTTTTCTGCAGAACCTGCTATTTCAAGTAGCTCATCTGCTGTATATCCCTTTTCAGTTACTATATCTGTTACCTTTGGTTTCCCTTCTGTTATTGTTCCTGTTTTATCAAATACTATTGTTTTTATTTGATGGGCTGTTTCAAGAGGCACTCCCCCCTTTATAAGGACCCCATATTCTGCTCCCTTTCCAGTTCCAACCATTATTGCTGTAGGTGTAGCTAATCCTAAAGCACAAGGACAAGCTATTACAAGTACTGCTATAAAAATGGTAAGTGCAAATATTCCTGTAGCCCCTGCTATATACCATGCTATTCCTGATAGTATTGCTATTGCTATAACTACTGGTACAAAGTATCCTGATATTACGTCTGCTAGCTTTGCTATAGGTGCTTTTGAGCCCTGGGCATCCTCTACTAGCTTAATTATCTGTGCTAATGCAGTATCCTTACCTACCTTTGTTGCTTTGAACTTTATTGTTCCATTTTTATTAATACTTGCTCCTATTACTTTATCTCCTATATGTTTTTCAATTGGTATACTTTCTCCTGTTAGCATTGATTCATCAATAGATGTATGTCCTTCTATTACGGTTCCATCTACTGGTATTTTCTCCCCTGGCTTTACTAGTACTATGTCTCCTACTTCAACTTCTTCTATTGGTATTGTCATTTCTTTTCCTTCATGTATTACTACTGCAGTTTTTGGCTGTAGACCCATTAGTTTTTTAATAGCTTCTGATGTTTTTCCTTTTGTTACTGACTCTAGATATTTTCCTAATAGTATCAGCGTGATTATTACTCCAGCTGTTTCAAAATATAAGTCTTGTGAGTATTCCAAATGTCCATTATATATCTGTACTGTCCCATATATACCATATAGTATTGCTGCTCCTGTTCCTATTGCTATTAGTGAATCCATATTGGGGTTTCTATGAATTAAGGCCTTAAATCCTACTGTATAAAACTTATATCCTGCTATTACTACTGGTATTGTAAGCAGAAGCTGCACTAGGGCAAAGTTAAAGGGATATACTGATGGTTCTATTATTTCTGGTAGTGATAGACCTATCAAGTGTCCCATGGCTATATATAATAGTGGCACAGAGAAAATTGCTGATACCACGAATTTCTTCCAAAGTGTTTTCATTTCTTTTTGTCTTTTTTCCTTTTCCGCGTCTATTTCATCTCCCGCTTCTATCTCGAGTGCTTCATAGCCTGCCTTCTTTATTGCTCCCTTTATCTCGGAAATTCTTGTTGCATAGGGATTATATTGTACCTTTGCTTTTTCTGTAGCTACATTTACATTTATCTCTTCTATTCCCTTTAGCTTTCTTACCTCCTTCTCTATAGCTGCTGCACAGGATGCACATGTCATACCTCCTATAGGTATTATCACTTCTCTTAGTTCTACATCCTCTTCTGCAGCATAACCAGCATCTTTAACTGCATTCTTTATATCATCTATTGATACTGATTCATCAAACTCAACACTTAGCTTTTCAGTAGCAAAGTTTACAGTGGCACTTTGTACACCTTTCACTTTACTAACACTTTTTTCTACTGCCTTTGCACAGGATGCACAGGTCATTCCATTAATATTTAGTGTTTCTTGTGTCATTTGTTATGCCTCCTTCTTCAAAACTATATTTTTAATTATATCTAAAGCTTTATTTTTATCTACATTAGTATATACTTGTCCATTTATTTTTATTATAGGACCATTACATATCTCTACACATTTACATGTAGTTAAGTTAATTTCAACTTCTTCCCAATCTATGAATTCTAAAATGTATGATTTAATAAATTCATATAACTCAATACCACTTTCCAATTTGCAGCAGCCTTCGGATTTACACCCCATACAAACATCTATATGAATCATATATAGTTTCCCACCTATAAGTGCCATTTATTTTGTATACCCTATGCAGGTATATTTTAATCAAAAAAAATTAATTTTCATATTATATTTTGTTCACAACCAATTCCTAAGTACTTAGGAATTGGTTATGATATCCTATTAGATCACTTAAAAACTTCCCATCATTCCATTTCCACTGTCTGTGTTTGAATGACATCCTTCTGCTCCACCCATTGAATTATGCATTTGAAGCATTTCTTCTCTACTTATTGAACTCATCATCTTCGCCATAGTTCCATAACCATTTTCTTCCATTAAGTCTATCATTTTGTTATAATCTTCATCTGTCATATTATTCATGAAATCATCCATGGCTTTATAGTCATTCTTTTCTATAGCCTTTGCTGCATCCTTATATCCATTTTCTTTCATTATTTTAATCATATCTTTATATATATTTTTATCCATAACCTGCTTTTCTGATTTAACGTTTTTATTGAACAAGTCTGTTGATTGAGCATAAGCAAATCCAGTAAGTGAACCTATAGCTAATACTCCTGTTATTACTAATGCTATACTCTTTTTCTTCACTAATATCACTCCTTATAATAATTTTATTTTAGATTTATATTATTAAATACGCAACAATCATGCCAACATAGGAGATTACTAAAAATTTTAGATAAATTTATTGCTTAATTATTTTATAATACTTGCTATTACTTAATTATATCTAACAAAATATCAGTAAATTTTCATCATTATATATCCTTGCTATCTTTTTTTATCACAAGACTTTAACTAATCCATTTATTCACTTTATTCACTGTAGCATTTACCACAACCATCTGTAGTTTATGACAACCTTTTTATATGCCTTTAAGTATTATTTATCTTTCAAGAATTACATTTAATATCTCAAGACCTGTAACTACAGTAGTGATTTGTTCTTTAGATATTGAGTTTAATTTAGCTTTAAAAGATTCATCGATATTTTTTTTAAATTATTAACAACTGTATACCCTTCTTTAGTTAGTTCAATAAAAACTACTCTCTTATCATCTTTACTTCTTAATCTTGTTACAAGTTTTCCATCTTCAAGTCTATCAATGATTCTTGAAGTAGTACTATCTTTAATACTCATCATCTCACTTATTTCACAAACCTTTAATCTATTATATCTAGATAATAACTGTAGAAGAGTAATTTGTGGAACAGTCACATAATTATCTTTAATTTTATCTCCTAGCCATTGATTTAGTTTAGAATTTAATTCTCTAATTAATAATGTACTTTGAAAAATACTTTTATGAACTTTCAGAACTATTCACCACACATCTCATTTTAAAAACAATCTTTATCATTATTTGGCATATATACAACTATTCAGGTTTCTACTAATATTTATCCTTTTACTTTGCTAGTATCTTTAGTGGATTTTTTATATAAAGATATAAATATAGCATAGCTCCTATAAAAATAGTTGTATCAAATCCAAATTTAATTGAAATACTTATAGCTAATATTGAACCTATTACTGAGAAAATGCCATTGGCACCCCACATAAGAGGAATTAGTACTTTGTCATTTATGCTTTTATTAATAGCATTTATACCTGTAGGGAATGGCATTCCCATAAATATTCCCATAGGTAATAGATTCAAGAATAAAATGAAAAACTTAGCATTCAATCCTAGGTCACTCGTTAACATAAATACTCTGTCTAAACTAAAAAGAACTGTTACGATACTTAAGCCTGCTACTAATAAATACACAGATGAATTTACCAAGTATTTCTTTATTATCTCTTTTCCACTTATAAGACTTCCTATACCACTACTTAGAAGTATACTAAAAAGAACACTACTAAAGGCCAATGTTGGATTCCCTAGATACAGGCTTGTCTTCTGTACTATTGGTATCTCAACAAGCATAAACGCCATACCTATAAGTATAAAATGGGTTGATGCATTCTTTATGTGACTCTCTTTAAAGAACTTTCTTCTTACGGTCAACCAAATTAATCCCATAGCGATTCCCAAAAAAACAATCTCTCCTGGAATCAGATTTGAATAATTATAGAAGAATGGTTTATTATCAGAAATCGGACTTACATTAGCACCATATTTACTTAGAAGTTCCTTGTAGTTAATCTCATTATCACTTAATTGTTTAAACCACTCATATTCTCCACCTGGATAATGTATTGTTTGTTTTCCTTGTTTTTTGACTATATCTAAGGTCTGTGATAATTCGTGATCAGAAAATGGATTTTTCTTAAATATTACCATAGGCATCATAATACTATGACCATGGTCATTTTGATATTGTTTACTTGTTCCGTTGACTATAACAAAATAGTTTGTTATTTCACTTTGATCAACTCCACTTTCCATTAAAACCTTTATACCTGTATTTACTACTCTAGCCATATCCAAACCATCATGGGGCATAAAGCTTAATTTCCCATCTGCTGTTAACTTACTAAAATACTCCTTAAATGCTTCTTCAGTAAATAGATAGGTTTCTGATAGTGAATACATTGTATTCTCAATTGCATTAGTCATAACCATTGCAAGATATATGTTGTCATAATTTTCTTTTGTATTTTCTATGAAATTTCTTCCATCTTTATTGTATACCTTCACTTCAGGTCTACCATATATATCGCCACTAAATTCTTTATATAAATTTACTGCCTCAATCGTTGATGAGTTTATTTCTACAGCTGTTATATCTTTACTTCCCCCTAAAAGAGCTAGTAATATATCCTTGCCACCTCCGGACCCAATTACTAATGATTTATCATTTTCACCTATTGAAAAGGGCAAGAAAGCTGTTTTATTCTTTAGGTATTCAACACTCTTTAAATTTCCGTTAAATTTTATTATTGGAGCAGATCCACCGCCATCTGTTACTACTGTTTTTTCATTTTGATTTGTTGTTTCAATTACATCTGTTCTAGATACTGCATTCCATTTTGAGTAAGATATACCCAGAGGCTTCTCATCAGTTGTTTTTAGGTAACTAATCAAAGTATTTGGACTTGTAATGTAAGATGTAAATCCTTTTTCAATATTTAATACAGTTGTTGGTTGGTATATTAGTCCTAGTATACCTAAAATCAGTATAAGCTTTGTTATAATCATCTTAGTAGATTTAAAATATATAGATATAAGTACAGCTGCAAATAAAGAGATTCCAGTTATAATCACTAAACTATACATAAATCCATATATATTCATGATCTTTATTATTAAAATACTTCCTAAGGCGGAACCTACTAAATCCATAAAGTATATCTTATAACTACCTTCAGCAAATTCCCTGAATATTATAGATATTAAACCTCCACCAAATATAAAAGGAATAACACCTATAAATGGATATAGGAAAAATATTCTAATATAGGGGAGCTTATATATTAGCATTATAGTTCCGATTATAGCTATGGGTAAAAAAAGGGCATACTTTAATGTAAGCTGTCTAATATCTACATGTTCATTATTTAGCTTTCTGTAGACCAATATGCCTCCTAATCCACTCCCTAGTATTGAGAAGGAAACTACTAAAAAAACTAGGTTAAAGCTTAAAATCACTGAAAATAGTCGGGTTAATAAAACTTCATAACTAAATAGGGAAAGTGTTATTAGAAATACTGAAAAATATATCATTTGGTCTTTTTTTAACCTCGCCATATTACTTTTCCACTTTAACCTTTACTTCTTTGGTTTTATCATCATGGAAAGAATCCTTATGTTTGCCTTTTTTCATACTAAACATCATTCCTACATGCATTAAAGGCATAAGCAAAAATATTAACCAAGTAGGTGTGCTCCCCTTGAAGCCAAATAACGGTAGACCTGCAATTATCAAAATTGGTATTAAGCAACAAAGCATCATCATTAATCCATGTTTTAGTCCATGTCCATTCTTTTCAGTGCCCTTATTCATTTCCTTTGATTTATCATTTTTATGATTTTGCATATAATTTCCTCCTCGTCTTTTCTTATATTTTAATCTTTATATTAATGTACAAAATAATAAATCCAAATTCCAATAGCACCTATTAAAATAATTCCCACGTAGTGAGTGATGGGTGTTATAGCAGCCTCACTTGATTTATTAACATGGTCACTTTGATTACGTTTCTTCAAAATATTATTCATTATTAAGGCACCAACTATAATCCCTAAACTTGTAACATGGGCAATAGTAAATGGACCAAACACAATTGGATTAATCCTAAAGAATTCTACTATTCCTCGTATTATAGAAAAACCAATTATATATTTAATGAATAATTGACCATTATATTTTGTCTTATCTCTTGATTTCCATAAATACGTAAATAATACTAAGTTAAGAAGAGCCTCATATATTTGTGCTGGGTGCAGTAGTTGATTATTAACACTTACTCCCCAGAAATAGGCTTTTGTCATCGGAATTCCAAATACATCACAACCTATTCTACCTATAGCCTGCCCCATAATAATTCCAGGTGCAAAAGCATCAGCTGCTTTACCAAAGCTAATATTCTTCTTTTTTGTGTACCATAGAGCAAATAGTACTCCAAAAATCAAAGCCCCTTGAATAGAGAGTCCACCATCTCTTAAGGCTAAAATATCTTTTGGATTTTGAAGATAATACTTAGCGTTAAAAGCAAATACATAATATAGTCTAGCTCCTACTATGGCAGAAATTATAGTGTATATTGCTAAATCAGTTAATTTGTCAACACTTAACCCTTTTCTTTTAGCTTCTTTGGTCATAATATATATTCCAACTATCATTCCTAATACAATTGTTAATCCAAATAAATATATTGCATAGTGTCCTATTTTAAATACCTCTACCACTATCTTCATCCTCCCTGACTCTATTTAAAACATCTGTTTATTAGATAACACTCAAGTAAAATGTTATTTAAAATCCTTTAATATAAAAACTTACTTTTTAGTTTTATGACTATCATTACTCTTCTGATTAGCTTCGCAGCAATCAAGTCTTCCTGAACCAAAATTCTTCTTATTTGCCTCTTCTAATTTTTTTAAGAAATTTTCAAACCACTTTTTCATATTTCATCTTCCTTTCATTTATTTTATTAATATATTTTGAAAATTAACTTATCCTAAAATTTTAGCAAACTATTACTCACAATATGGGCACTGTCTCCAGAAAATATTAATCATCCTCCCACAGCCTTCACATGCTCTTTTAAGTCTTTCCTTGCAATGAGGACAGTAAATATAATCTTCTTCTATATCTTCACCACATTTAAAACACTTTAGCTCAACTTTTTCAGAAATACAGTTGCACTGTTCATACGTATGGACCTTTGATATAGAGTAAACCGATATTAACAATATACCTACTAATATCAACATCATAATCCTTCAGCATTCCCTTCACTATGATTCCCACAGTATGGACATATATCTAAGTCTCTATTAATATGGGTTCTACAATATTCACACCTCTTAGTAGAAGTTCTATTTTGCTTAAATAATATATATGTTAAAAGTAATAACAAACTTAGGGGTATATAGTACATAACTAGTAATTTTAATCCATTTAATCCACTTCCACAAATGCTACCATAGAAAAAATGATGTGTTGCACCATAAAAAATTATATATATTATTATTAAAATTATAATTCCTATGAGAATTATCTTCTTTTTCATTTTTATCCCTTCCTAAGTTGTGAGTTTTAACACAGTAGTTGTTGAATTTCAAACAATAGTCTATTTTTTAAATGTTGATAGAATTAGTCTTCTCATTATCACTTATCATTTTTTCTGAATTCTTTTTATCATTATCATCGCAACAGCTATTTCCCTTTTGACTATGTCCGTGGCCACAACAACCACCCCTCTTTATCATTGTGTAAACTAGATAGCCTATTAATAGTAAATACAAGACTCTTAAAATTATAAGCATTTTAACCTCTCCTTTTATATACAATTTATAGTTATATTAATTGCTAGATTAGCACTGCTAAGTGATGAATTCCTACTGTGAAATAAACTAATAGAGTAAACAGAATGCTTGATATAACAAACTCTTTTACTTTTTTCATTATCTATTACCCTCCTAAATTACTTACATTAAATATTAAAGCAATTTCCATGCCAACAATTCAATATATATATCATCTATTTACGAGTTATACTATTTAACAAAAAAAATCATAATTAAAGCAGGAGCATTCTGCATTAATCATGATTCTTTATCAAAACTCTATTTAAAAATCTTATTATTAATAACTTTAAACATCACTTTCAATTTAAAATTATTACTCTTCTTCAAGATCTACTATTAACTTCTTCATTTTATCAATTTCTCTACGTTGTACTTTTATAATTTCATCAACAAGAAATGTTCTCCAAATGAAGTATCTACCATTTGTGCAGATAAAGGAAAAATAAGATCTGCTACATCTCCCCCTGCCCACACTGTTCCTACCATTAACGAAATATTAATTTCAGAATTTAATGCGAAACTAATTGCTAAAGGCATTATTAGTGCCCAAGTTGCCCATGAAGAGCCTATGATTGCACTAGTTATCCCTTAGGTAATCAAAAGAAAGAGACTTCCAAAATAAAATTTTATCAAGTTCAATTTTTGCAGTTCCTTTATATTTTTGTAACTCATTAGCAAGATAAATTGTTATCCCTGCCTCCTTGATAAGCTGGTAATTTTCATGGGAACGGTCAGGGTTTCCTAATTTCATCATTGGAGTCGGGATAGTGGCTCCGGAACAACCACCCAAACTACGTTTCCCTTTATAAATTACTACTTCTCCACCTTTCTCATTAATGTAATTAGAAGCTTTAGTTGAGATACTAAATTCCATAAAATACCTCCAATCATTATTTCATATCTTTTAATTATGTTTTACAAGAGAACATCATTACAAAATATCTTTCTTTACATATCTCCTTTGGTAATAGTTTCATCAGTGTTGAATATTTTATTCTGAGTTAATTTCCTTTGTTGGTTTTAAGCAAAATTAACATTATATAATTAAAAAAATCACTAATTTGAGTATTTAAATTACCCTTCGAAATACGTTGAACAGAATCAATTGACTTATGCAATGTTTTGACTATCGAACTAGAAAGGATTAAAGTTTCAGGTTAAATTAGTGTTTAAAATCTAAATAATAATTTGAGCCAAAATAGCTGCCGTTGCAAATGAAATTACAAAACTTCCTATCCATATCAAAGCAGATTCTTGCCAACTTCTTTCTTTAAATATAACCATAATAGCAGCTATACATGGTACAAAGAGGGTTATTGTTACTAAAGATACTACAACCTGTGCATTTGTTAACAATCCTTGAGTTGCTAAGTTATTTAATCCTGCTGCTCCAAAGTCTCTTCTAACAATACCCATTATAAATGCTTCAGCTACCTTTGGATGTAACTTTAATACTCCCTCTGTAAATGGTGAAAGTGAATTAGCAATAGTGTCTAGTAGACCTGTATATTGCATTACTGCAATTACTAGTCCACCGATAATAAATAAAGGTGTAGCTTCCTTTAAGAACATAACTGATTTAGTATAGGTTTTTCTTAAGACATTTCCTATTCTTGGGAATCTAAGTGGTGATAAATCTATTAAAAGATCTGTAGATTCTCCAGGCATTATCTTGTTAAGAATAGTTCCTGTTAAAACAAATATAATAAATATCGTTAAAGTATATATCATAAATGCTTTAAACCCAAGTGGTGCAATAAGTCCCATTATAACTCCCAATTGAGCAGAACATGGAATAGCAAGTCCTAGCAGCATTGTAGCAATGAACTTTTCTCTTTTTGAACCTAAAAGTCTTGTAGTAATTGTTGCCATAGTAACACATCCAAAACCTAGAATCATGGGTATAACAGCTCTTCCATTAAGCCCTAGAGATGTAAGCATTCTATCTACTAAAGTAGCTATCCTTGGTAAGTATCCCGAATCTTCTAATATAGATAAGAATAAGTAAAATCCTACTACTAGTGGCAATAAAAGTCCAAGCATATAAATAGGAACCATTGTTAATAGTCCAAATTCTCCTATAAGTAATTCTCCTAATAATGTTGACTCATTTATAAAGTTACCTACCGAATTCATAATAAAGTTATAATAATATTCTCCCATTATAACTTCTTCTGTTATTCCTACTACTGTTTGTGCAACAAAAACTCCTATAGCTTGATACATCAAATATAAAGTAAATAAAAGTATAGGAATTCCTGTTATCGGTTTAATCATCATTCTTCCTAATTTAATTCTAAAAGAAGCATTTTGATTTGTTTCAGAAACGACATTATTTACTATTTCATCTACCCTAGTTCTTCGTAATTTGTAAAGGGATTCTCGCTGGGAAAATGATTCTACTAAGCTATGTCTTTCAATTAAATTCTCATCTTCTTCTAATACAAGCAATGCTTCAGATTCAGTATCTACTTTATCAATAACTTTATCAATTAGAGATTCAATTTTCTTTATCCTATTACCTGTCTTAGCCCTATATATAGCATTCTTCAACCTATCAAGACCTTCACCCTTGATAGCCGTTGTAGGAATAACCTCAACTCCTAACTCTTTGGATAACCTATCTATATCTATTGTAATTCCATTTCTTTTTACATCATCCATCATATTTAGTGCAACTATAACTTTTTTACCCATATCAATTATTTGCTGTGTTAAGAACAAATCTCTTTCCATATGTACTGCATCTACTACGTTAACGACTATATCAGCATAAAGAATAATATCACGAGCAACACTTTCTTCATCGTTAAAGGAAGATACTCCGTATACCCCTGGAGTGTCCATAATAACATCTTCACCAAATTTTCCTGTGCTTATATCTATGGTTGTTCCGGGAAAGTTGGAAACATCTACATAAAGACCTGTTAAATAATTGAAAAAGACTGACTTTCCTACATTTGGATTTCCTGCTAATACTATTTTTTTAGCTTCATTAGGTATATCTATTTTAACTGCTGGATTGTGGCAGCATTCCATACTAAAACCTCCTAATTATGTTTTCTTTACGAAATCAATTTCACTTTAATTCTCCTAGCTAAATTTCTTCCTATAGCAATTTCTTGAAGTCTATTTTTTAAAATAATTGGTCCAGTTGGTATTTTTTCAGAACAACTAAGTTTTGCTCCTTCAAACATCCCTAGTCTAATAGCCTGTACTCTAATTTTAGAGTCTGGTATTTCAATAATTTCAATAATCTGTCCTCTTTTTGCACAATCTAAAGTCAATACATTCATCCTCCTAAGCATAAATTTTAAAATTATTTATATAGTAATTCTCCTATTTTAGTCTATTTAACTCTTTTAGTGCTACTACTACAACATCCTTCGCCTTTAACTAACTTCAAAACCTTCTTACCACTGAACCAGAGAGCTGGACCAATTATTAGTACTCCTATTAAAATACTTGCAAAGTTATTGATTTTTTTCACCTCCAATTTAAAATTACATTTTATTAGTTAGTATGTATTGAAATTGCATATCATTATCAATATGAGTTTTTTAAAAAAGTACTTATAAAAATAAAATTTTATTTTTAATAAATACTTACTTTTTATATATTTATTTTTAGCATAATTAAAGTTAATCTTAAGATATATATTTACAAGAGATTTTTCTGTAAATTTCTTTGAATATCATTTTATGCTACTATAGAACAAACTTTAATATTGTTTCCACTATTTAACTTCTACGGATAATATATCCTAAAAGTTCATTTATATTTTAGATACTTACCACTTGATCACTATTAGTGATTTATCTTTTAATTCTTTCCTTAATACCAGCTGCCCTACTAGGAATTTGCTTGAATTTTAAAATATTATTATACTATTGATAATTATTATTGCTGTCATAATTACAATTTAACTTATTGAATTTGTCAAGAAAACATATAAGAATTAACTTATGCTTTAAATCTATAAAACTTTTGTAATCCTATACTTAATATTCCCTTTCGATTTATAACTAATATCAAAAATTTTAACTACTCCATAAGAAATAATCATAAGACCTACACCAAATAAAAAGCTAAAAAGCTCAGAAGATATGGTAAAGGCTAATCTATCATGAATAAAAGAACCTGCTAGTATTCCAGATATAAGCATTACAAGAGGAAAAACATATGCCAAAAGGGCAGCCTTCATAACTGTGCTAGTTTCAATTTCTACTTTAACAAACTGACCTCTCTTTCCACTAAGAGGATTTTCAGCTTCAATATACATTCCTGAACTACTACAACCACCACTACAGCTACCACATTTTTCACCACAGGCACTAACTCGTCTGATTTCTACCTTTGTAATATTACCATTCTCAGATATAATCTGACCTATCTTTTGCATAGTAAATCTCCTTTCTATATAATTCTACATGCAAATTTCATACCATATAGATTAATAGTAAATATTATCCACCATATTCAAAACATCACTTCGGAGTTATATATATTACTAAATCCATCTAATTATCATTCATTTCATTACTTAGGTTTATGTCTAGAATCATAAAGAAAACATGTTAATTAATTTCCCAAATATAATACTAAGAAATTATAGTTAAGATTAGCATCTATTTAGATTCGTTTGATATACAACATGTAGTGTGTGAAAACTTACATCCGAAAGGAAATATTACTAATTAAGAATCACAAACTATAAAAGCATAGGAAAATATGTAGTATATTAATCCTATGCTTTATGTCATTATATTTCAGTTACATATTTTACCCCTGTAGCCTTGCTAACTTGTTCACTTAGAGAGTACATATGATTCTTATTTAGTTTATGAACATCATCTATACTCAATAATCCACATCCCATTTTTTTCTCTTCCATACAGGCTTTCATATAATTTGCTAAAGAGTTAGATCCCTTATCTGTATCAAATAGTGAATTCTCTGGTACATTATAATGAATTAATTGTAATGGTTTATTAATAAATACTTCGTCACGACTCATGGGAAGTGTTATTGCTAGAAGGAACAGTTTACATGAGTATATCGCATCTACTCCTAAAGCAAGGGCTTTCATTATATCCCCAGGTGTTCTAATACCCCCTGCTATAATTAATGATACCTTATCCTCCATTTCTTTCTTCTTAAGGTATTCTGCAGCAATTGAAGTTGAATACATAGTTGGAAGTCCAAAATCATTTTCAATAAGAAGAAGTGAGCCGCCGGTTCCCCCTTGAGCCCCATCCATTACAATCACATCTGCACTAGCATAAATGGCGACATCTATATCTTCTTTAATTCTGGAACCACATATTTTGATTGAAATAGAAACACCCTCAGTAATTTCCTTCAACCATTCTACTGTTTTTTTAAGATTCTTATGGCTAGAGATATTCCTGTGATGAGGAGGCATATAGGAATCCTCGCCAGGATCTAATCCACGAAGTATGCTAAGTTCCTCAGTAATCTCACTAGCTTTTTTAAAGTCCAGTGTCCCTGGGTTTGCTCCTTGTACCCATTTTAGTTCAATCATATCTGCGAGTTTAAGATGATTCTCTTCATTGCAATAATTACCTCTATTATATTGAACTACATATTTAGGGGCTATTTCCCTTTCCTCTAACTGGAACCCACCTTCATCAGAATTAGATGAAGTTCCAACTAAAGCAGCAGCTTTAGCTAGAGCTATTTTTGATGCACCACTTATAACACCATATGTCATACCTGTTATCATCAATGGTATATCAATTTCCATAGGTCTTTTAGCCTGAGAACCAATTGTTGTTTTCGTTTTTATATTCGTATGCTCCATGGACATAAATTCATGAAGCTGGTTTGATAAAAACTTAAATTGGTCAAAATCTGGCCATGGTTTGGTACTTCCAAGATGTTCATATAGGGGTTTGCTATTAGATGCTCTGTTATATATTTCGTCTAATAAAAGTTTATCTATATTGTATACATCAGTAAGTTTTTTCAATTATTACACCTCATTCTATTCTTTTATGAATAGTATGCTAAAACCAAATATTAATATGTGCTAGTATATAAATTTCATACAAAATAATATCCAATTAATGAAAGCTCTATTAATAAATATATATTTTGCAATAAATTTTGAAAAACCATTATTTAACAATACATGATTATATTAAAGACCCTAAAATACTAAAAGTCTTAGTTATATTTGAAAGAGATGCATATTTTAAATTTTCTCCACCATTAGGTACAACGTTCATAAATTCATCTTCAGGAACATTTATATAATTTGGTGGTACCTTACCAACTATTATAGTTTCTGCTATTGGGATTGTTAATTCTACCATCATAGTACTTGATGAAAAGGGTACTATGGTTTTCACCTCTGCCTTTACAACTAGATATATTTTATGTCTTGCTTGGTTAATACCCGATTGTTCAAATTCTGTAAAAAAGTCTACATTTACCCTCCCTATTGGAGTTACATTTATATCTATATTAGGACCATACTGGGCCAGTAATTGACTTCCAAATATATTTCCAAGGGATACCTTTATACTTGAAGTGCTTAAAGCCCTTATAGTTTCTTGTACTGTAAGGGCTATCTCTGAGATTAACCGATTCATCATTAGATTGTTAGCTAGTATTACTAAACTGCTAAATTTATTGAATTGAACAAACTCTATAGAATCAAGTATAAAAGTTAACACATCTAAAATGTTCCCACATACTAGATGTGTTTTGGTAGAATAATGATAGTTTTTGGCAGAAACATTTTACATTTATTATGGGCTTTTTTTTAAGACCCCGGTGTCTTAAACTGTATATTCTAATAAAATGTGCTTAATTTCTTCAAGCGCCATTTTCACAAATATATATTTTTGTTAAACCTTGAAGTAATTAATCATCTTATCAAGATTATCTGTCATAGTAGCTAACTGTTCGGATGTTGCTCCTATTTCTTCACTCGTAGCAATCTGTTCTTGAATGCTGCTATTGATTTGGTGTGCAGCATCAGTTACTTTCTGAGCATTTACAACTGCTCCTTTAGTCACATCTGATATAAGTTCAATGTATTCATGTTGGTTTGCACACTGGCTTTTTATTTTATCTACATTTTGTATTACATGATCTACTTCCGTCATAACTCTCTTTATATTTTCGTTCGTATCACTAACAACTCTTGAACCTTCAGTAACTTTCCCTTCAGTTAACATGGTATTATTAGCTACTTTTTCAATTTGATTTTGAACCATTAGTATCATATCTTCTATTTTCTTTGTAGCACTAGCACTCTCATCAGATAATTTTTTTACTTCCTCTGCCACTATGCTAAATCCTTGTCCATTAACACCTGCTCGAGCAGCTTCTATATTTGCATTCAGGGCTAACATATTTGTCTGATTAGAAATATTTGCTATTATATCAACTATCTCGCTTATACCTTTTGATAGGTTACTTAGTTCTTCTACTGAATATTTAACCTCTTTTGTAGCCATCTCAATATCGGAGTTGTTATGTATTAATATATCTACAGCTTGTTCAGCATTTTGTGTCTCATTCTTAAGAATACGGGTGTTATCTTCAATATCTTTAGTAAGTACTATAATGTCACTAGAACTGCTACTAATATCATTCATTCTAATCTCAATATTTTCAACTAAGTTAGTTACCTCTTGTATATTACTACCAATTTGACTTATGCTATGACCTATTGAATCCATAGATATATTCGAATCATCTAAGGCAGTAGATAACTGCTCACTACTATAATCAACATTGTTAGAAACCTCTTTAATATTTAACATAATTTCCTTTAATTTATTTCCTGTAGCATTTAATGCTTCAACTAGAATTTTACTTTCATCTTTAAATTTATTATTAATCTGCTTAGTCAAATCACCCTTAGACAAACTTTGTGCAAATTCAATAGACTTATGTAGAGGCTTCACTATAGAGTTTGCCAATATTATTGACATAACAATAGTTGCTAGAATGGTAATACTTAAAGCAATTATTACTAATTTTACCGCATTATTATATGACCTTTGACTACTCTCATAATATTTATTCGCTTCTTCTAATTTATGTTCTATAATTTCTTTAATAATTGTTTCTATTTCACTAGCCTTTTCCATACTTTTACTAGCTAGCTTTATTGCCTCATCTTGACTACCACTCATGCTATTATTTATTACTGCCATTTGAAGATCTTTAAAATTATTTATTTTGGTTATCAATCCATCTATTCCATCTTGAACACCATGATTGGACATGTCTTTAAATTCGTTAAGATTCTTAATTATACCATTTGAATAGAAATTCTCTAGATGTTTTGAATGCTCTCTTTTATCCTTAATATTATCAGATAACAAAACATTTTTTTCAGCTCTTTGTGCTAATCCTAAATTATATTGTGCTTCTTTGATAAGATTTACTCCCATTACCTGTTCATGATACATTGACTTTACACTATTATTAACTCCACTTAGTATCTGTAAGCCAAAAGCACCCATTCCTGCCATTAGTAAAACTACTATTGCAAATCCTAAAAATATCTTTTTTCTTATGCTATTCAACTCTATAATCCCCCTTTAAACTGTTAATACTATCCAAACATAAGTATGTACCTAAGCCTATTGTCAAATTAACCTCTAAATATTATAACATAAATTCCAATCTGAAAATCATGTATAGCTATTAATGATTAAAGTATTAAAACACAATGTTCTAGAAGATATCTAGATCATTGTGTTTTAAATAGTAAGATATATTAAATTTTAATATCTAGCTTAGTTCCAACATTAGGATTGTATATTTTAGGTTTGTTCTCAATAATTTGTTCTTTAGTTCTTGGTTGGATTCCTTCTTTAGATTTCATCATTGTATTATTATGCATGCTTTTTATACTACAATTTTTCGGCATAGCAGCCGCACCTGATGCACCTTGCATTCCTGACATATTCATTAAAATCCACCCATCATACCACTACTACCATGCATAGCTCCCATTGAATTATGCATCTCTATCATTCCTTCTCTACCTATTGACTCCATCATTTGACCCATATATCCATAGCCATTATTATTCATAATCTCAATCATTTTATCATAATCTTCCTGAGATATGTTGTTCATATAATCTGTCATAGCATCATAGTTACCTGTTTGCATATATCTTGCAGCATCTTTATACCCATTTTCTCTCATGATTTTAATCATATCTTGATAGATATCTTTTGATGGATTGTTAGCACTATTTTGATTATAGTTTTGATTAGCCTTATTATTTACTATATTATTTATTTTTGAATCTTCTTCCTTTATATTAGATTCATTTACTTTTGATTCTATTACCGCTGATTTACTATCTTCTATATTATTTTCATTCATACTACTTGCAAAAGCTACACCACCAATAGCACCTACCGTAACTACTGCTGCACTCAATATTGCTACAAATCTCTTATTCATAATTTTGTCCTCCTTGTTTTTTGTTTGATTCAGTCATTTATATTCTAAGCAACTATATTTTTTTATTTAAATGACCTCTCTTTGATTTAATTACATTATAATAAACAAATTTGAAGAAATTATGAAGATAAAGAAAAATCTCAGCAATTTATTTTTGCTGAGACCATTTACCTTTAATGCTTAGATATAACTTGTTCTAATTCTCCATGCCATGTATGATACCATACATCTCCAGTTGTGTAGTTTACACTTAACATTCCTACGGCACTATCATCTTGATTAACGTGGAACGTATAATACCCATAAAACTCATGACCCTCATTTGGAACTGAATAATTGTTACCTAAAGTATTGTTGACATATTCATTAGCTATCTTTACCGCTTCATCTCTTGATATATTTTTCTCATTATTATCCCTAAATCCAGTTCCCATCATATTATATTTTTCATTCCACATCATATTAGGGCCTGTTTCAGGATATACCACACCTGAATATGGATTTACTAACAGCTCCATCGCACCTCTTCCTGTATCAACTTCCTCTATGGATACGTAATAATCTGTATTAGTAAACACAAAGATATCTCCTATTTCTAAGTCTTCATTATAATTATTTAAATATTCTTCGACTATTTCTTCTACTTTCTGTACAGAGATTTTTTCTGTGTTTTCATTTTCTCTAGATTGGTAACCATTTCCCCACATCATCATTCCTGGACCATATCCATTTTGATATCCACCGTTTCCCATCATACCTGGTCCATATCCATTGGGATATTCGCCATTTTCCATCATATCTGGCCCGTAGTTATATTCTCTATCCTCATCTGTATCCATTGGATTATATCTATAATTAGGTTTCATAAATCTATTGTATCCAAAGGGCATTGCTACCACTAAAGCAACTACCAATAATAATCCTCCCACTACCCAAAACCTTTTATTATTTTTCACCAAAATCATCCTTTCTATCGTTATCATAGCTTCTTATTGTCTCATATGTTGGTAATAAGTATATCTTTTGTGTTTATAGTTTCTTTTATGTATATCTTGTCAAAGAAAAAGCTCATCACATAGTAAACAGTCACTAAATCTGGGATGAGCTCACCTTATTATTTACATATTTACTATCATTCATAATTCTCTACTCTCTGCGATTCATAATCATCATTTCTTTGAGATAATTTTATGTAATTTATAACTTTAATCTTCAAGATCTTCGATTAATTTCTTCATTTCTTTAATTTCTCTACGTTGTGCTTCTATTATTTCATCGGCAAGTTCACGAACTCTTGGATCTGATATCTCAGCCCGTTCACTGGTTAATATTGCAATAGAGTGATGTGGTATCATAGCTTGCATATAGTCAGTATCATCTACTAGAGTTTGACTACGTAGTAAGAATAGTGAAATACCAAATATAGCTATACTTCCTAGAAAAATTCCTATATTTATCTTACTATTTTTTAGCATATGTCTCATAAATACCAACATAATAATAGTCATTGTAGCCCCCATTAACAATGCCATATAGGCTCTAGTCTCACTAAAAAATGCATGATCAACTTCAAATGTACTCCAATATTTAAAGATAAACATAATAATAGTGGATGTTATAATCATGCCAGCAAACTTCAGATAGTTTTTCATCATAATCTCCTCCTATAGTTATTTATTATCTTTAATATTTATATACCCAGTTAATTTTAATATATTCAAGCCACATAGCAGATTAAACTACTAGATACTAATAAGACTTATCCAATCCAACTTGTAGAGTAAAATGGTGGATTTGATTTAATCTCTTCCACCACCTCCTCATCAAACCGTACGTGAAGTTTTCCCTCATACGGCTTTCCGATGTTCTTCTTCCATCTGCATTACGAATTCTGAGCAGTATATTGTAGATAGTCATTTTAAATGATACAAACCACACTCAAATTAAGTAAGCGTAAAAGATTTGACGCCTAGTTTGCGGCAGTAAGCTTTGCTAAAATAACAGATAATAAAACTTATAGGGAGTGATCTGTTATGACTAGTGAAGCACCAGATATCAACTGGCAAGATATTTTAGATAAATTTTATTCGTATGATGGAACCATAGTAGATTTTTGCAAGCAAAACAATATAAAACCTTATCAATTATATTATCAAAGGAAAAGAGCAAACCGAAACGATGCTCCTGAATTTCATGCTATTAATCTTAAAGAGAATTTTTCTAATAAAGCTAATAATGAAGAAATAAATTCACCTAAATCTAACTTAGCTTCTGATATAAAAATAGAAATAGGTAAAGCTACAATTCATGTGCCAGGTAATAATAAGGAAGCTTTATCGAATATTTTTAAGGTTATTATGCAGTCATGTTAAATATCGATAAAGTCGACACTGTGTATTTAGCTTGCGGAGCAACGGATCTTAGAAAAAGTATTGATGGATTAAGTATGATAGTTAGGGCTCAATTTAATCTTGATCCTTTTGAAAAAGCTTTATTTGTATTTTGCAATCGAGCTATGAACAAGCTTAAAATACTTCATTTTGATGATGGATTTTGGTTATACTATCACCGTTTAGAAAGAAGTAAGTTTAAATGGCCCATGAATAAAGATGAAGCTATAAAAGTTAGTATAGAAGAATTAAGATGGTTACTTAAAGGATATGAAGTCAGAACGGTATCTAAATTTAAACCTATTAAAGAAAGAAATTATTTTTAAAATCATACCATAAAGCTGTTGAATGTGTTCAAATATCAATGGTTTTATGGTATAATTATATTAACGATAAAATAGAATGAGGGTTAAAAATGAGTACTAATATGAATAATATAAATTTAGAAAATCAATTAGATGAAAAAACTGAAGAACTAATTTCTAATATGGAAAAACAGATTGAAGCAAAAGATAAGGAAATAGCAAACTTAAAAAATGAGTTAGCATATCTTAAGCATCAAGTCCTTAATAAAAATAGAAAAATATTTGGATCTTCCAGTGAACAAACTAATTCTATGCAAATATCATTCTTTGATGAAGCTGAAAGTAATAGTAATCTGAAAGTAGAAGAACCAACTGTAGAAGAAATTACATATAAAAGAAATAAACCCTCTAAAAATGTTGGAAAAAAAGACAATTTAGCTAATTTAGAAAAAATAGTAATCGAACATAAATTAGATGCAAATGAGCAGTCTTGCAAGGAATGTAAGAATGATTTAGTAGTTATAGGAACTAAGTCAAAAGAAATTTTAAAATACGTACCTGCTGAATTATATGTAGAAGAGCATATAACCTACAGCTACGCTTGCAAGAAATGCGAAGAAAATAGCAATAAAGCAAATATAATCCAAGCTAAGGCTCCAGAAACTCTACTGCATAAAAGTATGGCTTCTAACGAGCTTCTTAGTCATGTAATAAATTTAAAATATATGCATGCAATGCCTTTGTATAGGCAGGAGAAATATTTTAATATGATGGGAGTAAATCTTTCAAGACAAACTTTATCAAATTGGATTATTAGCGCAGCTAGAGAACTTGAGCCGCTGTATAATCTTATGAAAGAACAGCTTCTTGAAAGAAATTATGTCCAGGCTGATGAAACGGTACTTAAAGTTTTAGATGATAAAGGTAAAGAGTCTAAAAAGCAAAAGTATATGTGGCTTTATAAGTCTCCCGATGAAAATCATCCGATTATCATTTATGATTATCAAAAAACAAGATCAGGTTCTTGTCCTAAAAAGTTCTTAAGTGTATTTTCTGGATACCTGCAAACGGATGGATATGCAGGATACAATAAAGTTGAAAATATTAAAAGACTATATTGTTTAGCTCATATTAGAAGAAAATTCCACGAAATAATAGTAAATCTAGATGAAGAATCCCTAAAATCCTCAAGAGCTGTAATAGGGTTTAATTATTGTGCAAAGCTTTATGAAATTGAAAAAGAGCTAAAAAAACAGCATGGTAAAAAACAAAATTATTATGAAGAGCGTTACAAAGCACGACTTGAAAAATCTAAACCATTAATAGAAGAGTTCATATCTTATGTAGATAAAGAAATAGAAAATGCTGTTCCTAGAAGTGCACTTGGTAAAGCTTTAGCATATACAAAGCCATTACTTGAAAACTTTAAATTCTTTTTAGAAGATGGTTCTTTAGAAATAGACAATAATTCCGCAGAGCGGTCAATAAAGCCATTTGTAATTGGTAGAAATTATGTGTTGAACTAAGTTATGTTTCCAGTAACAGTATTACTTTGTAATTTTCTCAAAATTATATTTGATTTCAGAACATAACACCATAAGTATTTTGGCTAATACTAAAGCAAAAAGGAGCCAATACTTATGAAAAATGAAATGAAAACCAAGAATGTAACTGAATTCAGGGAATACCTTATGAAAAACGGGTATTCCAAGCATATTATTCCAATGTATATTCGGAAGGTTACAGCATTTTTAGAATGCAAGGTTAAATATTCAATTTTGCAGATGAATTGTTCGGAATTAAAGAGAATTATATGCGAATATATAGCAGAAATTCCATTAACATCACAAAAGAGTATGATTCAAGCTGCGCTTCATACTTACTATTACTTTACCAGTGGAAATCAATTTACTAAAAGGCTTAATGCCAAAGACTATGACTTGGATATGTCTATTGAATTAGAAATACAAAGATTTCGAGAGTATTTAAAGAAAGTAGCAAAACTTAGTGATAATACAATTGTTTCACAATGCAATACAGTTAAAACTTTTTTATATAGCAGCTTCCCAAAAAAAGATTTTTCACCAGAAAAAATAACTGTTGAACATGTTCATATTTATTTTGTTCGCACTATTTCACATGTTTCAGTGGCATCGAAGAAGACTATTATCGTTAGGATTAGGAGTTATATCAGATTCCTTGAATTCTCCGACGGTTTTAAATCAGAAGCAATACTAAAATTGCCAATGACATCACCTGTATGGAAACGAGCAAGTCTTCCAAAATATCTATCAGATACAGAGTTAGACCGTCTCTTTTCCTCTTATGACAGAAACAAGCCATCTGGTATTCGTAACTATGCTATTGCACGATGCTTAAAAGATCTAGGTCTACGTTGTTCAGAGGTTGCAGGACTGTCACTAGATGACTTCGATTGGATGCAGGGGATTGTAGCCATAAAGAAAACTAAGTCCCATTTCAAAAGAATTCTTCCTTTGCATGCAATTACAGGACAGGCTATCGAAGCATACTTATTACACTTTCGTCCTGCCACATCAGAGAGGATTTTGTTTGTAAGATTTAAAAACCGACAAGGGGAGGCAATGGGAACATCTCAGGTTCGCAATACAGTTAGAAGTGCTGCTATCAGAGCAGGTTTAGATAACTTCACAGGTACCCATATGCTAAGGCATACTGCTGCTAAAGAAATGATTAATAGTGGCGTCGATTTAAAGACTATCGCAGATGTACTTGGTCACGAATCTATTGAAACAACGTGCATTTATACTAAGCTAGACTTCAATCAGTTACAGGATGTGGCTGGTACATGGCCGGAGGTGATAGTATGATTAGCAATCTTATCTCTAGGCAGGTGGAAGAATATATTTCATACAAAAAAGGACTTGGTTATCAAATTAAAATTGAGTCTGAGGAACTTAGGCGATTTGCTAAGTATACTGCTGCCATTGATCATAATGGCTCACTAACAGAAGATATTGCGTTTCAATGGGCTACTCTTAAACCGAATTATTCACGATGGTATATGGCAAGAAGGATGGAGACAGTTAGAACATTTGCAAAATATATCTGTGTTTTTGATCCTATGACAGAGGTACCACCAAAAGGAATGTTTGGTAAATGTCATGGTAGAACAACTCCATATATTTTTACTAAGGAAGAAGTTTCTATTCTTATGAAGGCCGCTTCAGAATTACATTCACCAGACGGTCTCAGATGTAGAACAATCCCAACTGCAATTGGTCTTTTGTGGTCAACGGGGATGCGCCCTAGCGAAGTATGTCAATTGATGAATAAAGACGTTGATTTAAACAATGGACACATTACAGTAAGAGAAACTAAGTTCTCAAAAAGTCGGACCCTTCCTTTACATGAAACTACTGTATCAAAACTAAGACTTTATGTGGAGGATAGGGATAAACTGAGGAAAGATTTTTCAGACCAACATTTTTTGATTATGACAGGAAGCCACAAACTTGCACTTCGTAATTTAGAATATGCATTGCAAGTGATAAGAGATAATCTGCTGACTGAGACAAAAGAATGGAACAGACGCCCCCCAAGGCTATATGACATACGCCATTCGTTTGCATGTAATAGGCTCCTTGGCTGGCTTAAGAGTGGCATAAACGTGGATAGCAAGATACTATATCTTTCTACGTATCTTGGACATGTTAAAGTAGCAGATACTTACTGGTATTTGACTGGAACACCAGAACTTATGGAGTTTGCTACTAAAAGCTTCGAAAAATTTTTTTATGGGGATAGGGGTGTTATCTATGAAGAATAGTGACTTCCAGGGACTGCTCCAAAATTTTTTTCTAGAACGACTGATTAATCAACAGAAGGTATCCTATTATACTATTCAGTCCTACAAGGATACTTTTCGTATATTTTTGAAATACATGAATGATGAGCATGGCGTTAGTGCATATACAATAACCATGGAAGCGATAAATGCAGATACTGTTGTGGAATTTCTGAACTATCTTGAGAGCCATAGAAAAAACAAATGTAAAACAGTTAATAACAGACTTGCCGCAATAAAATCATTTATGGAATATATATCATACGAAGCTCCAGAATACTTGAGTATTGTGCGTAGAGTAAAAGCGATACCGTTCCGGAATGTAGAAAAGAAAGAAATTAGTTATTTGACAAAAGAAGAAATTGATGCACTACTCAACACTTGTAAAAGCTCAACTCCTGATGGAAGGCGTGATTACCTTATGATTCTCCTTCTGTATAACTCAGGAATGCGGGTATCAGAGATGATATCAATGCAAAGAAAAGATGTCATTATTCCCAGTAATGGATCGTGCCATCTGAGAATCATGGGAAAAGGAAGGAAAGAGCGGACCATTCCTTTATGGCAGACCACAACTAAGTATCTTATTCAGTACATGAATGAGCATGAAATTCACAACAATGATTATTTGCTATCTGGCAGAAATGTTGAACACCTAACACGTTCAGGTGTACGTTACAGAATAGCCTGTATAGCAAAAGAAGCGTCCTGTAAATGTCCTTCATTAGAATACAAGTCAGTAACACCACATGTATTCCGCCATTCCACCGCAATGAGTCTGCTTCAATCAGGTGTTGATATTTCAACAATTGCTATATGGCTTGGACATGAAAGCATTGAGACAACACACAAATATATGATAGCTGACATGAAGTTAAAAGAAAATGCCTTAAAGAAATTGCATGAACCAGAGCCTAGATATTTAAATAGCAGATATAATGCTGCTAATGATATCCTTCAATTTTTAAAATCATTATGATAGATAAATTATGTGCTGAATCTTTATAGGTAAACCTTATAGTCATTGAGATAGCTATCACGGTTAACAGATTCAGCACATAACATAACTCAGCGCATAATTTCTTTTATGCTCTTAAGCACATAATCGCAAAAACTGGTTGTTTTCAACTTCAACTAAAGGGGCAGAATCAAGTGCATTACTTTATAGTATCATTGAAACTGCTAAAAATAACAACTTAATAATTGAAAAATACTTACTTTACCTTATTGATAAATTTACAGAAATAGATCCTACGGATAAAGAAAACCTATTAAAAATATTACCTTTTTCAAAGAACTTACCTGATGACTTAAAAATTAAAACTAAATCATAAAAAAATTATCCAGTAGAAAAATTACTCCGAATATCTACTGGATTTATTGTATCAACTATTAAATTCAATTTCCATGCATCTATTTTTTGACGCTTACATTTATATAAAAGTATTTTATTATTTAGAAGTATTTAAATTGTTTTTCTTTCTGTTATATTCTTCTTCGTCTATTTCACCCTTAGCAAATCTTTCATCCAGTATTTTAAGAGCTGAATTATTAATATGTTGATCATCTTCCTTTTTATTTTTTCTTATCATATATATTGATATACCTATCAAAAATAATAATATTAATGGTATAATCCAAACAATTACCATATTCGATAACATATCTCTAAATCCATAATACATATAATCATCCTTCCAATCAATTTATTCATTATTCAACTAAAAATTGACCCATCATTCCCGAATCCTCATGCTCTAATATGTGGCAATGATACATAAATAATCCTTTTTTTCTAAACTTGGCTAGTATCTTTACTTCTTCACCATTATCTACCATTACAGTATCCTTCCAACCTCTTTCATTTAGTGGAGGAGCTCCTCCATCTCTTTCTATTACTTGGAATTGTACTCCATGAACATGAAATGGATGTGGAGTGGAGTTCATCATACCCATTCCTGATGACTCATTTCTTATGACCCATTCTTCTAATTCGTTTAAATTTAATTTTTCATCTATCCTATCCATATTCATTTGTTTACCATTTATAGTCACCATTGGTCCCATACCACTCATTACAAACTCTCTTGAACGTACTATTTCATCTTTGTTGTAATCATCTATTTCTACTAACTTTTTAGGTATGTCTATATCTTTATTATTATCTTCTACTATATTTATAGTCATTAAATTGTAATTGGCATCTCTAAGAGTTATTTTATCTCCCACATTATAATCTGATAAATCTAATAGTATTTCTGCCCTTTCAGCTGGTGCAAGTGATACTACATTCATTTTTACACTTTCTTCTAAGAAACCTCCATCTGATGCTATTTGATGGAATTCATTATTCTCATTAAAATTAAACTCATATGTCCTTGCATTTGAACCATTTAAAAGTCTAAGTCTAATTACTTCACTTTTAACATCTAATTGGGGGTTCAATGCTCCATTTATTATTACTGTATCTCCTAAAAATCCATTCATTATATCTCTCATATCTAAATCATAAGGAATATTTCCATTATTAGTAAATCTCTTGTCTTGAATGACCAGTGGAATATCATTTACTCCATATTCCTTTGGTATATCCAATCTTTCGGAACTTTCATCGTTTATATAAAAAAGCCCTGCAAGACCTTTATATACCTGCTCTCCTGTTTTATGAAGTAAATGTGGATGATACCAAAGTGTTGCTGCAGGCTGGTCTATTGTAAAATATGGTTCCCATGTAGTATTTGGATCTACTACTTGATGTGGACCACCATCCATTTCTCCTGCTACTTCTAATCCATGCCAATGAACTGTAGTGGGTTCATCCAATGTGTTATTGATATTTATTTTTACATCATCACCTTTATTTACTCTTATTACAGGGCCTAAATAATTTCCATTGTATCCTAAAGTATTTGCTTCATAGCCTTTTATAAACTCTGTTTTTCCATATTGGACTTTTAAATCAAACTCTGCCTTTCCTTCTTCAGGGTTCTTATCTTCTAAAAGTGGTGGAATAGGCAATTTATTATTATCTAATGGTTCCTCTATTCTATTATCATCATCTCCTAGTGCTCCTAGACCTCTTCCTATATCTGTAAAAAAGTAAGCTGCATATGCTATAAGAAATATTACAGAAAAAGATATAATCACATACCATTTAATATTTTTATTCATAAAATCACCTTATTCCCATTATATTTATCTATCTAATTTAAGAAGTTTAGCATTTATTGCTACTATTATTGTACTAAGTGACATAAGAACTGCTCCTACTGCTGGAGAAATCACTATTCCAATACCAGATAGTACTCCCGCTGCAAGTGGTATTGCAAATACATTGTATCCCGTTGCCCATATAAGATTTTGTATCATCTTTTTATAGGTAGATTTACCAAAATCAATGAGAGATACTACATCTCCTGGATTAGAGTTTACAAGTATGATATCTGCCGTTTCAGCTGCAACATCTGTACCAGATCCTATTGCTATACCTACATCAGCTTGGGCTAATGCTGGTGCGTCATTTACTCCATCTCCAGTCATTGCTACCAATCTACCTTCTGATTGTAATTCTTTAATCTTTTCTTGTTTTTGCTCAGGCAATACTTCTGCAAAATATCCATCTAATCCTAATTCTTCAGATACTTGTTTTGCTGTTTTTTGATTATCACCTGTAAGCATCCATGTTTTAATCCCTTCTTCTTTAAGTCTCTTTATTGCATTATATGATTCTTCTCTTATCTTATCGGAAAGTCCTATTGCTGCAATTAATTTATCATCTATAATTAAAAACACATCAGTTGATACACCATGTTCTGGTAGGTCTCTAGGCACTTTAATATTGTTTTCTCTTAAATATCCAGGACTCACTACCATTACATCTTTGCCATCTATGGTTCCTTCCACACCTTTCCCTTGAATAGCCTTAAAATCCTCCATATCTAAAGTAGACAATCCCATTTCCTCTTGCTTTTTTATTATTCCAGTTGCAATTGGATGTTCAGAATTGTTTTCAAGAGTTGCAGCAAATTCTATTATTTTATCTTCAGTATAACTATCATCAAATATTTCTATGAAATTTACTCCAAACTCTCCATGAGTAAGTGTTCCTGTTTTATCAAATATTACAGTATCAACTTTTCTTGAATTTTCAAATTGGGTTCTATTTCTTATGAGCAGACCATTTTTGGCTGATTGTGCTGTAGATGTTGCTACTACTAATGGAGTTGCAAGTCCAAGCGCATGAGGACATGTTATTACCATTACTGTAGCCATCCTTGCTATGGCAAATGCAAAATCTCCAGTTATGTTATACCACACAAAAAGTGTTGCAAATCCTACAGTAAGTGCTATTATAGTTAGCCAAAAAGCCGCTTTGTCTGCTAAATGTTGAGTTTTAGATTTAGACTGTTGTGCTTTTTCAACCATATCTATAACTTTTGATAAATATGAATCTTTTCCAATGTTTTTAACTTCTACTTCTATGGATCCATCCCCATTTATAGATCCTCCTATAAGTTTATCACCTTCACCTTTTTCAATAGGTTTTGATTCTCCTGTTAACATTGATTCATTTATATGACTTGTTCCCTTTACAATAATTCCATCAGCTGGAACCTTTTCTCCTGGCTTTATGAGTATCTTATCTTCAGAACGTAGCTCACTTATGTCCACCTCTATTACCTCTCCATCTTTGAATAAATGAGCTGTGTTTGGCATAAGTTCAGCCAATTTATTTAATGCATCTGATGCACTTAATACGGATCTCATTTCAATCCAATGACCTAAAAGCATAATATCGATAAGTGTTGCAAGTTCCCAAAAGAAATCATTTCCTTCAAGTCCAAATATTGTAGCTGTACTATATAAATATGCTACTGAAATTGCCATAGCTATTAGAGTCATCATACCAGGCTTTTTCTCTTTTAATTCATCTTTGAGTCCTGTTAAAAATGGCCAACCACCATAAAAATATATAAATGTAGCAAGTGCAAATAGCACATAATTACTTCCAGTAAAGGTAATCTCTATGTTTGTCCATTCTTGAATCATAGGTGAAAGAATGAGTATAGGAATTGTAACAATTAGAGATATAAAAAGTCTCCTTTTAAAATCTTCTATCATCATTTCATGATGGTTGTGATGGTCATGACCCCCATGATCGTCCTGATCTTGATGTTCTTCTTCATGATTATGTTTTTCATGATTATGTTTTTCATGATTCTGTTCTTCATTGTTTTCATGTTTATGCTTATTATGATGATCTTTTTTATCCATTGCAAAAACTCCCTTCAATTTCTATTTGTTAATAATATACCCTTTAGTCTAAGATTTATATAAAAAGTTAATTATAATCTTCATTATTTGACATTTATCTTATATATGTGTATAAAAAGCCAAGCTAAGATAATAAAATCTTAGCTTGGCTTTTTACTCCTATTTATTTTACCAACCCATGTAGCTTCTACCTTCAAACACTTTCACATTTCCCTATAAATTTATACTCTAAAAATCTAACTTTCATTTTGTTTCCTAAATCTAACGCCTCATCTATATCATGAGTTACTAGAATACAAGTTCTTTGGGATAATAATATTTATATTGTTCTAAATTTACTAGCTTCAAATACTTATCTATGGTTCTGGTAAAACAGATAAACTTATTTTTCCACTTAAAAATGTAGGTCCCATTTCTGAAGCACTATTTAGATTTGTTTAATTTCTATTCCCTAGTTAATATTCTATTCATCTTTTCATTCTCTATGATTTCTTCAATGGAATTAATTCCGAAGAGTTCTAGTATCTTCATTGCATTGAGATTGTCAAAGGGGGTTAAAATATAGGAGTCTTCTCCAAAATCATTAACATATTTGGTTGCCTTATCCTTATCAATGTTTGTCCTTGGTCCACCCACACAACCACCTACGCAACCCATCCCTTCGATAAAGTTAGCATTCATTTTTTTACCATTCTTAAGATCTTCCAACACTTCCTTGCATTCTTTTACACCGTTAACTTTATTGGGTTTCAACTTAATAACTCTGCTTGGTTCCAACCTATTTACAACTGTTTTAACAGAAAAACTAACACCACCAGTTCGCGCATAAAGTCTTCCACCTAAGGATCCCTGATCCTTTTCATCCCCTTGAAGTCCCTCCAAATCAATCTCTAGAACATCAAATATCTCCTTAAGTTCTCTAAAATTCAACACAAAATCAATCGCACCCACTAAATCAGGGTCCTTTATTTCAGCCTTTTTTGCAATACATGGTGCTATGAACACTACTTTTGCCCCCTTGTATAGTTCTTTAAGAATTCTTCCTGATGCAATCATCGGTGAAACTGAAGGTGACATATATTTATATATTTCCGGATAACTCTTTTTGACCATGTTGAACCATATAGGGCAACAACAACTCGTTAAGAAAAAATCCTCTTCATTTTTCACTAATTGATTGAACTCAAAAGCTTCCTTCATCGTTAAAATATCTGCAAACAAAGCAACCTCAATCACATCTTCGAAGCCAAGTTGTTTTAATGCAGTTCTCAGCTTACCCATGCTGACATTATCTCCAAACTGGCCAATTATTGCTGGAGCCACTGTTGCATAGACAGGTGTTTTCTCATCCTTTAACAGATTAACGACAGGCATAAACTCAATTTTATCAACTAGCGCCCCAAAGTCACATTCCGGAATATGATAACCGCAGTTTATAGCCTCTTTATTTGAAATTATTGAATCATCGTTTCTTATATACATTTCAGTTTCATACTTGCCCACTTCCATGCACTCACAGTGTTCTTTTATACAACGCTCACATGGGCCATCTACTTTGGCAACTACTGGGAGACTGATTCCTTTGGAATCTTTGACAGCATCCAATTCATTATTAAAAGTTTTCTTTCCATTAGGATTTAATCCCATAGCTATTCTAATATGATCTTTTATAAAGGGCATATCCGAATCACTAAAACCATATTTTTCAATATGTGACATGTCACATATTGACGGCTATGTCCCTAGAAATAATATGGGACAAAGTGATATAGAAATGCTGTAAATGCACATACCTTCCATAAACTTCGTCCCATATTTAAAAATAGAATTAAACTAATTTTGATAACTTTTCCATCAAATCACTATCATCATTCCAATCTGAAAGTGTGGATGCAGTAATTTCGGGATATGCTTTTTCAAGGGCGTCTCGCTTTCGCTCTGTATCAATTTTGGCATAAATCTCTGTCGTAGAAATATCAACATGACCTAATATATCTCTAATATAAATCAGATCAATTCCTGCCTGATATAAATGCATTGCCTTTGAATGCCTGAAAATATGTGGGGTAATTTTAAAATCTGAAAGATGTATTGAAGATTCAATAGCACGATTTTCATATTTTTTAATAATATAGGAAATCCCCTTTCTTGTATATGGGGCATGATGGCAATTTATGAATAAGGGTATATTTACATTCTTTGTATCCACATATCCTAAGTCTGATAGATATTGTTTTAATAATAAAACTGTATTTTTCATTATTGGAACATGTCTTGTTTTTTCTCCCTTTCCAGTTAGAGTGATAATTGAAGGTGATTCAAGGCGAATATCTCTAATCTTAAGATTACATAGTTCACTAACCCTCGCTCCTGTATCATATAATACGGTCAATATTACAAGTTCTTTTCTTTCAGATAGAATTGAAGGGTTGGGAAGTGCTAATAAGGATTTCATTTCTTCTGGTGTTAAATATCCAACTACTGTTTTAGGGGTCCTTTTTTGTGGAATAGCAAGTATCTTCTGGCATAAAAATAGATGCTCGGGTGCTTCAATTTGTAAATACCCGAAAAATGAATTTATGGCTGTCCTTCTATGGTTTCTTGAAGTAATACTGCAGCCTCTAGATTTTTCAAGCCAGTCATAATATTCTTTTAGGACTTCTGGTGATATTTTTGAAAGTGTTAATCTTTCAGGTACAATGTTTTTTTCTTCTTTGCAAAAGATTAGGAATAACTTAAATGCATCCCGATAACTTTTGATAGTATTGATACTTGCATTTCTTTGGCCAGACATATATGTTGTTAGAAAGTTGGTTAGATGGTAAGAAAAATCAGAAGCCTTCATATTCTGCACCTCCATAAGATGGTATAATATCCGGATAAGTCTTCTCTAAAGTCTCCCCTATCATTGGATATATTTCAGCTGTAATCTTTAGATAATAGGCTGTGTACCTAAATAATGTATGACCCATATATGCCTTTAAATAAGGATAACAAGTATTTAGATCCCTTCCTTCCAGTACCCAATTTCTAAGGCAATGAACAGCAAAAGTATGCCTAAAATCATGGATTCGTATTTGATGGTTTTTACCACCATGGGAAATTTCTGCATTTCTTAAAAATCTACGAAAGTTACCATAAATATTCATATATTTAATAGGATCATCTGTTTTAGAGGGGAAAAAGTATTTATGATGCTTGTTGCAATGGACTAATTCATAATATTTTTTAATTCTTTCATGAATATCCTTTGACAGGGGAACAAGTCTTTCACCATCATTTTTTGAATCCATAATCTTTAGTATACCACTTTCTAAATCAACATTATCAGTTAATAAATTAGTTGCTTCCGAAACTCTAAGACCACAGGAATATAATAATCTGAAAAATACTGGCATTATTAAATGTCTGTTTGGATTTTGGGGAGTAATATGACAATTATCTGTAACATTAAAGAACCTAATAAGTTCCTCTCTACTGTATATATGGGGTGTATATCCTTTCTCTGGAGGCAAAGTTTTAGTTGGAAATATATAGGCCTTTTCACCCTTGTCACACTGGTATTTTGCCAGATGGCTTATAGGGGTCATATTTAATCGTAAGGTTTTGGGAGTTAGATGTTTATCAACACCTAGCTTATACCATGCCATTACTATATCCTTAGATAAAATATCTTTGTTTTTAAAGTTCTCATAGCAGAAATTATCAAATGATTTTAAAACTATTGAGGGACTATAGTATATATTACCTAGCCCATGTTTCAATTTGATAAAAGCCTCAATATCACTTGCAAATCCACTTATAAATGTGAAGTCATTAAAATTTGCCATCTTGACCTACCTCCAAATTACTAACTTCAAGAGAGCAATCTCTAAGTCGGTTGATATCTACATTTAGATATACTGATGTAGAATCCAATGAAGCATGACCTAATATCCCAGATATATCACTTAAAGATATACTTTCTTCCATAAGAGTAGTTGCCAGGGAATGTCTAAGAGAATGCATACCATTTCTTTTTTTTGCACTTATAGGGAGTTTTGCTCTTATCATATACTTTTCTATGGTCTTAAAAAGATGGTTCCTTTCAGAAAGTTCAGTATAGGGTGGTAGATGTCTTAAAAACAAATAAGGGTTATCTACCTGTGGTCTGGCATTTTGAACATAATCGATAATTGCCCAGCCCACATCTCTTAAAAGGGGTAGTGTAAGAGGTTCGCCGGTTTTTGATTGAATAATAACTATTTGATTTTCCCTCCAGTGTAAATTTTCAAATTTCAATTTTTTGACATCACTACTTCTGAGCCCAAGCCTAGCTACAAGTAAAATCATAGCATAATCTCTTTTTTCATTTGGATTATTTTGATCTATTGCATTTAATAATTGTTCTACTTCATTTTTTGTCCAAAAAGATGGTAACTTTTGATGATAGGTTCCTCTTACACTACCAATATATTTTGATAAATCCTCATTTGTAAAACCCTCTAAATATAGGTATCGTAAAAATAGTCTTACTGAACCTGTCTTGTGTTTAATGGTGGCTTTTTTAAATTCTGCTAGAGTTTCAATGTATTTAAACATTATCTCTGCTGACCACATGTCCATGTCTAAGTATTCATTATCTTCTAAAAACCTCATAAAACCTACAATGTTGCTTAGATATCCTTCAATAGTACGACTAGAATACTCTCCTTCTAGCAGATATTTACCATAAGAATTTAAAATTTCAATATATTGAGGATTAGTCAATTTTGTTAAGGGGGTATAGCATCTTAATGGGATTTCACCGTATTTGTTATAATGATCTAAAATTAAAATCGCTCTTTTAATAAAATTTGTACTGCGTTTCTTAAGGCCCTCTTTACTGATTCTAATTTCAAGATACTCCATTGCAAGCTCGGGACTAAATTCATAAATATTTTGACTTTCAAAATATTTAATCATGCCATTCCAGAAGTATCTGAAATTGTCCCTTGTTAATTTACTGTAACCTGAATCCTCAAGTTCACCTAGAACTTCACCAGTTAATTCATCTAATTTCTTTTTCATAAAAACCTCCAAAATATTTAGTAGCTTTAAAAAGCCCTAGCTATATTTTAAAGGAAATAGATCTATTTATGAAAATAATATGGGAGGTAGTTTATGATAAATTTGTGCATTTACAGCATTTCCATAACTCTTGGTCCCATATTATTTCTAGGGACATAGCCATCTGAAGCTTGACCAGTTATATCACCTTTAATCTTTTCAAGTTCATTCACTGTTAAATCATCATTTAATGTAAGGATAGCTACACCCATAAGTTCTCCCTCAACTATTTCTGTAGAGAATTCATACTTTGAAACCTTTCCATTGACACTATCATGTTCATCATAATATCTCATAAGACCTCTTTCTTTTTCTTCCATCAGATTGTCTCTCTCAATTGCCTCTAGTACTTCATCTAAATAATCAATTACGTCATAGCTTGGTAGTTCCAGTGGTTCATTCAATGTTTCACGATAGCCATATTCATTATCTATATCATAGGTTGTAATTGTAAGGGGCATATATAGTTTTAATGTTTTCTGCTCTTTTACTTTTGGAATCTCCATCCCTAGATTTTCTGATAATAGATTAGAGAGATCTTGATTGTATCCATGATAAACAATGCAACCCTTGTCTGAAAATGCACCAACTTCATTTGCTATTTTCACTTCACCATATCTTTTAAAGTCAATGTATTCCTCTAAATTATTATCATATTCAAAATGCCCTGATTCACAAATCATATATCTCCCATAATCTTCAGCATCTCTTATCCCGTCAAAGAGTTCAAATTCATACATGGAATCCATAAGGGCAAATATATCTTCCATGGTTTGAGGCTTTAGATACTCCATAAGTTTTTTAAGGTAGTTTATATCTTGGCTTACCATCTTTATAAAATGGCTTGCTAAATTGTTTAAGTTAACTATCTTGTTTAATGGTGTTGTTTCTACTGGAAGAATAGTCAATATTCTATCAGGAAAGTTATGACTATCAATTATAACTTCACAATCAAATAGATAAGGAGTTTTTAATCTCATCAGTGCCTTATTAATTTCAATATCAGAACAAGGAAGGTATATAAATTCACTTTCTCCCTCTACTTTTAATTCAACTGTTGCCATAGTTTCTTTCCATTGATATGGCGGAAAGTGATTTCCATCATATACTTGATCTGGTTCGTTTTTATTTTTATATAGGACACCATAAGGAGTTATTGTGGAATTAGGATTGTTCCTTATTACTTCCATTGCATAAGATTCTCCATCAAGTTCATTTAATTCTCTAGTTGATGCAGCCATCTTTTCAGTTAGATATAAATCTTTTCCCACAGATTCTAGATTATTAAAGTCAGTTATAAGACTGTAGCAGTGCATATTAAAACTTAGATTGATTAACTCTGCCATTGTTTTAGGGTTCTCTTCAAAGACAGCAGCATAAAACTTTTCTATTTCCTTTGGACCAAGTCCATCTAGCCTTTTCATTAAATAATTTAGCTCATCTATATTACAGTATTGATTATTAAGTATCCTTAGAAAATCTTTGTCACTGCTATCAGCAATGAAGCAGTTAGGTTCTGTAGTCATTTCTATTCCAAGCTCATCACATATTTCATATAAATTTTCTTCATCACTCGGAAACCATAGAGTCTTAGTCTTTTCATTTACACTACTTGTTCCTTTAATCTTAATATTCACTTTTAATCCCTCCATTCTATTTAGTAATTAAAAATATATCTGCACCATACCTTGTAATTAATGCTGAATTAATAATTGCTTTAAAGGCTATTTCATCAATTAAATCCTCATCAGCTATCTCACTGATTTTAATGTATTCTTTTCCTGTCCATATAGTTTTTGCTGTTTGATACATGGCATAGCCCTCAGTACTAATTTGTTTAAGACATATTTGGCTAAAGTCAAACCCATTTGGCTTTACTGCATGTTCTGAGATTTTCCATAGCATTTCATCAGCAGTTAGGAGAAAAAGGATAGCAATGTATCTTGGAGATATATCATCTATATAAATGTCTTGTTTATTAAGGACATGATAGAATATTTCCTTATGATTATGATTTAAAAATATTTCTCCTTTGAAGTTGCTTGTAAGAAGTTTTAGTCTGTCTTTTAAAAAATGATTTTTTATTTTCCCAAAGCAATCTCTAATTATATGTTTATATTCCACCTTATCCACATTAAGCATGATACTGGGATGAATATATACACAAGTGTCGCATCTATTACTAACATTAGCCACATTGCAATTACAGTCTTTGACACCTCCTTTGCAATTAAAATAATTGTTAATGACTATTCCACTTCTCTTTGGCTGAAAGTTTGGCACCAGCATCATCAGTTGTTCTATTCCTTCCAATGATGTTCCATACATAAATAATTTTGACATTGTTCTCAGTCCTTTCAACTTTATTTTGAAATAAAAAGAGGCGAAGCCTATCGATCATAAGTTGATCGAAGACTTCGCCTCTTTGTGTTTCTATATTTAGGTATGGTTTTTCAGAAAAAAATATTAATCCTTTTACATTACTACCTTTATAATGTGATTTAATACAGAGAAATTATTTCATGGATAATCCCTTATCTATTGCATCCTGAATTATTTTATGACAGCATTAATAACTTGTTCCTCAGTTACCTTACTACAGTAATAGGCTTATTTTTTGATTAGCATCTTTCTTAAACCATATGGGCACTTTAACTTGCTGTTTATTAAATTTGAAATTCGATTTGTATTGTAATAAGTAACATCACATTTCTCAGGCATAAATAAAAAATAATTAGTGTCATCAACCTGCTCAATCAGTTCATCAAGTAAAATATGTTTTACTGCAATATTTTTTACAAGCGTCCCCTGTTTTTTGCATGCTGGGTAAATTATTTACTTCTATTCAAAAGGTGCTTCCATTGAGTCACTACAACGTTTATTTAATAAGATTAGTGCAACAATGAAAATTGTTGCACTAATCTTAGCATTTTATTTCCTAATAACTTGATAAATAAATATTACCCTAGTCCATAAAGTAATTATTGCCCCAATCCAGCTGCCTTTAATATTTCAATATCAATTCCCTTGTTTTTACAACAATCAACTAGTTTGCCATCGATTGCTACAGCAGGGACAGATTGTATTCCATATTTTTTAGCTTTATCTTCGCACTCATTTGTTTCGCACTTTTTATTTAAATCATAAACTACCACTTCGCAGTTAGGGCATGCTAATTCTTTAATTTGCTTTACAGTATTATCACACACATAACAACCTGAAGTAAACACTTCAATTAATCTCTTAGCCATTTTTTCCACCTCCTTTCGATAAAGTTTCAACAATTGGACATTTACAAATAAGATTTCCTAATCCAGGACATTGGGCAGACAAATCTTCTAAAGCAAATTTCATTTTTTCAAGATCATGAATTTTTAATTCAATATCCCTAATTTTTTGAGTAGTAAAATCAAGGATTTCTTTAGAATCAAAGTGCTCTTCATCTTCTGTAATTGTTAGAAGCTTTTCAATTTCATTGAGAGAAAATCCTAATTCTTGAGAACGCTTGATAAATTTAATCCTCTCGACAGTTTCTAAAGGGAATATTCGATAACCTGATTCACTTCTAGGTGGTTCTGAGATTAAACCACGTCTTTCATAATACCTGATGGTTTCAATATTCACATTAGATTTTTTAGCAACTTCACCTATTGATAAACCTTTCATTTATATCACCTTCTAATATCATTATAAGGTCTGTATCTAGGTACAGAGTCAAGGGTTTTATTTTATTATATTTAAAATGATTATTTACCATTTCCCACCTGACATGTTAGCAAATCTTTTAGCTCCAAAATAACCCATTATAAGTGTACTTATGATTATTCCTGAGATACTATATGTTAAATGCATATGAGTGATTTGTGGTGTTAAAACTGCCCTTAATGCTTCATTAACATATAACAAAGGATTTATTAAAACTAGCTTTTGAATAATTGGCGTTGCACTTAATGAATTCCAAGAGAAGAATATAGCTCCTGTGAAAACCAAAGGCATTAAGAAGCCTGGGAACATGGCTGCAATTTGGCTTGGTTTTATTATTGTACCGACCAAAAGACCAAGAGTTGCTGAGCAAATAGCAGCAAGTATCAATATTGGAATAAGCATTAGAATACTTTGAGTGTTTATTGTTATATCTAAAGAACTTGCCATAAATAGTAGGGATACTGGTAATACTATCAACCCACCAATCCATGATTCCAAAATTCCTACAAACATCTTGGCAAATGCCACCACTCTTACATTAACAGGTGCTTGTAAACGATCCTCTATTTCTCTAGACATATTAAAATCCATTGTTAAAGGAACTGCTGTCCCATGGATTCCCGTTACCAAAATACTCATGCCCACCATCCCAGGAAACATCTGATTTGGGAAAGTTGGTGCAACAATTCCAACTCTTGGTAAGATATATCCGTAAAGAAGAATTAATACAAAAGGTAACATGGCTACACGAAAAACAAACTCCCATTTATCCCTTGCTTGAATTACTAAGTCACGTTTGACCATAGCTTTAAATGCTATCCAATTCGAATTATTATTTATCTCATTTGTTTTCATTATGATCTACACTCCCCTTTCCAGTTAAATGTATGAATACATCATCAAGTGTACTTGCACTTAAGCTTATATTTTGTAAAGGTGAATCTAATTTATTCACCCATTCTAAAATCTGATTGAAATCAGGCTTATTATGCTTCATATATAGAAGTAGTACGCCATTTTTAATCGCAGCATTTTTTACTTCGGGTAAGGTCTTAGCCTGTTCAGCAAATTTTGGATCAAGATTGGCTAATTTTATCGAAATAATATTATTGCTAGGAATTAGTGCTTTTAATTCTTCAACCCTTCCTATAGCTTTTAATTCCCCTTTGTCAACAATAGCAATTCGATTGCAAAGTTGCTCTGGCTCTTCCATATAATGAGTTGTAAGGAATATCGTGGTTCCAGCCTTATTTAAAGCTAGCATTTGGTCCCATAATATAGATCTATAACTAGGATCTAGACCAGTTGTTGGTTCATCTAAAAATAATATATCAGGGTTATGCATAATAGCACGAGCTATTTTTAAGCGTTGTGCCATTCCTCCTGAATAACTTCTTACATAATCATTTTGTCGTTCGGTAAGTCCAAATCTATCAAGGTACTCATCAGCTCTTTTATTTGCCGTTTTATCATCTATCCCAAAATATTTAGCATGATATATTAGATTTTCCCTTGCAGTTAATCCTCTATCCAGATTATTATGTTGAGCAACTACGCCTATTTTTCTACGTGCTAGAGCAGGGTCTTCTAAAATTGATTGTTCATCAATAAAGATTTTACCTGATGTGGGTTCTAACTGAGTTGTCACCATACTAATTGTTGTACTTTTACCAGCTCCGTTTGGTCCTAAAAAACCAAAAATTTCTCCTCGTTGGACTTCAAAGCTAATATCACGCACAGCTTTCACTTGTCGTTCCTTTGATATTGGAAATACTTTGTGCAAATTTTCCACTCTAAGAATTACATCTGACATTTCATTGTTCTCCTTTCATTTTGAGTTATTAAAATTACCACTTTTAATGGAATAGTACTATTCCATTGGCTACATCAATAGACTATATCTTGCCCTTGAAATATTTAATCAATCAAGTTATATCATCATCATTATAATGCCTGTACCTAAGTACAGAGTCAAGGGGTAAAAAATACTTTTTTAATGTAATAATGCCTTAGATAGAACTTGAACAGTTTCTAAGTTAGAAGCAAATCCGCCAAAGATAGAAAGCTGACAGTTATCAGTTTTAATTTCACTGCCTTCTTTTCAATAGTTCTTATCAAGCTGTCCAAAAGATTGAATGATGGGTACTAATGATACTTTTTTGAACGACCTGCACTAAGCATCATCATCATCTCAAAGGATCCTATCTTTGGGATTGTACCAATCTCATCTGCATAAATCATGACAATACTGTAGTGAAACTGGCTCTTCCTTTTAACCTTTAAGTCCTGCACCATTTTGAATAACATAAGTTAACCTAAGATTTCGCCTCTTTGTGTTTCTATATTTACTTTTTTACTTATATAAAACAACAGCACCAAGATTTTTGCATCTCAGTGCTGTTGACGTTTTTAATTTAATTCTAAAGATAAAAACTATGCTCATTTTCTACTAATTAAATACAACCTATTAAATAATTTTTTCACTGTCGCAGATAATCAGAGCAAAATCATGTCTTAATGTATCATTAAATATAAACACCTAATCATTTGGTTAGGACAATGCTTGTATCAATTTTTCTTTTGTGTTTTCACAACACAACATAAGAAGAATGAGCCTTATGCTTGCATAGGGTTTTCTTTTATCTCTAAACCTTTTTTTATTGCTTCTTGTATAATTGGACTACAGCATTTACCTAATGGATTATTAGTTTCACATTTACCATTTTTCATTGCACCTGTTAATACTATTATATCCTTCATATTTTTTGCATCTTTATTAACAACTGCATCTATAATTTGATCTTCTGTAACCTTACTGCAGTAGCATGAATATTTAGGATTAGCATCAATTTTAAACCAAATAGGTTCTTTCACATCTTTTTTACCAAATTTATTATCAGATTCTTGACCATAATATACAACAGAGCAAGCTTCGTTCATACATAAATAATAGTCATTATCTCCAACATGTTCTTTAACCCTATCAATTACCATATGCTTAACAGTTATGTTTTTTACAAGTTTACCTTCTTCTCTGCACACAGGGCATAAAGTGTTTTTTTCTACCATACTGGCAGATTCTGTTTTACCCCCACAACAAGATCTGCTTTCAAAATTCAATTCTTCTTTTATTTTCATTGATTATCTTCCTCCTTTACTTATTCAGCACAACAGCTAAGTTTTTTCATATCCTTATCAAAGGATTGTGCAACAAGTTTTATTGCTTCTGACATAGTAGGGTATACGTGTATAGTATTCGATATATCAGTGTTTGTGAGATCAAATTGTATTGCTAAAGTTGCCTCTTGGATAATCTCTGCTGCTAACTCACCCATTGCATGAACCCCCAAAATCTTCTTAGTGTCTTTATCAATAATCATCTTTACAAATCCTTGAGTATTTCTAATTGTAGCTGCTTTTGGAACTAATGCCATATCTAAAGATCTACTATCAACTTTAAATCCTAACTCTATAGCTTCAGTTTCCTTAAGTCCTACAGATGACACCTGGGGACTAGTAAATATTGCATGGGGAACTGCTTTATAGTTAGGCTTTCTTATATTGTTCTGAGTAGCATTTTCACCCGCTACTGAACCTTCATGGGCATTTACTGTAACAAGCATATAGTTTCCTATAACATCACCAGCTGCATAAACATTAGGATTTGAAGTTTGTAGATATTCATTAACTTTTATAAAGCCTTTTTCATCTACTATTACTCCTGCTCTCTCCAGCCCCATGTTATCAGAGTTTGGGGTTCTCCCTGTAGCTATTAATAATTGGTCACCTTCAAAAGTCTGTTTATTCCCTTCTTTTATAACAGTTACATATTTTCTATTATTTTCTTCATACACTTTTTGAAACGAAAGATCTGTTACAATATTTATTCCCTGATTTTTTAGTGCTTTTTCTAAGGACTCAGAAACTTCAGGTTCTTCATTTTTAACTATTCTTCCGCTTCTTTGTAGAATTGTAACCTTTGAACCAAACATAGAAAACATTTGAGCAAACTCAACAGCGATCCAGCCACCACCTATAATAACTAATTTTTCAGGTAACCTATCTAACTCCATAATTTCAATATTGGTTAAGTATTTTACACATTCTAAGCCATCAATTTTAGCAACAGAAGACCTAGAACCAGTTGTAATTATATATTTAGAAGCCTTATATTGTTTTTCATTTACCTGGATGGTATCTTGGTTAATAAATTCAGCCTTGCCTTTAAGTAAGGTGATATTTTTGTCATTTTCATAAATATCGATATATTTTTCTTTTCTTAGCTCTGCAAGCAGATTATCTTTTTGCATAATAATCTCTTTGAAATCTAAACTTACTTGTTTCATATTGATGCCCGCAAAAGGGTTCTCTTTTCCAAAATGATATACTTCTGCTACTCTTAACAAGTTCTTGGTAGGCACACATCCTACATTTAAACATGTTCCTCCAACTACTCCGCTTTCAACAACTGCAACCTTTTTATTAAACTGAGAAGCCTTAATTGCTGCAGCAAACCCTGCCGAGCCACCTCCAATAATAATTAAATCAAAGTCTTTTGCATTTCCACTCATTTTATCCCTCCTTGTTTTCGATATACTTTTCATTTTTTAAAATTTCACAAGTACATATTTTATCTGTATTTCCATCAGCTATAGATTGCCCTAGCTGAACTAGTGCTATTACTCTTTCATCTGAAATAGAGTAATAAACATTCTTTCCATCCCTTAATGCTTTCACATAGTTACACCATCTTAAGCATTGCAATTGCATTGATATAAGACTTTGGGAGCACCCAATGTCCTCTGTCAATTCTCCAACGTTTTTAGGACCATCTAATAAGGATAATATAATTCTATATCTCGTAGGATTTGATAATCCATGAAAGAATTTTGTATATACTTCAATTTGTTCATCAATAGTTTGCATAATTTTACCCCCCTAAATAAACCCAGACATACAATTAGCCCAACTGAAACTATTATCATAGTCCAAGTAATTGTCTAGTATTTTTTGGATCATTATCGTTTCTTGCAATAAAGTAAAATTCATCCTTAATAAGAATAAACATATCAATATATGTTGATATGTTTATTCTACCATAATATGAACATGAGTACAATACAATCTAACAGTATAGATTCTATTAACTACTCATAATTTTCTACTGATGCACATTATATAAAGTTTCCTCCAGCCCATCAGATTATTATTCCATCTTTCCAAACTTGTTTTCCTATTTCTATCCTATCATCACTCAAATTATCCTATGTCATCTATATTTCAGCCTATTTTTAAGGGTCAAAAAACGGTGTTTTTCCACTGTTTTTTGACCCAAATTTTGTTCTCAAACCACTATATGTTGTGGTCAACCTCTATTTTTCTCCCTCCGAACCACAATACGTCATCATTATTATACTCTCAACGTGCCTGGTAAGTGGCAACTCCTCATTTTTCTTGGACAACAGACTATCTTAAATATGCAAAGAAATAACTCAACTTAATTCTATCTGTTTTTAGATTCTTGAGCCCGAGGTTAATAATCTAGCCATCCGAAGGACATGCCCTTGATGGCATAGCTAGAACAATGCTAAAATGCTGTGAATACGACGGTGATATCTATCTGTTTTTGAGTTCTTTCGCCGTCGGTATCTAATTCAGAGCATTGTTTGCTATGCTGTCAAGGGTGGCGTAACTCCTATTCAGAACTCATTTTTTCTAATCGTTAAATTTTTTGTTAAGATTTTTTTGATCTTTGTTTTTCATAGGTTACTTTACACTACCTTGCTTTCTATTAACTTATTCGAATGAAATATTGAATTTAGGTGGGTGTTAAATAATATTCTTTAAAAAATTTATATCTAGTACATATGCAGTTCAAAAAAATATAGGATAACCGTAGTTACCCTATATTTGAGCAGAAAATATTTTTTTATTTAATTATTTCTCCACATGTTATTCATATGCTGATTTTGATTATTATTCATCCAATTATTTTGGTGGTCCTGCCATTGGTTATTATCCATCCAATTATTTTGGTGATTTTGCCATTGATCATTATTATTGTCCATCCAGTCATTTCGATGACTATTAGGCATATTATTTGGATTATTTCGCGGTTCTTGATTTTCTTCTAAATCTGGTTCATTTTTAGGAGCATTAGGCTGCATATCCCATCTATTCATTTGATTATTTCTATTAGGGTATCTAGAATTATTCTCATAGATTTCACACCAGTTATCTGGAGACATCTTTTGCATATCTAAGTTGTAATCTTTCATTATATCAGTAGTTGATTTGTTTCTGATTGTTTGATCTGGTAGATTTATATTATGCTCCTTTGATTTTTCCTGTAGCATATATTTATTTACTGAAAGGTCTTTGTCATGTGCCCTTTTCATAATCTCGGTATTCCCTTTATTCACAATAACATAGCCATCATATTTATTTTTAAACATCTCATCATGAATAGTTGTCATTAACCTTTCTGAATCTATATTTGTTTGATTTTTTTTATCTTGAAGTGGAATTACAGTTGCTATAGCTAAATTTTTTTCTTCGGGATTAAAATAACCTAGATTTACAGCTTTATTTGTTACTAAGTTAACGCCACTGTAAATATCCATGCCTTCTATATTTAAGTCCTTTAATATCCTTGCACCTTGTTCACTCTTAGCTTCAGCTTTGACGATCTTACTTTGCTCATCTAAAGTTAGTTCTATACTACTATTTGTCATATCTAATGCTACAGAAGCATAGGCTGTAGGCGTCATAGAGAAGTTAAATAATCCTAAACTTATAGCGATAATAAGCATGGCAGCTATAGCTGCATATGGTGTAAAGCTTCTATAATTAATGAACTTTTTATTAGGAATTTCTATTACATCTCCAACCATTACCTTATGTTTTGGAAGAGGTGTTCGAATAAACTCCCCATCCTTAGTTATTGCCACTACATGTTTATTATCTATTTTTAAAATTTTTCCTTTTGATGTTTTCATAGTTTTTCACCACCTTCTGCATTTGGAAAGTTAATGAAATTCTTTATCTCTGAATAGTTGTCGTCACTTAATATCAAGGCTAATGCAATAATGTATTTTCTTCCTCTTTCTAATGTCCTGCGACTAAGTCCTGTATATATTTTTAATTCTTTAATAGGTAGCCTCTTACTTTGTTTTAATTTTGATAATAAGATTCGTTCATTTACTATGGATTGAGCTACTTTCATAAGCATGTGCCTAGTATCTCTATGCTTTGGTGATATTTTTACTAAGTCATCTAATGAGATACCATAATCCAAAAGACTTGAGTCAAATATCTCCATAGTTTCGCTTAAACTTTCATTCTCTTGTTTTTTTCTATGCTCATCAAATGCCTGCCTCTTTTCATATTCATTAACCTGATGTTCTTCACCCACTACATTTAAGGATGAATGTTGGAATCTCAATTCACTACGAAAGTAATCAACTAATCTATTATGAATTAACATTCTGGCATAACTAATAAACTTCATTCCTTTTGATTTATCATAAGTATCAATTGCCTCATTAAAAGCAATAAGACTAATGCTTAATTCATCATCATTATCCCAACTAAGATTACGCTTACAAATACTTGAAGCTATAGACTTAATTTCGGGTCGATACTCATGAAATATCTTCTCTCGAGCCAGGAAGTCAGTTTTTGCTTTATCAATTAATATATCTACTGAATTTTTTTCTTCCATGTTACCACTCCTGATCATGCTCCTATTAATATATTCGTATATTTCTCTAATTTTAGGTGGGTCTTTATAAAATTATTTTTATTAGCATTGAATATTCATTAATAACGCTATAATTAATATTCTCAAATACACCTATAACTACTTTGGAAATATTTACTTTAATTATTTTTTCTAAGCAAAGCCATCAACGAAATAGACCTCTGTTTAGAGCTCTATTAATAGTATATAAAATATTCTATATAGATTATTTCACCCTATTTGCTTTGTATTCTATTTATATTATTTATATTCCATTGTAAGTATTATTAAATATCTGCTGATTATTTTTCCGTTTTTTCTTATTTCAAAATGAAGATTTGATCCTGTTGCTAAACCTGAGCTTCCACCTTATTATCAAGTGCAAATACACTTGAAATCATAGCTTTTGGAATTAACAAATCCAGTATTAACTGGATTTACTAATGTATGTGGTTATAATTGATGAACACTAATATTACTCGCTTTACAAGGGGTTTTAATAGTTCCTTTATAAGAAGAAATTTTATTTAAAATATCATCCCAGTCTACAGCTGGTGCTTCACTATTCATAACCGATACCTCCTTAAGTTTTACTATTTGTTATTTTAGCTGAGACTCTTGATGTATTCTAGATAAGAATTTCTTGACGGTTACTGTTACAAAGAGGATACTAAAATGTACAGTAGATAAATAATTGAATGTGGACAAGCAACTTTTTTTACAAAAATCATAATATGGAATTGAGCATTAATTAATGTTAGCCTCGGCTAAGGTATGGTCTTATGTCAATAAAACGGACAACATAAATTTAATATATTCTTGAATCAATCAACTTGCATACCTTTTTTCATAATCATATGGCGAAGCCATCTTGCAATGACTATGAATCCTTGTTGTATTGTAGAAAGCTTCAATATATTCGAAAATAAGCCTCCGTGCATGATTGATATTCTTTATGACGAATCTGTTCAGATACTCTCTTTTTATCAGAGCATGAAATGACTCGATTACAGCATTGTCCCAAGGCGTAGCCTTTTTGGAATAGCTTCTGATGAATTTGCCTGCCGGAGTAGCATCTATATATGCTTTGGAGACATACTGCACTCCTCGGTCGCTGTGAATGAGTATAGGGGTATCTGAATCTCTTGAAGACTTTGCTTTGTTTACAGCTACAAGCACGCTCTCGCTGGAAAGTGAATCCGAAACATTCCATCCTACTATCTTGCGAGAAAACAGATCCATTACTGTTGTAAGATAAACGAATCCATCCAGTGTCCACACATAAGTGATATCCCACTTATCCCGATATCGGTGTTTGTCAAGCGAGTTGTCGCATAAAATTTAATATTGTTGTTATGTTCGATTTCTGAGAAATATAAAACTTGAATATTTTACCATATATTTTTCAAAAAGAGCACCCTTAAAAACATCTATTTCTCAAAAAATTATATTACATCATTTTCAAGAGTCTCTTTGACTTCATCTGTTGGATTTAAAGCTACCGCTTTAGGTACTTCCCACTTTCTTATTCCTTTATTAAATCTTTGGGGATGAAGTCTACGTGCTGATTCATAGAGCTTTTTTCTTTTTCTCATTATTTCTTTATCTTCTCCATTGTGTCTGCTATTCGGTGTCAAAAAATTTATTCCACTATGATAGTGTTTATTGTTGTACCACTCAACAAATGCATAAACCCACTTTCTTGCACCTTCAATAGTTTTAAATCCATCTCCAGGATATCCTGGTCTATATTTTAGAGTTCTAAATCCAGCTTCTAAATAGGGATTATCATTACTTACTCTTGGTCTTGAATAAGAAGATAATACTCCAAGGACCTCAAGCCTTTCTTTTAGTGTATAAGATTTCATAGGGGCTCCATTGTCAGAATGCAGTACTAATGGTTTCCCTTTGATTTTTTCAGATAAGATAGCTCTTTCAACAAGCTGTGAAGCTAACTCTCCAGTTTCTTCTGACCATACTTCCCAGCCAACAATTTTTCTACTATAAATATCTATAATCATATACAGCTTAAGGTAAATTCCTCGAGTGTAAGTATTTAACCATGTAATATCTGTTTTATCCCGATATCGGGATAAGTGGGATAAAACAGGTTTTCTATAAATACCATTGCTACTTTAGTTAAATATTAAGGACACACAAAGCTATTTTCAATATAAAAATTTTACTCGAAAACAAAATATATACCAATAAAAATCAATATAAGACCGATTATTCTATTTAATATTTGATGCCATCGAGCCATCCATCTCGTATTTTCTAATATTCCAGCCAGCCATCCTATAACAAGAAAAGGAAGGCTATGGCCTACTCCAAATATAAAAAGCAAAACAACACTTTGAAAGATAGATTGCTTAACTATAAAATAGGTTATCATTGCTAAAAACATAGGTGTTGTACATGGTATAGCCGTAAAAGCAAATAATGTCCCTAATGAAAAAGCCTTTGTTATAGGATGGTTTAATTGTCTTTGTTTTCTTTTCTTTTGTTTAAAACTAAAATAAACAATCGTAAAAGGTAATAATTTAAGAATATGATATAGCCTTAAACCAAGCATATATAAGCCCATTGATGCAAATATAATTGCTAAAAAATTGTTAAACATGTTTTCATATTCTTTGAACCATTCTATAATCTGCTCCCCGAGGAAAATACTTATTATTCCTAGAATAGTAAATGTAATAATAAAAGAAATCATTATTACTAATGAAGTTGAGAATATAACTTTTTTTTTAGATTTATTTTGAAATACCAGTACGCTGGATGCCATACCAACTCTACAAAGATCAAACCCAGTCAATAATCCAGCAAAGAAACTGATAAACACAGCTATTGAAAAATCTATATTTGATAATTGTTTAAGAAAATCTACTATCCATTCCATTTATTAGCACCCCCAATATTATTCATATTTGAGAATGCTAAATAAAATTCCGAAATTTTCTATATGAATATGCTGCTCTAGTCTTAATATAATTAGATTCTTTTGTGATTTATATGAATATGATAATTTCTATTCAAAAAGCCGTCATTCCATGACATTTCCTATTCAGTAGGCATTTCCACATACAAATATTTCTCTATCAATTATTTTTGAGCACTCCATATTGAGATTGTACCAAATACTGTATTTATCTTTTTATCAACTATTACATTTTTAAAACCTTCTTGTTTAATAAGCTTGATTAGTTCACCCTTTAAATGAAGTTCAGTATTATTAAAGCCATCCAATAACCTTAACATAAAAAATCCAAACTTCAATAGAGGATTTTGAGGCTTATCCCAATCAGCTAGAATTAGTTTTCCATCTTTTTTTAATATCCTATGAATTTCTTTAAATGCCTTTGTTTTATCCTCATTGTTAAGATGGTGAAATAAAAGGCTCGATACAACGACACCAAATGTATTTTCATCAAATGGTAATTCTTGTGCATATGCATCAAATAGACGTATATTTATATTTTTTTTATCTGCTTTCAATTTTGCAATTTCTAAAATCCTCTTATCTGCATCTACTCCAACAATATCACAATTTTCATATCTGCCCTTAATTTTTAACAATAAGGTCCCTGTACCACAACCTACGTCTAAAACTTTACAGGCACCTTTAATTTGTGCAATACTTATTAAGGAGTTTTTAATAGTGTTATCTCTACAGGTAATTCTTACTACATGGTCATATATGCCATCAAGAATTTTAAATTTTAAAGCATGTACTATTTTTTCACTCATTACAATAAATCTCCTATTTAATATTTTTCTATAATATTGCTTATCACTAAATCTAGCTTTTTACTTATTATTAATACTTCATCTATATTTCCTTTGTCTATTGCACTACTTAGCTCGTCTTTTAAAACTTCAAGCTTATCTATAACAATACACTCCTTCCGACTTGTAAAGGCTAGAGAAGGATAGATCTCTATTCTTCACTAAACTTAAAGACTTAACTCATAAGGGTGAAATAAGTTCGTTAAGAAACTATACTTGACTGCAGGTATATATTGCTACTTATTTCCCGTGGGTATTATATGGAAAGTGTTTCATTTTCCGATCATTCTGCACCCATCGGTTTTGGGGAATATAATTGATAAAAGGTTTATAGTAGTTATATAACAGTGTTATAAAATATTCTAATAAAAGGATACAATAATGCCTCCCTTTCCTGCATAGGTTCCCATTGTTGCACCCATATAATTTATTATAATATCCTTTGGTTTGTATCTCTTTATAATCTCATCCCTTAGGATCTCAGCATCCTTAAGGTTATTTATATGAGTGATTCCAAACACGGTATCTGAAAAATCCCTTTTCCTTTCTCCAATTATATCAATAGTCCTCATCAAAAACCTTCTCTTGCCTCGTATTTTCTCGATTATCTCAACCTTTCCTTCAATCCCTTCAAGCAAAACCTTTATATCAAGGATTTTAGCAATTGAACCCTGAAACTTGCTCAGGCGTCCACCCTTAACAATGTTTTCAAGGGTATCAAGTAGAATTAATATATTTGAACGTTTTCTGAGCTCATCAAGGAATTCAACGATTTTATCAATTGGAAGCCCCTGAATAGCAAGCTTTCTGGCCTCTATCAGCTGTAGTCCATGTCCTAATGAACCTGCCAAGGTATCAAAAACTGTCACATCTTGACCTGACATATCTCTTCCAACGCAGGCGGATTGATAGGTACCACTTAGACCTGAAGATATAGTTAGGCAGAGTATAGGCCCTTTGCCTGATAAAGTCTTAAAGAAATCTGCAAAGGCTGCTGGTGAAGGCTGTGAGGTCTTAGGTAGCTCTTTGCCATTACACATCTTCTCATAAAATTCTTGAGGCATTAGGTCTACACCCTCCAAGTATTCCTTTCCATCAATGTTTATAGTTAAAGGGACTACAGAAATATTATATTTATCAAGCAACTCCTTAGGCAAATCAGCTGAGCTGTCTGTTACTAACTGAATCATGCTATCTCCTCCTCGTTTGTAAAATATAGTATAACCCTTTTTTCTCGAATTTTAATTTAAAGTTGTTGCAATATAAGGTTATACTTGCTTGATGAAAAATCACAGCTAGTATAACCCTAATATCTTATCTATAGTTCACTCTTTAGCTTACATGCAGGTGTTATATATTCTTGATTTTCATTACTCTCATTGCATTTATAACCGCAAGAACAGTTACACCAACATCAGCAAATACCGCTTCCCAAAGTGTTGCAATTCCAACAGCTCCTAATGCTAAAAATATTGCTTTCACTCCCAGTGCAAAGATTATATTCTGCCATACTATCTTTCTGGTTCTTTTAGCTATCTTTATACCGCTTACAAGCTTTGAGGGTTCATCTGTCATGATAACGACATCAGCAGCCTCAATTGCTGCATCTGAGCCTAATCCACCCATGGCTACACCAACATCTGCCCTTGCTAGTACTGGAGCATCGTTTATACCGTCTCCGACAAAGATCAATTTTCCTTTTGGAGCTTTTTCTTTATCTAATTCCTCTACCTTCTCAACCTTTTGATGTGGAAGTAATTCTGCATGTACTTGATCCAATCCTAGTTGTTTTCCTACCTTATCTCCAACAACCTTATTGTCACCAGTAAGCATAACAGTTTTTCTTACTCCAATATTCTTTAGTTCCTTTATTGCATGTGCTGAATCTTCCTTTATTTCATCGGATATTACAATATATCCCCGATATTTTTTATCTATGGCAACATGAACAACCGTTCCAAAGGTTTCTACATTTGAATACTCTATATTTTCCTTATTCATTAGCTTTTTGTTACCTGCTAATACCTCATTTCCTTTTACCTTAACCTTTATTCCATGTCCTGATATTTCTTCATAGTCAGCTACCTCATTCTGGTTTACTTCCTTCCCGTATTCCTTTAGTATTGATAATGCAATGGGATGGTTTGAAAAGCTTTCTGCATATGCTGTGTATTCTAAAAGCTGTGCTTTATCCATATCACCTTTGTTTACAATCTCTGTAACCTTAAATACACCCTTAGTCAAAGTACCAGTCTTATCGAAGACTACTGTATCTACATTATTTAAAGCTTCTAGATAATTACTCCCCTTCACTAATACACCACTCTTTGATGCTCCTCCGATTCCTCCAAAGAAGCCAAGGGGTATTGATACTACCAATGCACATGGACAGGATATTACAAGAAATACCAATGCTCTATATATCCATTCTGAGAAAGTTGCTCCTTCAATTACTAGTGGAGGAATTATCGCCAATGCTAAAGCAGCAAATACAACTACTGGTGTATAGTACCTTGCAAACTTTGTTATAAAGTTTTCCGTTGGAGCCTTTTTGCTGCTTGCATTCTGAACAAGGTCTAGTATTTTAGATACTGTGGATTCGCCAAATTCCTTTGTAACTTCTACTGTTAATAATCCATTGGTATTAATAAATCCACCTAAAACCTCATCTCCTACATCAACTTTTCTTGGTACAGACTCTCCAGTTAATGCGGAAGTATCAACCATTGATTTTCCTTCTATAATCTTACCATCTAGTGGAACCTTTTCTCCGGGTTTTACTATAATGATATCTCCAATTTCCACTTCATCTGGTGATACTCTCTGTATGTCTTCTCCAATTTTAAGATTTGCAAAGTCAGGTCGTATATCCATCAATGAAGCAATTGATTTTCTAGAACGATCTACTGCTTTACCTTGGAGATATTCTCCAACCTGGAAGAATAACATAACTGCTACACCCTCTGGTGCTTCATTAATTCCAAATGCACCAATCGTTGCTATACCTACCAAAAAGTTTTCATCAAAAACCTGCCCTCTTATTATATTTCTACCAGCCTTTAAAAGAACTTCACCCCCAGCAAGCAAGTAACTGATTGCATATAAACCTATCTCTATGTTATTAGATAAATCAGATAGAGTAGCTATTCCGAATAATACGGCTGAAATAATCAGCCTCGTGGATTGTCTATTGTACCATTTTTCCCTTATATCCTGTTCTTCTTCAGTTTTTTCCATATTTGAACCCTTTTTCTTTTCTTCTATCACATCTACATCAGGCTCTAGCTTTTTCACTATTGTTGTAACTTCATCTACGATACTATTTAAAATTGTTCTGTCATATACCTCTATGATTAATTTGCTTGAGGCAAAATCTATAAAGGCCTTATCCACACCCTTAATGGCATTAACTTTATCCTCTATCTTAGTAGCACAACTTGAGCATGAAAGCCCTTTAAGAGTTAAAATCTTCTTTTTTCTTTTATTGGATACTTTTTCTTTAACAATTACATGTGGTTCAAGTTTCTTAACTATACTTTTAGCTTCTGAAACAATTTGGTCCATATATGATTCATCTGCTTCAATTGTAAGAATTTGAGTTGAAAAATTTACTGTTGCTTTATTTACACCATTAAGCTCATTTACCTTTGACTCAATCTTCATTGCACAATTAGCACAATCTAAACCTTCTAGAATTAATTCTTTACGATTTAATTTGCTCATTTTTATACCCCCTCGTAGACTAATCCTCTACTCTTTTATTGTTTTGACTTACATGTAGAAACCCTTCTACTAAAATATGTTGTATATGATTATTGGCTAAAGAATAACAAACCATATCACCCTCTTTCCTATACTCTACAACTCTTAGTTTTGCTAATACTTCTAACTCCTCAATTACCTCATCTTGGTTCATTTCAAGTAAGTGGAGCAATTCATGATCAGAGATATTTTTAAGATGAATTATACCCGTAGTTAAAGCACTTTGTATATAATTATAATTCATACGTTGCACAACCATCAAATATATGAATACATATTCATATATTTGATTATAACTCTCCCTCTTTGAAAGTCAACCTTTTTTTCTATTTTCAAAACTAGAAACGACTTTACCACTTCTGGTAAAAAATACTTATCCTCCCTAATGAATAAAATCAGTACCCTTTAGTTGACAGAAAATAGACTAAGGGATACAAAGAAACGAAACATTTCTTTGAAACAGTCTCAATTCTTATTCTGTTTATTTCTTATACTTGCTACATTCTTCAAATGTTCTTTATAGGTTTTACTAAATACATGCTTGTTATTATCGAATACATAGTAAAAATACCCATGTTCCTCTGGATATAAGGCTGCTTCTATGGAAGATATACCCGATGAAGCAATAGGTCCTGGGGGAAGACCTTTATACTTATAAGTATTATATACAGAATTAGATTCCAGATCTTTATATAAAAGCCTACTTATATGACCTTCTCCTTTTGTTATTCCATAAATAACAGATGCATCTATTTGTAGTAGCATATTATTTTCTAATCTATTATATATTACACCAGCAATAGTTTTTCTCTCGCTATCATTTGCTGCCTCTTTTTCTATTAAAGATGCTATAGTTAAAATTTTATTAATGCTCAGTCCAAGTTCTTTGGCTCGCTCTCTATTTTTATCTGTAAATACTTCATCAAATCTCTTTAATATCACATCTATAATTTCCTTTTCTTTAAATCCATTTGGTATATAATAGGTATCAGGAAACAGATATCCTTCTAGTTTGTAAAGGATATTATCTGAATCGATATCTATATCAAAATCAGATATGCCTTTTGTAGCTATTTCTAAAAATTTTTCTTTATTTATTAGATTATTCTTTTCTAATATCTCTGCTATTTGATATACAGTATATCCTTCTGGTATTGTAATCTTTATATATTCTTGCTCTGGATCTTGTAGCTTCTTTAAGAGCGTATCTAAGTTTATATTAGGAGGTATTTTAAATTTACCCGCTTGTATTTTATTTTCTTGGCCTTTAAGTTTAGTATATAAAATAAAGTATTCTGCTGAACTTATAATTTTCTTATCTTCTAACTGGCTTGAAATTTCTTTTAATCCTGAGCCAGCCACTATATATAGTGAACTTTCTTGAGTGTTAACTGTAACAGTTAAATTATTATAAATTGTAATTGCAATAAATATGAAAAACTAAATATTATAATGCCTATGGTTACTCATTTCTTCATCTACTTCACCCATTCCGATTGATTATTTTTAAATGTATTTTACTTTTCTAAATCTTTTAAACAAAGGAGTAATACTTAAAATCTATATAGTTTAAATTATATCTTTTCTAAATAAAATCCCATATGCTAATAATATTGTGCCACACACAACAAAAACATCAGCTACGTTAAATATAGGATAATTAATTAAAGTGAAATCAAAATAATCAATTACATAGTTTAATCTTATCCTATCTATAAGATTCCCTAGTGCACCCCCTATAATTAAAGACAACGACAACTTTAAAATTCTCGATTTATTTTCCTTTATTGCTTTAAATAAGTAATACATTAGGAATCCAGTTACTGCTGTGGTAACTAAAATCAGAAATACTTGTTTCCCCGATAAAATACTAAAGGCAGCCCCTGTATTAATTGCATAGGTTACGTTAAATACGCCCTCTATTAACTCAATACTTCCAATGGATTTTAGATAATTGACAGCCAAGTACTTTGATGTTTGGTCAATTGCCACTAATAATATTGGTATTATTATATATATCATTTATTCACCTCAAGTTTATGTTATTTTTTTGTGTTTACTCATATTTCGTACAGGATTGATTTTAAGTATTTTTCATTTTATCTTAAAAATGTATAAACATATGTTAATAAAATCTCCTATAATATCTTTAGCTTTTTAATATTTTCTTTTTATGAAGGTACTCTTCTTCGTCAATCTCTCCATTAACATATCTTTCATGTAATATATGTGTAGCATTGTTTGAAAAATTATTAAATTTATAATTATTTTTAGTTGCTAATTTCACTAACCATATGATAACTGCAACAACAACTAGTATTTTTATAAGTCCCATAACTCCCCACAACCAGCTACTAGAACCAAATCCTAAACCATAATAGCACATGCTTTCTTATCTCCTTTACTTTATATTGATTTCAATAATAAAGCTGTTGGTTACTGTATCAACAGCTTTATTATGATATTTTTATAGTTTTTTCACATTCATAACCCTCATTGCATTAAGAACAGCTATTATTGTTACTCCAACATCAGCAAATACTGCCTCCCACATTGTTGCATAACCAAGAGCTCCTAATATAAGAAATATCCCCTTAACTCCCAGTGAGAATATAATATTCTGCCACACTATTTTTCTAGTTCTCTTAGCTATCTTGATTGCACTTACAATTTTTGATGGCTCATCAGTCATTATAACTACATCCGCTGCTTCAATTGCTGCATCTGAGCCGAGTCCTCCCATTGCAACTCCAATATCTGCCCTAGCTAGTACAGGTGCATCATTTATTCCATCCCCCACAAATATAAGCTTACATTTTTTTGTTTTCTCCCTTTCAAGCATTTCAACCTTTTCCACTTTATGCTGGGGTAAAAGCTCTGCATATACTTTATCTAATCCTAGCTCTTGTGCTACCTTGTTAGCTACTCTACTATTATCTCCAGTAAGCATAACAATCTGTTTTACTCCTACTTCTTTAAGTCCTATTATTGCATTCTTTGAATCTTCTTTAATCTCATCGGAAATTAATATATAACCAACATACTGTCTATCTATAGCTATATGAACAACAGTTCCCGCTTCATCTACTTCATTATATTTAATATTTTCTTTTTTCATTAGCTTAACATTACCAGCTAGTACTTCTTTCCCTTTAACGGTAGCTTTAATTCCATGACCTGAGATTTCGTTGTAATTTGAAATTTCCTTTTTATCTATCTCATCTCCATATGCTTTTAATATTGAAGTAGCTATTGGGTGGTTAGAATAGCTTTCAGTATATGCTGCATATTTAATTAATTTATCCATTGAAAAATCATTTATAGTACTTATTTTAGTTACTTTGAATACGCCTTTTGTTAAAGTTCCTGTTTTGTCCATAACTACTGTCTCAACACTATTAAGAGCTTCAAGATAGTTTCCACCCTTAACTAAAATACCGTTTTTAGATGCTCCTCCAATTCCTCCAAAGAATCCAAGAGGAATAGATACAACAAGGGCGCAGGGGCAAGATATTACTAAGAATACCAATGCTCTATATATCCACTCAGAGAAGGTTGCTCCCTCTATTACCAAAGGAGGAACTATCGCTAATGCTAAAGCTCCAAACACAACAACTGGTGTATAGTATCTGGCAAACTTTGTAATGAAGTTTTCTGTAGGTGCTTTTTTACTGCTTGCATTTTGTACCAAATCAAGTATTTTAGCTACAGTTGATTCCCCAAATTCCTTAGAAACCTTTACCGTCAATAATCCATTTTTATTTATAAATCCACCTAAGACCTCATTACCTGCTTCTACTTCCCTTGGAACTGATTCTCCCGTTAATGCTGAGGTATCTAGCATAGAACTTCCTTCAACCACTTCTCCATCTAGTGGCACCTTTTCTCCTGGTTTTACTATGATTAAGTCCCCTATTTCTACTTCCTCTGGCGATACTTTCTTTGTATCTTCTCCCACTTTAAGATTAGCGTAGTCTGGCCTTATATCCATAAGCTCAGCTATAGATCTTCTAGAACGATTGACTGCCAGATCCTGCATGAACTCTCCCGCTTGATAAAAGAGCATAACTGCTACACCTTCGGCAAATTCTCCTACAATAAATGCACCTACAGTAGCTATTGTCATAAGGAAGTTTTCATCAAAGACCTGACCTCTTAGTATATTCCTAAAGGCTTTAAGTACTACTTCTCCACCAACTAGAACATAACTTATAAAGAACAATGTAAATTCAGTCCAAAATGAAAAATTTGAAATCATTGCAGCTCCAAAGAATCCTGCTCCAACCAATAGTCTTATTAATTCTTTTTTATTATCACTTATTCCATGACTGTTTTCCTGTGAAGATTTACTAGTATTTTTACTGTCATTATTATCTTCTACTACAACATCTACATCTGGCTCAATCTTTTTAATTATTTCCGTGGCTTCTTTAGTTATCCTATCTAGCTCTCTTTTATTTCCTTCAATAACCAACTTGCCGTTAGCAAAATCAACATAGGCATTATTAACTCCCTTTAAGCCTTTAACTTTATCCTCTATTTTTGTAGAGCAACTGGCACAGGAAAGACCCATTAATACTAAGACTTTCTTACCTTCCTTATCTATTATTTTCTCCTTTACTACTACATGGGGTTCATATTTATTAACAATGTCTCTCGTTGTGGCTACTATAGAATCTATCTTATCTTCATCATCAACTTCTATAGAAAATGTCTCTGTAACAAAGTTAAAAGAAGCTGATTTTACACTCTCTAACTTATTTATGTCTGCTTCTATCCTAGAAGCACAGTTCGCTCAAGTTAGACCTTCTAGAATTAGCTGTTTATGAATTTTTTTACTCATAATTTTTCCCCTTTCTTAACTTTCTCTTTATGAATCAATGTAGCTTTTATGGATACATCCTTCAACTAAAATGTGTTGAATATGATTGTTAGCTAGGTAGTAACAAGTCATATCTTCTTCTTGTTTATGTTTAACTACGCCTAATTCTTCTAATTCTTTAAGATGGCTAATAACTTTGTCCTCATCTTTCTTTAATAGTTGAGCCAACTCACAAGTGCATACTTTAGAGTCAAATAAAATATAAATTATTCTAAGTTTAGTTTTATCAGCAAAAGCCTGAAATAGGTTTATTAGTTCTTTGAATTCATCCTCACTAGGTAAATGGTCTTGAACTTTCTCAACTATATCTTCCTGAACTTTGAAATATTTACATTTAAACTCTTGGTTAGAGTTATTCCTTTGCATTTGTATCACCCTCTCTATAAAATTATTGACTATTACTTGTGATTTATATGATTGAATCCTTGGTCAAAAATATTTTCTATGTGATTATCATCTAGGGAGTAGTATGCTACTTTCCCTTCTTTTCTGTACTTAACAAGGCCTGCTGACTTTAACACTCTTAACTGATGTGATATAGCTGATTGTGTCATACCTAATAAAGCTGCTATATCACATACACACATCTCCTCTTCAAATAGTGCATACAGTATTTTAATCCTTGTTGTATCTCCAAAAACCTTAAATAACTCTGCTAAATCATATAGCCTTTCTTCCTGAGGCATATTTAATTTTACCTTTCTTACAACATCCTCATGAATAATGGTACAGTTGCAAAACTCTTCTGATGATTTATTATTAGGCATTATCTTCAACTCCTTATATGTGAATAATTGCTCATGTGTTTGTTTCTGTTATAGTATATACCTTTTTTTACTAAATTTCAACTCTTTTTAAAATAAAAATATAGAACCTACTAATATTAATATCAGTAGGTTCTATAAAAAATATTATATTATTTTATTTTAATCCAGCAGACCTTTTGATTGCGTTTTGATGCTGACTATCACTTCTACCATCCTTATGTCTTGAACTACCCTTAAAGTGTAAATCTACCACTCCACTCATTCCATTATTTTTAACCATATCAAGATTATAACCTCTTCCATAACCACCACTTCTCTTAGACAAAGTTGCTCCTTCTGGTTGGTTATCTACTCCCGCATGGGGCATATTGGTCATAGATGCAGCTAAAGCCCTGTTTCCGACATATACTAGTACTGGTCTTCTCTCCCAGCTGAAGCCTCCCCAAATGTCTTTCATAATATTAGTATCATTAGCTGTTAAGGCTTCCACATCAGCATGATTTGTTCCATAGGTTACTTTAATATTAAACTGTTTACCAGTATTAAAGTCTTGAACAACTACATTATCTCCTCTATTAATTAGCTTGTCCTTAACTTCACTCCACCAGTCTACATGTTCCCCAAAACCTTTTCTTGTAACTGAACCTCTGCTTATCGCTTGATTAGATGAATATTTTATTAAACCTAATGAGCTCATCTTATTCAAACTAGAAGCCCCTATAACTCCATCAGGAGTAAGCCCATACTTTCTTTGAAAAGCTATCACTGCATTTTCTGTTACGGGTCCAAAATATGTAGTAAGCTCATCATAGTTATAAACTCCATCTAGTTTTAGGGCTTGCTGTAAAACTTTTATTTCTTCATGATTCATGCCTTTTTTGTACATTCCTTGGCTATTTTGTATAACAAGATTAGTATTTCCTACTTTTTGATATATGCCTAGCTCTTTCATTTTATCTATTGTAGAAGCACCTACTATACCATCGGCTGTAAGTCCATATTTTCTTTGAAAACCTATAACGGCCTCTTCTGTAATAGGACCAAAATACGTAGTTAATTTATCATAAGTATATGTACCATCCTGTTTTAATGCACTTTGAACAATCTTTATTTCTTCGCAATCTACACCTTTTTTATGTAAATTGTGGCTTTCATCTGCAAATGTCAATCCACTGGGGATTGCAGCTAATGATAAACTTAGAAATAAAGCAATAGACTTCTTACCCATTTATAATCCCCCTCTTTAGTACTCCTTTGTATCTCAAAATTAATATAATTATCAGTAATTATTTAATACTTTATAAATTTAAGAGGGTCAACAGGTGCGCCATTCTTCTGTACTTCAAAATGAAGATTTGGACCCGTCACTCTCCCTGAAGTTCCTATTGTTGCAATTACTTGTCCTCTATATACCCTATCTCCTTTTTTAACCTTTAATGAATTGGCATGGGCATATAGAGTTTTATAACCATTTTCATGGTCTATTATAACAGCTTTACCATATCCATTAATCCAACCAGCAGTTACAACCTTGCCTCCATCAGCAGCTTTAATTGGTGTTCCTACTGATCCTGAAATATCAATTCCTTCATGGTCTTTTCCCCATCTTCGTCCGAATCTAGATGAAAGTCTCCCCCTTGAAGGAACATTAAAAGCTCCATAGGCCATAGTCTTTGGTCTTTCCTTAGTTCCCTTTAAAACAATAGCATCAGTTGGTTCTTTTAATATTTCTTCACTGATAATATTTTTCTGTTTTAATATGCCATTTATCTTTACTAGTTCTACATCTACCTTTTTCTTTCCTTCCTCTCCATTCCTTTTTATCTTCTTTTCTCCTATGTAAATATTGCCATTCTCTTCGTAAGATAACTTAAAGGGTATCTCTTCTTCGTATTCTTGTGTTTCAATTGTTTTTACATTTATATAGGGTTCAGGTATATTTAGACTAATCTCCTGTCCGATCTTAAGCTTGTCTAAATTCATTTCAGGATTAGCGAGTGCTAAATCCTCTAAACCTACATCATATTTAATTGCAATATCCCAAGCAGTATCTCCTGATTCAACTTTATACTTTTGTAGTTCTTCTCCACCTAACAGAATATAATCTAAGGCATCTTCAAATGAGACCAACTTATTAATGTCTATTTCACTTGATATTATTTCAACTTTTTCTGCAAATCCTATCTCTTTTAGCTGTTCACTTTCATTGTAGTACTTAGCCTTTAATTGTTGTAAAACCTTTTCTGCATCGACTTCACTCTCAACATAGACCAAATCCTTGCCATTAACATTAATAGCGTATGCATCTATCTTAAAATCCAATATATTATATAAATTAGACTTAATATCTTTAGTAGATGTCAAATCATCATTTTTAACTCTAGTTTTCTTAATATTTAACTCCTGACTTAATTTCATTTCTTTATTATATTTATTTTTCATTTCATCTTTTATCTCTTCAATAATGCTATCAACTTCTTCTTGATTTCTAACTACACCAATTACTTTATTATCTATAGAAATGGCATAGGCTGTTTTTGCAAAATAGATGTAACTACTAATCGCAGCTATAGTTAATAACACCCCTATAATAAGATATAAGTATTTATTTTTAAACTTATTAGCATATGCGCCTCCACTCATCATTTCTCCCCCTAGTAAAATAAATCAATTTTAATAATTATAGCAAAGATTCATGCCTATTGTTATGTAAATAAAATCCATTTAAATTGTTCTTCAAATGATTGCTCATATATTCTTTTTCTACAATATTCTATCATAAAGAATTTAGTGTATCAATGAAATTATAAGAATTCCAGCTATTACCCCTAACACATTACCAATTGTTGATAATCTACCTTCCCATACTTCTCTAGCCTCTGGAAGAATCTCTCTACATACCACATATAGTATTAAACCACCTGCAAAAGATAAGCTAATAGAAATTGTATAAGAAGATATATTTCCTATAAAACCCCCTAATATTGCTCCAATTCCCATGGGGAGTGCAGTAAACATTGAAAATAATAGGGGCGCAACAAATTGTGATTTCCTATTTTTAAGATAAAAACCTATACTTAGCCCTTCTGAAATTCCATGTAGTATTATAATTATTGATAGGTGCATCGCTTTTCTTAATGAAGTAGATACTAGTGCACCAAGGGCAACTCCTCCTGGAATATTATGGATAGCTATACCTATTGAAATAAAAATTGCAATCTTAAGAAATTTATCATTATTACTTTTAGCAGTTCCCAAATGGTTATGTTGAAAAGTTCCTTCAAGGATAATAGCTAAAGATAAACCCATCGTAATTCCAAAGGATGCTATATATACATTTCCATATTCAAAGGATTCTGGAAGCATATCGAAACATACTAGTGCAAGTATAAGGCCACCAATGAATCCAAGTATTGTGCCCTTTATTCTTCTATTAGTTTTATAAACCACATTAGAAAGAAAAATTCCGCTTATCATTCCAATCCATGCAACAAAAAAACCAAAAAAACCTAAAAAAGCTATATTCGTTTTAAAATCAACCATGAGATCCCTCCATGTTATGTCTTATACTATTCTATATGTGTTTAAAGTATTTATAGAACTTTTTATGAATCTGATTATTAATAGTTCAATAAATAATTAGTAGTCATACATGTCATTGGCTAAACTATCATTTTAAAAACAAAAAAAACATGAATATAGCCATATCAGCCTTGCACCTTATTATACTACAGAAGAAATATTAAAAATTGCTGCCACCAGTGAAAAGTTTTCCGAACACCCTCTTGGGAAAGCCATAGTTAGAAAAGCAAAAGAAAGTTCTATTGAACTAGTTGACCCCAAAGATTTTAGCATCAAACTAGGTAAAAGAGTTATAGCAAAAGTTAACGATAGAAAAGTATTAGTTGGTAACCTCAAGCTAGTAGCAGACAATAACATTAAGGTTTCTGAAAATATCCTAGATGAAATTAAAAAATATGAACAATCGGGTAAAACTGTTATGCTAGTTTCAGTTAATGATAAAATTGTTGGCTTAATAAATGTAGCTGATCAAATTAAGGAAATGCTTCTCAAACTATAAAAAAATTAAAAAAACTTGGAATAGGAAATATTGCTTTACTAACTGGTGATAATCAAATTACTGCTAATGCTATTGCTTCTAAGGCTGGGATTAATGAAGTATATGCTGAACAACTACCTGAGGATAAGGTTCGAGTAGTTGAATATTACATCAGTAAAAATAAAACAGTGTGTATGATAGGAGATGGTATAAACGATGCCCCTGCTCTGGCTAGAGCTGATATTGGTGTAGCTATGGGGGTTCTGGGATCTGATGTTGCATTAGAAACTTCTGATATAGCATTAATGGCAGATGATATATCTAAAATTCCCGAGCTGTTCATTTTATCTAAAAAAGTATTTGCTACAATTAAAATCAACATAGTCATTTCAATGGTTATAAATATTGTTGCCGTTATATTAGCTGGAATGGGTATTATTAACCCTTCCATATAATTCTTTTAAGGCTTTTACTAGTTGAATTCCAAGTCTTTCTTCCATATATTTTATTGCAGTTTCCGCATATTACTTTCCCTGCAAATGGATTCTTAACTGTTGCATATTCTAGCCTTTTCATTCCATGCTCTTTTGCGTAAGCTCTACGCCTTTCCATTTCAAGCTGTACCGCTTCCCATGTATCTTTATCTATAATTGCTGGATGGCTTTCTTCAACATAGTATTTTGGAACTTGCCCATCATTTTCTAGCCTCTTCTTAGTTAGAAAATCAACCGTATATGTTTTTTGAAGTAGTGCATCACCTTTATATTTTTCATTTTGAAGCATCTTTCTAATGCTGCTTTCATACCATTTATACGTTCCATCCCATTTAGGAACCTTATCTCTTTCTAAATCTTTAGCAATTCTATTTGTGCCTTTACCCTCTAAGTATTCTCTATATATTCTTCTTACTATCTTTGCTTGCTCTTCATTTATAACAAGGTTACCATCTTCATCCTTATCATATCCTAAAAACTTTTTATGGTTTACTATTACTTTCCCCATGTTCAAACCTTCTTCTTATTCCCCAAGTGGAGTTTTCTGAAATAGATCTACTTTCATCCTCTGCCAGGCCGGAAAGGATACTTAGTAAAACTTCTCCTTTGCTGTCTAGGGTATTAATATTTTCCTTCTCGAATCTTGCTTCAATGCCTAGTTCCTTAAATTCTCTTACTACCTTATTAGTAATTAGTCCTTGATAAATTAACTGACTTATAGTTATTAACATCTTATAGTTATAATTATTTCTATTATATATACAATATAAGGCTATTGAAATATATATTATAAAGATATATAATATAAACATATCAAAAAATGTTTATATGTTTATATTAGAGATTGGAGGTAAATAACTTGAGAGAAAAATTACTAGGTGTAGGTTCAACAGTTACATCATTTTTTGCAGCTATATGCTGAGTTGGTATAGCATTATTTACATCCCTCGGTCTGAGTGGATTAGGACTTGCTATGGTATCAACAATTTCTCCATATAGAAATGTATTTATAGCTTTAACTGTGATAATGCTTGCGTCAGCACATTATTTTATGAGTAAAAACAAAATTGTGTCTAAAAATACAAAGTTACTAATATGGATTTCAACCCTTGTATCAGTAGGATTGATTCTATATTCATCTTTCTTTTCAAATTAAATTATAATAATATGCATCTAAGCTATAAGGAGGAGTGTCGGTGTCTAGGCGTTTTAGTTTGTTAGTAATTTTAATGGTAATGATTGTACTATTATTTGTCGGATGTAATTCTAGAAATAATAATACAGCAATATTAAGTGAAACAAATAATAACGAAATAAGAATAACTAAAGATAACACACTTGATTCTAACGATGTAGAAAAAAGATTTTTAATTACTGGATTTAGTTGAGCTAGTTGTGCGACAACTGCTCAAGCAGCACTATCTAGGTTAGATGGTATCAAGAAAGTTTCCGTAAAGCAAGACGGTGATACAATTATTACTTATGACCCAGATAAAGTGAATTTAGATAAAATGGAGCAAGCTCTTTCAGAATATGGGTATGGAATACAAAGATAAAGTAGCAGATAAACAAGGAGGAATACTATGAATCGAGTAGCATTTGAAATATTTGGATTAGAAATACTTTGGTATGGAATTATTATATCCTTTGCTATGGTTATAGGAACAATATTGGCTTTAAGAGAAGCTAGAAAGAAAAATATATCTGAAGATGATATATTAAATATTATTTTACTTGTAATACCAAGTTCAATAGTTGGTGCTAGATTATACTACGTCATTTTTGAATGGCAATCTTATAAAGATAATATTATCTCAATATTAAATATACGAGAAGGTGGTCTGGCAATCCATGGTGGAGTGATTGCAGGACTAATCGCTGGGTTTATCTATGTGAAAAAGAAAAAATTAATGTTCTTCAAACTTGGAGATATATTTGCCCCTAGTCTTATTCTTGGTCAGGCTATAGGTAGATGGGGAAATTTCTTTAATCAAGAAGCACATGGTGGTCCTGTATCGGAACAGTTTATAAGTATTTTCCCTGAATTTATTAAAAATAATATGTATATACAGGGACAATATTATCACCCTGCCTTTTTATATGAATCTATATGGAACTTTTTAGCTTTTATATTTTTGATAATATATAAAGACAAAAAGAAATTTGATGGAGAGATATTACTACTTTATGGAATACTGTATTCTATAGGGAGATTTTTTATAGAAGGTATGCGAACTGATAGCTTAATGCTTGGACCAATTCGAATTGCTCAGTTAATGAGTTTGTTAATAATTACTATTTGTGTTGCAATTTATTTCTATAATAAAAAGAAAATCCCTCGATAATTCATTAACTTAAATATTAAAATATCTATCATTTATTATATTTATAGCTTTTGGGAAGGAGAAAATATATGCAATTTACAGATGAGCAAATTGAAGTATATACCAAATTCTTTCATGGATTGTCTAATCCAACTAGATATAAAATTATTCTTTCACTAATTGATGGTGAGAAAAATGTAGGAGAATTAGTAGAAGATACTGGATATTCTCAAAGCCTTATATCTATGCAGTTGAAATGTTTAAAATGGTGTAACTATGTGAAGTCCACTAAGGATGGTAAAAATATATATTACTCTATTGCTGATGAAAGAATAATAGCTCTAGTTAAACTCGGACAAAATATAGCAGAAGGAAATACTTGCAATATATGCACCTGTGAAATACTTAATAATGAAAAAAGTAAACTAAATGAGGAGGTTCAAAATGAATAACTGTTGTTCAACAGAAAATGTTAAGCAGTTTGATTTGATTGTGATTGGCGGTGGCTCAGCAGGTTTTGCAGCAGCTATTAAAGCATCTCAATTAAACAAAAAAGTAGCCATAATTGAAAAAGGTGTTATTGGAGGAACTTGTTTAAACGTAGGATGTGTACCTACCAAAAATTTGCTTAGAGCAGCAGAATTATATAATTACGGTAAGTACAATCCATTTGGTGGCATAAATTTAAAACAGGAACCACTAGATTTCAAAGAAGTAATCAAACAAAAAAATAGTTTAATAACTGAGTTAAGAAAAACAAAATATATAGATATTTATGAAAAAGACAGAAATATTACTATGATTCAAGGGAAGGCAGAATTTATTAACAAAGATACTATTAAAATAAATAGGCAGCAATATAAAGCTACAAAATACATAATTACTATAGGTTCAAGAGCATCAATTGCTCAGATTCCAGGATTAGCAGATGTAAATTACCTAACTAATATTGAAATTATGGAGCTAGAAAAACTACCTGAAACTTTAGTTATTGTAGGTGGAGGTTGGATAGCTGTTGAATTTGCTCAGATGTTTGCCAGATTTGGCTCCAAAGTCACTATGCTTCAAAGGAGCAGCAGGATAGTTAAAAATGAAGAATCTGAAATCTCAGAAGCACTTGAAAAAATATTGTTAAATGAAAATATTGAGATAATAAAAGAATTATCTTTTAAATCTGTTTATGAAGAAAATAATAAAAAGTATGTAACTGTTATAAAGGATGGAAATGAACATACTTTTGAAGGGGATGAATTGTTAGTAGCAACAGGTAGAATTCCAAATTCCGATACTATGGCACTAGAAAAGGCTAGAATAAATGTAGACGAGAAAGGCTTCATAAAAGTAAATGAATTTTTACAGACATCAAACCCGGATATTTATGCTGCTGGTGATGTTATCGGTAATTATATGCTTGTTACAGTAGATGCCCACGAAGGCTCAGTTGCTGGGGAAAATGCTATTCAAGGTAATATTAAAAAACCAAATTACAAAGCTGTTCCCCATGCCATATTTACGAGTCCACAAGTAGCATCAGTAGGACTAAGAGAAAATGATGCGGTTAAAGAAGGTTACAAGATAGAAAGCAGAAAGCTAGATATGAAAATGGTACCAAAGGCTGCTGCAATAAGAGATACTAAAGGATTTGTAAAAATGATTATTGATAAGAATTCAAAAAAGATTTTAGGAGTTCATTCTATTGGAGAATTAGCAGCTGACATAATACATGAAACCACTTTAGCAATCCAACATGACCTTACAATTGATGACATTTCAAATACAATACACGTATACCCAACAATGTCTGAAGCTATAAAGCTTGTAGCTCAATCCTTTTATAAGGATATGACAAAGCTTAGCTGTTGTGCAGAATAAATATAAGAAATAAAGAGGAGGAATAAGTGATGAATAACCAAGTTAATAGTAATAAATCCTGCTGAGGGAGCCAATTAGAATCTACCAGTATGGTAGAAAAAAATGATTCATGTCCTATATGTAAAAAAGCAGGAGATAAAGTAAAAAATACTACTGTAGAACACATGGTTTGTGATGAATTAGTTGAAAATGTTAAAAGTGAAGATTATTACTTGTGTATGGATGAAGAATGTGACGTAGTTTATTATAATTCAGATTTAGATAGTGTATTTAAGAAAAGAGACGTAAAAGTCCCTATATGGTTTAAAAAAGACGCAGAACCTAAATATGTATGCTATTGTAATGAAGTAACAGAAGAACAGGTTATAAGTGCCGTAGTAAAGGACAATGCTGAAAATATGAAAGACATTGTAAGATTAACAGGTGCCATGAAAAATGGACAGTGTGAAATAAAGAATCCATCAGGTAAATGCTGTCATTCTGTAGTCCAAAGTGCTATAGATAAAGGACTTCAATTTAAAAATAAAAAGAACTAGAATCTACCATATTCTTTTATATATTATTATAAAGGGGACTAGTAAGACATGATTGAAGGTATTGAGGAGCAATTGGGTGATTATTTTGAACAATTTTCACCCGAAGAAAAAAATATAAGGAATGCAGCATTTTTCTCTATTTTAAAAGGAATACCTGCAACTCTAAATTATCTGCATCAGGAAACAAATATGCCAAAGTAAATTATAAAAACCATTCTTGAAAGATTAAAACAAAATGGAATAGTTGTTATTGACCATCGTTTAGATGCTGTAGTTGGAAGCTTTGGGCTTTCATTAGTTGAAACACCTCACAGCTTACACATTGGAGAACAAAAGCTCTTTACCTGGTGTGCTGCTGATGTCATTGGAATTCCTGCTGCTTTACAAGTAGATGCAAAAATAAACTCATATTGTTATTCCTGTGAAACTTCGTTAGCTGTAGAATTAGCAAAAGGTGAATTTACGTATGAGTCAGAATCAGATATAAAGTTATGGATAGTCGATGCCGATTTAGGTAAATCCATAGTAGGTTGCACCTGACCACAGATAAACTTTTTTTGCTCAGGTGAGCATTTTGATCTATGGCGTAAACATAACTTGACTATAGAAGGAAAACTTTTGTATTTAAAAGAAGCTGCTATTTTAGGTAAAAGCTGGTGGAAAGATATAACTCTGTAAAAAATCGAATTTGTAAATTGTTCTAAAATACTCTAATTCACAAAGAAGCTTGTGGTATATATATTTATTATATTAACACAAGTTTTTTTATTTGATTTTAAATATTTGAATCAAGGTTATATTAGATTTGATAAATAGTTTATTATAACACTATACAATTTTACTAAGAATCTATTTTTTCAAGACATCAAAATTTCTAGTATTATCATGTTAATAAATAATACTTCCATATATTGTCTTAGCGTGAGTTTTATCGGATTAACTAGACTACCTGCTTTTGTCAATAGAAAAGTTCAGTTTAGCATTAGCACTACCTAAAACTATTGTAAGCATAGTACACAAAGTAGACTACGTACCTAGTAAAAAGTAGTTTGGCGAAGCGAACCATTTACACGGAGAAGTAGGTATGATAGCCTACTTTAAGTGGTATAGCCCTTTTCCATTTCACTATCCATTTAGGGCTTAAAATCATACCTGCAGAGGCTCCATGTCAATGGCAAACGGTGCGTAAAAGTCTTAGTTTTCTTTGTGTATATATAAACAACGTGAATATGTTGAAAATACTAGTTTTTTCACTATATAGTCAAGATAATCCGACGATGTTGGCGGTACCTCTAATAGTACATATTTTTCAATAACCCTATATATTAGAGTGAATAATTCAAGGTACGCCATCATGACATAGGGTCCCCGACAGTAAATTTTCATTTGTCATTGTTGCATATAAAGAGTCAAAGTTTACTTGTTCAAGAGTATTGCTGGTTATTTGTGTTTTCTCATTATTTTCTAAATTCACTCGTGTACATGTACAACCATCTTCTATATTTATCGATTGCTCACAATCATAAAGCATATTCTTTTCTTCATAAGTTTCACATCCTATTTCTGAATCAAGAGAGTCCAGGTTATTAGTAGTCTCTACTTCAATCAGGTGATAAAGATTAGACCGCTGTCCTCCTTGTTCGTGGAACCGACTTTCTCGAGTGATAAAGCTGGCTTTTTCAAGATCATTTAATGCTCTTTGGACTGTTCTAGTGCTTATATTACACTCTTTAGCAATGGTTTTTATACTAGGAAAACAAGTGTTCTCTTGGCCCGCTCTATTAATTAAATAAAAAATAACCAACGTTGCTCGTTGGCTTAAATCTGCTTTATATACACTTTCAATCAATTTGCCTTTATTCGTCATGAGTTGTCCTCCTTCAACTTCACTTAATAAATCTGGTAATTACATCTTCCCAAATTTTTTCGTTTATATCTCCATCAAAATAATCGGGTGTGTAGTTTGAAAAAGATACACTTCCATATTGCTTTTCAATTTTTCGTTTATCAGATTCAGCAGCAAAAGAAAATACTTTGCCTATGAGTTTCTCATCAATCAGATTATCGATATTCTCCATATCATTAATTTCATAAGGCTTCCCTGTTGCACAAAGTATTGCAGCATCGCAATTTTTTCTAATGACGTCTATGATCCTATTGTTGACTACCCCCATGTCATAAATTATGAAATCAAATTCATCATGACATTCTGAATGGAGCGAAAGATATTTCACTCCATTGTATAGGATGATATCTTCCTTCGTTGTCATCTCCTGATAAAACTCCAGAAGCTTACTCAAATGGTCATGTTCATTTGCTTCTACATAACATACCTTAGCGCCAATGTTAGATAAGTAATTTGCCAAATTAATAGCCATGGTTGTCGTACCAACACGGTGCTGCACCCCAGTGACAGCAATCTTGATATCTTTTTTCAAGAAAGAATATGATGTAAAGGTGCTGTTTGCCGTTACATCTTCTTGAATAAGCTTTAACTGAATTTCACGTTTGCTTATCCCAAGGTCGCTAATAGCTTTAAGAACTTCCTTTTTAAGGGATGTCACATCTGCCGATGACACAATGTTATAAATCCCTGCTTCAATGAGCTGTAAAATGAGTTTCTCTTGTTCCTTAATCGCTTCTATATAAACTATCATTCTTGAAGAGAACATCTTCCTAAAGCCAATTACAGCTTCCATCATTTCGTCTTCTGTATCCTTAAGCGCTTTTAGATCAATAAGCACATTGTTAAAATGCTCTAAGCTTCTCATATCTCTAAGAACAAATTGTTTTAGAGAAAAAGTACCAGATAATTTCTTTATAATCATTCCATGCTCATCATGGAGAAAATCAATCATATTAATGTTCTCGTTACTGGATAGGTATAAAAGCATCACCAGCACCTCCTTCCTGTTCTATCTGAAAATCTTTCGGCAATACTACCTCCACTTCTTTTGGCTGGTACATAATCATCATTATGATTCCAATGATGACAATTACAATATAAATGATCAATTCTATCACTAGTTTCTTTTTCAAAAGTTCACGCTCCTATCTTCCACCGGCTTTGCCCATAAACTCAAATTTGTAATCTGGTATCTGAAAGTTCACATGCAATCTTTTAGAACCAATCATCACAAGGGCATTTCCCCTTTTCTTTTGACCTAATAGCTGCTCTTCAGCATCTGTTAGGTTGTATAGTTTCTTGGTTTCGATTAAATTCATGCCATCACAACCCATCAGTATTTTATAAGCCGGAATGTCAAGCAGTGCTTGTCCATAAAGCTTAATCTTCGGATCTAAGAAATCAACAACTGAATGGGATATAATCGCTACCCCTGCTTCATATTTTCTAGCTCTTTTTTCTACATTTCTTAAAAACACCAAAGACTGTGGCACATTGGGATCGATCATAAGATAGCTTTCATCACATATTAATAAAACCGGTTCATTTCTGTCCAAACTCATTTGTTGCCAGCACCACGTAAGGATATTGAAATACTGAGTTCTTTTAATATTGTCACTGGTGTTTTGAAGATCATGGGTATCCAAGCAGATACATCTTGAATTTGTCTTGATTGTGCTTTTCCCGTTCCATAAAAATGCATCACTGCCAAGAGCAATATCTTGTAACAGTAACGACAACTCTTCATATTCATTATTGCTTGATGAAGTTTTTTCCTTATTAGCCTTTTCTTTGAGCAGTTCATACAGATCTGAAAAAACCGGAAAATCTTCATTCGATAATCGATTAATATCTGTATCCCATGTAATACCAAAATGATTGTACAGTTCGATTAGCACGTTCTTAAGAATTGCTCTTTGCTTATCTGATAGAGAAGGCAAATATAAGCTAAAAAAGATTTCAAGGTTCTTCATGTAGATGGCCATATCTCCCATACCATGACCTTCATCCTTATAATATTTGTCATCATCATCTACAGGTGTGGGTCTGATTTGCAATGGATTGATTTTACCATTAAGGCCTCCACCCGTATTAATCCAATCTCCATTCAATGCTTTTGTTAATTCTTTGTACTCTGCTTCTGGATCGATAAAAATTATCTTTGTACCTTTCATATACTCTGCAAGGGCAATATGCTTAACGACGGTGCTTTTGCCAACCCCTGCCACACCCATAATGGTAAAGTTTGTATTCGTTCTGTCATTCCCTCTTTTCCATGGATCAAGAACAACAAGACCACCTGTACTATCACGTCCAAAGTAATAACCGGTTCCATCATTATAACCGGAAGATGAAAAAGGAAAACCTCCGACAAAACTGCTCATTGGAATGACTCTTTTAAGTACTTCTCCAATCGCTTCATCGAGGGTATAATATGGTGCAACACTTTTAAATGCTTGTTCTTGTAGATTTGCCATAATTCTTAATTTTGCTTTACTTGTGGCAATGATACTTTCTGTTTTTCTGCAAATTTTTTGAAAGTTGTTTTCTTCCCTTGCAATCACCATGATGGATATAATCATGGTTCCAACGGTTTCACCTTCTCTATCAATTTGAAGCATGATCTTTTCACCATCCATAGCTGCTTGCTCTGCCCTTTGCCGAATGAGTGGATCTTTGGCTGAATCCGCTGCACTTCGATTTTGGATGACATTTTTCGATAATCCTGAAATAAATTCACCATTATCGATCGGTATAAATGTAATGCCGACGACTGTTCCTGGTATGTTTGTGATTTTTGCTAGCCATCCATAATCGACTTTTTGCGGGTACTTGACGATTCCATAAATTCTCCCTGTGTTTTCACCTACAATCAGGCTGTTTCTTTTAAGTTCAAGGCCAATTGGAGTAATGATATTTAATAGGCTATTATTAACTGTTGCTTGATTATTCTGTGTCTTTTTCATTCACTTTTCCTCCATTTTTTTGCACGAAAAAAAACACAACATCAATGTGCTGTGTTTTCTCGTGATTATATTCATTTAGTTAATCTATCTTTTTTATTCAAAGAACAAGTGAAAATTGCTATACCGCTTGAGGGAATTTCCGTTTAGTTTTATAAATTCCCAAGTCTCTTTGTAATCGCCTTTAACTGCAAACTGTTCATCTCGAATGAAGTCAATAAATGTCGTTTCCGTCTTATAATAGGAATCAGAAAACCGCTCAGCATACTCCATCTTCAGTTCATCCGCCAGATTTATCTCATTATGCAAAACGTGTTCAAGATTACAAGAAAAATAATACATGCTATACGGAATACCCGATATCTTTGGACAGAGTGATAATCGATTAATGACTTGCTGTTTCCTACTGTTTCTTTCAAGAACACGCTCTACCCCGTTTGCAATAATCGTAGATTCCGAATAAGCAAATTTCTCTACTTCTTCCACTTGAATTTGATCACTTTTTATATAAGCCCCATCCATGTCGATTAGATGAACGATCTGAATGATATCGCTCTTTTTTATTCCTAGTTCTCTTGCTAGAAAAGCTTTAACATGGTCATTGACTTTGGCAATGGCATTAGAGCTATTTGAAAAGCGATCACTGGTTATATCTCCTCCGGTTATGTAGAACCTTACCAGGTTCGACGAAACCAATTTATCAATAATGCCACCTAAAGATGTTTTATCAGTGACACCTTCTACAATAAATAGAATGACCTTTTTAGTTTTCATCAATCACCCTCCCAGCAATCCTGAAGGCACGACTGATATCAAAGCTATTGGTCTCTTTGTAGATTTCCTCTTTTTGTCCACCAAGATTTATGCTTCGATAATACAGGTTTCGAAGGTTATTATTGCTCTTAACATTTGCAAAGCGCATATATCGATTTTTAGGATTCGTTGTTGTAAAGATGATTGAACTTGTATCCAGCATTTCAAGGGGTCTCAAATTATGAGAAGTAAAGATCAACTGTCCTTTTCCGTTTTCACTGATAATCTGAAGAATTTCACCAAGTAAATATTCAAATATGCCGGCATCCAATTCATCAACCACCATACAAACTGTAGGATTATTAAACATTGTTATTAAAGTACTCATTATGGAGATGATTTTTTTGATACCATCAGATTCATACTTTAAAGGAACTTTTATGTCATCTCTTATGGAGATCAGTTCAATCCGAATCCCTTCATTACCATCTTCTCTAAGTTGCTTGCCATGGTTTTTCAAACCTATATTAAGACCTGGAACAATAGTCTCAAGGACAATATTCATCTGGTCAATAATCTTAACCACAACATTATAAACTTCTTCCGGTACAACCGATGGCTTTAACAGACCGATTGCCAAATCTCCCTGTGTCACCTTTTTCTCATCTAACAACCTGAAACTAAAGGGAATTAACACATTCATGTTAATCATTCCTGAATGGTGATTCTTAATGATGAAAAGATTAACATTAGCATAATGCTTTAAAGCTATAATAATGTCTGTGTAGTTTTTAAAAGCATCGCTTTTCTTAATGATATCTTCTAACTCACTGCTGAAAACAAAAGAGGTACTGTTTTTATCTGACATTTTTTTTGCAACACCTAAATCAATTTGAATATCAGCATTATTTGAAGTGAGTAAACGATAGTTTTTTACCGGTTTAAAAACATATTCTTTGTTTTTTACGTGATAATCAATAATTCCCGCTTTACTTTTCCAAGCACCGTCAATAAGCTCTTTGTACGTTAAGTTTTCTCGAATGACTTTAGCTTTGTTTTCATCTGTTCTTTCAATCTCTACTTCGTAGAAAATCTGATACTCATGGTCACCTTGGTTCAAATCAAAACCAAGTTTAATCGTGGCAGTTTCTTCTGCTTCAAAGATATAGTCACCTGCGTTTTTAGGTAGCTCTTTTCCACTTATAAGGTGTTTAATAATCCACATAGCATCAACAAATGCTGTTTTACCTGAGCCATTTTGACCATATATGCCAACGATCTCAGAACCCATTAATTTATTTGATGATGTATTATCATTTGGAAAATCAATTTTTCCATATTCAACATTTTTTATATTATACAGTTCAGCTTCTTTTATACGAATCATAGAATCTTTCATTACATACACCTCCGGTTATAATAAATCTTATCACAAAACACTTGATTTGTAAATATATTTTCTACATAAGATACATTTTGTATCGATTTCTAATTTTATATAGCGTTTATTATAACCATATTTTAAGATCGTATTCATCAAACATCCTACTCATAATAAATATATGCAGGATTATTAATTGAATTACACAGCCTAGTTATTTCTTGTTCTTTTATGATGTCGCAATGAATGTTGACACTTTCAAACTTTTGAATCATTTCCTGACACTCTTTAATCAAATCCGATTCTATGCCTTCTCGATATCGACTCCAAAGCATGATAAAAAAGTTTCTTTCTATAACTTCACCACTGGTAGCAAAATTGCTAATCTCCATGATTTCATGCCTGAGGAGCTCTTTTTGCTTTTGATCTGTGGTCTCTGATAAAAGACTTTGGTACTCATTCACCAGTGGTGTGATATCCACCGGTCGTGAGACTGCCAAAAACTTAAAGGGTTTCTGAACACTAGATAATTCAGCTGTTAAAACCTTTGAAATCTGTTCTTTTTCACTGTCTGAAAATAAATCTATACTAATTGGATGAATCTTAATATAAGCGATAATCTGACCATCTCTTGTATATAAAAATCTATCATGAATATCTTTCACATTAACAAACTCCTGAGCTGTCTTTTGATTCTCATTAATCTGATCATTCTTTAGTTGCTTTGGTCTCTTTAAAAAGAAAAACGCTACTGCTCCTGCAATAGCACATAATAAAATCATAATAATTGGTAATACTGGATTCATGCTTAACCTCCCGACTTTAATTGATTAGAACTGCCGGTCTTCTATAATATAAAAAACCAACACTTTCTGCTGTTGATATTGAAACGTTGTTAGCACCTGATGAACAGTGAATGACCATGATTTGTCCGTTATCGTTTCTACCTGTAACGATACCAATATGATTAACCTTTCTCGTTCCTGGTATTGCAATAAAAGCGAAATCGCCTTTCATTACTGCACTTGTCGGAATACTTGTAGATACATTCCACTGAGCTGTTGTGCCGTGGCCTATTGTTGATTCAATTGAATCAGTAGGTAGTTCTACATTAACGAATACCCAAGTCACAAAGCCTGAACAATCCAAGCCAAAGGGACGTATTGTGCCTGTAGATGAGCTTCCCGGTGAAGTTACTTCCATATCTGTTCCAAAGCGATTATCCCATCCGATAGCTAGACTTTTTCCACCCCAGAAATAATTTACTTTCCCGACTAAGCTTTCAGCTGTTTCAACAACTTTTTCACTTTCGATGATTATGCCTTCGGGGATATGACTCTTTATCTCTTCAATTTCTTCCCTAGCCAGAAAAGTCTTGCTGTTACCCGAAGCCATCAATATGCCATATCCACTTTGACGCATTTCACCAATCATCTGATTCTGCACATCATCAAATCCATAAACTTCACCGATATCTTCTGTTGTCAAACTGTCAATAGTAATAATTTTAGTGGTTGTTGTAACTGTTTTAATCTCAGTAACCGACTCTCCATCATCATTCGTTGTCGTGACTTCAACTTCTTTTGATGTGGTTTCATAAGTAGTGGTTATTACGTTCATATCTAGGTAGACTTGTCTAAGCTTTTCTAGTTGGTTGTCAGATAGAACTGCAACCTGCTCTGCATTATCTTTTGTCACATTATATTTCACTGCGAAAGCAATCAATACATCTTCCGAATTATCAATTAGTAATCCGTCTTCACTTCCAATAACTATGGTTTTAATGATATCTGCGGTCGAATCGGCTTGTTCCTGTTGTACACTATATCTAAAATCTTCTTTCATCTCATTCAATACACTGATAACCGATACCGTTTCTTCTTGACCATCAAGTATTGAAAAAAAGATCGCAAATGGTGATGATAAAACTAGTAGAATGATGATAAATGGAACAAGGCAGGCAACCAATACGATTCGCCTGCCCTTTTCATCTGACAAAACTGTAGTAGCAATTTTTGCTGCTGCTTTTAGTGTCGCTGGGTCTATTGCCATGTCTCATTCCCCCTCTATTTTGGTCCAATGTGCCAATCCATATATAAATCTCCATCAATGGTCACATTATCATTTAAGTTAATTCTTAACATCCCGTCAGGCGTCCACGTGTCTATTATTTCAGCATGAACACTGTACCTTCCATCGGGAAACCAAAGCGGTGTGAAATGGACTCGGCCATTATAAGTTGAATATTTATTTTCCTTGAAAGCAAATTCACCATATTCCCTTGCATCCAGCAACCTCCAATAAATATCATAATGAAACTCTGGGAAATAAGTAATGACATTTTGAGCATTGGTAACATGAGAACTTGGGGCATTGGTTGTTGGGAAGGTTGAAACATTGATATTTACACCATAACCTGATCTCATAACCTCTCCATCAGCAGTTGGAGATTTTTCATCTGGTTCCAATGTCATCGTGCCTGTGAGACTGGCATTATAGTTTGTATAATCATATTCCCAGTGTCCTTCATCTACCCAATGACCGTTATCAACCCACTCACCTCGATCAACCCAGCGATATCTTCTGTGCCCCGGACAATAATCATCATCTCCATCACCATCAGTATCCCTGCATCCACCAGAATGATGATAGGTATAGTAATCCTTCTGCCAATCAGATTCCCATTCCCATTTTGGATGCCATACCCATTTTGGAATCCAGTTACAATCATACACACCCCAGTTCGCATTAATTTTCTCTGCTTTTACCGGAATACTTGGTAAGGTAAAATGATCGTTTCGGTCATTGGCCGTTGGATTTGGTGGTTCGCTCAAGCTTAAATCTATAACTTTACCAATTAAAGTAGCACTTCGACTTGTTCCATCAATTTTGGCTGCACTATTACCACTAACATTTACTTGAATTGTTACATCACCAGGTACACTTGGAGTATGCCATTTAAGCCAGACCAGTTCTGAACCGCCATCAGGAATAACAACTTCTGTACTCTTTGAATAGCCATTGGCACTTATGGTAACAGTAGCTGTATTCTTAACTGGATTGTTATAGGCAGCTTCACTTTCATGGCGGTTATCAGGCGTTATGTCATCACTTGCGTAAATTCGAACTGACGTAATAACATCTGTGTCAACACGATACTCATAGTCATACTCTGTATCATTTTCAACTACATTGACCGCATTCGCCTTTAATAGGCGCATACCCCAACCACCGCCTGCTATGATACGATCTAAATCCCAATACACATTATCAGGAAGTGCCGACGTTACCGGATAACCAAACCAACTTTCTTCTAAAAAAATGGAATTTGGCAAATCAGAATGGGTCATACCTGATATATATTGTCCATCAGCTCCACCCCTAAAATTAAAATATCCTAGCTTTTGAGCTAAGGCATATTCTGTGGCAGTAAAGGCTAATATAGTTGTACGGTCTTTTAGGTATGAAATAATCACAGGTTCATACACAATAAGCCATGGCACTTTATTTTGATATTGGCCATCAACTTTTATGGGCAGGATTTCTTCTGCGGGATAGGATTTTGTTTCACCTTCTATGGTAAATGTCATGCTTTCCACCAATGTTTCTCTTGTTATTCCTTTTTGAGTTGCAAAGGCATCAATAAAATAGTTGAGTGTTGCTGTATCACCAAAATAGGATTTCACCGAATTAATATTACCACCATTTGTAATAGGGATTGGTGGCGGATTATCTACAATAACCATAGAATCGCCATTCGGTTCTAATGCACTCCCCTTTTGATAATTCACTTTATTTTCAATGCCATAGAAAACATTTGATGGCATTGAAAAGTTTGATGGTTTAACATATATAGGCCTTGAACCAATCATTTTCCAGTCCGAGCTTAAACTTGTATTCTTGTCAGCTTGATCTGACAAACCAACATATACAGATACTTTGTACATGTATTCACTGCCACGGTAAAACCCTTTACCATCTAGAGCATTGCTAGTATCACCTGAGCCTGTATCAGCATTGTCGTCGGCATAAACTGCTATAGAACTCAAAAAAATCATACCAATAAGCATGACTATCATTATATTTTTTAAAGACTTCATTTTCCATATCTCCTTCCATAAAAATAGAGACAGCTCATATTTGAACTATCTCCACATGATTTTTCGTATTTAAAATTTATCGCCAGTACCCGGAACATAATCACTTAAATCTGATCCATCAATTTCTTTAGGATTCCCTGCATTAGCTGGGTTAGCAAAAGGATTTTCAGATGGTGGTACTAAATTGCTTTCACTTGATTGCTCTTCCTCGATTACTACTGACTCTGGTTCTGTTGTTTTTTCAGTTTCATTTACCACAACAACTTCCTCAGGTTCAATAACCAAATCTTCTTCATTGTATTCAGGTACATTATCCATATCCTCTAAATCGTCATTGGTTTCCGGTTTGTCCTTTGGTGCTTCTAGTTCTGGTTTTTCTGGTGGTTCAGGCATCGGCTCCTCAATGGAAGTAACTTCTGCTTTGTCTTCTATCAGCTTCGTTTCAGTATCCTGAATTTTAGGAACTTCAACAACTTGTTCAATTTCATCTGATTCTTCAATTTTTTCTACAACAGGTGCATTATTTTCAATATCAGATAATACATTGTCCTTTCCAACTTCTTGAGTATTGAGCTTCGAAAAAATCAAAGCACCGAATATTACTGCAACTATGATTAAAGATGTTCCTGTAAACAAAGTTATTTGTTTTGAATTCATTTTTTTCATATTCCACGACCTCCTTAGGTTTCGTTTATAATTAACTTTACTTCTTCTAATTTTTCTTTCAGCATATCAACTTTATATTGAAGGATTTTCTTCCCTTCTTCTGTCAATTGATATATCTTCTTATTTCTTTCCTGACCGTTCTCATCGATCTGTTCAATGAGCTCAAGCTTCAACAACTTTTTTAGGGTTGGGTACATTGTTCCAGTTTTTACTTCAAGTCTACCTTTTGTGATATTTAGTATGTCTCTTGTTAGTTCGTAACCACTCATCGGCTCCTTTGACAATGCCAATAAGATATAAAAGCTTGGTTCATTCAGATTTATAGATGGTTTATTTTTCATGTTCATCAACTCCAATAACGATATGTATAAATTATACATGTTCTATATATACATATTATCATGAGTGATTTTATTTGTCTATACTTCACTTATTTTTTTAGAACTTTGGACTATATCCAGCATTAACTTTAAGTCGAATCTCCATTGGCGGTAAGTGCTCCCAACCAAAGGATAAAGGTACAAGAAGTGTCACCCAGGCTTCTGCTTCAAATCTGTTGTTATTGTCACTCATTGCAAAAGGCGCATTATTAATCTGAATATCCAAATCGTATAAGCGATATTCCAAATACCCACCTGCATATTTATTTCCACCGATTAGTCCCAGTTTATCACTCAATTTCATGAGCACTGCACCTGAGTCAACTCGCTCTACCCATCTATCCATTTCATTTAGCTGATAACCACCAGAGTAGCCTTCTCTTAAACCGTTGTAGACTTCATCATAGTTTTCAGTCGCTACTGCAATAACAGAGGATTGCAGGGCATCTCTGACACCACTTGCTATTATTTGTAATCTTAAGTATTCACTTGCAACTGTAAAGAGAAGTATCAGACATAAAATAATGACAATGGCAAAGAGTGCTGCATTCCCTTGTTTATCTTTTATGATTTTCATCACTTGTGATATACCTCCGATCTACCTGTTGCCTTAGCGGTCAAGGTAATGGGAAAGGAGCCAAATTCGAAAAATCCAATATCTACAGGTAATGTTAAGACAACGCTAAACTCTTCATTGAGATCAATATTCCCTGACGTAGACCAATTCACTGTTGGATCAATCCCAAGACTTGCCCTAAGTTCATTTTTCTTAGCTGTGGTTTCTGAACCAATGCGTCCTTCAATTTCAGCCACTCTTGCAAGCTCGTTTGCAAATGTGTTTAAATCCCCCTTCACCACAAAAACAGGATATACCTTAACTGCCATGGCAATGACCATCATCGCTACAAGGACAACCACCACGACATCAATATATCCCTCTCCCCGTTTCGACTTTAAAATCTCTATCATTCGACCACCTCCTAAAATAGTTTCCCAAGGGTTTCAATAATTTCAACAAACATAACGGATAGATACATCATCAAGAAGCAAAAGAGCATGGCAAAGGAATATTTCCTTATCTTTGCCGGTCTTTTCATGGCGATTGTCTTTAATCGTTGTAATTCTAATTGTTTCAAATCATGGGACAGCATTTGAAAATACACAACACCATCATCACCTCTTAGTACACCAATAAGCCCACGAATCGTTTCAGACAACGATGGGCTGTTGAGCCTTGCTTCCATTCTTGTAAGGGCTGATTCATAGCTGCCTGACTTCATGTCTGCCACGGTAATCTCTAGCTCATTTTTAAAACTCTTGCCCGTATTTTGTTTGTACGTTTCTAGGATATTAAGCACATTTCGATTGGCTTTTAATTCCTGAGATAAGGTAGAAACAAAACGTGGCAATTCAAACTCGATATCTTCTCTTCTTTTTCTGACAGCTTCATCAGCACTTCGGATTTCTTTGAAATAAACTGCTACTGCTAAAAACAATATGACTGGAAATACCATCGGGAAAATAAATAAAGCAGGGATTATAAAAAGTAGCATCATCCCCGCTTTTAGCCAAGCTCTCGCAACAAATGTTTCTGGTGAGAGCTTTATATTTGCTGATTTTAAAGTCGCTGTAAGTCTTCGTCTACTGTAATCCGTAAGACGAACTATTTTAGATAATCTAATAGCCCACTCATTGATTAACACTTCAAGATTCTTTGATTTTTTTCTTTCCCTTTTATCTATGACGTGAACCGCTTTAATAGCTCGTCCTGAAGGCAGCTTTAATACATCCTTCAAAATCAGATACACACCTAAAGAAAAGGCCATCGAAAATAAAAGTAAAATTTGTATCATCATATCCCCCTTTCTACCTTTTGTATTCCACAGGCTTAGATAATTTAACGACGGCTGCCAATGAAACAAATATGACGATGCCACAGACTGCCAGTACAAATTTACCAATGCCTGTGAACATTAACGTATGGTACCAATCTTTATTGAGCATATACATGAGTGGTATGTTGCCAACTAATAATATTGCCATGGTAACAAATTCTTTAATTGGTTCATACAGAAGATAATCAAGTTCAGCTGAAACCATCCGCATATCTGATAATTTAGATACAATAGGTGTCAGCGTACTTTTAAGGTTTTTATCTTCCTGACAGTCAATGAGCGCATCTACCCACTCATGAAATACTGAACTTTCTATTTTTGGTTTTAAGCTCTCAAGTGCCATTTTTGTATTGGCATTAATCAATTTCGTTTGTGTTAAAAAAGCATGAAACACATTCTGAACCGGTGGATTGATATAGTTTACGTTTTCTTCTATAGCTGTGATAATACTCTCACTTCTTAAATAAGATGTTGTAATGACTGATAAAGCTGTTTCCAGTTCACTAATTAATCCCTTTTTCCATTTTGTCGCTGTAAATTGGACGTACCAAAAAGGAAGTAGTGAAAACCCAATAGCTAGTACCGGCACAAGGAACATATTCCCTAGTGTAATGGCAATAAAAAAGCCGATGGTCATAAATACAAGTGAGAGCATGACGATCAGCATAAATAGATTTTCTTTATTGGTCATTTGTAATACGTGTTTGGTTTCATCAATGAGCTTTTTCAGTCCTTTTTTCTTTTTCTTTGTGGTTAATGTTTTGATTCTTTCATTTAATGCCTCTTCCTTTTTAGCTCTCTTTTTTAGAATATCCGTTACCATATCAAAGGGTGAAAGTCTAAATGCGACAAAGAGACCACTAATCATTACAATAAATGCGATAAGCAATAAACTATTCATGGCTACCACCTCCCTTAAAACGTTTTAATAGGCTACTTGGCATACCGTTTTCTAAAAGCCTTTTCTCAAGGGATGATGATATGTCATTGACCTTTTCATATTCTCCAATGATTTTAAGTTTTCCGTCTATAAATGCATTATCTATTACATTGAATTTATACAGTGTCCTGATTGCTCTTGAACCATCTTCTTTGATCTCGCACTCGGTAATTTCCATGATATGCCTTGAGTTGTCTTCTAGCTTCTTTGAAAAAGCAACAATGGGAAAGGCTTCTGTTACCAAATTATAAAGGGTTCTTTCATCCATATCATATCGCTGTTTACAAAGGGTTACCATTCGATAATAGGTAGCAATACAAGAGCTGGCATGTATCGTAGTAGTTACCCCATGCCCTGTCCTTGCCGATTCCTGAGCGAAAAAGGCTTCTTCCGACTTCATCTCAGCAACACAGATATAATCTGGGTTAACTGTAAGTCCTGTTTCAAGCAATTTAACCATGGTAATATTCTGTTTTGGATCATCACTATGTCGTGTTACAGTGTGGATAACATTGTTGATAACTTCACCTTTTTCATTTTTCTTGACTAAATTAAACTCTCTTGTACCGTTTTCAATGGTATATAGCCTCTTATTATCCGGTAGTGTTGAAAGAATCCAACTCATGAGTGTGGTTTTACCGCTAGACGTTGCGCCTGTTATACAGAGACTTTCACCATATCGGTGTGCAAGTGACAGGAAGTCTAGCATTTCCTCGCTTGCTGTATTCTGTCTGATGAAATCCTCTTTGACCAGTTTCTTGGGATTGACGATACGAATAGAAACTGCAACACCAATAGCAGGATCAATAACACCTTGTCCTAAAACTGTGATTCTAATACGTTCCGATAAATGACCTACAACAATGGGCTGTGACTGGTCAAGAATCATACCACTTTTATGAAGCAGTCTTCGGATGACATCAATGGCATGGCTTGGTGAATTAAAGGTTTCTTTTATAGGTAAAATATCGCCATTTGAATAAGTGACCTTAATATCATTCCATGCGTTAATATTGATTTCTTCTATGTCACTACGAAACAAATACTTGGTTAGGAATGAATACTCCGCCATTTCTGAGTATAGGGTTTCTACCAACTCATCTAGGTTCATATCTTCAACCGCTAAAGAATAGTCCATCAGATACTTAGTAATATAGGACTTCATCTGGTCTTTTTGATTTTCACTGTCATGGGATATTAAAATTGCATATTTCCCTGATATATATTCCTGCACTTCATGAAGGATATCAGAAAAATCCCGGATATTCTTTGCTGATTCTAAAAACACGCCACTCATCTACGCATCACTCCCTTTTTTGAGAAAAGCAATTTTAAGTTTCTTTTCCTTCTTCTTTTCTTTTTTCTCATGATCATCTTCACCAAAGAACAATATATCCATAAGGCTTTGAAGTTGCTTATTGTAACCCTCGCTTTTTTTATCTGTTAGTGTTTCAAAGAGTCTCGCTTCTAGTACTTGTCGTTGAAGTTCCTCACTATAATCCAGTTCATTCTGAATGCCACCAAAACGATTCCCAACAATATCTTTAGGCATTTCTGGTTTCACATTGGATAATATCTTAGTATGATTTGCCAGGTTGTATTTTCGCTCTTCCAATAAAGGTAACGAAGCGTCATAGAAACTAATGGCTTTTAAGTCTGGTGATATTAAACGAATGACTTGATCTGATAATTCAAGTGCACCTCTTGACAGTAAATCATGGTGAAACTGACTACTGCAATCCACAATAATGTGATCTGCAAGATGCTTTAACAGAATGAAAAAATCAAGAACTCTCTCTTTCCCATAGTCTGCATAAGTTCGAATATTCTCACCATGAAGATAGCTTAAAATACTTAAGTTTTTGGTATTCTGGACTGGAATGCACTTTTTCAAAATATTTTCCTGTGAAATCTGAATAGAAGACAATAACGCTCCTAATGACTGATCCTTTGTTTCTGTAAAGGGAAGCACGGTATGAATAGCCGGAGTGAATGGATTTGCCATCACTAATATGACACTTTTATTTTTTTTAACCAGTTCATTTGCAATCTTAATGCTGAGAGTAGTTTTTCCGCTATTGGGATTGCCCCATATAGCAATGATTTTATTATTCTTCATCGTTATCTTCCTCCAATTGTTCCCCAACTTCTTGGCTAGTTCCTTGTACCTCATCTTCTTGATTGGTAACATCGGGTTCATTTGCATCCTTTTGCGCTTCATCAATACTTTCAGATAATATTAACTTCTGTTCATCCAAGAACTTATCTGCATTTTCCTTTGTACCACGATACACAAAAACCACATGAATTTTACCCTTGGCTTCCATTTCTGCAAGGAGTTTTGCTTGTTCATAGGTTGCCTTTAATGTCACTGTAACCGGTAATTCTTTATCTTTTTCTATTGCTTCTCGATCTATTTCATATTCATCTGTATCAAGACCCGTTCCGGCTGTCACTGCTAGCACCTCTACATATTGAAGTTCCGCAGGACTTACTGTTTCTCTCATATCTCCAAAATCAGAAGCCATAACAGTAATAATATCCCCTGGTTCTAATTTTCCTGACAACCCAGCAGCAAAGCTTTTAATGCTGACAGATATGGCTCGTTCACTACCATCAAAATCCGTCAAATACTCATAATTTACAAGCGGTTTACTTGAAATCTTAGAATTTAAAATATAGTCACCTGTATGAAGTTCTGTTAAGGCATAACTACCGATGATGTTTTCTTCCTGACGTAAAACTGTATGTGGCAGATTATATCCACCAATTTCAACCGTTTCTATCATCTTTGATGTAATTCGCTCACCCTTTTGAATATTCTCTGTTACTCTTGCGACCGATACCTTCTCAGAAATCGCCTGATTGAATAATGGGGTCAATCCAAAACAAATAATAAGAGATAGCACGATACTGGCTATCCCTAGAACTGTCCTGTTTCTTAATATTTTTTTCATTACTTGTATTCCTCCTGTCTTTTCTTGTTATTTTACTAGGAAATAGGCTATTAAACAGCCTGCTCCTAGATATGGGGCAAGGGGTATATTTTTAATCACCTTTTTATTTCCAATCACGCTATAAGCGAAATGAATGATAATCGCAAGCATTAGTCCAAGAATACTTGCCATATATCCAGCTTCCAAGCCTAAGCAAAAGCCACAAGCACCCATGAGCTTAATATCACCACCACCTATGCTGTTTTCTTTAAGAAGTGCCATTATAAAATAAGGCAAAGGAACAAGCATCAGCCCTAATACTGCTGATATAGGTTCAATATCAATCAATCCAATAAGAATGATTAGCACAGGTATATGATCCGGTATTGTTCTTGTCTTGAGGTCAATCATGGCAGCATAAGTTAATAGCATGATGAAGGATACCAATTGAACAATATGAATGTACTGCATCATATCAATCCATTTCATAGCCATCATCCTCGATTGCTTGATTTTCCTCTATAGTTCTTGCCAAATCCATAAGACTATTGTTAACTTCTTTTTCGACAATCCCTAAATCATTCGTTGATACACTTTTCAATTCAGAAGCTTTATAAACCTTATCTAGGATGTTTTCAATAGGGATAAGATTTTCAAAATACCTCTCAGTAAAATCAAACTGATCATCATATCGAAAGATACTGTAGGTCTGCATTTTTACTGTCATTTCTGTAATCAATCTAGGCATATCATAAGGTGACTTTTGCTTGAATTCTTCAATAAATTGCTGATATTCTCTTTCTACTTTTTCATGAAGAATACTTTTAAAATGTTCATAGTAAAGACATGTCGTATAGTCTTTAATGAAACGCTTATGATCAACCTCTTTTGTTAAATAACCGGAATCCACATAGAAATCATACATTCTTTCCAGTGGCTCATCTTGATTTACCATCAGTCCAGCAATATGATCAGGAATGTGTTCTTCCAAAAACCATTTTCTAATTGCATAATGGATACTTTCAGCAGTCATATAATTTTCACCAGACCTCAAATCATAATTACCATCCGAGATAACTGCCAACTCCTTATCCATCTTTGATAACACTTTTTCTTTATTAGTTGGTTCCACGTGCGCTACCTCCATTCATCTTGGTATTTGTAAGGATAATATTTTTGCGACCTGGCAAAGCGAACCATAAACCCGACCTGATCTACTACTGAAATATTGGTATGGTCTTTCGTCAACATCATGACGCTTCCTGCAATTGCAACAAGAATGGTAACAATACTTACCACCGTATTCTTAAAAATCAGATAATACATAATATCAAGGATGCCAACGACTATGGTTACCATAATGGTTTTTAATAACTCTTCTTTACCGAACCCGTCAAAAATCTCAACCCTTGTTTTCAATCCTTGTGGAATATACAAGGGATTCTTTTTTCTTTCTTCCATACGCACCTCCATCACATGTAATAGCTCATGACTAAATCTTTAATCTGCCATATGCTTTCTGCTAAGACATAAAAGATTACTGTGTTTTTCATTCTCTTTTTATAGCTAGCACCTTGTTCTTCATCAATTCCTATATGAATAAAGCAGTGAACGACTCTCAATACTGCTCCTACACGAATTAAAAGGATGAAAGCATCAGCCATTTCTTTTAATAGATCCACTGCCTCACCATCCTTCTATTTTCTAAATACTGCTTTTCCCATCTGGTATATTCGAGCAGTTGAGTAAATTCGGTTCATCATGCCACCACCACTGTTACCACTTGAAACGATCAAAAATTCCTGTAAGAACTTCGGTGTCCTTAAGGCTAATAACAGAGCTGCTAGTCCCCAAAACACATGGGCATTGAGCATTAATGAAACGCCAAGTTTTGCTAGTACAATCTGTACCAAAACTGCTGTTGTACTTTGAAAGAACTTTTGTATATAGGTTCTAAACACACCATTGTCTTGATCCATTAATCCCACACAAGCTAGGGGAAGTCCTATTCTAAGAATCAGAATTTCAAGTCCTCTTGTTAGGAACTGTATATACAGCATAAAGAAGCAGATGAAGAAGATGATGGACACAATACCTGTGAAAATCCCTGCGCTAGTAATACCGGTAATAATGGTACTAAAATCCGTTGCCATATCATTAGAGACAGTGGTAATTAATTCATTGCTTAAGTCTTCAACAATTTCTGACAACCAGCCATATAATGTTGGAAAACTAATGGCGATGGCAAGTGACTTAAAGAAACCTGTAAGTAGCATAATGGGTTCAATCTCTGCATCACCTTCCGTCCATAAAATGTATCTCTCAAAGCCTTTTTTTAGAAATTTTAAGACAATCAGTGAAACACCAAATGAAAAGAAAATATCAAATATTCCACTTATGCCGCTAGTTCCAAGAAGTGTATCCATATAGTCTTCTGCATGAAGGGCAATGGGAACAAGGCCATCTAAGAGTGTATTTGCATATGCCAAACAGCCTGTTAATATTGCTCCAATTAATAGCATGATGACATACTCCATCGCTTCCGACCTCCTTTCAGAAAGAGTGGCCTAAGAATAACTTAAGCCACTTTCTTGATATTTTCTTTCTACTCAAAGTGATACTTTACTGAATAGGTGATATTTGATTTGTTGTACATGCAATTGTGATTTGTATAGTAATAGAATTCTAGTTGAGAATAAACACCTGCATTTAACGTCTTACTGAATGTAATCCCGTTCTTGGTTGTTTCATAGTCAAGCTGATCCCATTTTTTAGTTGTCACATTATATCCTCGTACACGACCAAAATCACTTCCGCTATGACCGGATACAGGGGGCACGGTAAAGGTATATTCAGTAATCGTCGCTCCTTCCAGACCTTCTTCTAAAATAACAGAATCTGGACCAGTCAAAGTCATTCCTCCACCACCGTTCGCATCAGCCACGAAAAAGACAATGGCTGCCCAAGGCGATTCAGCTCCGGCGGCATCGACTGCCTTCACACGAACAACATTTTTCCCACGAGGATATGTCTGTGTTTCTGAACTTCGACCATCCCAAACATATGAAATCGAGTCTCCCTCAGGATCTGTACTTTGGGCTGTAATAGTGACAGGTGTCCCCGGTGAAACGCTGTTACCGCTTGGTGATCTACTAATGACCGGCGCTGTCGGCGCTGAGTTTCTTACAGTAAAGGTTTTTGCCAACCATGGTGAATAAAATCCGGCTTCGTCTTTTGCTCTTACTCTTACTGTATGCGTACCGACTACATAGTAATCGTCCGCTGTTCTTCCTTCGTATTCTAATGTTGTCTGATCACCATCGGCATCTGTTGCTGAGGCTTGAATATTAACCAAGAACTTACCATTCTTAATGGTTCTAGTTGGGGTTGCTGTTAATGTAACTGTTGGTGCTACATTTACTACAGTAAAACTCTTTTCTAACCATGGAGAATAGAACCCTGCCTCATCTTTTGCTCTTACTCGTATAATGTGATCGCCTACTTCATAATAATCATCCTCTGTTCTTCCTTCATGTTCTAACGTTGTTGCATCACCATCAGCATCTGTTGCTGATGCTTCAACTTCAACCAAGAACTTACCATCTTTAGTGGTTCTTGTTTGAGTCGCTGTTAACGTAACTTTTGGAGCTGCATTAACTACAGTAAAGCTTTTCTCTAACCACGGAGAATAGAAGCCAGCCTCATCTTTTGCTCTTACTCGTATAATGTGATCGCCTACTTCATAGTAATCACCCGGTGTTCTTCCTTCGTATTCTAATGTTGTTGCATCACCATCGGCATCTGTTGCTGAAGCTTCAAATTTAACCAAGAACTTACCATTTTTAGTGATTCTTGTTTGCGTCGCTGTTAACGTTACCGTTGGCGCTGCATTTACCACAGAAAAGCTCTTTTCTAGCCATGGAGAATAGAAGCCAGCCTCATCTTTTGCACGTACTCGTATCGTATGGGTGCCAACTTCGTAGTAATCATCAGGAGTTCTTCCTTCATATTCCAAGGTTGTTGCATCACCATCCATATCTGTTGCTGAAGCTTCAACTTCAACAAAGAACTTACCATCTTTAGTGGTTCTTGTTGGTGTTGGTATTGCAGATAATGTTACCGTTGGCGCTGCATTTACCACAGAAAAACTCATTTCTAACCACGGTGAATAGAAGCCAGCTTCATCTTTTGCTCTTACCCTTATCATGTGATTACCAACTTCATAGTAATCGTCGGGATTTCTTCCATCGTATTCTAACTTTGTTGCATCTCCATCGGCATCTGTTGCTTTGGCTTCAATGTTGACGAAGAATTTTCCTTCCTTAGCTGTTCGAGTTGGTACTGCTGATAAAGTGACTTCCGGTGCTGTGTTCGTCACTTCAATCCCCTCAGATGATTGATACATGCGACCGTAAGGATCAATAATTGTTGCTGTAAGAACAAATTCTCCGGTATCTCGGATTGCTATTTCTCCTCCATCATTTGTGAGTTCTCCTTCAAACTCAACTGATTCTTCATTTTTTTCTAATGTCCATTTCGCTTGATTTTCATCAAGGTTCAACGATCTCGTTTCCACCTCAAATGTCTTTCCGAAATGTATGGATTCCGGCATCGTAAACGTATACTGAATAACTGGATTGATACTTATTTCTTGACTATGGGAAAAACTTCGACCAAGAAAATCTGTTATCGTTGCTGTTAAAACATAGTCTCCCGCATTAAGAAAGGTTATTTTACCACCATAAGCATTCAGTTCACCCATAATGGCTTTATTCATAGAAATTTCTTCGCCATCTTTTGTTATCTTCCATTCAACAGGAAGAACACTATTGTTACCATGTGTTCTTATATCCATCGTGCTATCCGTATAGGCAAGTTCAGGAAGCTCAAAATCGATATTTAAGACCGGTAACACCTCTGTCCTATCTCCTGGTTCAAATAAGAATACACGACCGGTTTCATCAATTATTCGTGCGACCAATTCATAGATGCCTGCTCTTTTAAATTGAATGGTTCCTCCATCATTATTTAGTGTGCCATCAACATAAGTATACCAATCTTGAAATCCAAAGGTATTATCAAGCAACCACTCAACGGTCAAGTCATTGATCTCGGTACTATTTGCATCTACCTTTATGTCTGTATCCGTATGAGCGTATTCAGGAAGTGAATACGTTATAGTAGGTACCGGATATACCTTGAATGTTTGCTCATAACTATAGCTCCTTCCACCATCATCAGTGAAAGACGCTCTTAAAATGTACTGTCCTTTATGTTTAAAACGTAATTCACCACCTTGATTCGTTAATTGTCCGGTTGTAACCTTGGAAATCTCGACTGGTTCGCCATCTTTAAGTAAGGTCCAATCTGCACGATGTTCTCCAATTTCATTAAAAGTCGCTTCAACGGTTACCGTATCATCTGTATGAAATAGTTCAGGCAAATAAAAACCGGCAGAGCCTACAGGATATACCATAACGGAAGTACTATCTGTAAAGACTCGACCGGTTTCATCGGTAGCCGAAGCTGTTAAGTTATAGACGCCTTTTTCTTTAAAACGAATCCTTTGTTTTCCTGCAGTAATTTCACCCTCAATAAAATCAACAATCGGAACATCCTCACCATTTCGTACCAGAGTCCATTGAAGCTCCATATCTCCTATATTTTCTGTTTCCGTTTTGATGGTGATTGGTCTATCCGAATGTGTAATTGATTCCATCTCTAGGTTAATTTTTGCTACAGGATAAATGTTGATTGTATCCGATGCAGTAATAACCTTTCCCAAGTCATCTTCAATGGTTGCTATCAATTCATAAGTCCCTTGACTTTTGAATTGTACAGTACCACCTTCATTTGACAATTCTCCTGTAAAAGCTGAGTCCATCTCAATAACTTTATCATCTTGTTTAATCGACCACTCAAGATCTCTTTCTCCAAGATTTTCGGTTATCAAATCAACAATAACTGATGTATCCGTATGCGCTTTTTCTAGTAAATCTAATTCTGTTGTAATATTGGAATAGACTGTTATTGTCTGCTCATGGGTTACCGTTCTTCCTCGACTATTCATCGCTGTTGCCATCAGTGTATAGCTACCCATGGATTTGATTTTAACCCAACCACCATCAGCTGTTAACTCTCCTTCGATAGCTGTGTTAAGTTCGATAGGAATATTATTTTTGCTAACCGTCCATGTAACAGATTTGACATAACGACTCTCAGGTGCGATGTTTATTTCTTCATTTACATACGCAGTTTGTGGAATTTCAAAGTGATACTGTGGTGCAGGAACACGTGATGGGCGATGCTCTGATGTTTGCTCACGTTCTTTAGTTTCATCAATAAGTTCCACCTCATCCGTCGCTTCCTCCTGTACCTGGTCTCTCTCATCCTTGATTTTCTTCAACCGATCAAGCATAGAAAAAGCTTCTGCACGAGTAGCTTTTCCCTCCGGTCGAACCGTTCCATCCGGATATCCTGAAATAATTCCATGCTGTTTGCCTTGATAGATATATTCTAGGTCTTCTTTAGATAAACCAGCTATATCAGTAAAGTTTACATCCTCTGTGAAATTTTCCTCATGAGAATGTTCATAAATGGATCGAACCATCATTCTTATGATTTCTAATCGAGTAATCGGTACATTGGGATAGTAATACTGCCCATATTCTTCTTGGAGGATAATCCCTGCGCCAACAAGCTTTTCAATGTCTTCTTGAGCAAAATTTCCTTGGATGTCTTCAAAACCTGTAAAATCAGCCTCTTTATCCTTAGGCTGAAGCTTCGTTACTCGTGCAATAAGAGCAGAGAACTCTGCTCTTGTAATCATTGAATCCGGATGACACAGCCCATCCGGATATCCATGCACGATACCTTTTTCTGTTAGTCGATTTATGACGTTCTCTGCCCAATGCCCTTTTGCGTCAGCGAAAGAACTTTCTGTTGCATAAACCAACCCTGAAAAGTTGGATAATAATATACTTAAAACTAAAATAAAACTTAACCACTGCCTTTTATTTTTATTCATTGTCATCTCTCTCCTTTTATCCTGCAAAGTTAAACATTTCTTCAATACGCTCTTGCAAAGTTGGCAAAATTACGTCACCGAAAAGAGCGTACAAACCCGCTAATAGCAATGCTCCAATTACAATCGAGATCAAAATTTTGACGGCTGAATCAACCATTCCTTCACCGCTATTTCCCGCAAGAATTGCTCTTCCTTTAATCATTACTTTTACCATTTCCATTTGTGCTTTGTTCATTAACTTTCTCATTTCATTACCTCCGTAAGTTTAAATTTATTTTTTATTTTTAATCGAGACCTGCCCATGATTAAACGTAGTAACCAATAATCAGATTAAGTGTTGCAGAAGCTAGTACTGCTCCTATAACTGAAACAATCACCGTTACAATACGGTTGTTCCATTTCTTTTGATCGATTTCATCTGCTGCACTTCTTCTAATGAAGAAATAAATAATCAGCAAAACACCGACAATGGGAGCTAAAACCATTAGCCATGTCGTTACGTCTTGAATCAATTTTTCAGTGCCTTTGACAATCTGACTGTCCTGAACCGTATCTGCCATGACTGGAACCGATGACATCATCATCACGACCAGTGTTCCAAAGATTGTCTTTAAAGTATTCCTTGCTTTCATTTTTAGTGGTTTAAGTTTCACCTTGTTCACCGCCTTTCATATTTCGCATATAGACAAAATTCGATTTTTCTTCTTGGGTGTAATACTCCCAAATGTTCCATGTATCAATGGCATTAGGAGATTTTCTTACGTTACGATTTTCTTCTCTTTTTTCACGCACCTTTCTGTTGTGTTCTTTGTCTCCAAGCCCAAATAGGGTATTAAAAAACCACTCTGATAAATCTGGCAATTGCATCATTGCCGGGTGATTTCTCGAAGTGATTAATGTATATGGTCTATTAATTCGTCTGATTTCATCTACTGTTAAAAGTGCTCGATGGGTCAGATTAACGCTATGGGAACTTGATGGATTAGAATATTTACCATGAGACGAACTTAAAGAATAGGTGGATACAGTGTAGTTCCCCAGCTTCTTTGATATTTCATCCAAAGTTCCCAAATCATCTGCCTGAAGATAAAGCCATGTTTCACAGTTAGATTTAATAGTTCCAGCGACTTCTTTGCCATACTTCTCATCTAGTTGCATAAAACTTTGAAGAAATAAATTAAACCTTATACCCCTTCCACCACCAACTGTCAGCTTGTTTGCAAAATCGGGGATTTTAACAAAGTTACCGAACTCTTCAAGCATGAAGTTTACTCGTCTTTTTAATCGTCCACCTCTTTCATCTGCATTTTTAACCAGTTGCATATAGCATTGATTAACAAAGAGACTTGCCAAACTGTAATAGGTTGTCTTTTCATCAGGAAGAACAATAAATAGCACCTGCTTATCCGTTCCCATTTTCCTTAAATCAAAATCACTGGCCTCTGACATTGAATGGATCAACGGGTTTGTAAACAGCCTTAATGTTGTCAGCGCTGAAGTATAAAATGATCCCCTAGTTTTGCTTGGAGCAACTTCACTTATGGCAAGTAAGGCTTTTGCAGGATGATGTGCCGGCATGTTCTTCATGTATTTAATGATAGGCATTGCGCCATCCACCACTTTGCACATCTCACTGATGAAGAAATAAACATTGCTCATGTTCTGATATCTTCTGTCTTTACCATTACGATTGTCATAAACGACTGCCATAATTGCACTGGCAATAATACTGGCTTCTCCATTGGTCCATATTTTTTCATTATGGCTATTTTCCGGTACAAGGGCAGCTGTTAAATCCCATGTGGCATCAACTGCTTTAGGAATATCATTTTCATCAATGGCATCAATGACCGGCTGTAAGAAGTTATACCGATCACTCTTTAGAGGGTTTTTAAAATCAATGCAAATCACTTCATAACCAAGAGCTTCAAAATAGGGATAGGTATAAGTGAAGATTTCACCTTTTGGATCACTAATAACTAAGCTTTCAGCTGAAAGTCCCAGTAGTCCAACAGATTGAAGCACTACAGACCTTGTTTTTCCTGATCGTGTTGCACCAATACAGAGACTATGAGTATCCTCATCAATGTAAAATATCTTCTCAGTATCTCCCTCTTTATGAAAACCAACAACGATACCGCCTTGGTTTAGCTTGGGTAACGGATATTCCTGCGTATCGGTTTCTGGTAAGTCTTTTTCATTTGACTTTTCATTACTTCTTTCTGATAGTCTTTGAAGGGTTTCTCCTTGGGATAAGTTTTCTTTTTTTGAACAGTATTCTTTTTCTTCATCCTGCCTGATCCTTTCCATTAATATTTTTAGTTCGTTTCTTCTAAGCTTTATAGATTTAAACCCTTTGTTTTTTTCTTCTTCTGTGAGCCATCTAGCTGATCCAAATTGCATTTGTCCTGCTCTAACCGGCGTTGCTATATCAGGAGTAATTGCTTCTAAATCTGATTGATAGGGCTTCATATTTGCCAGATAGAAATAAATAGAGCACAGAAGGATAAAGCCTTGTAAATAAAGAAATAGTGACAAATGTTGACCACCTGCCGTCATACTTTCAAAACATGATTTTATTGGGATAAAAGATAACACCTTCATTTTTCCTGACAATAAAAAATGTAGGTTCGTGGAAAAATAAATATTCATCCATAAACCTACAAGAAATATTAGTGCTGATATCATCAGCTTCAGTTGTTTATACTTCATCTTTCACATCACCTCACAGTTCTATCCCGTCATCAGCAACCATTTCGAGGTCTTCAAGCTTCTCATGGCGTAGAATCTCCGGGACAATCAATTCGATTTTTTCAAGAATCGAACCGATGGCTTTTTCGTCCTTATAATTCAAGTTACCATTAAGTCCCACATAATTCACTAGGCTTGAATGGATTAACTTTAAATCTGTTTCGCCAAACATCCGATTGGCATTAATAAGTCCTGCTCGTTTAGCAAAATCTTCTTTTGCAGCTTCAAGACTTGTAAAATAATGCCCCAATGTAACGGAGTTACCATCATAGGTATATCGCCAAGTCACAAATTCAAAGCCTTCCTGCATTTTGCCCATAGCTAGAACATGTCCATCATGTTCTAAAATTTTACGATAGCCATCTTTTAATCCATCTGCCTGCAATGGTCTGAGTTGATTGTAGAGTTCCATTAATTTTGTCATTCAATCGTCCACCTTTCTACATACTATTTTCACTTTCTTTGTCCCAGTTAAGACCTTTTCCTTTCTTTGATTCTTCAATTTTTTCTTTGAGTGCTTCCCCTTCCAGTGTTGATAATGGATAGTTCTTACCGGTATCTAATGGATCATCCATTTTGACAAGTTGTACTGCCGATAAAAGCATTTCCATTTTATTTCGAGAAAGCTTAGCATCCATCCTCTGGCTGTTTAATTCAAAAGCTTTTAACAGCGCTTCCTTCGTAAAATGCTCTGGAGGATATAGCTTTCTGTTTCTGCATTTTTTGCCTTCCCCATTTGTAAAAGTAATATATTTTCTAGTATCACTCCAATTCACTTGATAGCCTAATGCATTCATATTGGCTATAAACTCCTCTTTGCTTCTGGCAATCCATTTTACTTTTTTCACAGCTAAATAAAGTTCATACTTCCAGCTATGTCCTTTTTCTTTAGAACGGTATTCGCCCCGATTGACATGGCTGCCTGATTTGCCCTGAGTAATAATTAATCCGTATTTTCTACAAATCTCATCGGAATAATCTTTCATCATTTGAAGCTCTTCAGCACTTTGTTTCCACTTAAGTCCAGTTTCTTCATTAACAGTATTCACGATAAAATGTGTATGAAGATGCTCCTTATCAATATGCACTGCATAGGCAATCTGAAAACCTTTAAAGGCTTCGATCTGAACCAGTTCATCAGCAATCTGTTTAACGATTTCAGGAGTCACCTTATCATATGGTGCAAAGCTCTGAGTAAAGTGGATATATTGCCTTCCTTTTGTTTTACTGTTGAGTTCTTTTATCATAAAGAAGTCGTTATAAGCCGTATTAACGTCACAGTTATGACCACCTTTAAGATTCTCTTCTGTTTTAGCCGGATTGATAATATATTTAAGAACTCTTTTGAGCGCTGAAAGGGTATTATTTTTCCCGTTAATAAATTCAATAACAGCCATAAGCTCTACATCTCATCTAACTCATGATCTAGTTCATTGGCTAAATCCTTTAAATCCTCAAGCATCTTCTGACTAATTTCTGCTTTAACACCTACAGCTTCATATAGATTCGATAATGCGCCAATCATTTTTTCAGGATTTTCTTCAAAAAGTTTTGATTGCCTGATGTCTTGAGATATTAAAAAATCTTGTCCTTCAGCATATTGTCCCTTAATTACAACATCCACTGCATAAGAACCGTCAGTAATACCTACAGTGGTATACTTTCCATCTGTCGGTAATTGATTGAAATAATCAGCAGCTTCCTTAAGTTCATCCATCCATTTGCAACCATGTCCAAACCGATAAATATGATATTTCATTTGTCATTACCTCTTTCCTTTTACTAATTTGCATAACTCATCCCATAAACCGGTAAATGCTTCTCTGGTTTTCGTTAGATTGATTTCCTTCATTTTTCCTTGATGGGCTAATACGGTTAACTGGTTTAAATTGTTACCGATTTTGGATAGCTCATGATTCATTCTTTTAATGTCGTCAAAAAAAATAATCTCCTTGTCCAGTGCGGACAGGGAGACATATCTGCTAATACTAAGATTTGCTTTTTTAGCTTTACCTACAATCTTTTGATATTCTTTTTCTGTAACTCGTAAGTTGATTCGTCTAGTCTTATTCAAAATCATCGCCTCTCTTCAAAACTAATAAAAAACTCAAAGTATTATTAAATCCCTTGAGTTTCGATTTCATAAAGTTTTACTTATTCTAATCTCAATATCACCAGTAACTAATATCACATCTGAATTTATAGTAATAGTCTTTCAAATTGAACCACCATCTTCGAATCACTAATTATCCACTCTTATTTTAACATTGAATGGCTGATTTTCTCCTTTGTAACAAAATACTCATGTTCCATGATATCATCATCTCTCAATCGTAATATGGGATTATCATGATCAAAAACATACCTTTCTTCATACGCATAATAGTCGTGCAACCTATTTAAAACTCTATTTATTACATACAATGGTTTGTTGTTTATTGCAGTGTAATCATCTGAATCAAAAATAACCTTTTCAATTGGTACGCAATATTCGAAACAAAAATACTCGCTATTCTTTATGTAATCATTTCCAATATTTTTATCTCCTAGATAATTTGCTAATACATTTATAAACTCAGGTACAGCAGCTAAGTCGCGAGCATAGTGATTTTTATATATTTGATCTTTTAACATAAAACCATTAAAGCAGAAGTCAATTCTTCTAGTATGACCTAGGCGCCAACGTAGATAACTGCTCTCATGTTTATAATTATCATCAAGTGGTATTAGTCTACCATTAAACAGTAAATTCAACTTAGTTCCTTCAGGCTCAAAAACGATCCCGTGATCTTTTAAGAATAAGCTCATTGTAGTAGGTTTTGTCAAAAGTTCATATAGATTTAAGCCCGGACTATCTTGATAAGTATCATTTAACCTTCTGCTAAGATGAAAAAATAACATGTGGGTTAGTTCATCATAATTAATTCTTGTTTCTATAAAACTATTGATTACATCATTAAATATTTGATCGTCAGTAAAAGAATCTTTATTAGATTCTCTATCTGCTTCGTAGAATAAATCTAATAATTCTTCTTTACCAATTTCAAAATACTCAAATAAAGATCTTTCCATATCAAGTTTTGAATATGTGTCAATAAATATTTTCATACTGGATCCTTTCATCTCCCATTAATTAAAATATATGTTATACAATATACATTTTATTTAAATCACTCCACTATTTTCATTCTTTTCAGATTACATCATATGTTATTTAGGGTTTGGGACAAAGTCCCAAGTATTAAAGGGTATGGGAAACTCCCATCAAGCACAATGTCATACATTGTGGAAGCTTGCCCTCATAAAAGCAGAGCTTTCTTATTCGGTCTTTGGGGTATTGATAATAAAGTACTCACATCGAATTAATTCAATCATTTAGTACCCTATTTAATTCGTTTTTAATTATTTCTGAAATTTCTTTTGCATTGAACTTTTTAATGTCAAATCCTCGCTCCTGTATTCTGTTAAAAACAACATCATTGAAACCATCACTACGAATACGTTTTAGATAGTCATCAAAATTAATATTTACAATAAGTCCCTTATCAAAGTTTCTATAGAGCAAGTGTGCGCATGACATCTTGAACAAAATTCTATCCATACCTTCATTTCCTGTTAAATTACCTCCTAATAAAACAGTATACCTATAAGTCACATTGTATCTAATATACGGAATCATATTATACTGAGCACAAGTAAGTAAAATGTTAAAAGCTTGAGCAAAAAAGCCACTGATTATCGAAAAAAATATAACAGCTTCATTTAATTGATTACCAAAAGGATTTGTTTCAGTCAGAAAATCTCTAAACCGTTTGTCGAGTTTAATTGTCAAATCATCATATTCATCAAAAATAATTTTATTTAAGGCATTTTCGTCGAGAGAATTGATAACATCTTCAATATTATTAAATTCAGTTAAATACCTTTCTTTAGTCATTGTCACGTCTTTAAACATGCTAAGAAATGCTTGTTCTGTTGCATTCATAATTATATCAGAACCAATGTCAGTTAATAATGTTACAGGAAATATTAAAATAGCATCTGAATATTCTTCAATTATTCGGATATTATCTCTTATTGCATTTACTATTTGTTCCTTTAGTCTAGCTTTATAATCTGCATCTTTAATGTTTTGAGATGTTTCAATGAATTTATGTAGAGGGTCATCAACTATATGTATTTCACCAAATGCTACAAACGGAAAATGCTCATTATCTTCTATATCTAGAAATGATGCGCCTGTGAATGTATAGCACTCATGCTCATTAGATATATTATTTAGAATGAGTTTAACAATTTCTCTATTAGAGTACCAAAACAGATTAATTTCATCCAGAGTCGGATAAAAATCTTCTTTTTCAAAATTATTTAAGGCATTTCTTAAAAAATCTACGTATTCATTTTGAAGTTCCTTAATCTTAGTAAGCAAAAAATCATTTATCAAATTTCATCACCTCATTAAATAACGACTCGGGTAAAGCGAAAAACTCATTTAATAATTTGATCGTACTATTCATAGTTGATATACAATCTGGCCACACACTCTTCAAATTCTGTTTGTTCTCATAATCAGGTACACAATGATATTGATGCGCTGGTGAATCGCATTTTAACAACGAGCTTTCTCTAATTGCTCCCCATAATCCATGTTCAAAAGACGAATCATAGTCATAATAAAGACCAAACAATTCTTTCTGCCCTACTGAAATAGCTTTGTCTCTAATATTCTGTTTATCAAAGTACGATGTATCCATGTCCAAATATCTCTCATCAATCATTTCATTTACTAACATCTCAAGATATTTATAATCTACATGACTATCTGGAAGTTCCTTCTCTGCATCTCTAAATCTAGCCACTACCACTTTATATAACCCAATGCCATACATTTGATATTTTTCCCAAATATCATCTTGACTTTCTTCAGCTTTAATCAAATATTTCATCATGATATAATTTTCAATCACTGTTCGAATCGAGCTTCTTGCGGCAATAGAATTATATAAATTGTGTTCATATATTTCTATAATCCTCTTATATGAGTATGTACCTAAACCTAATAACACTAATGTTTTTTTATCTAGAGGGTTTACCGCTATAAAACAATTCGTGTAGTATTGAAATACTTCATAGAGTAACTCCACGTATCTATTCGCATCTTCATTATTCTCAGGCCATTTCATAAAAAACAATTTACAATCACTCATCTTACTAATCCTCCCCCAAAAATTTTCTAAAAATGTAACATCTAAGATTTCCAAATTTAGGACCATCATTTCCATACTCCTAATAGAAGGTCTTATAATTCTCATCTTCTCATCCGAATGCTCAAGTTTAGGATACTCTAAAATTAAGTCTAATTCTTGTTTTGGAAGACCATAAGTACCTGTTAAGAGAGTGAAAAACAGAACTAAAAATCTTATATCTGTTGCAAATTCAGATTGATGCATGTATCCCTTTTCCAACACTTTTGTAAGGATTTCTTGCCGCTTACTCGGGTGCATCGTCATATCAGTGAAATATTTAGAAAAAACTCTATTTTCACTATAAGTGTATAAAAGAGTTAAAGGCGTAAATACATTCGAGTCCATAATTTCTACAACATAAGAAAACAGCTCGTTTTGCTTTGCTTCATTTAGACCTAAAACTAATGAAAAAGCAGGAGCTTTTAATTCTCCACTAATTTCATGTAACTTTTTTAGAACAAAATATGATTTTTCTAACCCTTTTTTCCTACCGTACTTATATAGAATAAGTGATAACCATAAATACTCTGGGAACCTATTTAAACACCATGATTGGTTTTTAGTTACATCACCAAGCAGACTGTTCCAAGGTGTTATAAACTTTCCTTTTTTAAAAATATGTTCGGATAATTTATTTTCACTCAAATAATCACATCCTTTTAATATCTCAAATTGTTATCATATTAACATTATAAGCTAAGAGCATAGCTTCAGAAAGTAAATTTTATCATATTTATCAATTTGCTTTATGTTTAAAGAAACTCAATCTCCATTTTTTCATCCATTTTCTCTGCTACTTGTTTTTCAATATATATTCCAAAGCGCATTTCCATACCACCTTTTGCAATGAGAAAGTTCTTTCGATCCAAGTTATAAAATAGATCTCTTGGCGTTGTATACTCATCTTCATAGCCATTAAAAAGATTATAGGATAATCTCACTAAGGCTTTGCTGCTGGAGCATAGGTCAATCTCAACACTGGTTAAGACTTCAGGATTGATTTCATGATTTTTGAAATCATAGATGTGTTTGCATTTCATAAACAGATCTTCATTGCCCCCTAAAATATAGAAAAGCGCCATTCTCTCTGTATCTCCTGGATGTGTTTTGTCATGTAATATCACATTTTGAAAATTATGAGCATGATCCTTATTTAGAAAATACATAGCCTGCCTCCTTTCATAGCTCCATTTCTTCTTCCATATCCCTATCTAAGTTATAAACTACTGATGGCTCATTAACCTGATCTGATTGATGACTATTTCGAATTGAAAGTAAATCTTCATTAAAATCCTTACCTATTGGACTATGCCTTAACAGCTTATAGTTCTCATGATATTTCTCATTAAATTGCTGGCAAGCAAAATGCCCTGCTTCGTCATTGTCGAGGCAGAGCATAATTCTATTAATCTCTGGATGAAGTTTTAAATAATAATCTAATGCTCGATCAGCTACACCTCCAAGTGAAATCATATGATGTTCAAATGATTCAATTCCATGATACTGGAGTAAAGTTAAATAGCTCATCAGATCAATGGGTGATTCAAAGACACATACCGTTGTGCTACTTCCCTCATAAGAAAAGGGAAATGCCTTATCGGAGTTTTTTACATCTCCCCGATAGGAATTTCCCCTTGTATTGGTACTACGTACACTGGCGTATTTGGCTTCATGCTTTTCATCATAACCTACAAAGACACAGCTCCTATGAGTATTTTCAAATAGCTTGTCTTGACTGATAAAATCGTAAACAACTTCTTTATCAATACCTCTTGATTGTATGAGATAGGCAATGACATGCTTATAGGTATCATTTTTATCTGGCAATACAAATGGTCCTTTTGCATCATCAATTAGTTTAGGTCTTGGGGTAAAATCACTTTTTTCTGTACCAAGAAGTGTATAAACTGCATCTACCCAGTTCTTACCTTCCATTTCCATAACAAATTGAATAGGACCACCGCCTGCATCTTTAGAAAACCAATTCCATTTAGCACCAGTTGAATTGATGTAAAGACCTCCGTAATCTTTGACTTTATAGGAATTACCCACCTTTTTGAGATTAAGTCCTATTTGTTCAGCATATGCAATGAGATTGATGCTGTTCGCTTCATTAATTTCAGCTTCTGTAAATCGCTTCAAAGCCTAACACCCCTCATCCATATCACCAAAGTTTATTGTTTCGATATCTCCGTCAAAGGTTTTAATCACTCGTTTTAATACAACAATTTTCTCATGTTCTTCAGTGGTAAGCTCCAAAGACTTATGATGTAGCAAAAGTGCTTTAATGCCATGATCTAAAATATAGCTTTTAATCTTTTCCTTTGTTTCGCCTGTTGCACCAAGAATCCATGTAATGGTTTCAGCATTATTCTCTCGAATTTGTTCTGTTCTATTATTCATCGATTATCCCTCCTACAATTCCATCTCTTCATCCACTGAAATATATTCAACCTGCTCTTCTTCAGCTGCTGATAATTTAATAGGTTCATAATTTGCAACATCCATTCTATCGTTTGGTAATACGCCATTTTCTGCCATAGAACTAAAGCTATAGCCACCCACAATAATATGGTCTAAAACTTTAATGTCTAAGGGTCTAAAGATATCAACAATTCGTTGTGTTAAAGCAACATCTTCACGAGAAGCTTTTAAACTACCCCCGGGATGATTATGGGAAAGAATGATGCTACTACAATCATTTGCAAGAGCCATTTTAAGGATATCTCTTGGGTATACAACTGCCATATTGGTAGTGCCTTGCGACACTGTTCTAAGCTCAATAATGCTATTGCTGTTGTCTAAAAAGGCAACTAAGAACCTTTCCTTATCTTTCACACCACCAAGTAGTGAGGCGAAGTATTTCCCCGAATCATTAGGAGATTTAAAGGTGATTTTATCGTTTTCCTGTTCCAGTTTTAGCACATTATAAGAGGCAATAAATTCATTGAGTTTATTAAGCTTTTCAAGCTGTCTATCATTAGGTTCAACAACACCAGGATGTTCTAAGATATTAAAGGGATTATTTTCTTTTGCATAACTTTTTAATTTACTCATTGGAATACCGGTCAGTTTATTTAAGCTTTGAAAAAAGCTATCTGAGTATTTTGCTTTAGTTGCCATATCACTGTCCCCCTTCCAATGCTTCTAATGATTTTGCCTTAGCTTCAATTACTTCTTTAAGCGCCTTAATTCTGTCTTTTTCAACTTCTTCAACATCCAAAGCATCAATGCTTGTAAAGAATGCCTGAACGCCTAATTTTTCTACTGCTTTTACCACTTTCTTTTCTGAGCTTCCCGATAGCTCCAGCACCTCACACATAAGTTCTATGACGTTTTCTTGTTTGAGATTTTGAATCATTTGTCTAGTCACTAAATTCCACTCCTTTCATTTAAAAAGCAGAGGATAACCCCTGCTAAACTGTCATTTCTTCATCATCTTCAACTATCGTATCTTCATTAAAATCATCTTCACTCACCGCCAGACCATCATCTCCTTTATCCATATCCAGTTCAGCATTAAGCTCGAATTGTCGCTTTAGCTTCTGCGCAAATGCTTCCTTATACATAAATGGTTTTTCCCATTCTTCCTTGGACTGTGCCATATTTCTTTCATACTCATCAATCTGACTTTCCGTCTTTTCAATCCGCTTTTCAAGCCCTTCCAAAAGATTTTCAAGCCTAACCATATTACCGTGGGGACTATCTCCAAATTCAACTTCGTATTTTTGCTCTGCATGAAGGATCATCTTGTGTTGACCAAAGAAATTGTTCTTTAGGATTAAAAGATCAAATCCATTAAATGTACCCACATGAGCCTCTTTATCCGGTTCGAGTCTTGATAATAGCACTTGAAGATAGGTCCCTGCTTTTTCCCTTTCATCAAAGAATTTGCCATCAATATTAATTTGAAATTCTTCTGTCTTATTCATGTCTCGTCGACTGATGTCTTTAATCAATCCTTCAAGTCGCTGTTTTGCCTGCTGAATCAACTTAGGGTATTTGTAGGTGAAATTATCCTCCATGGCATACCTCCTGCTGTTGTATTCAGACTTTAAAAGACTTAAACGACTGACTTCATTATCAATATCCATCTTTTCTTTAATCAAAGGATTACCTGTTGCTAGGGCTTTGACTTCTGCAAAAGATAGTACTGTTTCATCAATATCCTCAGCATTTCTTGCAACAGATTTGCTGGTCATAATTTGGCTGATGAAGCGCTGTTTGTTCTCAACAATTTGCCACAAATAGCTGTCAAAAGTTGATTTTGTCACATATTTATAGATGTTTACAGCTTCATTTTGATTGCCTTGTCTTAAGATTCTTCCTTCCCGCTGTTCCAGGTCACTTGGGCGCCACGGGCAGTCTAAATGATGAAGAGCAATTAAGCGGTCCTGTATATTGGTTCCTGTGCCCATCTTGGCAGTTGAACCAAGAATAATGCGTTTGTTACCACTACGCATATCAGCAAATAGAGCTTCTCTTTGCGCTTCACTACTGGCATCATGTATGAAACAGACTTCTTTTTCTGGAATACCTCTCTTTATCAATTCTTCCTTGATATAAGGATAAACAGAAAAACGCCCATCTGTATTAGGCGTTCCTACATCACAAAATATGATTTGTGTTCCTTTAAAAAAATCACTCTCCTTATATTCTTCAAAGACCTTATCAATACACTGATTGACTTTGCTATCTGCTTCATTTGGTGCTTCATCATAAAGTAATCTTGGATCAAGTCCTAGAAGTCTTGCTTCATTGGTTATCTTTAGCATGTTGTCAATCCTTGGATCAACCATACCATTTCGAATATCACTTGCCCTTTCAACAAAGCTTTCCATGATCTCTTTTGTAAAATCACTGGACTCAGCTGAAATCAACTTATGTTTGTCTCCCTTTAATTTAGGCACAGGTAATTTAAGCATATCCGCTGTTTTTACATCTGCCATATTTTTAAAAATCGTCATGAGCTCCGGTAAATTAGAGAACTTAGCAAATCTGCTTTTATAGCGATAGCCCGTACCTTCAGGAGCCAATTCTAGACTTGAAACCACTTCTCCAAACTGAGCTGCCCATGCATCAAAGTGATGGATACCTCTTGCTTCAAGCTCCTTATTTTGAATATACCTTTGCATAACATACATTTCAGTCATGCTATTACTGATGGGTGTACCAGTCGCAAAGATGACGCCACGTCCTTGATTGATTTCTTGGATATACTGGGTTTTCATGAGCATATCCATGGATTTTTTACTACGTGTATTGGAGATTCCCGCACCATTTCTTATCTTTGAAAATACAGCACAGTTCTTAAAATAATGAGCTTCATCTACATAAACACAATCTATTCCAAGTTCTTCAAAGTTAATCACATCATCTTTGGGGCTGTCGTGAAGTCGTTTGATTTCAGCTGTTAATGAAAGCTTGAGTTTTTCCATCTGCTTGATACTCCAATTTTCGCCATTACTCTTTTTTGCATCAGCAATAGCAGCTGAGATATCATTAATCTGCCGATAGATCATTTCTTCCTGACGCTCTTTCGATACAGGGATTTTCTCGAATTGCGAGTGTCCCATAATAACAGCATCATAAGCTCCTGTAGCAATACGACTGACGAAACGTCTTCGATTAGATTTTTTAAAGTCCTTTTTTGTAGTGACTAGAATATTAGCCGATGGATAAAGCCTTAAGAATTCACTGCCGATATGCTGTGTTAAATGATTTGGTACAACAAGAACTGCTTTATTAATCAGTCCCAGTCGCTTTTGCTCCATACAGCTGGCAACCATTTCGAAAGTCTTTCCTGCACCTACGGAATGTGCTAGAAGTGTACTGCCACCATAGATAATCCTTGCAATGGCAGCTGTTTGGTGTTCTCTTAATTTAATGTCTGGATTCATCCCTGGCAATTTTAAATGACTGCCATCATATTCTCTCAGGCGAATATTGTTATAATGCTGATTGTAATAATCCACATACTTTTTACGTCTCTCTGGATCTTTAAATAGCCATTCTTTAAAGGCTTGTTTTAGCAGCGATTGTTTTTCTCTCGCCAGCATGGTCTCTTTTTTGTTGATGACATATTTGACGGTATCTCCATCTTCAACACGATCCTTAACCGTAGAATTTCTAAGATTCAAGCTGTCTTCAATGATGTAGTAAGCATTAATTCTAGATGTACCATAGGTTTCTTTGGCTGAAACTGAATACCCATCTAAGCCTTTGTTCTCAACACCAAAGCTTGCATTGTAATTGTTATAATGCACTTTGATTTCGTTTCTGCCACCAGTATTATGATAATATCTCGGTGTTTTCAAGGTCTCATAGATAAACTGCTCATAATCTGCTGGTTCAATCCATGTGGTTCCTAACCTTACATCAATATCACTGGCCTCAAGATCAATGGGTTGTACTTTTTCTAGGGCAGTAACATTTTTTGAAAAGAGTTTCGAATTCATGTCCGCAAAGACTTTGGCAAATTTAAGCTTTTGCCTTACATCACCTGAGAGATATTCATCAGCAGTTTCCCAACCTCTCAAAGCATCATTTTCATCATACTTTTCAGGGTTTAAGTAGATATCCTGTTTAAGCTCTTTAATGATGACTTTTGGTTCTTCATCATAAAGCTCAGCCATAAATGGAATGTCCACCATGCCTTTTTCATTTAAGGATGCTGTTAATGCTTCAAAAGCAGAATCTACATCGGTTATGGATTCATAAGGCTTAATGGTCTGTTTTGTGAACATATCTGCCTTTGTTACATGATGATCCTCATCCTCCACTTCTAAAGAACATAAAAGTGGATAGTCATTGTCATCACGGAAGGCGCTGGCATTGGGTCTTGAAGTAATATATCCATAATCTTTAACAAAAGCATCATAGATTTGGTTTAACTGGTCTTGAGCCTTTTCAAGTGATTCTTTCGTGCAGCCTTCCGTTTGAAGTGTAATGATTTCTCTAGTTATATCCCGAATCGCCATCATGCCTTGAATCCGCTCAAGGGTTTTACCGGTATAATCCATTCGTCTCATAATAGAGTTTTCACGGTAATAAAGTTTCTCATCAATAAAGGCATAACAGTAGTTCTTGTACTTAGGATCAGCAGGTATGTCATTGCTGTCCTCTTTTTTTGCCTGCTCGTAGTAACCAATTTCAGCTTGAAGATGAGACACAGCTTCTGATAGAGCTTCCCCTAGATTAAAGTTATTTTCTGTATTTACACACGTCGTATAGCGACTGTCTCTACCAAACATCCTTTCATCAAATACCATCTCACCAAGCATCATATGGGGATGGTCAATAAAGTATTGATTGACGGGGACCCCATTTTCATTATCTGCAACCGATAACCACGTTGGTATTTCCACCGACCTACGTTCTCTCTTTTTTAGAAAAAGGATATCTGCTGTTACATCGGTATTGGCATTTTCCTTAAATGCTGTATTAGGTAATCGTATAGCACCAATTAATTCAGCTCTTTCAGAAATATACTTCCTGACAGCTTGATCTTTTTTATCCATGGTTCCCTTACTGGTAACAAAGGCAATGATGCCACCAGGACGCACTTTATCTAGTGTTTTTGCAAAGAAATAATCATGGATCATAAAGTTATGCTTATCATAAAGTCTGTCATATACTTTGTAATTCCCAAAAGGTACATTGCCAATGGATACATCAAAAAAGTTATCTTCAAATTGTGTTTCTTCATAGCCTTTGACTTGAATCTGCGCTTTCTGATAGAGCTGCCTTGCAATACGTCCGGATATATCATCCAGTTCAACCCCAAAAAGCTTTGACTTGTTCATAGAATCAGGAAGGTGGGAAAAGAAATTACCAACGCCCATGGAAGGTTCCAAGATGTTCCCTTTTTTAAAACCAAACTGATCTAGTGCCTGATAAATACTTTGAATGACAACAGAGGATGTATAGTGGGCATTAGGCGTTGACGCTTTTGCACTATCATATTCTTCTTGTGACAATAGTTTTTTTAGTTCACCGTATTCATTGCTCCAACCACTTGCCCCCACATCAAAAGCTTGTGGCATACCACCCCAACCAACGTATTTGGCTAAGATGGACTGTTCTTTGTCAGTGGCCATACGGTTTTCTGTTTCAATGACTTTTAACGTTTTAATCGCTTCAATATTAGCTCTAAATTTTGTTTTTAACCCACCAATACCAATTTCATCTTCAGGTGAAAATTGATAATTGATTTTTGTAGATTGTTCCTGTTTTTGCTTTTCATCTTCAACTGGACCTATGGATACAATACCCCACTTTTCTTCTTCCGTCAGTGGTTTCTCATCGGGCAGATAATCTAAAACAAAATCAACACTTTCTTTTCTGAAAATTGGATAACCAGTTTGCCCTGCAAAGCTTAAATCCATAAGAGATACCGCATTGTTATCATAGTCAATGAATTCGATTTGAAATTTCCTTCCCTCAATATCCACTTCCATGCCAACTTCTAAGGGGTATTCATGGAGATCCTCATCTTCTAGGTCCAATAAATCATCTGTTTCTGAAGGTGCTTCAATAATGATTTCATGACCTTTATCATCAAAGGTTGCTTCTACGTTTGCCACGTCTACATCCTCTGAATAATAAGCCTTATAAACAATGTGACCTTGCCTAGCAATATTCGATAACCAATCTTTCAGAAAATCATTTAACTCATCTTCTAAATCAGGATTAACTAATTCATCACCCTGATACGCTTCATGATAGATTGCCATGTTATCCTGTTGAAAAGTGGCTGCTGTTAATGTTTTATGATTCTGATCCACAATGAGTTCCATATCCGGATCACTCATCAGGTCTCCATTTTGCTCGTAATAATGGGATAGAGAGATTCGATTCTCATAGAGCTTTTCAATGACAAGATCCATAAAGCCAGGTGCTTTCAGTTTCATATAGCGATAACGTCCGCTTAAGATACCAGGGGCTATCTTCATTAACTTTTTATAGTTCTCATGTGTAATGTCATTTTCAGCATAATTGATGTCAAATAATGTTGGTTGATACACTGCCTTTCTTGTTGGTGGCTTATCATTTTTATACCGAGGTTCAAAGTATTTACCGTTATCAATTAAGGCATCAATACCGGAAACAACTTTAGCCCAAGACAAATGAATTTCTTTATCAGATTTATATAAATCAATGGTAATCCCTTTACTGTCGTGATTTTCAAAACCGCTTAGGTCATCAGTGAATGTAACAGAACCACCACCAGTACCATATTCATTTTTTAGAAAGTCTGCTCTTTCTTTTGCAGTATGTTCTTCTGAAAAGAAATCAACAATCCGTTGTTTCCCACCTTGAAATCCAGAACCTCTTAGCAGTACCTTTTCAATAAGCTCATCATCTGTTAGTTCCATTAAAAAAGAGCTACGCTCCGGCAGCTCTAAATCTTTTGCTATCTCTCCTTGAAGATGATTTCTTGAAGAACGATCTCCTCCGCTCTCGTTCGAATCATCTCCCTGTGACGATAAGTCTGATAGGTGTTGGTTGGATCTTGTAATGGTTCTTTCTGTAGCATCTGCTCCTCTAGTTTCTCCATCCTCTCCCATGCTTCCTCGTTCACTTGATGCATCAGTAGAAGCAGCGTCCCTTCGGTCACTAGATAATTGTACCGATTGATGTGTTCCTCTTTCAGGTAATTCATTGCCATCTGTCCGTACTTCCCTAGTGGCTTCTTGTCGTAGCTTTCCTCCTTCGATATTTGAATCTGAGGATGATAAATCCCTTGTACTTCTTGGTAACTGAGTTCCATGGGTTTCATTGACATTCACACTCCTTTTTTCTTTTTTTATGCTTTTAATTTCTCTTTCAATTTCTCGTAAAATTTGCTCTGAGATGATGCTTGTCATATAGCCTAATCTTAAGGTTAATGCTTTTGTCTCAAAATCTGTTACTGTACTAAATGCATTTAAATTACTTAATTTAGGTTCTTCAATACCTGAGCGGATGGCTGTCATGTACTCCACACTATCAATGAGAGACTGCATAAACTGCTTTCTAACACCTTCAAGGGGAAGTCCCGATAATTTGGTCTTAGACAGTTCTTTTTCAAGTCCTTGCTGAATATCAGAGGCATAAGCTATGACTGATTCATGGGTCCGCCTTGCAATCCATTCTGACAACGTATTAGCTCTAAAGCTTTCTAATAATTGTGATTCTAATGCTTCATTTAATTGCCATACTTTAGGAATGGTATGTGGTTGACCATGAGTGTCTTCAATGTCAAATAGATATTTCAGTTTTAAATAAGCACTTTGATCATCAAAGACTGCGATACTCTTAGCGCCCCTGTTAATCCATCTGCCAATGCGACGATTCCAAATTTCCATATCTGCAACTAATGTAGCTTCAGGTCTTTGAGCATATATAAGCACGGCATTATTAAAGCTATGCTTATATATCCTTGCGTGAAATGTTAGAAATTCTTTCCACGCCTGCTCATCTTGCATGATTTCTTTCAAGATGTAGTCATAAATTTCCTTGATTTCTGTCAGTCTACTCAATCATCTCCTCCCCCTCCTCTAAGTCATGTGATTGGTTTTTCACCTGGCTAAAGTAAAAATCCAGAGCTTTTTCAATTGTTTTTTCAATAGCCTTCTTATCCTCATTTGGATTAAAGTACTTTGAAATGATTGTGGGTTGAAGCTTAAACGGTTTCACTTTACCTGTGCTTTTAAGCATATCACCACTGATAATCTTTTGGGCTATATTCCAATTAAGATTACCCTCTCTCTCATGCTTTCTCAAAAGAGCTGCCTTTTTCATATCTACTTTAAAGGTGTTCTCAGAAATAATGGCTTCCACCATTTCTTGATTTTCCTGTGATAGATAAGAAAGGTCTACACCAGCTCGCATGGCAATTTTGCCTTCATCAACTAAGTCTTTTAATGGAGCATTTAATTCGTTGATACGCAAATAGCGGGCTACTGAGCGAGAGGACAAATCATATTTTTCACCAATCTCTTTTTTTGTATCTAACTTCGTGCCCACTGGGCATGAAGTTAAATCTTCCATTGCATTAGGCGCTTTAGACAACTTCTCAATCTCACTTAGTAAATCTGTTCTGACACCTTGGCTTTTCATTACACTGTGTCTAGTAGCAAGAACTGTGGCTCTTTCTGAGTGAGCCAGTTCTGAAAAGGAACGTTGCATTAAATTTGTTTCAGTGACAATTAGTGTCGCTTCTTCTTCTGTGAGCCCTTCCTTTATTACCGTTGGAATCTCAGTTAACCCGGCTTCTTTAGCTGCATTAACTCTGTTGTGGCCAGATAAAATTTCAAATTTATCATCTACTTTTCTTACAACGATAGGAACAATCACGCCATAGTTTTTAATACTCTCAACCATGTCATTGAATCGTTCCCCTTCATAAAGCTTGAATGGATGATTTCTAAAAGGAATGAGATCATCAAGCTTTAATGACGTGGTGCCATCTGTTTTTTCAGATGGCGCATCACTATGATCCTCCCCAAAGATTGAGGCAAATGTTTCCACTTTTTTCATTTTTGCTTTATCCATTGTTAATCAACTCCTTTGTCAGTTCCTGATAAGCAATAGCCGCTTTATTCGTTGGCATATAATCCACGATACATTTACTTTGAAGATTGGCTTCTCCAACTTTTACAGATTTGGGGATTCTAATATCAAACACTTTGATATGCTCACCATAAGATTCATCTACCATTTCAATCATATTTTTGGATAGATTGGTTCGCTCATCAAACATCGTTAGCAGAATGCCTTCAAAAGTAATACTTGGATTAATTCGGCGCTTTATCTTCATAATAGTATGAAGCAATAGTTCCAGTCCTTTTACCGATAAGTACTCCGGTGTTGCTGGAATCAATACACTGTCACAAGCAGCTAATACATTTAATGTCATTAAGCCTAAGGATGGAGCTGAATCTACAATGATGTAATCATAATCTGCTCTAAGCTGTTCTATGATTGTTTTTAGAACGTATTCTCTGCTCATGGTACTGACCAAGTTCATCTCAATGGCTGACATTTCAATACTGCTGGGGATGACATCCACGCCATCCATGTTTAGTATGTAGTTCTCTTTTGGTGGAAAATCATCTTCATTCATAACAGCCATCATCAAATGATACAGTGTCGTATCAAGTGTTTCAGGTTTCTCAATACCAAAGCAGTCAGTCATTGAAGCTTGATTGTCCGTATCAATTGCGAGTACCTTGTAACCCTCCTTTGCTAAAATCGTTGCTAAATTCCTACAAGTTGTGCTTTTTGCTACCCCACCTTTTTGGGATGCTACGGCTATAATTTTACTCATGATTTTTTTTGCTCCTTTCTAATATTCACTTTATAATGTGATAATACATTTTATAATTAATTTAAACAAGGTTTCATCTATTTTACTTTTCTATATAGCAAGTCATTCTGCAAAATTATTGCAGATATTCACTAATAGGTGTATTATTTAACTTAGGCAGGTGATAATTAATGAAATTAACAATGGGTGAGAAAATCCGCATTTTACTTAAAAGAAAGAATGTAACGATTATAGAACTTAGCAAAAGACTTGGAACCACAAATCAAAACATGGCAAATAAATTCAAAAGAGATAACTTTTCAATGAATGAACTAGAAGAGATTGCAGAAGCTCTTGACTGTGAGTTTGAAGGATATTTTGTTGATAGGAATGGGGATAGGATATGATTCTATGTAAATGTCAATCCTAAAATGTATAAAAATTATAATCTCAAAATGTACAATTATTATAATTAGTGGTTATTGTTTTTCTTAGCTTCTAATAATTCTACTTTTCCTTTTAGTCTATAAGAGGGACCTGTTATTTTAATAATACTCGAATGATGGATTAACCTATCTAGTATTGCATTAGCAAGTGTAATGTCTGAAAAAACTTCTCCCCATTTACTAAAGGGTTGATTAGTGGTGATAATGGTAGAGTTCTTTTCGTAACGTTTATTGATGAGTTGAAATAATAAATTAGCCCCTTGTTTATCAATAGGTAGATAGCCTATCTCATCAATTATCAGTAGCTTATATTTTGCATAGTGCTTTAGTTTAGTTTCTAGTCTATTTTCAGCATGTGCCTTGTTAAGTTGCATAATTAAGTCATGGCATGATATAAAATAAGTTAAATGCCTTTTCTTAGCTGCAGCAACACCAAGTGCTACAGCCAAGTGAGTTTTACCAACTCCTGATGAACCAAAAAACAGTATATTTTCCTTATTTTCAAGAAATCTTAAACTCTGTAAATCTAATAATTCCGCTTTATTAATGGAAGGCTGAAAATCAAAGTTAAAGTCTGATAGTGTTTTTTCAAAAGGAAAAGCCGATACTGCTATTTGAATCTTTGAAGCTCTCTCATCTCTAAATTCCAATTCCTTTTCAGTCAACTTTAATAAAGCATCAATAAATGGAATTTCATTTTTAGCTATTTCTTCTAAAAAGTTTGGTAAGAAACTTTTGAACTTCTCCAGTTTAAGTATCTCAAGGTTATTCATCAGCTTATTATATGTACTCATGAAATCAATCCTCCAAAAATATATCCATATTTTTTAGATTTTCCTCAATAAATAGCTCCACATCCTCATCAGAATAGTGTTTAAGTGCATCTGAACGTAATATGTCCTTTGCATGATCTCTTTTGTAGTGAAGAATTTTATCAGATATTTTATGACAAGCAATTAAATCTTTAGTATAATAAATGTATAATTCAGTTTCTATTTGTGATACTGTTAAGTAACAACCTATATAACTTGTTGGAACAGAGTATTTTTTACCTTTATACCTAATCATGGATTCGTTAGATACCTTATATTCTTTTTCGTGGTAGAAATATGATAAAAGGAGATCCATAGGTGGTAAGGGGTTTAAATACTCTTTTTCTTTTTTAAATCTTAAAAAAGGTACTTCATTTGTTGCTTGTGATATCTCACTATTTACGTCTTGATTAAATGATTCCACAATGGTTTCTAATTCCTCGAAGGTATCAAACTCTTCATTAAATGGAACCAATCTATCTGTTAGTTTTGCAACAGTTTCTACTTTTCCTTTGGTTTCAGGTCTATATGGCCTACAGGTTATCACTTCAAAGCCAGCATCTATTGAAAAGTATTTAAAATTTTTATTTATGGTTATATTCTTAAAGGTTGTCCTATTTCTATCTACTACTGTGGACATATTATCAAACAGTATTTCCTTTGGAATTCCTTGATAATATTTAAACCCTTCAAACAGACATTCAAATAGTGTTTCTTGAGTCCTATCTGTTGTGAGTTTTAAGAATTTAAGTCTTGAATAACCTAAAACCATTAAAAATATGTTAACTTCAAATACTTCCCCTTGCTTACTAATCATCTTTATACTTTCTTTCCAATCTACTTGTGCTTGAAGACCTGGGCTAGTATCAAATCTGATTGTTGCTTTTTTTATTTCAGATTTCCTATGACTCTTAACAAAGTTATTTACTGTCTGATATCCTCCTTCATATCCCTTTTTTTGAATGAACTTAAATATCGCCATTGACTTAGATCCATAGTTATCTACTTTATCTATTACTATTTCTTTATACTCATCTAACTTACTTTTTACTTCTCTAGATTTTCTCGATACATCTCCTGAGCTATTAATATACTTTTCTACTGTCCTCCTATCACAATTGAATCTTCTTGCTAGCTCACTTTTGTTCAATAATTCAACCTCCTCCCTCAGAAGTTTTATTTGATTAGACACATCTTTTCGCATAATATTTCTCCTATCTTTTTTGAAAATATTATACTAAAAAAATGTATAAATCTGTGTATTTTGAGATTATAATTTTTGGTTAATTTGATTATATAATTTACATTCTACGTAAAATTAATATGGGAATTAACTTTAAATTTGCCAGTGAAATTATTAATATTTTTGATCCAGCCTCTGTTGATGAAAATTTTAAATCATTAACTTTTGTAAATTTTTCTTCATCAGATGAGTTCATTAAAATAGTTCTTGAGAATGGAAGTAATTGCATTAAGAAACCTGAAAAGTATTCACTTCTTCATCATTTAATAGAAGGCTATTTATACTGCTATTTGTCACATGAAAGGTACTACTTACTAGATTCACTTTGTGATGATTTTGAAAAGGAACTAATTATCGACTTTTTCCACAGGCAGTATGACCTCATAAATGAGTATCAAAGCAGTGAAATCGATTATGAGGAGATAATTGAAACCCTTGATTCAGAATATGAAAACTCGGACTACCAATGCCATAAAGAATATAAAGAGAATCTTAGAACTCTTTATGAAAAATACGAAGAGGAATTCGAAAAATTTATTCCTAACATAGTGGATTCAATATTTTTTTTATTATTTGGCAATAAGAAGTTCCTATTTTACTTCAATGAATACATGTCATCATTTATATCAAAAGATTACTTACCAGTAGATATGTTTGACGAACATAATCACCTAATTCGTATAAAATATCTGCCAGAGTGGCTTAAAAGAGCAGTTTATTACCGTGATCGTGGAAGATGCCAATACTGCAGTCGTGACATTTCTGGTTTATATAGCATTCTTGAAGATAACGAAAAACACTTTGATCATATAATTCCACTTGAGAAAGGCGGAACAAATGACTCGACGAATATGCAGTTAACCTGCTCAGAATGCAATCTTTCTAAAAATAAGAGTCTAGTTAATCCAGAGCACTATTATGAAGTTTATTGGTAAGACAACTAGCATTTTAAATCTAATGTATATGGAGAAAAAAATGAATTACAAAGATATTATCTTTATCATTTTCCCACCTCTCCCAGGTATAATAGGATCATATTTAACATACCATTTTACTAACCAGAATTCTAAAAACGAAAAATGCACTTAAATACAAAGAACATTATTATGAGTAATCCGAATCCAGGAATTGATCCAGTTATAGGAAAAGCTGCTGTAGGTAAAATTGTGTTGGCTATGAGAAAAGACTTACTTGGAAAAACAAATAAGAAAGCTGACGATTTTATTTTTATCGATGTAATGAACTGCTTTTAGTATAAAACAAGCACTAAAAAATCCTGAATTCACTCTCACGAATTCAGGATTTTTTGCTACCTATTTTCCATTTTTTAACCTCAAAACCCACTGCTGGTAGACGTGTTCCCACGTACCAGGTCATATTGCGATTTTGATTTTGATACTCCTTTTTAGGTCTTTTTGAGGGTAATTTTCACTATTTTTGCTAAAACTAAAGAAGTCATAATAGTGCTTAAACTCCAGTAAAATCAATGGTTCTGGCGTTGTATTCGCACCACCGTCTCTACATGCATAGTATGAGGAAACATATCCACTGGTTGAACCTCTACAGTTTTATATCCTTTTTCATCAAGATATTTCAAATCTCTAGCCAATGTTGAAGGGTTACAGGACACATATACAACTCTATCAGGTTGCATATTTACGATCGTATCTAAAACCTCTTGGTCACAGCCTTTTCTAGGAGGGTCTACCACTACTACATCCGCATTGACTCCTTGAGAATATAACTTAGGGAATACTTCTTCAGCTTTGCCAGTGTGAAATTCTGCATTAGTTATCGAGTTAATTTTAGCATTCTCCCTAGCATCCTTAATAGCTTGGTCGACTATTTCCACTCCATATACTTTTTTTGCTTTTTTGGCTAGAAATAAAGATATACTACCTATACCACAATACAAATCAAATACAGTTTCATTTCCAGTCAAGTTAGCGTACTCAAGGGCCTTATTATAAAGAACCTCTGTCTGCATAGGATTAACTTGAAAAAATGACTCAGCAGATATTTTAAATTTCAATTCTCCTATATAATCGACTATCTTATCTTCTCCATGAAGCGTTTTGCTTTTCTTCCCTAAAATTCTATTATTTCTACTAGTATTGATATTCTGTACTATACTTTTTATATTTGATAATTCACTTGTTAAAGAATCAATCAGTTTCTCTCTATATGGAAGTTCTTTTCCATTTGTAATTATCACAACCATAATATCTTCAGTTGCAAACGCTGTTTTGGTTAAAACATGTCTTATTATTCCTTCTCTTGTTTTTTCATTATATGGTTTAATATTATTCTCATTCATATAAGTCCTTACAATATCTAAAACTTTGTCATTCAAATCATGCTGAATAACACAGCTTTTTATGTCAACAATATCGTGGGTTCCCCTCTCATAAAAACCTATTTTTACTCCATCAGCACTCATTCCTACTGGAAATTGAGCTTTATTTCTATAATTATATGGTGTTTTCATACCTATAGTGTTATGTATTTGAACTCCATCTAGTTTCCCTATTCTCTCTATATCATTCTTAACCTTATCTGTTTTAATATCTAGCTGTACTTCATAGCTTAATCCTTGAAGCTGACATCCGCCACATATATCTGCTACTGAGCATTTTGGCTGAATTCTATTCTTAGAAGGCTCTATTAACTTTATCATCTTTCCAACAGCATAATTCTTTTTGACTAGTATAATTTTGACTTCTATTTTATCTCCAATAAGTCCACCATTTACAAAAACAGTGAAACTATCTATCTTTCCTACTCCTTGACCTTTATGATTCAAATTAATTATTTCAATTTCTTTTACCTCATTCTTTTTAACTGGTACTGTCATCTTTCTCACTCCTACTTATTATTAGTAAACATATTTTTCAAAGGAATTATACAAGTGGGTAATTCCATATTTATATTAAGTCTATTTTCTAGATTATATAGGTTATATGGCTTATTGAATCATTTTCATTTAATTTTAATATTAAAATATCTGAACACATGATTCACTATGATATAGTCTTTCATAAAGGTTTGATAAGTAATTTTCATATATATTAACTATCATTCCCTCACTCAAATAGTATATCTTAAGTTAGTTATATTTTATAATTATTTTTCTACCAATTACAAGTCGAATCTCCTTTATTTGATTTTTTAAACAAATACTTTATTATTAAGCAATATAAATAACGCCTTACTTTGTAACATATTATAGATCATACAATATAATGTACTAGCTTAATCGAAGGGAGTGAGTTGCTAATGACTGACGGAGAATACTGCAATCATAGATGTCATAATAAATGCTGTAAGGGTGATGAGCTTCTATGTATTGCTATTCCAGTTCCTATAACTGTTGTTATACTTGGCTTTGAATTAAATGTTGATATCCCCTGTATTCGTATAACAGCTCCTGATGATATGAGTTCAGATCAAGCTAATGACCTAATGAATTCTCTTAATGGTATATTAAGTAATTTGACTACTATTGTTTCAAATGAATAAGAGTAATACAATTTAGTATTTGTAATATTACCCGCTATAAGCTAGCTTATAGCGGGTAATAATTAAATTAAAAATCAAATAATTAAATTTTAAAAATATACACCTATCATGTAGCTACAAAAAAAGTACACACCTAGAAATAGACATCAGGTGTGCTTAGATAAATTAGAATCAGTAGCCCTGATCTATTCAAGGACATACTAAACATTTTTAACCAATTTTTATGATTTTATACATTTTAACCCATATTTACAAATACTCTCTTAAGTATTTTCCTTATAATAGATTATATAGACATTTAGGTTTACAATTCATCTTTTTATTACCACTTTTTTTAGTCAATCTTAAAAATATTCAATCCAGATGATTCATCAAAGAACCTACCAACTTCTCCATCTACTGTATCAAGTATAATTTCACAAGTTCCACTTATATGACATTCATTTAAATGTCCACCAAAGGCTTCATATTCCTCATTTCCAACAGTTATGTGTAAGTGCAGGTACAATTCACCATCTTTAGTAGTTATATTACCAGTTAAATTAGTTATCTCGTATTCCCCTATCAACTCTTTATTATGGTACTCATGGGTCTCAGTATTATATAGACCTACAGTTAATCTATCTGCTGCCCCTAAACCCGTTAGTGAACCTAGTTTTACATTATTCTCTTTACAGAAGTTATATAGTGAACCTACAACCTCCTCACCTTTATCAATTCTTAAAAAATACTTATTGCCAAATCTTTTAGACTTCATAAAACCATCCTTTCTGTATACCCTTTTATAATTTTATTACTCCCTAGTTATCTAAAATAAATATTCATATTTCCCTCTTCTATCATTTTTTTAAATTTCCTCTTAATAAATGCCTTAAATATTTCTCTTATGCCTGGAATAACTAGACAAAACCCTAATATATCTGTAATCAACCCTGGTGTCAATAAGAAAGCTCCCCCTATCAACACACATAGTCCATTTAAAAGCTGGTTCCCTGGAATTCTACCTTCATTTAACTCCATCTTTATTTTACTTATAATGAGTCTTCCTTCACTTTTGGCTAAATATGCTCCTGCTATACCTGTTACTAATACTAATCCTATTGTAGACCAAGTCCCCATCACACCTGACAATTGAAACAAAATGTATAGCTCTACAATGGGTGTAATTGTAAATAGCAATATTAGCTTCATTAACATGGCAATTCCTCCATTATTCTATATTTTCACTCAGCATATCCCAAACTGCCTTATAGCTTTTCCTAAAATTCACAGGTTTTAATTCTTTATTTACAAAGGCATGCATAGTATATCCCTTTGCTAAAAGTACATCATCAGCTTTTCTATAAACTTCATACTCAAATTGCAACTTTACCCCTTTTAACTTAGTTAGTTTCGTTTTAACAGTAATCTCATCATCATATTTCGCAGCTATTATATACTTACATCCTACATCTATAACAGGTAATAAAATATTTTCATCTTCCAAACTTCTGTAGGTCATTCCCATTTTTCTAAAAAAATCAGTTCTCCCTATTTCAAACCACGTAAAATAGTTTGCATGATATATTACTCCCATTTGATCTGTTTCAGCATATCTAGTTCTAAAAGTAGTTTCTTGAGACAATTTTATCCCTCCATTACATATGTATTAATAATTTTAGTTATTTATTTATCCATCAATGCTTTTGTCCTAAAATAAAATACTATGTCTATAATTATAACACTTACCTATGTTAAATAAAAGATATCTAAATCCTAACATATACTATTTGGAATCTCTAAAAGGAGCTGAAATATAAATTTCAGCTCCTTAATTTAAATCTTAACAACTATTTTTTTATTATAAGACCCTAGCTTCTCCTTTATAAATTAATCCTCTAGTACTATCTACAGTAACTATTTCTGAGTGGGTTAATTCTTTAACGGCGTCATGAGCGCCTACGATAACTGGTTTACCAAGACTTAAGCCTACTATTGCAGCATGGGAAGTAAGTCCGCCTTGCTCTGTAACAATTGCAGAAGCTCTTTCCATAAAAGGCACCATATCTTTATTAGTGTCAATAGCTACGATTATATCCCCATCTTTAAATTTTTCTTTTAACTCATTTTCATCTTTTGCTATGCACACTCTACCTATGGCAGACCTATCACCAATTCCAGTCCCTTTCATAAGTATTTCTCCAACTACATGAACTTTGATAAGGTTGGTACTACCTGATACTCCAACTGGAACACCTGCTGTAATAACTACTAAATCTCCTTCCTGAATTAAACCTTCCTTTAATGCATCTTCTACTGAAATATCTATAATTTCATCTGTTGATGAAGTTTCCTTAGATAATATTGGATATACTCCCCACACAAGTGCTAGCTTTCTCATTACTTTATCTGAAGGAGTAGGTGCGATTATAGGACATTCAGGTCTAAACTTAGATACAGCATTTGCAGTATACCCTGATGAAGTAGCTGTAATTATAGCTGAAGCCTCTAAGCTTTGTGCTGTTGTACAAGTAGCATGACTTATTGCATTAGTAATTGTGATATCCTTACCCAATATTTTAGCTCTCTGAGCTCTCTTATAGTCAAGAGAATCTTCTATACGTTTTGCAATACTTGACATAGTCTCAACAGCTTCTTCTGGATATCTACCTGCAGCTGTTTCTCCTGATAACATTATTGCATCGGTTCCATCAATAATAGCATTGGCAACATCAGTTACTTCAGCTCTAGTTGGTCTAGGATTTCTTATCATAGAATCTAACATTTGAGTTGCTGTTATAACTGGCTTTCCTACCAAATTACATAATTTAATAATGCTTTTTTGAACTAAAGGTACATCTTCAGGTGGGATTTCAACTCCTAAGTCTCCTCTGGCAACCATGATTCCATCGGATACCTCTATTATTTCTCTTATATTGTCTACACCCTCTTGATTTTCTATTTTAGAGATTATTTGAACATGTTCAGCATCATTTTCCTCTAAAATTTTCCTGATTTCTATAACATCTTCTGGCTTTCTAATAAAGGAAGCAGCAATAAAATCAATGTCATTTTCTATTCCGAACTTGATATCACTAATATCTTTTTCAGTTATAGCAGGTAAGTTTATTTTAACTCCTGGTACATTCACACCTTTATGATTTTTAACTGGTCCTGGATTTTGCACAATACATTTAATATCTGTTTCATTAATTACCTCTGCTACCTCTAGCTCTATTAGTCCATCATCAATCAAAATAATATTACCTTTTTCAATATCATTTGGTAATCCCTTATATGTAATATTACAAATCTCTTGATTTCCTGAAATATCTCTAGTTGTAATTATGAATTCTTGACCTTCTTCAAGATGTATTTCGCCATTTTCAAAATCACCTGTTCTAATTTCAGGTCCCTTTGTATCAAGCATAATTGCTATAGGTCTATTTAAATCCTTTCTAATTTTCTTAACTAAATCAATTCTCACTTTATGCTCAGGATGATTCCCATGGGAAAAATTCATCCTAGCAACATTTAATCCATTATTAATTAATTGCTTTAAAACATCTTCACTCTCCGATGCAGGTCCTAAAGTACATACAATTTTCGTTTTTCTCATATTAATTTTCACCTCTAAATTGAAAGTATTTTTGTTAAGTTATACATATTTTTATCAAATTTATTTTCTATTTTAAGAGCCTCATCAATGGGTAAGTTTATTATCTCATTACCTTTGACACCAACTACTCTGCCAGTCTCTTCACTAGTTAAAAGCTCTACTGCCTTTGCTCCCATTTTACTTGCCAAAATTCTATCGAAGGCCGATGGACTCCCACCCCTCTGAATATGCCCTAAAATAGTAACTCTTGTCGTTATACCAGTCTTTTCCTCTATTTCTTCGCTAAGCTCATATGGATTCACTATATGCTCAGCTAATATTATTATACTATGTAATTTGCCCCTATTTCTTCCTTTAATAAGTTTTTTACAGACTGCATCAGCACTAAATTCCTCTTCTGGGACAATAACACTCTCTGCTCCTCCTGCTAATCCAGCATATAGAGCTATATCACCACAATGTCTTCCCATAACTTCTATAATATTAGCTCTACCGTGAGATGTAGTTGTATCTCTTATTTTGCTTATAGCATCAATTACTGTATTTATTGCCGTATCAAAGCCTATAGTATAATCAGTATATCCTAAGTCATTATCTATAGTACCAGGTACTCCAATTGTTTTAATTCCTTCCTTACTTAAAGCATTTGCTCCTCTAAAGGAACCGTCACCACCTATAACTACTAATCCGTCAATTCCAAAGACCTTTAAAACATTTAATGCCTTTCCTCTGCCTTCATCAGTTTTAAACTCTTCACTTCTAGCAGTTCTAAGGGTAGTACCACCTCTATGAATTATATCTGCTACAGAGGATAAATTCATCTCTTCTATGTTTCCCTCTATTAATCCTTTATATCCTTGCTTAATACCCATAACCTTTAATCCATGGAAAATACCAGACCTTACAACTGCTCTAACAGCTGCATTCATTCCTGGTGCATCTCCCCCACTTGTTAAAACTCCTATTGTTTTCATGAAAAACCTCCTCATAAATGAATTATGCCATGCAGGTCACCATTCGACCCACCACCAAAAAAATTTAATATAGGGTATTTTAAAATACTTAATACCCTATGTCAATTAATACAGAATGGGCATCGCTAGCTTCAAATTCAGGTACTAATATCTCATATATAGTATTATCTCCTTCTTTTGAAAACAACTGCACCTTAACTAAAAAGCCTTCTTGAGTAAGCTTATCTTTAATGTCATTTGCAGCCTCAATTCCTTCAATCATATGAATTGCTGTCCACATTCTTAAACCCCCAAAGTAAATATATATTAAAAGATTCTGCACCAGTCTATTAAAACAATTATATCATATCCAAAAAATATAGAGAACTCTGAAACTAAATCAACAGACTTTAACATTATTATTGCCTAGAATTCCCTTCAATTCAGATAATAAATTTTTACTATTGATATTGACCCAATAGTTCCTTTCTGCCATTATTGTCTGTTTCTTCTTCTCTAGATATACATAAACAGGTACATTACCACTATGATTAGCTAGGATACTCTTTACATCTTCTAACACTGACATTGATTGAACTGTATCTATCTTAACATATAATTTTTCTTTATTGATTGAAGTAAGGGGCTTGATGCTTTCACATATTACCTTTGGCTCTTCTTCTTCATTCATATTAATTCTACCTTTGACCACAACTATGCTATCTTCAGCAATATACTTTGTGTATTTGTCATATGTCCTGGGAAATACAATTAGTTCAACCGTTCCATATAAATCTTCTAGTGTAGCAAATGCCATCATATTATTATTCTTAGTTATTTTATTTTTCTTACTAATAATAATGCCACCAATGGTGATTATACTGCCATCCTTGATATTGCTAGTTGAACTGACTTCCTCTGCATTCTCTCCTAATTCAATGAGTTCATTAGTATTAATAGTTGAGATTTTCTTTAATTCTTCTTCATGACTTGATAAAGGATGTCCACTGATGTATACTCCCGTCATCTCTTTCTCCATTGAAAGCTTGACCTTCTCCGGAAATTCTTTTATATCTGGCAATTGAACATCTCCTAAATTACCATTATTTTCAGATGATAATTTATCAAATAGTGAAAATTGTCCTTGGATATTCCTCTTTCTATCTTGATGAACCCCTTCTAATATCCTTTCATATACCGCTAATAGCTGAGCCCTATATACTCCTAAAGAATCAAAGGCACCAGACTTTATAAGACTCTCTACAGCACGTTTGTTTATAGCTTGTGTATCTACTCTCTGGCAAAAATCCATAAAGCTTTTAAATCTGCCCTTTGCTTCCCTTGCCTTTACAATAGCTTTTATGGCAGGCCTTCCCACATTTTTAACTGCAGCTAAACCAAACCTTATATTCCCTTCATAAACTGTAAACTTAGAAAAGCTCTCGTTTACATCTGGCGGTAATACTTCTATACCTAATCTTCTACATTCTTGTATATATAAAGATACTGAGTTAGTATTATTGATAACACTAGTCATAAGAGCTGCCATGAATTCAACAGGATAGTACTGCTTTAGATATGCTGTTTGATAAGCTATAACTGCATAGGCTGCAGAATGAGATTTATTAAAGGCATACTTGCCAAACTCTATCATGTCATCATATACTTTATTAGCAATTTTTTCATTTACACCATTGCGTATAGCACCTGCTATTTCAATGTTTCCATCATCATCCTTTTTGCCATAAATGAAGTTCTTTCTTTCTTCCTCCATTACATCCATTTTCTTTTTACCCATTGCCCTTCTAACTAAGTCAGAACGACCCATAGAATATCCACCGATATCTCTTACAATTTGCATAACCTGTTCTTGATAAACCATGCAACCATAAGTAACATCTAGTATTGGCTCTAATTTAGGATGTAAATATTCAACTTTCTCAGGATTATTTTTATTTTGAATATATCTAGGTATTTGATTCATAGGACCTGGTCTAAACAAAGAGTTTGCAGCCACAATATCCTCAAATCCTGTTGGCTTTAGTTCCTTAAGGAATTGTCTCATACCAGTGCTTTCAAATTGGAATATACCTAGTGTATCACCTTTACTAAACATTTCATATACCTTTGAATCATCATGATTTGAATCCGAAAAATCAATCTCTCTATTATGATTTTCTTTAATCAACTCAATTGCATCCCTAATAACAGTTAAGGTTCTCAACCCTAAAAAGTCCATTTTTAATAGTCCTAATTCCTCTAATTGAGTCATTGTAAATTGAGTTGTTATAGCATCATTATTTCGTGATAAAGGTACATATTCAGTAATCGGTAGCTTAGAAATCACAACACCAGCTGCATGGGTAGAAGTGTGTCTAGAAAGTCCTTCTACGGCTCTAGCTAAGTCCAATAACTCTTTTATTCTTTCATCATCTTCATACAGCTCTAAAAGCTTTTTATTAACCTCTAAAGCCTTATCTATAGTCATACCTAATTCCATAGGTATTTGCTTACATATAATATCGACTTCTCCATAGCTCATATTTAGTGCTCTTCCTATATCTCTAATAGCACCCCTTGCTGCCATTGTACCAAAAGTAGCAATTTGAGCTACCTTATCCTTACCATATTTTCTAACTACATATTCAATAACTTCCTCTCTTCTCTCATAGCAAAAGTCAATATCTATATCGGGCATTGTAACTCTCTCAGGATTTAAAAATCTCTCAAAGATTAATCCATATTTTATTGGATCTATATCAATTATCTCTAAAGTATAGGATACAACACTACCTGCTGCCGATCCTCTTCCAGGCCCTACCATGATTCCATTATCTTTAGCATATTTGATAAAATCCCATACTATTAAGAAATAATCCACATATCCCATGCTTTCGATAACATTTAATTCAAACTCTAACCTTTCCCTAATTTCATCAGTTATATTTTTATACCTTTCTTTTAATCCATCATAACAAAGCTTCCTTAAGTATTCAGAATTCGTAAACCCTTCAGGGACCTTATACTCTGGAAGATGTAAGGTATCAAAATCCAATTTAACATTACATCTCTCGGCTATTTTCACTGTATTTTCCATTGCTTCAGGCACATCTGGAAATAGACTTTGCATTTCTTCTGGTGACTTTAAATAAAACTCAGGTGATGGAAACTTCATTCTATTTTCTTCATCAACAGTTGTTCCAGTTTGCACACATAACAATACATCATGAACTTTTGAATCTTCCTTGTTTGTATAATGAATATCGTTAGTAGCTATCAAAGGAATATTACATTCTTTACTTAATTTAATTAGTTGCCTATTAACTTCTTTTTGTTCATCTATTCCATGATCTTGTAATTCTAAATAATAATTATCTTCTCCAAAAATGGATTTATATAATAGGGCAGTCTCTTTGGCTTTTTCATAGTTATTATTAAGTAGGTAACTCTGAACTTCCCCACCTAAACAAGCACTTAAAACTATGATTCCCTCACTATATTTTTTCAAAACTGAATGATCTACTCTTGGCTTATAATAAAAGCCATTTACATATCCTTCTGAAACTATCTTCATTAAATTTTTATACCCTGTATTATTCTCAGCTAACAGAACAAGATGATATTGATTTTTATCTCTACCTGGATTTTTTTCAGTATATTTTCCTTTTGACACATAAACTTCACAGCCTAATATTGGCTTTACACCTTTTTTAACTGCCGTTTTGTAAAAATCAACTACGCCAAACATCGATCCATGATCAGTAATAGCTATACTCTCCATTCCTAGCTCCTTAACCCGATCTATGAGCTTATCTACCCTAGATGCGCCATCTAAAAGACTATATTCAGTATGAACATGTAGGTGAGTAAATTTCATAATTTTCATCCTCTCAAATTATACAATAAAAAGGTGTAATCAACATATTTCTCCTATATAATAAAAAAGTAGCTTCTACACTACTTACATTATATCAGAAAGTTTTTTAAACATCATCTCTATATATTAATCCATAAAAATACAAATAAAGAATAGGCTGAAAACCTATTCCTGAGGTAGTTTAACTTCTAATAGCTCAATTAAAGCATCCATTGCTTCCTTTTCATCATCACCTTTAATGGTAATCTCTACTTCATCCCCCTTTGAAGCCCCTAAAGCCATAATTCCCATTATGCTTTTAGCATTTACCCTTTTATCATCCATCTTAATAAAAATATCACTTAAAAATCTGCTGGCAGTTTGTACAAATAATGCTGCGGCTCTAGCATGTAAACCCACTTTACTTTTAATAACAATATTTTTGGCTTGCATTAGCTTTCTCCCTTCTCTTTTTTTAGTCTCTCAGCAATCTTTTCAATCTTTCTAAGCCTATGATTGACTCCAGACTTACCGACAGGAGGATTTAACATTTGCCCAAGCTCTTTTAAGCTTGCCTCTCTATGCTCTAACCTCAATCTAGCAATTTCTACTAAATTCTCTGGCAAATAATCTAATCCTTTTAATTGGTCAATATATTCAATATTATTTGTTTGTCTAATTGCTGCATTTATAGTTTTACTTAAATTAGCTGTCTCACAATTTACAATCCTATTGATGTTATTTCTTACCTCTTTAAGTATTCTTATATCCTCTAGTTTAAGAAGTGCTGAATGAGCCCCTATGATATTTAATAGGTCAACTATTTGCTCTCCTTCCTTAAGATATATAACAAAGCTTTCCTCCTTACGCTGTATTAATTTTGAATTTAATCCAAAGGAGTTAATTAACTTTGATAGTCCGATTCCATGCTCTTCACTATGGGTTACAAACTCAAGATGATAAGTCTTTTCAGGATCACTTATTGAACCTCCGCCTAAAAAGGCTCCTCTAATATATGCTCTTTTGCAACATCTATCCTTTAATATACTTTTAGGTATTTTATAACTAATCTTATACAAATTATTATTATCTTTAGCTAGTACCCCAGTATCCTCTAGTATTCTTCTTGTATTATACCTATGGTTTACAATTATCAAATAGTTATTATTTTTCTTTAATTGTCTATTTCTCCTTACCATTACTTCTGTATGAACATTATATATTTTTTTTAAAAGAGTAAAAATCCTTCTTGCAATCGCTGCGTTTTCAGTGGTAAATTTTATATTTATTCTTTCTAAACCACCAATTTGTATTGTACCACTCATTCTAATCAATGCTGCAAGCTCAGCTATCAAGCAACATCTATTTTGAACATCTATCCTTGATAAGTCGTTTTTAGTTTTAGATGAAAAAGACATTTACATCTACTCCCTACTTAATACTATAATCAGGTATTATTACATTTCTTGAATTGCTTTTCTAATTATACTTCTTTCATCTTCATATTTAGCTAGCTTTGCTGCTCTATTAACATGAACAAATCTAGCATCAATAAATCCTTCTTTTCTTTGGGGTGTGCATTCCATACTCCGAGTAACCATTAAAAACCAGTGTACAGTTTTATTAACAACTTGGCTTTCTTCTCTATTATTTCTGAAGCTGTAATGTATTTTCCCAAGATACTTAATGATTTTACCCTTTACTCCTCCCTCTTCAAATACCTCTCTTAAAGCAGCTTCTTTAAAGTTTTCATCCTCTTCAATCTTACCTTTAGGTAATACCCAGTCACCATTGTACTTTTTTAGAAGTAATATTGCATTTCCAAAAACCACAACCCCTCCTGCACTTACTTCTTCTTTCATACTGCCACGCTCCTATATTCAGAATACATAAATACTATGAATTTTTATACAATTAAATTATCATATCTGCTAAAATCTTTCAACTATTATCTTTAGTTTAATGATACTCAATAGTAGGTTTACTTGTTAATATTTATAGTCTTATACTAAATATATTTATCAATTCATTTTTCTATAGACTTATTATATCATAGATGTTTTTTATTGGAATAATTAATCTTTTTGTTATAAAATAAATTTAGGTGTATGATTAAATAATTGACTAATAATTTGCTCTATTACATAATTAAACATATTTATATAATCATATTCCTAAAATATAAATTGAATTTCAAAGGATGGAGGAATTTAAATGAAAATTGATATGAATTATGTTACAGACAAACTTGTTGAGATTTTAGAAACACCAAGTCCATCGGGAAATACAAAAGAAGTAATTAATCTTATTAAAAAAGAGCTTGACGAATTAGGAGTAGAAAACTACATAACTAATAAAGGTGCTTTAGTAGGTACAATTAAAGGCGATAACGATGATAAACATAGAACTTTATCAGCCCATGTTGATACTTTAGGTGCTATGGTAAAAGAAGTCAAGAGTAATGGAAAACTTAAGCTTACTCAATTAGGTGGTTACATGTGGAATTCGATTGAAGGTGAACATTGTACTATAGAAACATATGATGGTAAAAAATACACTGGTACAGTTTTAATCACTAAGGCCTCAACTCATGTACATGGTGGAGAAGCTAAAAATCTCGAAAGAAAACAAAGTACAATGGAAGTTAGACTAGATGAAAAGGTAGAAGATAAAGAGGATGTACAGAAACTAGGTATAGAAGTTGGTGATTTTGTTTACTTTGATCCTAGAACTACAGTTACAGAAAGCGGATTTGTGAAATCAAGACATCTGGATGATAAAGCTGGTGTAGCTGCTATATTAGGTATGGCTAAATACATCAAAGATAATAATATTACTCCTACTCATACTACAAACTTCTTTATTAGTAATTATGAAGAAGTAGGTCATGGAGCATCGGCTTCAATCCCTGAAAAGACCTTTGAATTTGTAGCAATTGATATGTCAGCCCCTGGTGAAGGTCAAACATCTGATGAATTTAGTGTTACAATTTGTGCCAAAGATTCTAGTGGACCTTATGATTTTGAACTAAGAAAGAAATTAGTCAAGATTGCAAGGGAAAATGATATTAATTATAAAATTGATATCTATCCTTTTTATGGTTCAGATGCCAGCGCTGCTATGAGAGCTGGTTGGGAATTTAAACATGGTCTTATCGGACCTGGTGTAGATGCATCCCACTCCCATGAAAGAACTCATAAAGAAGCAATTGAAAATACTATCAAGCTTGGAATGAAGTATATAATTGATTAATCTAATATAAGATTTAAATAATATCTTTATTTGCTATAATAAAAAACCACATCCTAAACAGGATGTGATTTTTTATTACAAATATATCACTCTTATTGATTAATATATTTAGTAATATATCTTTCTGTAATCTTTTCTGCTAAAAAAATTCATTATATAAATTTCAAAGATCCTATTTCAATTTCTTTCTTTTAGAACCATATTTTTAATTCTTTTACTTAATTAAGATGTTTATTTATATATAAAGAAATAAAAAATAATACTGAAGGAAGGTGAAATTATGCCTATTAATGAAAAGTTCGTAATAACTCTACAGGGAAAATCCTATGTTACTTATGAAGGACTTTTAGACTTAGCTCATCAGAATCAATTAAAGTCAATTGAGGTTGATTTAGTTCAATATCCTAGTAAAGATAATAATATGACTGCTATTTGCAGAGCAACCGCAATAACAAATAGCAATAAATTTGTCGACTATGGCGATGCTAGTCCTATGTCTGTGAACTCTAAAATAGCCCCTCATATCATTAGAATGGCGTCTACAAGGGCTAAGGCTAGAGCTCTAAGAGATTTAACAAATATAGGCATGACAGCAATCGAAGAATTAAATACAGAGGACATATCTGAACCTAATGAAACTGTACATCAGGAATACACTTCAACTAACGTTGGACTATATAACGATGAACCTCCCACTCAAAGACAGGTTGATACACTAAAAAAATTATCTAGTACTTTAGATGTAGAGGTTGATTACCGTAATTTAACTAAACGTAGTGCTGGAAGCTTAATATCACGTATGCTAGATGAAAAATATAATAGACATTAAAATATAAATGAGGTGTAACTATGAATAGTGGAGAAAATAATCTTAAAACCCTTAATACTCTTTTACAAGGAGAACAAATGGGTGTAGACTCCTTTAATTTATTAATAAGTAAAGTAAAGGATACAAGGCTTAGAAATACTTTTCAAAAGATGCAAAAGGACCATAGAGATCATTCAGCTCAATTATCAAAACGGATTCAAGATTTAGGTGGTACTCCCCATGAAAAATTAGGATTAAAAGGTGTTATGGCAGATACTATGCTTAATTTTGACCTTAAAATGGATGACACTGATAAACATATACTTGATAAGGCATATAAAGGAGTCTCAAAGGGTGTTTCTATGTCAGAAGAGATAGCTAGAGGAGATTTAGATTCTGAGTCCATGAATCTAGTTAAGGATATATTGTCAAAGGATAAAAGCCATATAGAAATAATGGAAAGCCTAAAAAGTGAATTTAGTAGTGAAGAGTTATCTTAAATTCTAAAACCCCTTTAAATAGCTAATAATTATTTTAATATTAGCTATTTAAAGGGGTTTATTTTTTATACTCTAATTTAATTTTCTTTATAAAATTCTTTTTCTTGCTTAAGACTAAAGAATCATTGTGACATTAAAAATGTCACAATGATTCTTTATAATTTTTTTAATTATCTCTACAATCTAATACTATTCTTTACTCAACTGGCTTTAACTTAGCTATAAAGTGTCTTAATACCTCTGGCTCATAAGTAAAGTCATATCCTTTTAATTGATCTTTTCTCTTGTTAATATTTTTAAATGCCTCTACTATAACGTCCATGTGATTATTAGTGTACATTCTTCTTGGTATAGTAAGTCTTAAAAGCTCTAGAGGCGATTCTAGTTGCTCTTTAGTGTCCGGATCTCTTCCTAATAGGAATGACCCTATTTCAACAGCCCTAATGCCTGCTTCTTTATATAATTCTACACACAATGCTTGCGCAGGGAATTGATGATATGGGATATGAGGAAGCATCTTCTTAGCATCAACAAATACAGCATGACCTCCAACAGGCTTTTGAATAGGAATGCCTGCTTCGTCTAGCTTTCTGCCTAAGTATTCAACTTGACCAATTCTTGATTGAAGATAGTCTTCTTCTACAACTTCTCTTAATCCTCTTGCTAAAGCTTCCATATCTCTACCTGAAAGTCCACCATAAGTAGGAAATCCTTCTATAGGTATAACCATTTTTCTAACGCCTTCATACAAATCTTCATCATTATTAATGGCAATCATACCACCCATATTTACTAAACCATCTTTTTTAGCACTCATGGTTAATCCTTCCCCATATGAAAACATTTCTCTAACTATTTCTTTTACAGTTTTATTTTCATATCCTTTTTCTCTTTGCTTAATAAAGTGTGCATTTTCAGCAAATCTAGCTGCATCAAAGAATACCCTTAAACCATACTTGTCTGCAACTTCTTTAACAGCCTTAATATTTTCCATAGAAACAGGCTGTCCTCCGGCACTATTACAAGTTATAGTTATAAGTATAAAAGCACACTTCTCTACACCTTTTTCTTCAATAAAACTAACAAGCTTATCAATGTCAAAGTTACCTTTGAATGGATGTTCTTTTTGTGTATCGTAAGCATCTTCGATAACTAAGTTTATTGCTCTTCCACCCTTCAACTCAATATGTGCTTTGGTAGTGTCAAAGTGCATATTACCTAGTACATATTGTCCTTCTTTAATAAGCAACGGGAATAAAACGTTTTCCGCACCTCTACCTTGATGAGTCGGTACAAAATAATCATACCCAATAATATCTTTAATACTATCCATTAAATTATAGTAGTTTTTACTACCGGCATAGGACTCATCACCTAGCATCAAGCCAGCCCATTGATTATCACTCATAGCTCCAGTACCACTATCAGTTAATAGGTCAATAAATATATCTTCACTCTTTAATCCAAATTGATTGTATCCAACCTCTTGGATTTTTCTTTCTCTTTCCTCTTTAGAAATTAATTTAATTCTCTCAACCATTTTTATTCTATATGGTTCTGCCATTTTATCATACATAATTTCCCCTCCTTATATTTTGAATTATAGTTAGAATCACACAATTTTAAATTTTCAAACAATAATAAAACTTCTATTTTAATTTATAAATCCCTTCATTTTTTAATAGTTTTCTTTAACACTTTTGTAACAACTAAAACATCATGATTAGTATTCCATACATTAATATATCCTTATTCTATTTTCTATCATAAATCCCTAGACATTCTATAGTGAACTATTTATCTAAATCAGTAGAACAATATAAAGAGACTTCTTTTAAAGCCCCTTTTCGTATCACCATCTTTTTTTATTTACTAAATCAATTATTATTTCACTTACCTTAGGTGCATCATGTCTAATATAATTCTTTTTTATATCTATCAGCTTATCTTTTACAACCTTAATATCCTTCTTCATTAATTCTTTTTCTTGTTCTTCAGTCATTATTATTGGCTTTGCTCCATCTTTAGCATATATATTTAATGTACTTTTAGGAATAGGCTCTATATTGGTAATAACGTAATCTATAATATTTCTTTTACTATGCCTTAATATGGCCTCTACATGTTGAAGTACATCATACCCATCAGTCTCCCCAGGCTGGGTCATAACGTTTGGTATATAAACCTTAATCGCCTTAGATCTCCAAATTTTATATGTAATATCTCTAACTAGAAGATTTGGAATCACGCTAGTATAAAGACTTCCAGGTCCTAAAACAATACAATCTGCCTCATTAATAGCCGTTAATGCTTCATTTAGAGGTCTGCTATTTCTTGGTTTTATAAATACTTTATCTATTTCACTACCAAGCTTAATGTTTTCCTCTGGAATATTTGATTCTCCTTTAATTACAGTCCCATTTTTAAGTTTTGCATATAATTCAACATCCTCTAGAGTCATTGGTAAAACCCGTCCAGTAACTGCTAAAACATTACTCATTTCTTTTATAGCAATTTCAAAATTGTCATAAATACCATCCATTGCAGCAATAAATAGATTTCCAAAACTCTGTCCTTTAAGCTTTCCTTCTTTAAATCTATATTGAAGAAGTTTTTCCATAGTAGGTTCTGTATTAGCCAGTGCTAAAATACAACTTCTAATATCTCCAGGAGGTAGCATTCCCAGGTCTTCCCTTAGTATTCCTGAACCACCACCATCGTCTGCTACAGTTACTATGGCAGTTATATTAGTAGTATACTCTTTTAGACCTCTCAATAAAACAGATAGACCTGTTCCACCACCAATTACTACTATTTTAGGTCGTTTAGTTAATATCCTATCTTTATATAATAATTCATTAACTAAATCTCTATCAAGCTGTACATTTTTTTTATAATATCTCATAACTATTAATACGGAGGTTATCCCCCGTCTTAATGATATTATTATCAATAAAATTCCTATAACTACTAAAATAGGATCTATAACTAATATTCTTCTTATATCAGAAAATAAATTATTCAATACTGATGATAAACCAACCCCTAATACTAATATTCCTATAATCCCCAATAATACCCATCTCTTTATTTTCAGACCAGGTTTTAACCACTTTAAGATACTCATTATTTTACTCCTTTAAAGATTATTGACAATCCCTATGATCTATAATTACTCTCCTGTCATTCTTTTTCAAGTGCTCATACAAAACATTGGCAATAGTTACAGATCTGTGCTTTCCCCCCGTACACCCTATTCCTATTACCAGCTGAGTCTTTCCTTCTTTTATATAGAATGGAATTAAAAAATCTATCATATCTTTAAGCTTCTCAATAAATATATTACTTTCTTCCCATTTCATTACATAATCTTGTACATTCTTATCATTGCCAGTATGTTCCCTTAACTCACTAACATAATGAGGATTAGGTAAAAACCTAACATCAAATACTAAGTCTGCGTCTAATAATACTCCTTTTTTAAATCCAAAGGATATTACAGATATGGTAAGATTATCACTGTCTTTGCCTTCTAAGAAAATTTCCTTCATTTCTTCTTTTAACAAGGATAGGGTTAAATTTGTAGTATCTATAATGTGGTCTGCTTTTTTTCTAACCTCAATAAGCCTTCCTCGCTCCATTGCAATTCCATCGGTGATTCTTCCTTCTGGACTTAATGGATGAGGTCTTCTAAGTTCTTTATATCTTTTAATTAACACTTGATCAGAAGCATCTAAAAATAAAATTCTATACTTGAACCCATGGGATTTTAGTGCATCTAGACTCTTAAATAAATCATTAAAGAACTTACCCCCTCTAATATCAACCACCACACCTACCTTATCTATATTTCTCTTAGACTCATAGCACAATTCTGCAAAGTCTGGTAATAAAGCTGGAGGTAGGTTGTCCATACAATAATACCCAATATCCTCTAGTACTTTTATTGCTTGACTCTTTCCTGCTCCAGATAATCCTGTGATTATTACAAACTCCACTCTTTTCACTCCTTTAATCTTCTGCATTAAGTATCCTCTCTGCCTTTAGTCCGGCCTTAATGGCTCTAGTAATACCTTTTTCAACATTTCCAACATCTTCTGGTGTATGCGCATCACTACTAATGATAAAATTAACATCTTCCTCCATAGCAATTTTTATGTATTCTAAAGATAATTGACCATGACTGGAATTTATCTCAAGTGCAGTTCCTCTTTTAGCAGCTGCCTTTGCTAACTCTTTAGTATCAATGTCAACTTTTGCCCCAGGATGAGTTATCAAATCTATATCATATCTATTGATTGCATTAATTGTAGCCGTTGTGTTAAGTTTTCTAATTTTTTCATCTATATTCTTTGAAAATCTACTACAATAGTTAAGTATATATGCCCTATAACTATCTTTAAGGGTTCTAAACTTAGCTCCAAAATGAAATCCTACTAGTAACATGTCTATATACCCCATTATTTCATCATCAATATCTATCTCACCATCATAGCTTATTATATTACACTCCATACCCATAAGTATCTTTATCTCTTTATATTCCTTATTAAGAGCATCTATTTCAGTTCTAATTTTTGAAAGATTTCTTTTCTTTACACCATATGTTAAATGACCTACCCCATGGTCAGCAATTGCAATTTCCCTCAATCCCTTTTTAATAGCACTCTCTACATTGTCTCTTATAGTACCCTTTCCATGACTATATAATGTGTGAGTATGATAATCAGCAAAAACTTTCATAATAACCCTTCCTCTTTCTATTCTTCTCCTATTATTCTTACTTCCGGCTCAAGTTCAATATTATGCTTATCTTTAACAGTTTTCTGAATAAATCCTATCAGTTGAAGCACATCTTCAGCTGTTGCATTACCCAGATTTACCACAAATCCACAATGCTTTTCTGATACCTGAGCATCACCAAATCTTAAACCTCTCAGCCCTGATACATCAATCAACCTAGATGCATAATCACCTTCAGGCCTTTTAAATGTACTTCCAGCACTGGGCATATCAATAGGTTGCTTAGTATTTCTTTTATCTGTAAGCTCATCCATCTTAGCTTTTATTTCGTTATAGTCGCCAACTTTTAATTCAATTTCAGCTTCTACAACTATAAGATTCTCTTCTATAACTCTACTATGTCTATACCCAAAATGCATTTCTTCATTGGTGTATTCTAAAATATTTCCGTCTCTATCTACACATTTAACTGATTTAATTACGTCCTTCATTTCAGTTCCATATGCTCCTGCATTCATTGCCACAGCTCCACCTAAAGATCCAGGTATACCACTACATCCTTCAAATCCAGTTAGAGAATTCTTTAAAGCAGCTTTAGCTACCTTTGAAATTAAACTCCCAGCTTGTGCTTTAATTATATTTTTATTTACTTCTATATCACTAAAGTTCTTATCTATTTTTATGACTACTCCTCTAATACCCTTATCTCTAACCAATAGGTTAGTTCCATTTCCAATAACTTGATATCTTAGATTGTTGTCTGTACATATTTTGATGCTTTCAGATATCTCTTCAATAGTGCCTGGTAAAACAAGAATATCAGCTGGTCCTCCTATTTTAAAATAAGAATGATTTTTCATAGGTTCATCTAATTTAATTTCACCCACTTTTATTTTCTCTTTTATAAGCTTATAAATTTCTTCCTTTTTCAATATTATCAACTCCATAATTTTTTTATAATTTGAAGAATTTTCATATAAAAATTCATTATATATTTGCAATATTTACTTTATAATTTTGTTTGTATCTACAATTAAGTATATCTTTTTTTTATAATATTAACAACATTTTACCTTAACTATCTCCTTCATTGCCTCAATAGTTGTTCAATTTGATTTCTTGCTTCTTCTATAGCCTCTTGACTAGATTTTTGTCCAATTACTGCCATTCTAATCTGGCTTTGTAATATTCTATCTATATCCTTCCATTTTCTATGTCTTGGAACTACTTGAGTATATGCCAATGCATCTTCAAACTTTTTCATATTTATATTTTCTGAGTACATATTTTTAATATTATTTTTAGTCGGAAACATTCCTAAACTTTCCAATTCCCTCTGATATTTATCTTGAACTAAAAACTTAAGTAATTTAACACACATTTGACGTTTACCTTCATCCTCTTGTTTAAATATGCCATAGGAAGCTACATTACTATTTAATGATGTAGGTACTTTTTTATCTCCTATTGGATAATTAACAACTGCAAATTCGAATCCTTCCCCTTTTCTATATTGATTCTCTAAAACTCTAACAGCCCATGTTCCTGTTGGATAAACTGCAACAGTTTCATCCTTATAAAACATCTCCCAAGCTTTGTTTTCATCTATAGTACCAAAATTTTCAGGTGTTACTTTATATTCTTGATTGAGGGATACTAGTTTTTCTACTCCACTTATTGCCTTTTCTCCATAAAAACTATAGTTTCCATTCTCATCTATCAACTCTCCTCCATCACTTAATATTATTCCCCAAACATTATAATAATTAGGTTGAATAAATGAAGTTATACCGTAATGATCTATTACCTCGTCATTATCTGAATCATATGTTAACTTCTTCATCTTCTCAACAAACTCTTCATAGGTCCAATTTCCATCAGTAGGCGGTTCAACTCCATTCTGTCTAAATAACTCTAAGTTTATGAACATGGCATAGGTGGACATCATGGTGGGAATTCCCCAAATTTTATCATCATGGGATACTGCTTTTAAAGCTTGATATTTGAATTTCGATAATTCTTCTTTACTAAAGTATGGGTTTAAAGGTTCCAGTACCTCTTCTTCCATAAACACAAAATCATTACCTATAGGAGCTATATCTGGCAACCTCCCTGTCTTTAATCCTACTTCTAGTTTTATCGGCCCAGTACTCCAATCAATTGGCTCTAATTTTATATATACTCCTGGATTCTCTTTTTCGAATCTCTTTATTTTTTCTGTTATCCATCCATATCTGCTGCCAGTCTCCACATTTAGTCTTGGATAATCCCATATAGTTATTACTCCTCTCCATTGCTCCTTAGATTTATCATTCATGTCTTCCACATCAGCCTTATGTATAAAGATATTATAAACTGGCCATGCAATGATAAACATTATCAGAATCATTGATAATATGCTCTTTATTAGAAAACCTGTTTTCCTAAGCATTAAGACACCCCCCATAGATATAATTATTCTATAAGAAATATCTTTATGTTTAATTTGAGTATGAAAAAACACGGTCAATAACTTGACCGTGTTTTAAATCATATATTATTCAGCGTCAGCTAAACGCTTATAAGTCTTATATCTTGCTTGTGCATCCCCTTCTGCTTTCTTGAATAACGCAGCAGCAACTTCTGGGAATGTCTTCTCTAATGAAGTATATCTTACTTCACTTCTTAAGAAGTCTTGGAATGAAGCCGTTGGCTCTTTAGAATCTAGAACAAATGGATTCTTTCCTTCCTCTTCTAGAAGTGGATTATATCTCCATAAGTGCCAGTAACCAGCCTCAACAGCAGCTTTAGACTGTTCTTGAGCTTTACCCATACCACCTTTAATACCATGGTTGATACAAGGAGCATAAGCAATGATTATTGAAGGTCCGTCATAGCTTTCAGCTTCAACTAACGCCTTCATAAACTGGTTCTTATTAGCTCCCATAGATACTTGAGCAACATATACATATCCATAATTTGAAGCCATTAACCCTAAGTCTTTCTTTCTAACTTTCTTACCAGAAGCAGCAAACTTAGCAACAGCTGCAGTTGGAGTAGCTTTTGAAGACTGTCCACCAGTGTTGGAGTAAACTTCAGTATCAAATACTAGTACGTTTACATTTTCTCCTGATGCAAGTACATGGTCTAATCCACCGTAACCGATATCATAAGCCCATCCGTCTCCACCAACAATCCATACAGACTTCTTGATTAGATAGTCTTTCTTTTCAGCTATTTCTTTAAGGATTGCTTTAGCTCTTTCATCCTCTACATTGTTATTGTCTAATAATGGAAGTAGTTTTATTGCTGCAGCCTTAGAAGCACCTGCATCATTCTTACCACTTATCCATTCGTTACAAGCATTTTTAATTTCTTCAGGTACATCAAGTTTTACTAATTCAGTCATTATACTTTCAAGAGTACTTCTCATTTTCTTAACTGCTAATGCCATACCATATCCATATTCAGCATTATCTTCGAATAATGAGTTAGCCCAAGCAGGACCTTTACCTTCAGAGTTTTTGCAGTATGGAGTCGAAGGTGCTGATCCACCCCAGATTGAAGAACAACCTGTAGCGTTAGCAACGATCATTCTATCTCCAAATAATTGTGTAACTGTTTTTGCATATGGAGTCTCTCCACAGCCAGCACAAGCTCCTGAGAACTCAAGTAATGGTTGTGCAAACTGACTTCCTTTAACTGTATTTAATGACATTAAATCTTTCTTCTCAGACACTGTCATAGCATAATTCCAGTTATCAATTTGTGGATCAATTTGAGTTTCTAAAGGCTTCATAATTAATGATTTTTCTTTAGATGGACAAATAGCCGCACAGTTTCCACATCCAGTACAATCTAATGCACTTACTTGAATTCTATATTCTAACCCATCAAAGCCTTTACCTAATGCTTTCTTAGTTTCAAATGTCTCTGGTGCGTTTTCTTTTTCTTCTTCATTCACTAGGAATGGTCTTATTGCAGCGTGTGGACATACGAAAGAACACTGATTACATTGAATACAGCTATCTATTTTCCACTCTGGAACGTTAACAGCAATACCACGTTTTTCATAAGCGGCACTACCATTTTCAAATGTACCATCTTCTGCTCCTACAAATGTACTTACAGGAAGTGAATCTCCATCTTGTTTATTTATAGGTCTTAATATATCTTTAATGAATCCTGGCTCTTCTGTAGTTGCAGCAACTTGAGTTGCAGCTTCTTCACCACTCCAAGCAGAAGGAACTTCAACTTTTTCTAATGCCTTGATACCACGTTCAACAGCTTCATAGTTCATATTAACTATCTTTTCACCTTTCTTACCATAGGATTTAACTATAGCATCTTTTAGATATTTAATAGCATCATCAATATCTATAACTTCAGCTAATTTGAAGAATGCAGCTTGCATAACCATATTAGTTCTATTTCCTAGACCTATTTCAGACGCAATCTTAGTAGCGTTAATAGTATAGAAATTAATATTATGATCAGCTATGTACTTCTTCATTTCCGCTGGTAATTTTTCTTCTATTTCATCTTGTGACCAAAGGGTATTAAGTAGGAATGTTCCTCCATCCTTAAGTCCTTTTAATATTTCATATTGCTCTACATATGACTGCATAGAGCATGATACGAAATCAGACTCATCAATTAAGTAAGTAGACTTGATTGGCTTCTTACCAAATCTTAAGTGAGATACAGTAACTCCACCTGATTTCTTACTGTCATAAGAGAAGTATCCTTGAGCATACATATCAGTGTTATCACCAATAATCTTAATTGCATTCTTGTTAGCTCCTACCGTACCATCTGAACCAAGTCCCCAGAACTTACATCTTATAGTTCCCTCTGGAGCTGTATTTATTTCTTCTTTTATTTCAAGTGATGTATGAGTTACATCATCATTTATTCCTATTGTAAAGCCATTTTTAGGCTCGTCTTGCTTTAAGTTATCAAATACTGATTTAATTTGTGAAGGAGTTGTATCTTTAGATCCTAAACCATAACGTCCTCCAACAATAATAGGTTGCTTCTCTTCTTCATAGAATAAAGTACGAACGTCTTGATACAATGGTTCTCCAAGTGCCCCTGGCTCTTTAGTTCTATCTAGTATTGCTATTTTTTCAACTGTACTAGGTAATACATCGAAGAAATATTTAGCAGAAAATGGTCTGTATAAACGAACCTTAATTAATCCAACCTTTTCTCCTTTTGATAATAAATAATCAACCGTTTCTTCAGCAGTCTCAATAACTGATCCCATAGCTATTATTACACGTTCAGCGTCTTCTGCACCATAATAGTTAAATGGTTTGTACTCTCTACCAGTTATTTTGCTGATTTCTTTCATATAATCTGCAACCATATCTGGAACTGCATCGTAGAATTTATTTGATGATTCTCTCGCTTGGAAGAATATATCTGGATTCTGAGCAGTACCTCTTGTCACAGGATGTTCTGGATTTAAAGCTCTGTTTCTAAATTCATTGATTGCATCGTAATCTACTAATTTAGCAAATTCGTCATACTCAATTACTTCAACCTTTTGAATTTCATGAGATGTTCTAAATCCATCAAAGAAATGTAAGAATGGTACTCTTGACTTGATAGCACCTAAGTGTGCAACACCAGCAAGATCCATAACTTCTTGAACACTTCCAGATGAAATCATAGCAAATCCTGTTTGTCTAGTTGCCATAACATCTGAGTGATCTCCAAAAATTGATAGTGCATGAGTTGCAACAGCACGTGCACTTACATGGAAAACTCCTGGTAATAACTCACCAGCCATTTTATACATGTTTGGAATCATAAGTAATAAACCTTGTGAAGCTGTAAAAGTAGTAGTTAAAGCTCCACCTTGTAGTGAACCATGAACTGCACCTGAAGCCCCGCCTTCTGATTGTAGTTCAGTCACATCTACAGTTTGACCGAAAATATTCTTTTGTCCATGGGCCGCCCATTCATCTACGTGTTGTGCCATGTCAGATGAAGGTGTAATTGGATATATTGCAGCTACGTCTGTGAATGCGTAGGATACATAGGCAGCAGCAGTATTTCCATCCATGGTTTTCATAACTTTAGCCATTGGTTAACCCCCTTTTGGTATTATATATTATTTATTTGATAATATTTTAGCATACAGCATAACTTTAGTATAGTAAACTATACTTAGAAAGTCAATAAATAGGGGGGTAATTAATGTTACAAAAATTTATTATTTCATTAAGAAAGACCCTGTTTTATTAGGGTCTGATTATAAAAATATTTAAATGTCGATTTATGTTGAATTTAATCTTTATACAGTTGGAACATTTGTACTTTCCATAAACCTCGTCTTTCCCTTTTTAGTTAAGTATTCTTTTAATCTCTTAGTATCCAAGTTCATTATGAGATTTTCTGGCATACCAATTTTTGAAAGCATATCAGTTGCTACATCCAGCTTACCTACATCAAAAGAAATATGAGCATCACTTCCTAGCACGATTTTAACTCCATGATCTTTACATAGCTTTGCAATTTCATAGCAGTTATCCATGCTCCCAGCTCTGCTCCCTTTATGCTTTAGAGAACTATTGTTAATTTCAATAATAGTGTTTGTCTCCTTTGCTTTAAGTACTATTTGTTCTTTATCTATTGGATACATTGGATTACCAGAATGCCCTATTATATCAATATAATCATTCTCCATGGCTTTACATATTGCTTTTGTATTTTCCTCAATACTCCCTGGTGTAATACAAACATCATGCAATGAAGCAATAACTAAGTCCAATCTCTTTAAAATTCTCTCTGGTATATCTAATTCACCTTCGCAATTCATTATGTTTGCTTCTACACCTTTTAATATCTCTACACCATATATTTTTTCAGGTATTACTCGTTGATTAGCTATATGAAATATGTGGGGACCTCCAGGCATCTCTGGACCATGGTCAGTTATAGCTATCATTTGTAATCCTTTATTGTTTGCCTCTCTTGCATACTCTTGAACAGTACTATATGCATGTCCACTTGAAATAGTATGGCAATGTGTATCAATTAAACTTCTCAAATTATTACCTCCTAACTAACCTTATTTTTCCATTTCCATTAAGACCTTATTACTTAATTCTTGTGCTGCATTATATCCCATTTGCTTTTCTCTATTATTTCTAGCAGCTACTTCAATTATCATTGCTAAATTTCTGCCAGGCTTAACTGGAATCACATACTTTGGAATATCTACCTTAAGTATTTGAGCATATTGTTCATCCATACCAAGTCTATCATACTCTTTCTTTTCATCCCAGAACTCAAGCTCTATTACAAGGTCTATAGCTTCCCATGTTTTTACTGCTCCAACACCATATAACCTTTTAATATCAATAATTCCTATACCTCGTATTTCTAGGAAGTGCCTAATTAACTCTGGTGATGTGCCCTTAAGGATTCCGTCTTCGATTCTTTTTATCTCTACTGCATCATCAGCTACTAATCTGTGTCCTCTTTTAACTAGCTCTAATGCAGTCTCACTTTTACCAACGCCACTTTTACCTAATATTAATACACCCATACCAAATACTTCCACAAGAACTCCGTGCATTGTTGTTTTTGGAGCAAATACATCATCAAGATAATTAATTATCTTATTAATAAATTTAGTCGTTGCAATATCTGTTCTTAATATTGTTCTATTATATTTTTTTGCCATTTGTATAATTTCAGGGTACACTTCGAGTTCTCTTGTTATTACAACACCAGGTATAGGATATTTAAAGATCTCCTCAATTCTTCTCTCTTTTTCTTTGTCACCTAAAGTAGCTAAATAATTCCACTCTACCTTTCCAATTATTTGAAGCCTCTTATGTGGAAAATATTCAAAATATCCCGTTAACTGTATACCAGGTCTGTTTAAATCACTGGTAGTAATCTTTGTCTCTGGATTATCAGGCCTATAAATTATCTCTAAATCTAGTTCTTCTGCAAATTGATCAATTGTTATTCCATTCAAATTTTATCCCTTCTTTCCTCTAAAAAAATCATATACTGACTGGGCAGCACGTTTATTCATACCTTCTATCGAGGATAACTCCTCTACAGTAGCCTTTTTAATATTATCTATTGATCCAAGACTTTTTAATAAAGCTTTTTTTCTCGTATTACCAATACCTTTTATATCATCAAGTATAGATTTAAACATCTTTTTATCTCTAAGACTTCTATGATAATTAATAGCAAATCTATGGGCTTCATCCTGTATTCTTGTAACTAACTTAAAACTAGAGCTATTATTAGGTAATGCTATCTCTTGATTCTCATATATTATTCCCCTAGTTCTATGAAAGTCATCCTTCACTAGCCCGCAAACTGGTACATCTAAATTTAATTGGTCAAGGACCTTCTTAGCAATGTTTACTTGACCCTTACCACCATCAATCATAACTAAATCTGGAAATACTGAGAAACTTTCAATACCTATTTTACTTTCCTTAATAAGTTTCTTTTCCTCTATTCCTCTATTAAATCTTCTATAAACAACCTCTTCCATACTTCCATAGTCATTAGATCCTGTTATTGATTTTATTTTAAATCTTCTATAGTCACTTTTCTTTGGCAATCCTTTTTCAAAAACTACCATTGATGCTACAGATTCTACACCTTGAATATTGGAAATATCAAAAGCTTCTATTCTTTGAGGAATTTCATCTAAGTCTAAATACTTTGCCAATTCTCTAACTGCTTCAATGCTATTATTCATTTTACGTTTTATATTTTCACTATATTGTTCTAAGGTTTGTCTAGCATTTTTCTTAACCATATCAACTAACTTATTCTTTTCTCCTCTTTGAGGTATCTTTACAAAAACCTTAGATCCTCTTTTTTCACTTAGCCATCTAGATATTGCTTCTCTATCTTCAAAGTCATCTTCAACTAATATTTCCTTAGGTACGTAGGCTGATCCCAAGTAAAATTGCTTTGTAAAGGAACTAAGCACTTCTCCAATACTCTTATCATCTGTTCCTGTTAGCATAAAGTGTTCTCTCCCCATAATCTTTCCACTTCTAACAAAGAATATTTGGATGCAGACTTCATCAACTCCTCTAGCCATTCCAATTATATCTTGATCAATCATAGTTGTTGAAATTACTTTTTGCTTTTCTAGTACATGTTTTAATGAATTGATTTGATCTCTGTATTTGGCTGCATTTTCAAAATCTAAGTTCTTGGAAGCTTCCTTCATCTTATTTTGTATAATATCTATAAGCTTATCTTCTTTACCACTCAAGAACATCATTATCTCATTAATCATTTCCATATAGACTTCTTCATCTACATTCCCTTGACAAGGAGCCAAGCACTTATTTATATAATAATTTAAGCATGGCCTATGTTTTCCAATATCCTTATCCAAGTTAAGGTTACAATTTCTAATAGGATATAAATTCCCAATTATATCTAAAGTATTATTTACTGCAAAATTACTTATATATGGACCAAAATATTTAGCCTTATCCTTTCTTACTTTTCTCACTTTTAATACCCTAGGATATTTTTCGTTTGTCGTAACCTTGATATATGGATATTGCTTATCATCCCTAAGTAAAACATTATATTTAGGCTTATGCTTTTTTATAAGATTTGCCTCTAGAATTAAAGCTTCTACCTCTGTATCCGTAATTATATATTCAAATTCATTTATATTTTCAACCATTGCCACTACTTTGGCCCCTTTGTTCTTTGATGATTGAAAATACTGCCTCACTCTCTTCTTAAGAGATATTGCCTTCCCTACATATATTACTTGCCCTCTATCATCCTTCATTATATAAACACCAGGTTTATCTGGTAATTTTTTCAGTTCTTCTTTGATATTGAACATATATATCACCCTTCTAATCATTCTAGGTTATATTCTATTTATTGAAAAAGTAACTTCATCAATTTCCAATTTTATTATATAATACTTAATAATATCACAATTGATGGTTTTTTGAAATTTGTATATAATAAACAAGGAAACTTTATACTAATCACTATGGAGGTGTATTATGTCATATACAAAAAGATTACTCATACTTCTAGGTAGCTTTTTTACCACATTTATTTTTCTCTCTTTAATGTCTACAATTGTTACACCATTGTTTGCTAGATTTGATTATACTATGACTACTTATGTAATTTATCCACTCTATTCAACATTAACTTTTTTCTTTTTCGTTCTTTTACTATCTGTTTTACGAATTGTAGTATATGGTAAAATATTAAAAGAAAATTCAATATTCTTAACTATTAGAGCAGATAAAATTACAATAACAGATAGACTTTGGTACTACATATTTATTGGTTTAATATGTTTTCTACCCATTATTAGAGGATCTTCTTCAGGATTTATAAATATTGTTCCAATTTTTCTTTTTTTAATAATTGTTTTATTAGTTGAATTGATTTTGAGATTTTCTATTAAGAGAATTAAAATTAATTTTTTAAGAAGTGGGATTTTAGTATCTGGGTTTGATACTCGTATCAATATTCCTATGGAAGGCCTTGGAACACAAATTAGAAATGACTATGGCTACTATAGCTATAATGATATTGAATCCTATTATATTTTTCCTGATAGAGTAGAATTATTTCTTATCACGGAAAGAGGTAAAATTGTCTTAAAAGTTGATAATGAACAATTACGTCAATTAAAAGGAATTCTTGCTCAACAACAAATTAAGGTAAGAAAGCATTTATAATTATTCTTAATGATATTACTACGAATAATCTAACTTACTATAGTTTTGATATCATAAAAAAAGCTATGAAATACCACTACAGGTGTTTCATAGCTTTTTTATTTAAAGAAGCAGTATATTTACAGTTCAAATATTTATTGCAAGATTAGATATCCGATTTCATCATAATTAATTTCCCTTAGTGTCAAGTTTCTTTTCTATTTAGAAAGTATAATACCCCTTACTCTATTTTCATTATTTATAACTAGGCCTACATCTTCTCCAATTTTCAAATCTTCAACTTCTAAATTCATTTTTTTATCATTTCTTTGAAGTATTATTACTACATCTCTTTCAATCTCAAGCACTGGATTGATAGTAGGGCTATTATCGTCTAAATGCTGTTCTATTTCAATAGTTTCCTTATCATAATTAATATTAGTGATTAATCCATAGATAAATTGTTCTCCTTCTAAATAATCACATTCGGGAAAATCTTTATAGTTACTAATTTTAACTTTATTTTCTTCTTCATTCCAATTTACTTCTCCATTTATCCCTTCAACTATATCTCTCACTGGTGCATATATTCTATTTTTATAAACAAAGGGTTTATCTTCAACCTCTAATTTATTCCCATTTACCTCAATTATAACATTTGTAAAGAGTACTTCAATATTTTTAGTAATTTCCTGGGCAAAGCTTGCACCTGATAACATTAGTAAAAAAATTATTGCAAATATTAAAATCTTATTTTTATTTTTCATAATAACACCTCCGCTATCATAGATTATTAACAGTATTAACAAAAATATACAGTTTGTCCACAAGTTATTTGAATTTTTTGTTTATTTATAGTAGAATTATGTTAGCTGAAAGAAATTGTATTTTACAATATTTAAAATGAAGAAATATATTTAAATGTATTATGCAATTTTATCATTTAAAAATCATAAAGAAAGGTGGGATCGCATGATTTCAAAATTAAGGTTTAGAAGTAGAAGAAATCAGAATATAAAACAGGGGGTATTTTTATTTGAGTTACAAGAATGCTGCAGAAATACTACCATCCCACCTGTTAGAGCAGGTTCAAAAGTACATTGATGGTGGACTCGTATATATACCTAAAAATGGAAAGAAGACAGGTTGGGGATGTCTTAGTGGTGCAAGAAAATCAATAGATATTAGAAATTCAAAGATATTAAATTTACATAGTCAAGGTTACTCCATTAGTGAGTTAGCAGATAAGTTTTATTTAAGTGAAGAAACGATTAAAAAGATAGTTTATAATAAGAAGTAAAGTAATACTACATAAGAGAGTTAAGTAAAGCATATATAATAGTATAATCCATGACCAGCAAATTAAGTAGATTAGCTGCCAAGGTATTATACTATTTTGTTTATAGAAATAAAAATAAGAAAGGAGAATTATTATGGCTAAGCAGAACTATGGGATTTTAAGTATAATCGTTATTGTATTACTAGGTGGCATTGTTTCTGGTATTTATTTTAATTTACCTTACTTATGGATAGGTGGACTCATCCTTCTGGCGGTCACCTATATTTACTTAACTAGCAGTAAAACCTGTGTGAAAAAACTATTAAAAGTAGCTAAAAAGTTCAAAGGAGAGGAAAAGTTAAGCAAATCATACTACCTTTTGACTGACAAGTTTAGAAAGAGTCTAAAGTATACTCTATTTAAGGATTTCAACCCTAATAAAATTAGTAACATCTATTTAGAAAATAAAAATGATATTTCTACTAACTTTGTAGCTGAATTAGATGATAATAAAAAATATACTTTCTATGTCATTAAGCGAAATAAAAGTGCAGACGGTAAAAATGTGTTTTCATGGGTTATAGATGATATTAGTGGGCATGAATTTGAAAAAAGCTATGAAGAAATCCACGGTAAAGTCAGTAAAGAATAAATTAACTTATTTTATACCTATCCATTTCTAGTCTTCAATGAGATAATGATATTAATCAGTACTGATTAATACATCGAGAAAGGAGATGGTGGATTTGAAAATTAAGGGGTGGTTTAAAGCTTAATATTAAGCTTTAAACTCAATACAAAATAGGGGATGCCTTAATGGCATCCCCTATTATTTTTATTAGTTAAGAAGATTGAATATTAAAGTTTTATGCAAAATTACACCTGATTTGTAAATATACAATTTACTTAGTTAATTCTTTAATAGTTTCCCTAAAAACTTGCCTGTATAAGAGCCTGGAACCTCACATATTTCTTCTGGAGGCCCTTGAGCAACTATCGTTCCTCCATTATCTCCTCCTTCAGGCCCTAAATCAATAATATGATCTGCTGTTTTAATCACATCAAGATTATGCTCTATTACAATCACTGTATTACCGCCATCTACTAACTTCTTAAGAACCTTTATTAGCTTATGGATATCAGCGAAATGTAGTCCTGTGGTAGGTTCATCAAGCAAATACAAGGTCTTTCCAGTACTTCTTTTACTTAATTCTGTGGCAAGCTTTATCCTTTGGGCTTCACCACCAGAAAGTTGAGTGGATGGTTGCCCCAGTTTGATATAACCCAATCCTACATCGTACATAGTCTTTAGTTTTCTTTTAATCTTAGGAATATTTTCAAAGAACTCCACTGCTTCTTCAACAGTCATATCTAGTACATCTGAGATAGTCTTTCCTTTATATTTTACCTGTAAAGTTTCTCTATTGTATCTTTTGCCTTTACATACTTCACAAGGTACATAAACATCAGGCAAGAAATGCATTTCTATTTTTATAATACCGTCACCTCTACAAGCCTCACATCTTCCACCTTTAACATTAAAGCTAAATCTTCCCTTTTTATAGCCTCTCATTTTAGCTTCTTGAGTCATTGCAAAGACATCTCTAATATAATCAAAAACTCCTGTATATGTTGCAGGATTTGACCTAGGGGTCCTTCCAATAGGTGACTGGTCAATATCTATTACCTTATCTATATGTTCTAATCCCTTTACATCCTTATGCTTTCCAGGCTTCTTCTTCCCTCTATGGAGCTCTTGACTTAATCTCTTATAAAGTATTTCATTTACTAAGGTACTCTTTCCAGAACCAGAAACTCCAGTAACACAAGTAAATACTCCTAGTGGGAAATCAACATCTATATTCTTCAAGTTGTTCTCTTGAGCTCCTTTAAGCTTAACCCATTTTCCATTTGGTTTAGCTCTATCTTTAGGTACCTCTATTTCCTTTCTTCCACTTAAATATTGCCCTGTAATGGAATCCTTGCTTTTCTTAATATCATTAATATCTCCTTGGGCTATAATTTCACCACCATGTACTCCAGCTCCAGGTCCAATATCAACAATATAATCTGCTTCTACCATAGTATCTTCATCATGCTCAACAATAACTAATGTATTTCCTAAATCCGTTAGATTTCTTAATGTCTTTAATAGCCTTTCATTATCTCTTTGGTGAAGACCAATACTTGGCTCATCTAATACATATAGTACACCAACTAAGCTAGACCCTATCTGAGTAGCTAATCTGATACGCTGAGATTCTCCACCAGATAGTGTTCCTGCACTTCTAGACATTGTTAGATAATCTAACCCTACATCCACAAGGAATGCTAGTCTTTCTCTAACTTCTTTAAGAATTTGTCTACCAATAAACATTTCTCTTTCTGTTAGTTGAAGATCATTAAAGAACTCAAGGGACTTTCTTATTGATAATTCCGTAACCTCAATTATGTTTAATCCACCAACAGTTACCGCCAAACTCTCAGGCTTTAGTCTAAATCCTTTACAATCAGGACATGGAATAACACTCATAAAGCTCTCAATTTTATTTCTCATATAATCTGAATTGGTTTCATTATATCTACGTTCAAGATTATTAATTACTCCTTCAAAGGGTGCACTATATGATCTAGTACCACTATACCTACTTTCAAATTCAAAATTAACCTTTCTCTTTCCAGTACCATATAATAGCTCGTCTAATAATTTCTTAGGAGCTTCACTTATAGGTGTATTTAAATCGAATTTATGATGATCAACTATAGACTTAAACATTCTAAAATAATAGCTATCCTCTGAAGTATTTCCAAATGGTGCAATGGCTCCTTGATTTATGGATAAGCTCTTGTTTGGAATAACTAACTCTGGATCTACCTTTTTATGATTACCAAGTCCATTACATGTAGGACACATACCAAATGGACTATTAAAGGAAAATGACCTGGTAGATATTTCTTCAATTCCTATACCACAGTCAATACAAGCAAAATTTTGACTAAAAATTAATTCTTCCTTACCTATTACATCAACTGTTATCATACCATCTGATAATTCCAACGCAGTTTCTAAAGAGTCAGTAAGCCTCTGTTGAATTCCTTCTTTAACAACTATCCTATCAACTACTACTTCAATAGTATGTTTTTTATTTTTGTCTAGATTTATATCATCATTTATATCATAAATTTCACCATCTACCCTTACCCTTACGAATCCTTCTTTTCTAATATTTTCTAGAATCTTTTTATGGGTCCCTTTTCTCCCCCTCACAATAGGAGATAGAAGTTGAATCTTACTTCTTTCTTCCAAGGAACATATATGATCAACCATTTGGTCTACTGTCTGGGAAGTAATTTCTTTTCCACACTTTGGACAGTGCGGTATCCCTATCCTTGCATAAAGCAATCTAAGATAATCATATATTTCAGTAACGGTTCCAACTGTAGACCTTGGGTTATTACTTGTTGTTTTCTGATCAATGGATATTGCTGGTGATAATCCTTCTATATACTCAACATCAGGCTTTTCCATCTGTCCTAAGAACTGTCTGGCATAGGCTGATAAGCTTTCAACATATCTTCTTTGCCCCTCTGCATAGATAGTATCAAATGCAAGGGAAGATTTCCCTGAACCACTTAGTCCAGTTAATACAATCATTTTATTTCTAGGTAACTCTAAATCAATATTCTTTAAATTGTGTTCCTTTGCACCTTTAATAATGATTTTATTTCTTTCCATACTTTATCCCCTCGTTTCTCTAGCTATAAATTGTTTTTAAGCTCATCAATTTTATCTCTTAATTCTGCCGCTCTCTCAAATTGAAGATTTTCAGCTGCTTCCATCATATCAACTTCAAGTTGCTGTAGTAATTCCATAATATCTTCATGGGTAAGCTCTTCCTTATTTCCAATATTATATTCTTCAAACTCCTCTGCAACTTTAGTAGCCTCAATTACGTCTCTTATATTTTTCTTAATAGTTGTTGGAGTTATATTATGTTCTTTATTATATTCCATTTGTATATGTCGTCTTCTATTTGTTTCATTAATGGCCTTATCCATTGACCTAGTCATTCTATCAGCGTAAAGTATAACCTTCCCCTCTGAGTTCCTCGCTGCCCTACCAATAGTCTGAATCATTGAGGTTTCAGATCTTAAGAAGCCTTCTTTATCTGCATCTAGTATAGCAACTAAAGAAACCTCTGGTAAATCCAGTCCTTCTCTTAAAAGGTTAATACCTACTAAAACATCAAATTTCCCCAATCTAAGGTCCCTTATAATTTCCATTCTTTCTATAGTTTTAATATCCGAATGTAAGTAAGTTACCCTTATCCCTATTTCCTTAAAATAATTAGTTAAATCCTCGGACATCTTTTTTGTTAATGTAGTTATTAGAACTCTCTCATTTTTCTCAGCTCTCATGTTAATTTCTTTAACTAAATCATCAATTTGATTTTTAATTGGTCGAACCTCAACCTTAGGATCCAACAGTCCTGTTGGTCTAATTATCTGCTCAACCACATTTTCAGAATGTTCAAGCTCATAAGAGCTAGGAGTAGCACTTACATATACAATTTGATTTATATGTTTTTCAAATTCTTCAAATTTTAAAGGTCTATTATCCAGTGCTGATGGTAATCTAAATCCATGATCAACTAAGGTTGTCTTTCTTGACCTGTCTCCTGCATACATACCCCTAACCTGTGGCAATGTTACATGGGATTCATCAACTATCATTAAATAATCATCAGGAAAATAGTCAAGTAATGTATATGGTTTACTACCTTCAGGCCTTCCACTTATATGTCTTGAATAATTTTCAATGCCTTGACAAAATCCCATTTCCCTTAGCATTTCAATATCATACATAGTTCTTTGCTGTAATCTCTGGGCTTCCAAAAGCTTGTCTTCAGATCTTAATACCTTAAGTCTTTCCTCAAGCTCCTTCTCTATTCTTACAATAGCCTTTTCTATCTTTTCTTCTGATGTAGCAAAGTGAGAAGCTGGAAATATAGCTATATGATTTCTTAAACCAATTATTTCGCCCGTTAGGGAATTTACTTCTGTTATACGATCAACTTCATCACCAAAGAACTCAACTCTAATTGCATTTTCACTGGATGAAGCTGGAAATATCTCAACTACATCTCCTCTAACCCTAAATGTTCCTCTGACGAAATTAATATCATTTCTTTCATATTGAATGTCAATTAATTTCTTAATAACTTCATCTCTATCTTTTATCATTCCAGGTCTTAATGATACAACTAGATTTTCATAATCAATAGGATCTCCTAATCCATATATACATGAAACACTGGCTACGATAATAACATCTCTTCTTTCAAATAATGCTGCTGTAGCCGAGTGTCTAAGCTTATCTATTTCATCATTAATTGATGAGTCCTTTTCTATATAAGTATCTGTTGAAGGAACATATGCCTCAGGTTGATAATAATCATAATAACTTACAAAATATTCTACTGCATTATTAGGAAAAAACTCTTTAAACTCACTGGCAAGCTGAGCTGCTAGAGTTTTATTATGAGCTATTACAATAGTTGGCTTCTGCACCTCTTGAATTACATTAGCAATAGTAAAGGTCTTACCTGACCCAGTTACTCCTAATAGTGTTTGATGCTTCGTTCCTTTTTCTATGTCACTTACTAATTTTTTAATTGCCTTTGGCTGATCACCAGTAGGCTTATACTCCGACTTTATCTCAAATTTACCCAAAATATCACCTCGTATTTTAGAGTACTTACTTTTACGTACTATTATCTATATACCTTACCATCTAATCATTATAACAAAATAATCCATAATAATGATTAAGTAAATATTGTGTGAAAATTACAATAATGCTATTTATACCAACTTTTACTTATTTGAAACTTCAGGAACGTTTGTTCGTATCCATTATATAAATAATTCCATATAAAGTCAATGGATAAATAAATAAAATAAAAAACTCAAGTTTTTATAAATTACTTGAGTTTTTATTTGAAAATAAATTTAAATATTTAGCTTTTATAAAATACATTACTTTATCAAATTAATTAAAATTTGAAACCGATAATTTATATCCTTGATGCTCTGGTCTTAATATATTTACTTCTGTCCATTTTCCATATTCCTTAACAAATTCATGAACTAATATATCTTCTCCATTTGTTAGTCTTATGAAATCAAATTTATACTCTTTCCCATTTCCACTTGCATACACCGATACTATTGACTCATTTTTTTCAACATTATCTATTTTGCTAATTAGATTGTACCAATCTCTATAAACAATTTCTACAAACATCTTACCATCCCAGTCCCATAAATGATATGGAGCACATAAAAAGTCTTCTGGAATATAATCAACTGATTTTATTTTCCAACCATTACTACCTTCATATACAGCTGTAATTATTCCATAGTAATAGGCAAAGTATGTAGGTTCGCTGTTATATTCTTCACCTTCTTCTCTTGGAGGTCCAGTAATAACTTCTATTTCAACTATATAATGTTTTATATTACTAGGAGTACTTGGTGATTCATATGCTGGATATAATTTTAATAAGGTTATATGTCCCACACCCTCAAAAGAATCTAAAAATTTTTCATAAGATATATCTTTTTTTGTTTCATTGCTTAATAGTTCATAGGCATGTGTATAAGGTTCTCTTCCCATGCCTATTGTTCCACACCCGCCTTGAAACCCTATCGTATTGGAAGCTTCTTTTAGCATTGAGTAGTAACTGTGTATTACATCTATAGCTGTAGAATATTTTTCTGGATATCCCTTTAACAAGTCATTATACCTATATTTTAAATCTAGAGCTGGTTCTTTAGATGGTCTCTGAAACCTCTCTCTGTCAATTCTAAAGTCATGTAAACTTAATACCTCTTGGTCCTCCTTCCCTACAACTATATTCCTACTAAAAATATCTCCTCCTAAAAAATACTTGTTTAATTTATTAGGAGTTAAATTTAATAATAAAGAAACTAATAGTACAATAATTATTATTAGAATTACTAACTTTAGTAACCTATTCATTCTGTTAAGCATTGAGACACCTCCCTGTAACTAATTTATGAAAAGAAAGGTATCTATAGAATTAGATTACTTTTTTCTAATTCGCCTTATTCTGTCAAACAGAATTAATAATGGACTTTTTGCCTCTCTTGCTACAAAAGAGATATTTGTATTATCAGGTACTGCTAGTATTCCAAGACTTCTAATTCCTTTTTTATAGTCTCTATACTCTTTAGTTATAATTTTACCAGAAGTATTAAGGTAATCTATCAAGACATATTTGGGGCTATAGTACAGGATCTTACTTAACTCTTCTTTATTTCTTACCGCGAATCCATTGATTGATAGAATAACATCTCCTGTCTGCAAGCCAATTTTATTACCAAATCCTTTGGGCAAAGTATCTAGTACTCTAATTCCTTTACTAGAAGGTACAAATATTGGGCTTCCATTTTTTTCTCTTTTTCTTCCCATTTGTATTATAAATTCGTGAACAATGGGAGCAAATAAAGCAGCTATTATTTTAAAAATATATGAATATGTGGATATTGTGGCTAAAGTTAATAATATACAACTATATATAAATAGATTTCTTGATGAATTTCTAATCTTATTTTTAGGTAAATCTGTAATTGCCATATCTCCATAACCTAAAGCAGCAATTACTCCTGCCATAAGATATACCATACTCTCATAAATAACTTTTGAACCTGATGAGTTAAAAATAGGCCACCAATCAGAGGGTCTAAGCCCTATATTTACGCTGGACTGTGAAGTCATAATTAGAACTATAAAGGGAATAGGCCAGAATCTCATCATATTAAATCCCCCTACAATCCTGTTGTCTCTTTCAATAAACATTGGAATTTTAGTACTATCTCCATCTATAAAAATAAGTAAGCTTTCTATTAAATGTAATATAGCTACTATAGCTATAACACTCGATACATTTATTTTGGGATAACCTAATACAAGGCTAGATATAGAAATTATTCCACCAGAATATGAAAAACAAATAAACCTTGGATGTATTAACATTAAAATTATAGCTACTATAAACAAATATTTGAAATCATTTGCTTCTATTGATATACCCAGAAGCATTATTAAAATACTTCCTACAACTCCCCCAATTATTCCTAATATTGAAGATTTTAGTATAGTTATCAAGATTGATTCCTTATTAATTCCAAGTATTTGCTTTTCCATCTTGTATATCCTTCTATATTGAATTAAAACCAATAATATAACTATCCAATATATTGGATTTCTAATTATAGTTGCTATAGTTATGAAACCTGATAAGATAGTATCTATTATATTAATCACATTCATCCCCCTAAACAAAGCTTTATTTGGTAATAATTCCCTATATCTAATAATCTATACATAATATTAAATAAAAGCACCCACTTTATGAAGTGGATGCTTTGTTGTATATGTCTTCTTCAGTAATATTTCTATTCTATTTCATTCTCTCCTTTATAACTTCTATACCTTTTTGTAATTGTGTATCATTATCTATATTATTAACTCCAAACTCTTCAATATCTTCAGGTAATTCAACCTCAATATTTGGTTCAATTCCTACGCCATGAATATTTACTCCACTTGGAGTAAAATATTCTGAAACAGTGAACTTAAATCCTGAACCATCGGACATAGGATTTATTCTTTGTACAATTCCTTTTCCAAAAGTTTTAGTTCCTATTAAAACTCCGGAGTCAGTATCCTTAACTGCCCCTGAAAGTATCTCTGAAGCACTGGCACTGCCACCATTTACAAGTATTACAAGAGGAACATCTATCTTGCCCTTATCAGAATTTAAATATTCTCTTTCTTTATTTTTAGTTTCAGTGTAAACTATTACACTTTTACCCATTAATTCGTCTGCTATTTTAGCACATTGATCAAGAAGTCCTCCTGGGTTATTTCTTAAATCAATAATTAAACCATTCATACCATCCTTTTGTAAACTAGTTAAATTCTTTTTAAAATCATCATAGGTTTCTCTGTCAAAGGACGTAATTCTTATATATCCAATTTTATCTTCTAACATTTGAGACTTAACTGTAACTAACTTAATTTCTTCTCTAGTGATATTTACATCTATAAACTTATTATTATTATTTTTATCTTTTCTTAGAATTGTTACCTTAACATCTGTTCCTGGTTCACCTTTCATAATCTTTACTGCATCAGACATTTGATCTGCTGTGAATTCCTTGTCATTTACCTTAACAATTTTATCATCTGGTTTTATACCTGCTCTTTCACCAGGAGTATCTTCGATTGGGGAAACTACGGTTATGTAATTATCATCTCCAGGCGTAACAATAACTCCTATTCCTCCATAACTTCCTTCAGTTTGCTCCATAAAATCATTAAACTCTTCTTTAGTCATATATACTGAATATGGGTCATCCAATGATTCAAAAATACCTCTATAAACTCCATTCATCAATTCTTCGTCCGTTACATCTTTTAAGTAGTTCTCATGTAAAAAACCTTGTAAATATTCAACTTTAGAATATTTATTATAGCTATCAACTAACTCTTCATATTCATCAAGATTTACTATAACCTTATCACCTTGCTTTAATTGTATTTCATAAGTAATAAAAAATGTTGCAACATTGGTAATTAGCAACGCTGCAATTACTCCTAAAACTAATAAAATCACCTTGTTATTTTGTCTTTGTCTCATATTTAGTCACCCCTATTAGTTATATACCAATATTAAATTTTTATTATACATATGTAAACATTATACCACCGAGACATGCTTTTTTCAAAATTCCAAAAACTTTTTGTCTCTTATATCCCCTTTATAAAAACTTTATATTTTATAGTAAAATAAAAAAATTACATAATTGTATATTAAAAGTTTATGCAAAACATATAAAAATCAATCATAAAATTATCATATATATATATTTATATAAAGTAAAAAAGGAGGTTTCCCTCCTTTTAAATTTTCTAATTATTTGTTACCCAATCCAATGGATTTGTATATTCACCATTTTTCCTAACCTCAAAGTGAAGATGGGGTCCTGTTGAATTTCCAGTTGTACCCGCTTTAGAAATCACATCACCTTTTTTAACCCATTGCCCAGCCTTTGCTACCAGCCTTGAGTTATGGGCATATAGTGTTGAAATTCCACCACCATGGTCAATAATAATTATATTACCATATCCGCCAGAATATCCAGCAAATATTACCTTCCCACTATTAGCTGCCAAGATACTAGTTCCTGTAGGGGCAGGTATATCTATACCTGTATGCATCTTTCTAACATGAAAAATAGGGTGTATCCTATACCCAAAGGGAGAACTAATACGATAGTGTCCTGGTACTGGCCACATCATTTCTCCACCTTCATATTTAGCGATGGTTTGTAGCCTTTTGATTTCTTGTTCTACCTTTTTAGCCTGAGCTAACATATCATCTTCTTGCTTCTCATAAGACTTTTTATTCTGTCTTAATTGACTCATAAGCTTTTCTTTGGATCTAGTTGCAACTTCTATTTCTTGTTTTTTTACTGCAATCCTTCTTTTAACACTCTCTTGTTCTGTAAACTTGTTTTCCAATTCAACCTTCTTACTTTCAATTAATTCCCTTTGTTCTTTTAAGTACTTTATCAAGCTAACATCGTGATCAATTATTTTTTGAATCATATCGATTCTGGTTAGCAAATCCTTAAAATCCTTCGCAGAAAACAGTATTTCAAGATATCCTATAGAACTATTCTTATACATAGTCCTCAATCTAGAATTGAAGGTACCCTGCTTTTCATCAATATTGTTTTCAGCTTCCTTAAGTTCTCCCTTAGTAATCACGATTTCTTGATCAAGCTGTACTAATGTATTTTCAACTTCTTTTAGCTCTGAATTAGCCAGCTCCATTTCAACATCTAACTTTTCAATATCACTTGAGACGCTATTCATCTTTTTCTGCAATGCTTTTTGCTCCTGTTTATTTCTTTCAATCTGAGAATTAATATCCTCAAGTCTATCTTTTGCCTTGTCAATTTCTCCATCTGCATAGGCTGAAATGGCTAAAAGACTAAATAGTAGAAAAAATACGAGAGCAAAACAGATACTCCTTTTGTTCACAAATCCTCTCCCCCTTTCTTTTAAACTATACCTTCAAGAACTTTCTTATTGATAACACACTACCTATTACTCCAATTCCAACTCCTATTGATACAAATATGATAGTTATATCTTGGAATATTTTGTAGTATGGAACCAAATACACTGTAAATAAAACATACAGCTCTTCATTTAAAACTGTAAATAAATACTTATAACCAAAGTATACTACTGCTATCGAAATAACAGCTCCTATTAAACCAAGCAACATACCTTCTACTACAAATGGTCCTCTTATAAATCCATTAGTAGCCCCAACGTATTTCATTATATTAATCTCACGTTTTCTAGCAGCCACAGTTAGTTTAATAGTATTAGATATTATAAATATTGAGATAAGAATAAGGAATCCAATTATGATAAATCCACCTAATCTTACAGTATTGGCTATAGTCATAAGCTGATCTAAAACATCTTTAAGGTATCTAATATCCTCAACACCTGTTAGACCCTCTAATCTCATTACAACATCGTCAGCATACTTTAAATCCTTAAGTTGAATAACATATGAATTAGGTAAAGGATTTTCTTCTTCTAATCCTTCCAGAAGGTAACCATTCTCACCTAAATTTTGTTTCATAATCTCTAAAGCTTGTTCCTTAGATTGATATATAACTGATAATATACCATCGAATTCGTTTATTGCATCTCCAATTCTTTCTGTATCACTTTGATCAACATCTTCTTCAAGATAAACTACAACTTCATCAAATTGATTCTGAGTGACTGTAGCTATATTGTTTATGTTCAAAATTAATAATAAAATTACCCCTAAAATTAAAAGTGCTGCTGTAACTGAACCTACAGAGGCAAAACTCATCATTCTGTTTTTCCACATACTTACAAAACCCTGTTTTATCATGTAGCTTAGATTTCTAAAATTCATCGCCGTACACACCTCTCTGTTCATCTCTGATAACTTGTCCATTTTTTACTGCAATAACTCTTCTCTTCATCGAATTTACTATTTCACTGGCATGTGTGGCCATTAATATGGTTGTTCCTCTATTATTGATTTCTTTGAGTAGCTTCATTATTTCCCAAGCTGTATCAGGATCCAGATTACCAGTAGGCTCATCGGCAATAATCAACGACGGATTATTAACTAAAGCTCTAGCAATGGATACTCTTTGCTGTTCTCCTCCCGATAGTTGATTTGGATAGCTATTTGCTTTTTTACTTAAACCCACCATACTTAATATAATAGGTACTTGTCTTCTAATTTCCTTATTGGGAGCTCCTATAATCCTCATTGCAAAGGCTACGTTTTCATATACAGTCTTCTTCGGTAGGAGTCTAAAGTCCTGAAAGACCATTCCAATCTTTCTTCTAATAGTCGGAACTCCTCTATTCCTGACTTTAGTAATATCTTTATTATTAAAAAACAATCTACCTGCACTTGGTTCTGTTTCCTTCAATAACAGCTTTATCAATGTAGACTTTCCTGCTCCACTAGGTCCAACTAAAAAAACAAATTCTCCTTTATCTATAGAAATATTTATATTAGACAGTGCTCTTACTTCATTATCATAAACTTTAGTTACATTTACAAACTCTATCAAAATACCCCTCCTTACTACAAAACTAGATGTCATTTTATTATTTCGACACTATTAACATAATTCCTTTCAAAAAACCTTTTTTTTCACTAGTAACTTAGTACTATTCTACAGAATTCCACTATAAATAATTGTATCAAATTTGCCCTACTGACTTCAAATGCAGTTTTTGCTATTTTACTGGTTTTTTTGTTTTGTAATATAAACTTAATATTAGATTATGTAAACTAATTTGGTTTTTTTTGTAGAATTCTATCTATTTTTTTGTTATTTTCTTAAGAATTATCCAATATCAAATTTGAATAGTCTAGCATAGTCTATATTAGAAATATAACAGGACAAATACTGAGGAGGTAAAATTTAATGTACCAGAATATGCTGTTGTTTATCTTAATTGGGTTTGTAGCTCAGATAATTGATGGTGCCCTTGGTATGGCATATGGCGTGAGTTCAACTACTATGCTTTTAAGCATGGGAACACCTCCTGCTGTTGCCAGTGCTAGTGTGCATTTAGCTGAAGTATTCACAACCCTTACGTCGGGAATTTCCCATCTTAAACTAGGAAATGTTGATAAAAAATTATTAAAAAAACTTGTTTTACCAGGAATAATAGGTGGTGTCTTAGGAGCTTATATTCTTACTTCTATACCTACTGGAGTAATCAAACCTATAGTAGCTATATATTTGCTGATTATGGGAATCAGAATCCTATATAAAGCAAGGAAAAGGATAAAGAATAAAGAATCTTCTTATAGCAATAATAAAATCTCAATCATAGGGCTTTGTGGAGGTTTTTTTGATGCTATAGGTGGAGGTGGTTGGGGGCCAATAGTTACTTCTACTTTAATAGGTAATGGACATGATACTAGATATACAATTGGATCAGTTAATTTATCAGAGTTCTTTGTTACAATTTCTGAGGTGTTAACATTTATACTTTTTATCAAGCTTACCCATTGGCAAGTAATTGTAGGATTAATAATTGGAGGAATAATAGCCGCTCCATTGTCAGCTATATTATGTAAGAAACTGCCAGAAAAGGTTCTGATGAGAATTGTAGGTATTACAATAATTTTGTTAAGTATAAGAACTATTTTTCTAGTATTTTAATCAATGTATTAAGAAATTGTGTATTAAAATTTTATGCAAGATTATATTCTCATGACTCCGATATTCAGCCATTTCGCTATTTAATTTAAGGAAAAAGTAACTGGATAAGTCCAATCGGATGAAATATTACAAAACTACACTTTATTTGTAAATATGCAATTTCCTCAGTCAATAAAAAACTGTATATCAAGCATAATGCAAGATTAAACCTTATCTTCAACTTTAGAGGAAATTCCATACTAAAATTCTATGTAATTTCATAGGTTTGTGTCCCAGCTTGAAAAGGTTTAATCTTGCAAATTAATTAATATAAATATATACTTCTCATCTTACATTCTAGCTAATATAAAAACTTAGAAATACAAATAGTTGTATTGTTAAAAATAAAGTAATAGAATAAAGTTAAGCATTAGTTTACAATAATAGGATATCTTGATACTAGTTTTAAAATTTATTGCAAAGGAGCTTGTAAATGGATAAAAACAGTTTAAGGAAAGATATTTTAGATAAAAGAAAAGGTCTTTCGAAGGATGAATTAGAACTAAAAAGCGAAAAAATCAAGAAGCTTTTATTATCATCAAAATTTTATCAGAATCCACAATCAATAATGGTATACATAGATTTTAGAAATGAAGTTAAAACTGAAGGTATTATAAAAGAATCTCTTAAGGTAGATAAGGATATTATTCTTCCAATCTCCATAGTTGAAACTAGAGAACTTTTATTATCTAAGCTAATGGATTATGATAAAGAACTTTCTCCTGGTTCATATGGAATTTTAGAGCCAAAACAAGAGTTTATTAGAGAGGTTAAGCATGATGTAATTGACTTAGTTCTTGTCCCTGGTGTTGCCTTTGACAGAAGAGGATATAGGATTGGTTATGGTGGTGGATACTACGATAGATTCCTAAGTAAACTTGATAAGTCTGTTCCCAAAGTAGCCTTAGCCTTTAATGTTCAAATGGTAGATTACGCTTATGAAGATGACCATGATATTCCTGTAGATTATATAATTACTGAAAATGAGATTATAGAGTGTTAGAAATATAATATTAAATAATAGCATATTAACGTATTCTCTTGAAGCCCCAGCTTTGCTGGGGCTTTTTTATGAATCTAAACCATATAATTTATTTATATAATCTATATCTATCTTTCCATTCATAATTTTATATTTTTTTTTCTATATCAAAGGATTTTTTATCCTTATATGTACTATAATAAATATCAATATATTCGTCATTTTTAATTTAACTCTCTTCTTTCTTTTAATGCTTCAAAATAATTTTCTATATACTCAATATCAATAGTACCTTTTTTGACTTCATATTTTACTAATCCTTCTGGCTTTTCCTTTTCATTAGATCGTCTAGTATTAATCTGTAAATATCTAGGCGGATAAATCCATATATCAAAACCACCATTATTAGAATAAAAGGATATCATGTAGTCTGGATCAATTATATCTAATTCTGAATTATTTGAACGTTCTATAAGATAAAGATTGCTAAATGAAGATACAAACTCATTAATTCTATTAACATTATAATCATACTTATCCTCTAGTTTAGTATTTATTGTATTAGTTTTTGAAATTCTTAGCATTGTTGAATCTTTTGATTGTTCCGATTGAATACTAGACTCATCTGACTTAATTCCATTTAGAACTAGTTCATCAAAAGTTCCTCTCCGTGGTATCCTGCTAACAATAACTATATATATAATCAATACAATTATAAAAATTTTTAAAAAGGTTCTTTTAATATTGTTCACCCTTCCTTTTATAATTTACTCTCATTGTAAAATTAATAATGCATCAGAAAATAAATTTACTATATAATCTATAATAGCATATTAAAGACTAAATTTAAATGATGCTAAATCTAAGAAACTATGGATTTCATGCTATAAGAAAGCTACTTAGATTACTTTTCACTATACTAGCTGTTCAATTTATTATAAATTTAAGATAAAAGGAATCCTTTTCTCTACCTTGGATTCCCTTTACTATATACCTATTCTTTATTCTCTTTTATTCAAAATCTTTATTAATATTAGCGTATCTATCTAGTTTATTCTGAACAAGATAGTTTATTGATCCAACTGGATAATTACCCTTTTCATCTTTCTTGCCAGAAGGTACTCCTGTCAATATTTCAATACCTTCATCTATTGTTTTCACTGCATAAATAGTGAACTTACCTTCCTTTACAGCTTCAATTATTTCATCGTCAAGCATAAGGTTTACAACATTTTGATGAGGAATAATTACCCCTTGATCTCCAGTTAAACCCTTCTCCTTACAAACCCTAAAGTATCCTTCAATCTTTTCATTTGCTCCACCAATTGGCTGTATCATACCTTTTTGATTTACTGATCCAGTAACTGCTATTGCTTGATTTATAGGCACTTCACTTAAGCTTGAAAGTAGAGAATATAGCTCTGTACTTGACGCACTATCTCCATCAATTCCATCGTAGGACTGTTCAAAAGTAATACTTGCTGTTAAAGATAGTGGCTTATTTTTAGCATATCTTTCACCCAAATACCCACAGAGAATTAAAACACCTTTGTCGTGTATACTTCCACTTTGTTCTACTTCTCTTTCTATATTTATTATTCCGTCTTTTCCCACAAAAGTGGACGTTGTTATCTTATTAGGTCTACCAAAGGAATACTGTCCGGAATCCATAACTGCTAGGCCATTAATCTCTCCTACCTTGCTTCCACTAGTATCTATTAAGATAGTTCCATCGCTAAACATTTCCTGTAGCTTCTCTTCGTACTTATTATTTCTATAGTTCTTTTCCCTGATTGCTCTTTCTACGCTTTCAAAGGTTACAATTTTCTTGTCTTCAGTTTCTGCCCAAGCATCAGCTTCATATATTATTTCTACAATTTCATTAAATTTAGAAGTTAATTTTCTTTGGTCAGATGCTAATCTACTACTATACTCCAAGATTCTTGCTATTGCTGTTTTATCAAATTCCTTTAATCCTTCTTCTTTACATTTATGGGTTATGAAAGAAACTATTTTACTTATATTTTCCTCATTCTTATCCATTTCAATATCAAAATCTGCTCTAATTTTAAACAACTTCTTAAACTCCTCATCATATACATATAGAAGTTGATAAGTGTAATAATCTCCAATTATAAGTACCTTTAAGTCAATCGGAATTGCTTCTGGCTTTATAGTTTCTGCTACTACACTTCCTTTATTTATATTTTCAATCTTAGTCTCACCTGTTGTTAGAGCTCTCTTTAAACCGTCCCAAGAATATTGGCTTTGTAATATATCCTTTGCCTGAACTATTAAGAATCCACCATTAGCTTCATGAATTGTTCCTGGCTTAATTCTTGTATGATCAGTTTTTAAGATGCCTCTTTCATTTAAATATTCTATTTTCCCCAAAAGATTGTAATAGTTAGGATTAGACTCTCGTACTACAGGAGATCCAGATTTGTCACTATTATCTATAAATAGATTTACTTCATATCTAATAAAGAAATCATCACTTGCTTTCTTTTTTGCTAGTAGTTTTTGTAATGTATCTTCATCTTCCTCTTCATGCAAAAACTCTTCAATGTTTTTTATAACATCATCTTCTAGCTCTGTAAGAAATTGTTCAACATCCTTATTTTCTTCAAATTCATCTATTAATGGATTTATATAAAAATCTATAACATCGAAAGCTATTTTTTCTTTAAGCTGTTTGATCCTATTACTTAGCTGTTCTTCTAACCCTCTTAACTTTTTAATCAGAGTCATAGCTTCCATACTTAATTCACTTGAATTTTCTCTTAGTTCGTCTATTTCCTCTTCTGACAAATTATCTAATTCACTTTCCTTTACTGGTTTACCATCAATTAGGGGAATGCTAACTAACCCTTTATCTGTTTGCTTAAATATAAATCCATAACCTTCTGCTAAATCGTTTAATTCATTAATTACATCTTCACTTTTCTTTTTATATTGATGGTATATAACATTTTTTCTATCATCATACTCCCTTGAAGAAACTGCTTTAGGTATATCTACTTTGAGTTTCTCAATTATATTCTCAACCTTTTTCTTTAAAATACTTCCTTCTCCAGGTAATAGTTTTATAGCTTTTGGATTTTCTGGTTTCTTAAAATTAAATACATAACACCAATCATTTGGTTTATTTCTATTCTTAGCGTATTCTTTGGCAATTTCATAAGAATACGTATTTCTACCTGTTCCAGTCAATCCAGTTACAAAAATATTATAGCCTTTTCTTTTTATAGATACTCCAAATTCTAAGGCCTTCATGGCTCTTTCTTGTCCAATTATATCCTTATGAGAATCTATTCTCTCAATTTTCTTCAATTTTAGCTGTCCTTCATCAATGTTACTTTTTAATTGTTCTACTGGTACAACGCAACTCTTTATCAAAACATTCACCTCCGAAAATTCATATCTGTCAAAATAAAAAACCCTTATTACTTTATATATTCTATAAAACAAAAAAATTTCCTACTATATGATAAATAAAACTGCTTACTCCTATTTTTACCCATTGAGTAAGCAGTCAAAAGTAATAAAAAGAAATTTTTTATTCAATCTAAATTATATTGCAATATATGGTTTTATCATTTTATAATACCAGCCGAAATTTTGACATTTATTTGATGACTGTCATCTACTCGCCCATCCTTATGTCTTGTACTATTTAAAAAATGAATATCAAAATGTCCATCCATACCATTACCCTTAATATAATCAAAGTTCAGTCCAGCGCCATAATCGTCACTTCTCCAGCTAGTATATTCTCCTCCAGGAGCACTATCATTTCCTGCATGAGGCATAGAAGAGGCGCTTGCAGCTATTCGTCTTCCATTATATTCAATTATTATAGGTCTACTTTTCCAACTAAAGCTTCCTCCCCATATTTCCTTCATGGCTGCGGTATCCTCAACTGTTAATGTTTCTGAATCTGCATGATTAGCACCAGTGGTTCTTTCAGCCATAAATGACTTTCCTGTATAGAAATCTACTACTTTAAATTTAGCTCCTATAGGGACTACATATTGAGCTGCATTCCACCAATCTAAGTATTCTCCATATTGTTCTCCCAATGTGTTCATTACTCCAACATCATATACGGGTATTTTCACTATATCTCCAATATTTAAAACTGTGTTTGAACTAGCATTATTTGCTTTTAATAATTCATTTATTTGTAATCCATAGTCATTACTTATAGTCCAAAAGTTCTCTCCTTCTTCTACACTATGACTAATATATGTTATTTCTACGCTAGGTTGCTCTGGAATTACTATTTCATTTGAATCATTTGCATTTTCAGTTGCCTCTGTATTTGATGAACTATTTGGAATTACTAATCTTTGTCCTATATATATAAATGAACTATCATCTAGATTATTTACAGATAAAAGCTTGTCCAAACTAACACCTAACTTATTGCTTATTATCCAAGGAGTATCTCCCGCCACAACTGTATAGTAATTTAAACTATCATTTGTTGAAATTTCTTCTTTAATCACCTCTGATTCAGTAGGAACTTTTATGATTTGGCCAGTATAAATATAATCATCGGAATCCATATTATTAACTGACATTAAATCTATTAAAGAAACTTGTAGCTTCTCACTTATCTTCCATAGAGTATCGCCTTTTTGAACAGTATAGGTTTGTAAGTTTTCTGGTATTGTTAATTTATCACCTATATTAAGAATTGTGTCACCATTTACACCATTAGCTTCTAAAAGCAGTTTTAACTCTATATTATACTTCTGACTTATCTTCCAGTAGGTATCTCCTGATTGAACGTTATATGTCCCTGCAAAGGATATACTCGGAACACCTAACATAGACAATGCTACAACTCCTGTCAAAATTCTCTTGGTTATCTTCTTCATCCTATCACTCCTCATGTATTATAAGTATAATCTTGTTTTAGTTGTTATATTATTTCCACCAGTTTGTTAAGAGAATGTAACGCCTTAGTTAACATAATATCATAATATTGTTATAGATTCGCTACTACTTCTGGTTTTCCTTTATGTAATAATTGGAGTGATATCCATATGAATTATTTATAACCTAATTATTCTATTATAGTAATATACTTATCAATGAGATTAGATTATTTTGAATCAAAAAAAGAAATAAGCTTCTACAAAAGAAGCTTATTTCCAGAAAAGGTTTTCTTTATCCAAATATTGCATTAACTATTAATAGCTCAACAAGTCCTACACCCCATGCAATGGTAGTAGTTACTGACCAAACTCTAATTTGATCCTTAGCATCTTTTATTCCTAGCATCCTATTAACTACCCAGAAATAACTATCATTAAAGTATGAGAATATTAGTGAACCCATTGAAGCTCCAATTGCTGCAAATACAGGATCAACATTTAATGTAGCAATTATAGGTGCTGTTATTGATGCGGCAGTTATCATTGCAACTGTACCACTACCTTGTATAAGTCTTACTAAAGAAGCGATGATAAATGGTAATAGTATTGCTGGCATACTAGTCTTTGCAATTAATTCTGCAATGTAGTTTCCTGCTCCACTATCTCTTAATACCATTCCTAATGCACCACCACCACCAGTAACTAATATAATTATTCCGGCTGATTTAATACCTTGTTCCATCTTCTCTAGTGTATCTTGTCTTGAATACTTATTTGTAAGTCCAAATATTGCAACTAAAAGACCAATTCCAACAGCTATTATTGGTGTTCCTAAGAATGTTATTACATTTACTATAGCTCCTTCATATCCTACTGTACTGATTATAGTATTTAATAATATCAATACCACTGGCACTAATATAGGAGCAAATGCCCTTAATGGAGAAGGCAAATCTATCCTATCATTTTCACTTCTAAAGTTGAAGACAGGTTCTTGATATTCTGTACGAATCCACCCTTCACCATCTTCAGTAGGAATTTGATAGATTCTTTTTCCTATCCATTTACCATAGGCCATCCCTGCTAATGTCATAGGTATTGCCATTATTATACCCCATAATAAAAAGCTACCTACACTTACATTAAATATACCTGCTACTCCTACTGGTCCTGGAGTGGGCGGTACCAAGGAGTGGGTAATAACCAAACCTAATGCTAAGGCTATACCTAAAGATACTACTGATTTTTTAGTTTTCTTTGATATTGCCTTTACTAGGGGAGATAAAACTACGAAGCCTGAATCACAAAAGATCGGGATTGATACAACAAATCCTGTTAAAGCTAGAGCTAATTCTTCACGCTTCTTTCCTAGAGTTTTAATGAATGTCCTAGCCATGGTTTCTGCGGCTCCAGATATTTCAAATATTTCCCCCATCATAACTCCAAATCCTATAATTATACCTATACTTCCTAATGTTCCACCGAATCCACTGGATATTGATCCAACTACACTATCAGCTGGCATACCTCCAATCAATCCAGTTGTTGCTGCTGCAATAATTAATGCAGGAAATGCATGTATTTTGGTCTTCATGATTAGTAAAATTAATAATGCAATCCCTATTACTAAGCCTAATATCATCTGACCTCCAGATACGGCTATATCCATGAATGATTCCCCCTTTATTTTTTTTATAAATATCCCCTGAGGAATTTTATCCCCAGGGCTTATTTAACAAGATTATTGGTTAAACTTAGGTGCATATTCTGCTGCAAGCTTAATTGATTCAACCATACTCACTTTGCTTGCCTTACCTGTCCCAGCGATATCAAAGGCTGTCCCATGATCTACTGATGTTCTAAGGAACGGTAGACCATTAGTTATAGATATTGTTCTCTCAAAGTCGACCATCTTTGTTGCTATATGTCCTTGATCATGATATAGGGACAATACAGCATCATAGCTTCCTTTAAGACCAAAATGGAATACTGAATCAGCTGGCACAGGACCTACAATGTCAAAACCCTTTTCTATAGATTCTTTAATTGCCGGTTCCATTTCTTTAACTTCTTCATCTCCAAACAATCCATGCTCACCACTATGAGGGTTTAACCCTGCAACAGCTAGTTTAGGATTTTTAAATCCTAGTCTACCTAAAGCCTCTACACACCTTTCTATATAATCAAGTAATCTTTCTTTTGTCACCATATCACATGCATCTCTTAGTGATAGATGCCTTGAAAGAAAGAATACCTTTAGATTAAAAACTTGAAACATAGTTAATGGGTCTTCACTATTTGTCAAATCTTCAAGCATTTCTGTATGACCAATATAATTTATGCCACCAGCCTTCAATGCTTCCTTGTTAATAGGTGTAGTGGCAATGGCAGCCACCTCACCTTTCATAGCCAAATCAACGGATTCTTTTATATATTCAAAGGCCGCTTTACCCGCCATGCCTTGAATTTCACCCATTTTCAGACCATCAATATTTACATTATCTAGATCTATTAAATTTAGCAAACCTGCTTCATAGCTTCCCTCTTTAGGATTACTTATAATATTTATATCTAATTGAATATCACAAAACTTCATTGCTTGCTCTAGCGTTGACTTATCACCAATTACTACTGGATTACATATATCAATAACCTCATTATCTGCTAAAGCCTTTACTACTATTTCTGGACCAATTCCAGCTGGATCCCCCATAGGTATCCCTATATATGGTTTATTCATTGTGACTCTCCTTTCTATTTACAAGCTCTCATGAAGCTCATTCGATATTTTAGTTAATAAGTATTCTATACAGTCTATCATTGCCATAGAATCTCCTACCAATCCACCCTTAGTTATAATAGGAGTGTTATCATATTCTCCATCTATGATCCTGCCGTAAGCTGCTAGTGGAAGAACCTCATCCTTTACTTTGATTCCAACGGCATTTAAGTCTTGACATACTGCTACGGTTACATCTCCACCACTTGTATATAATCCACCAATAATAGAATTAGTCTCATCCATGATTTTCTTAACTATACTAGATATTCCCATAGTAATTTTCTGAGCGATATCATCTTCTGTCACATTAAGTTTTATGGCATGTTCTTTCAAATTTAATACTTCATTCTCATTATTAGTAGTTATAACACCAACTATTTCATAGTCTTTCATTTCTCTTTTTAATTTTTCTGTTACCCTATTAATTTCTTCATTTGACGTATTATCATATATTAATTTTTCAGCATCTATATTTACTAATAAGGGTGAATATTCAAGCTTTAATTCCTCTAATTGATTTCGAGTTAGATTAGTAACGCTTCCAATAGCCATCATAACCTTTCTTCCCGGCTCCTTCATAGGCTTTTCTATATTAAGCTTTGAATACTCTGATGTGAATGGACCTGGATCCACAGCAACTATAGGTAATTTTGCATCTTTTGCTGCCCTTGCTATCCTATTAATATCATCATCAGTTGTAGCATCTATAACTATTACTCTATTTCCCTTATTTTTCTCTTCAATTATAGAGTCTCTAATCTTGTCCACACCTTGAAGAACATTACTTAAAGATATATGTCCAACTTCATACTTACTTTGTTCCTTAATAATATCTGGCACATAAGATGTAAACACTGGTGTCTTAGGGTCCTTAGCAACATCTGTTTTTTCTAATGGTACTGAGTGTACCATCAAATATCCTCCAATAGTGACCCTGCCTGATGATGGGAATGCAGATACAACTATTGCAAGTTCGTTCCCATTGAGATTATCCAGTACAGCATCAATCTCTGACCCAATATTCCCCCTTAGTGTACTATCTACTCTTTTTGAGAAAAACTGTATTTCTTTATCCTTAAAAAGTTCTACTACATTTGCAACCCTATCATATGCTCTATTTTCCTTGATTCCCCTGCTATCAGTACTTATGGATATAATGTTATAATCATTATGCTTATCTTCTGAATATGACTCTAAATCTAAAAATGTTGCAGATTTATATCCTTGTCTTGCTAATAAAACACTTGTAGCATTAGCTCCCGTTAAATCATCTGCAATAATTACAACCTCTGGCATTACTTTGCACCTCTTTCCATTTAAACCAATTCAATTGGTATCTCTTTATCTTTAATCTCACTCACAGTATCTTCATGTAAGTTTTCATCTGTTATTATTAGGTCTATTTCATCAAGACCACAAACCTTTGAAAAGCTTTTCTTTCCAAATTTAGAGCTATCTAAAACTAATATAACTTCATCGGAGGAGCTCATCATTGTTCTTTTTAATCTTGATTTCTCTAAGTTAGGAGTGGTTACTCCTTTTTTTAAATCAATTGCACTAGTTCCTAGAAAAGTTATATCAGCATATATATCTTCTAAAAATTCTTCTGCCTTAGTACCTATGCAAGCTCCCGTTTCACTCTGGATGACTCCACCAGTACAAAATACTTTTATCCCTTTGGCTTTAGATAAAAAAGCACCTATCATTATGTCAGTAGTTATTACAGTAATATTTTTTTTATCCTTTATTTTCTTAGCAATTTCCATAGTTGTAGTTCCAGCATCCAATATAATTGTGGAGCCTTCCTCAACTAAAGTTGCTGCATATTCTGCAATTTTTTCTTTTTCTTCATTTGCCGAGTCTGCTTTTTCACTGTAAGGTATTTCTTGATTGACATTACTAACTGCACCACCATGGGTTCTCGTTAATAAATTATTATCCTCAAGATATTTTAAATCTCTTCTAATTGTCATTGTTGATACCCCTAGCTCACTGGCTAAATCTTCAACAATAACCTTCCCGTTTTTCCTCATAAGATTAATAATATAATTTCTTCTCTCTGCTTGGAGCATATTTACATCTCCTTTATGTTCAATTTTAACATATTCTTGTGTTTGTATTTGTGTTTTTATGTTTGTTTATGTTTATTATACACTTATGAAAATGTTTTCGCAAGTCTTTTTTTATTTCCAAATGAAAAGCATTAAGTAGTGTATCTGTAAATTTTCTTCTATTTTTCAGCCAACACCTTATTATTTTTTGTTTTTTGATTTATTTTCCCATTAATAAGGTTCCTTGTTCTAAAGTATTTATCCATCTCAAATGTTTTTATTTGTTCACTTTTGTTTAATTTGAATGAAACCAAACATATCCCTCAAATATTTTTATACAAAAAAAAGAGCAGATTGCTCTGCTCCTATCACTTATTCATCATACTCTACTTCAAGTCTAATATTTTGAGGTAGTTCTTTAAGGTCTGTTTTTACTATTGTATAAGGATATGTAATGACCTGAGGTACTATCTGATCTGGGCTAGGATCAGTATATTTGGCATATACTATTAGATTGAAATAATCATCACTCTTTTCTTTTTCTATTCTGTCTATAGCTACAGAGTAACCCCCTGTCCTTTTTTCACCTCTTGTAACTATAACATAAACACTATCTTCAATCCTACATGCCAGTGCTCTCTCTTCAACCCTATACTGTGGTAGTATTTCCTTAATTTTTTGTGGAATTTGTTTTTCTTCTAAAACATTAAATTTCACGGTATTATCACCTTCATTAAAAATTAGTTTAGGAATAAAGATGATTCCTAATACTATTATAACAACTAAGCCCAAAATCCAAAGCCTTTTCATAGAATAATCCTTTTTCACAAAATACCCCCTTCTCCATTTTTGTGCGATTAATACAACCGTATACCTTAATAAATACTATTCTTTAGCTCTGGATTTTATGATAATTTTAGGAGAATATAGGAACTTTAATTAATTCTTTAATAAATCCTTCCAAATTTCACTATCACTTTTTATGAACTCATTCAAGTCTTGATAATTTATTTCATATTCGGCATGACCACCTACAGCGTATGGAACGCTAATAGATATACCTAAGGAATCTTCCGTTAAATAACTATAAACATCCGATTGATTTTCCGTTCCAATATTATCTAGGGAATCAGCTTCAGTAAATTCTCTTTGTAAATCCTCTACAGATAAAGTACTTAAATCAATATTTTGCCCTTGTTCATCATTCACAGCTGTAAAATCTCCACCTATAAACTTTTGAATAAAGTCAGAGTTAATATTTATAATATCTTTTAATCTTATTCTAGTTCCTCTCTCAATATCAATATTGGTTGTATAAAAAAGCTTGTTAGGATGAGCAACCCCACTCACAATTCCAAGTCCTGAATACTGAATGCTCAAAACACTTGGTTCTTGTAAAGTAATGTTATAGTCAATATCAACTTCTACAGGAGCAAAAGGATTCTCATAGTATTTCAATACTTTAAGAGCTTCTTCTTTAATAATATTATTCACTTTATCTTGTTTCTCGGTATCAGATAATCCTGTTATCTGTGGATAATTAATACTATAGCTTACCTCACCTTCATTACTTAAAGAATTCGATTCTGTTATAGAATAGTTTTCTACCTCATTTCCATCAGTATTGGAAGTGTTACTGTCACAGGCACTAATGTTCATCGCTAATATCATTGTCAATATAAGAAAAACTATTTTTTTCGTCATTTTTGCTCTCCTCTCCTAATTTGAATACTATATTATTATATTTTATATCTATATTATTTATCAATCCTTTCTTGATAAACTAAAGCTATGTATAAGAATAGCAATGACTCAATAAATGATTTGCCAATTGCTACTATTTGATCAATCCACTTAGTGCTATTGCTATATGAAAACAAATTTATATAATCTATAACTCCCTTTTCTCTCAATTCTGATAAAAGTAATTCATTTCTATAATTACTCAATAGGAAATATATAGGGATTATAAATAAACTTATAAATATAATAAATACAGTAATTTCTTTAAATTTATTTGTCTTAATAAACTTAATTAATTCATTAAAAAAATTCTTACGTTTAATACTTGTACGTATTATTATTAATGTTCCAACTGTAAATATTAGATTTTTATATAACCATGATAAAACTATTATGGCTACATTAACTATATTATATTTAATGAAATTAATGATGCTTGTAATCAATATTAGGTTTAAAACCTGTGAAATTATAGTGGTTACCAAAATAGCAAATAAGACTTTAAGCCAATATTTTTTGATTCCTTCTATAAATTTATGTATATTTGATTTTTCTCTGTTAGAATATACTTTACTTAGAACTCCAAAAATTCCTGAAAATATTATAGTTGATACAACTAAATTCTCCAAAATAGTAATTACTAATTGTATTGTAAAATATCTATTGTTTTCATTTATCAAAATTCTTAATACTTTTTCCAAAGAGTATTTATCCCATTCTAATTTTATAACTATAAAATGATAAAATAACAACATTAATAATATTATATAATTCTCAAATATTTTTTTAGTCGCAATTTTTGATCGCTCTAAAACCTTTCTCATTAATATCTTCCCCCCTAAGACTTTCCACTAATTAGCAATTCAGTATCCGAGGTAGTGCAATCTGATTGCACTACCTCGGATACTTTTTTACTTTGATATGAAATCTATTTCATTGCCAAATTAAGAAAGTATATTCTCAATTATATTTTATCTCTCTTTGTTAAATCTGATATATTCTCATAATAGTTTGTTAAATTAATATCCTTGTCCCATTTCATATTAAAGAATTTATAATAATGACCTAACTCATCAGAACCTCCTCCATATGACTCTCACTACCTAACATATAATCTGAAAACCACATCGCTTCTTCTAATACTATTGTATATATTTAATACATAATATTTAATACATAATTTCACACATTATTTCTATTTGTTGAGCTGCTTTTATTAATTGAAGATGTTCTATTACTGCTACCACTTGAGCTAGAACTTGAAGTCGTATTAGTTTAGTTATACTAGATATTTCAAATAAATTTTAAGAGTCTATCTCACAATGATTTTTAAAAATCATTGTTGAGACACCTTTTTTTCATTTTACAGGTTTTCTCTATTTCTCTACTTGAATAAATATTATTCATGTAAGAATAGACTAAAACTTTGAATAAATTCTTCGGTGAAACCACAGGTTTTCTTCCTAGGTGTAAGTATGCTTGCATTAATTTATCATACTTTAACCCCTCCAATACTTGGCTAAGCAATCTCACGGAATCATCCTGTGGAATCAAAACTTCAGAATTTATAGGTAAAACTAGTTGATAATCTTTATTAATATTGATATAATTTTGAGGTGTATGTTTGTTTATTCGCATAAATAAATTATACACCAAAAGCAATCCCTTCGGGGGTTGCTTTTTACATTTTTTTGCAAGAAAAAAGGGCTTCTCGCCCTAGAAATTACTTTCTATTTTGAGACAGCCCCTTAATTAACTGAGTTATATATAGTTGTTATTTCCCAATTAGTATTCAGTCATTCTACTATATGTTCATGAATAAAACAAATCTAGCATTTAATATTGTGAATATTTCTTTAAATGGTAGATATTCAATTTATTTATACAAGTCAATATAATAAAATCATAATTTCTTTGAGTTTTTCAATATTAGATGTTAAGTCATCATTCTTTATTGAATTATATGCATTATCAGAATTTAGCGAAGTCAGCGTATTATTATATATTTTTCTAAATTCTTTAACATCTTTTTCATAACCTGAACTACATGAAGTTAATAAAATTATAATCATAAAAACATATAATAATATTTTTAATTTTTTTGAATTCATTCTATCATACCTTCCTTTATTATATAACTAAAATCTTAAAGGAGGATTGAATAATTTATCTAATTCCTTTTTCCATATATCATAATACTTATTTACAATTAGTTCAATGTATTTCACTATTATAATACATAATCAATACTAGATTTCCAATTACTCAGTTATTTCCTACATTATGGCTACCTGTAAACATCTTTTTCCTTAATAGCCTATTATACAAGTGCACTCTATACAAATATATATAATATTATCACAAATATTGCAACATACCCTATTCCTATAAAAGAAGCTATAAGAAGGTTCTTTGAAAGTAAGTTAACTACATTATTTTTGTTTCTTATATAAAGATAGTTTAATACAGCAGTCACTATAGCACTGATCCCACTATAAGCCATTAAATGGTTAAAAAGATGATATCCTGATATAGGCCAATAGATTGTCCATATGCTGAATAAAATTGCATACATTAGTATCAGTTTCTTATACTTATATTCTAAATAATAAATTAATATAAAAGTGTACAAAGCAATTGAAATGAAGAAAGTTAAAAGCTCAAAGTAATCGATGTAATACCAATAAGCTACATCTAAATATAACTTAATAGCTATATTAATAACCCATACTGCAATTAGAACTATGTAGTCTTTCGTGTTTATTTTATTCATATGAAGTCCTCCATTATTCATTTTTATTACGTTTTCTAAGACTTATTAATACAAATTCAGTACCTATTTCTGCTTTTTCATGAACATCAAAACTTTCCCAGCTATCATATGAATTTCTCAATAATAAAAGTCCATTGTACCATTTCACATATCTATCATACTGATTTTTATTCTCTTTAGATACTTTCTCTCTAATATTTTCTAATAGCAAACCCAATTTCTCAATCTCCTGTTTTTTCTCTTCAGACTGTAAACCTTCTAGGCTTTTCAAAGTATTGGAACTATCAATAGACTTAACTGTATTAAAGTATATATCTTCAAACTTCTCAGAAAAAGCATCAAATTCTTTATTCTGACATCCAGTAGACGCTAATACATTTGTTATAATTATTATCAATAATATAATGTTTTTCTTCAATATTTAAAACCTCCATTACTAGTTTTTTCATAATAATCTTAGCAGTTAGTCAAGGGAATAATTAGATAGCTCAGTGCAAATCTATAGAATTACAAATAAGCTATCTAGAATTTTATTCTATGGAATAAAATATACTGGATTATCTTTTATATAATCAACGGTTTTCTTTGACTCCTTATAATCTGCATTGATTTGCTTTAGTAAGTTAGCATAGGATATAATTGCCTGCTTATACTCTTTACTATAACTCTCAACCTTGGATACCTCATCAATTAAATTATCTATCTCTTCTATAAATTTCTCTCTTCCAGAAGAGGTAGTGATTAGATATTTATAAGGTGTATTATTTATTGCATCTGATTGCATTTTAGCTTCAATAACTTTCTCATCTGTAAGAGAACTTAAATCTAAATTACCTATACTATCATAGTTTGATCCACTGGCAAGACTTATTGACATGTACCCTACAAAAGCTAGTGCTGCCAATCGAGGATCTTGTTTTGCTGCAAACTGATATCCATCATAAGTAGTTTTTGCTAAATCACCCACAGATGGTATAGAATTTATCGCATTTTCCCTTTCGAGCTCATTTAAATATTCTCTCTGAAATAGGTATCCTTTGGAAACCTCGTGTAAAGTATGTCTAACTGGAAACGTTGCAGATTGATAGATAATTTCATCTTCTATTATTTCGTCTACATACTTTTTCGCACTATCCTGTATTTCTTTACTAATGGAATCAAATGAAGTAAGATAATGTGTGCTATCACTCGTCCCCTCAGTAATATCTAAATTACCATCACTTGATCCATTACTACTATCATTGCTATTAACAGTCTCTGTTTTGTCTAACCCTTCACTAATTTCTTCATTCTTCCTATTCACATATCTTTCATATGGATCACTTGAATTGTTGCTACTATTATTAGTTGTATTATTTGATTCTTGTCCATTGCTATTATTGTTATTTACAGTCTCTGTTTCATCTAACCCTTTACTAATTTCTTCATTCTTCTTATTCTTATATCTTTCATATGGATCACTTGAATTGTTGCTACTATTATTAGTTGAACTATTTGATTCCTGTTCGTCATCATCATCGTTATAGACAGTCTCAGTATCATCTAATCCTTCATTAATTTCTTCATACTTATTATCTAAATATCTTTCATATGGGTCACTTGAGCTATTTGTATTTGAGTTACTAGAACTATTATCATCTTCATCAAGTAGACTACCCCAAGTCTCATTTCCTGTCATTCCATCTACTGTGAGATTATGGTCTTCTTGATATTGTTTTACTGCTCGTTCTGTTGCTGGACCATATGATCCATCTGCTCCCCAGGATCCTAAATCGTATCCTTCATCTATAAGTTTCTCTTGTAGTTCTGCTACATCATCTCCACTTGCACCTCTTGTCAATGCAGGTTTGGATTGATCATCATCAGAATCATTATAATATGAACCTGAGTCACTACTTTCATCAGGACAAACTACATAATGCCCTGTCGGGTCAACAAACTGTATCGGATCATTATAGCAGTAAGTATACAGATTTAAGCTCAGTGGGTTATTATCTTCCCCTGTATAGCTATCTTCTGTTATAAATCTACCTGTATATGGATTATAGTATCTAGCCCTTAGGTAGTACAATCCTGTTTCTTCATCAAAGTATTCTCCTGAATATCTTATTGGATTATCGTGTTCTTCTGACGTCAATATTGCATTTCCAAAGATATCGAAGTCATATTGATTTTTAGTTTTTCCATTTTCGTCTACTGTTTGTACTACATCACCATGCCCATTATATAGGTAGTAGTAAATATTTGTTTCATTGCTTTCTTCGTCACTACTATCTAAGATTGCAACATAGTTTATTCCTTTTACATATCTTCTTATTGTTTCATTATCTTCATCTGTTTCTAATATAACATATTGTCTATCGTAGAGGAAGTATGTTGTTTTAGGTTCAAAGTCTTCCTCTGAGGATTTGACTATTTTCTTTGTTCTTAGTCCGTCTCCATCATATGTGTAGTTTACTATTGTCTGTTCTTCTTCTTTGATGTTTTCACTTCTAACTAGCTGATTAAACCCATTGTATGTGTTGCTTACTTTATATATCAAGGGGTTTATCTTTCTTTTAAATCCAAAGTCAAATATATTTCCTATAGTCTTTTGATGCATGTCCTTATTTTGAGGTCTTATATAGCTTGTTTTCTGTCTTAGCTCATTTCCTCTATTATCGTATATATAGTCTATTGTCTTTTGAAGGACCTGTTTACTTTCTTTGTCATACATCTTTTCTACTAGCTTTAGTAATTGATTTGAATCTGAATATGTGTAATAGCTTTTCTTTATTGAATATTTTACTGATTCTCCTATTGTATTTTTATAGGCACTATATTGTTCTGATGTATAGGCTTCATTTAATGTTTCTCTGTTTCCCGCCTTATCGTATCCATAGACTGTTGTTTTCCCTGGGGCTACTACTTTTTCTATTCTTCCTGCTTCATCATATTCATATGTTGTTGTTCCATAGTTATCTGTTTTACTTATCTGTCTTCCCGCTAAGTCATATGTGTATTTATATTCTGATATTATATTTCCATTTGGTGCTGTATTTGTTACTGTTATTAATTTGTTGTTTTTATTATATTCATATGATTCTCTTATTCCCCCTGGATAGTCTATCCAATCTCTGTTCCCATTTTCATCATAGTGATATGTTGTTTTGTTAGAATCAAAGGTTACAGTTTTTAGCCTGTTTAGCTTATCATACTCATATTCTGTCTTATTTCCTTTTTTATCTGTTACTGTCTTTATATTCCCTATTGTATCATATGAGTAGATTAATATAGGTGCTTGAGAGTTATCCTTATATATTCTCTCTATTTGATTTATTTCATTATATTGATAGGTGGTTACTCCACTTTCATCTATCATCTCTATTCTGTTTCCTAATTCATCGTAGTCATATTCTACCTTATCTTCTGTTTCAAGTATTTCCTTCTTAGTTAGTAAATTTCTATTATCAAATGTTTGTATTAAATGATTTTTACTTTTATCCTCTGTATATACTTGATTGCCAGCTATGTCATATTTGTATTTTATTGTGTTATCATCTTGGTCTTCTACTTCAATTAATGTTCCAAATGCGCCATATTTATAGTAGGTTATTTTATCCTTAGGATTTTTCATTGTTAGTTTATTGCCTAGCTTGTCATAAGTATAACTTGTTGATTCTTCTAACTGATTTAATACAGTTATTAGATTACCAACATTGTCATATTCATATTTAATTGCATTACCTAAGGCATCTATTTCTTTGATTTTTTCTCCAAATACATTATACCCATATTTTGCAGTAAATTTGTTAGTACCATTTTCTTGATTGTATTCTGTTATTTCTGGATCTACTATTTTCACTACCTGATTTGCTAGATTATAAGTATATTGTATTCCATATCTTTCTTCATCTATATTTGCTGATAGATAGCCTTTTCTATCCATTTCTTTTATTACATTTCCATTTGCATCAAATATTCTTTTAGATATTACTTCTTCATCATCGTTTTTTGTAATGATTACTCTGTTTAATTTATCGTAAATGTAATACACGGAATTTTGCTTGTCATTAGTTTCTGCTGTCTTATTTCCTGCCAAGTCATAAGTATAAGTTATAGTTTGGTCTTTGGCATTAGTTACAGTTTTAACTCTATTCATTTCATCATAGGTATAATTGGTTTCTGATCCCTTTGCATTTCTTACCTTGATTTTATTTCCTGCTTCATCGTAATAATTCTGAGTATATACCTCTTGACCTTTATACATACTTATTGTCTTTTCAACTCTGTTTAAGATGTCATATGTAAATGTCACTGTATATTTTTCTCTATTTACTTCATCTGCTTTTCCGTATTGATATGCCCTTGAATTTATTTGTTTTATCTTATTACCTAATATATCGTATTCATATCCTGTTATGATTTTTATTTTATCTGGATATTCTTCATCTCTTAGATTGTCTAAGTTGTCAAAGTCCTGATAATTGTATACGTCATCTTCATTGATTAAAGATATTTCTTTTAAAAGTCTATCTTGATTATCATATTCAAATTTCTGAATGTCATATATACCAGTTTCCCTAAGGGTTTCTGTCTTAATAACATTTCCATTTTTATCATAGTATGATTTGATGTAGCTTCCATTATTATTTGTTACTGTCTTTTCTAGATTATTGTCATAGTAGGTATGGGTTATTTCCCTTGCTTCTGTCCTATTTTTTGAGTCTGATACTGTTTCTTTAAACAGGTTTCCTACCTCATCATATTCATAGGTTTCTATCCTATATATTATATTTCCACTTGTATCTCTCTCAATAGGTATTTTCTTTTCTACTACTCTGTTTAAATAATCATATGACATTAATGTTGTAGTATCTCTTTTATCTTTAACTGAAACCACATTTCCATTTAAGTCGTATTTATATAACACATTATTTAAATCATATTTACTCTCTATTGCTTCTAAATCATTAATATTGTCTACTACTTCATCTATTTTACAAGGATCTGTCAGTTTTCTTTGCTTATCAAAGGCATTGTAGCTAAAGAATGTTGTATAACCCCTTTGATCTGTTTGACTAGTCTTTCTTCCTAATAAGTCATATTCATATGTTATATACCCTGAGTCTGGGTAAGTTACTTTATTTAAAGTTCCATCTGGGTTGTATTCAAATAATATAGAGTTCCCTCTTTGGTCTGTCTTCTTTACAAGATTTCCCAGCATATCATACTTATAACTGCTTGGGGATTGAGTAGCTAGTTTTTCTTCTACTACCCTTCCTAAGCTATCATACTTATATGTTATACCTTCTGAGGTTTCCATATCTCCAGTATATCTTAGTCCATCAACTCTTTTAGTCACTCTACCTAGAGCATCGTATTTGATGTATTCTATCACTTCACCTTCTGGTGATAATGTAGCTATCCTACGATTCATAGAGTCATATATATATGATATTCCTTCCATTAATTCTTCTAATTCAGAAGTATCCATATCTTCATCATAATTATTTGGTGTAACTTGTTTTATAAGATTACCCATGTCATCATATATATACTTAGTAATGGCTAAGCTTCCATCAGCTGCTGGTACTATTTTACGGGTCTGTCTGTTCATTACATCGTATTCATAGTATACAGATACTGATTTTTGATTAGTTTGTTTTATTAAGTTTCCTACTGAATCATACTCATACCTAATGGGATTTTCTTCATCTTGTCTCTGCTGCTCAACAACTCTGTTATCATAGTCATACTTATAGCTTATGATATTTCCTAGGGAATCTTCTTTAGTCTTAACTTGTCCATTATTATAATAGCTATAAGTTATACTTGATTTTATTTTAGAGAAGTATTCATCATCAAACTCCGCATTTGATAAATACTCATTCTTTATATCAGAGGTGTCTACTAATAGAGATTGTTTTATTAGCTGAGACCTAGTATCGTATTCATATCTTGTAATTTTATAATTATTTTCATCTATCTTACTCTTTTTAGTAATTAAGTTGCCTGTATCATCATATTCATTTGTGATTTCTCGTCCCATAGGACCATAAGTTTTTATTAGTCTACCAGCTCTATCATACTGGTATTCAACTTTATCTTCTGCAGAGGTAGTTGATGTTTCATTTGAACCTTTAGATTCTTTATATTCAAATGTTTCTTTACTTAATAACCGACCGGCTTCGTCATAGGTATTCTTGGTTATTTTATAATATTTGTAATCATCATCCTCAGCTATATATTGTTTTTTAGATACTAACTTCCCTAATGCATTATACTCATATTCATTAGGATTTTCTAGCTTAGGACTTTTTATTTGGTCATAATTTTCTTTTAAGTTTCCAAAATCATCATATTTAAATACTTCATATGTTTCATCGACATATACTTTCTTATATGGTTTGCTGAAAACATTGTTATATACTTTGGTTAGGTGCTGCATTTTATCTGTTTTAGTGATTTCTGAATTTCCTGTTAAATCATAATTATACTCTTCACTAGTTCCATCAGCAAAAGTGACCTTCTTAGTCATTCCATTTAAATAATACTCTGTCTCTGTTTTATTTCCCTTGGAATCTTCTTCATAAATTGCCTTCCCCAGTCCATTGTACTTATATTTATTAGTGAAGTTATTTGTACCATATTTCATATTATCTGCTACTGTTTGAGCAGATTTATATATTGTTAAATTATTAAATACATCATATTCGTATTCATTGCCTATTGATTTTGATGGTTCTTCAGTATTATATCCTTCTCCATCAACTTCTTTAATCAAATTACCTCTTCCATCAAATTCAATGTATTTAACGACTTTCTTATTTTCACCATCAAAGGCTATAGTTTTTATCTTTCTATTTAAAGAATCATATTCGTATTCTATTCCTGGAGCAGCTTCAATGTCCATATCAATATATCTTGGATCTACCTGCTTTACTAGATTACTATTTGCATCGTAAACAAATCTTGTTGTTTCACCAAGGATATTGGATTTAGTCAATACATTATTTAATCCATCATAGGTATAAATCTCTCCCATTTCTTCTCCATTTACCATTGACTTTTTAGATAATAGATTACCTTTGGAATCATATTTATAGTTTATAGTATTGACTGCCTCACTTAATACTTCTCCTGAGGATTTGTCTATATAGTAAGGTCCAACAGTTTTAGTTACATTATTTTGATTGTCATATTCAAAATCAGTTACAATGTCCTTTCCTTCATTTCCTATATCTATTTTCTTAATTAGGTTTCCTTCATTATCCCTCTCATACTTTCTGACATATTCTCCATGCTTTATATTGCCATCATCTGTAACTTCTATATATGCACCAGCTTCCTGTTTAACCTTATTGTTGAAATAATACTCATAATTATATTCTTTATATTTTGTTTCTTCTTGATTTACATATCTTATTGTTTTTACATTGTTTCCTTTATTGTCATATTCATAATGAGTATGACTTTGTCTATTATCATCTATTTTATGATATTCATCTGTGAGTCTGTCCATATCATTGTATTCATAGGATATATCTGTTTCTATTTTATCTACATTATCTACTACATTCCCTTTTATGACATTAGACAATTTCCCCACATTATTGTATTTATACTTTGTATAAGTATAATTATTTGGTATATAGTCATTTGAAAGATAACCTTCTGAGGTTTTTGGGAATATCCATGCCTCTATCTTCCTGCCCAATTCATCATATTTATACTTTGTGATTCTACCCCCAGGCTCTTCTGCTATGACTACCTTGTTTAAGCTATTATAGACATATGTAGTTTCATTAAGCTCTGGATCAACCTTCTTTACCATTCTCCCTAATTTATCAAACTCATATTGTATTTTGTTTAGTTTAGGGTCTGTTGTGCTTGTTTTATTACCAACATAATCATAGGTATATGATGTAACAAAATAGTTTTTATTATCAGGTGTAGCCTCTACTCTAAATAAGTTGTCTAATATATCGAAATAATTTTTTGTTTTATATCCTTCTTCATCTGTTGCTTCAACTAATAAAGCAGTATCGTCATCATAACCTATTATGTAACTAAAATCCTTATCTCCTGTTAATATTTGGTCATTTTTATAAAAGGCTTTTTTAATAAGCCTATTTGCGCTATCATACTCATATCTAACGCTATTCCCATTAGAATCTACTTCCTTTGTCTTGTTACCATCATTATCATACTCTATCCTTTTAAGAACTGTCCATTCCTCATTTTCTTTATCGTATACACTTGATTTTACTAAGTTTCCAAATATATCGTATTCCTTTTTATAACGATCCTCATTGGAATCTGTATACTCTATTTCCCTATTTTTATATTTAAACTCATTGTATTTGTACTCTTTAGTCGTTAAATCAGGTCGTTTTGTTTCTAAAAGTCTTCCTAATGTATCATACTGATATTCTGTTCTCTTTCCATCTGGATTAATTTCTGCTGTTATATTTCCAGTGTTTCTATCATAAGCGTACTTTTCTGATATCTCTCCATTATCTAATACTGTATACTTCTTAGTTAAGTATGCACCCTTATGGTCTACGCCATCTGCATCTATTCCATAATCATAATTAGTAATATAGTTTCTATCACTAGAGTGTTTTATTGATTTTATCATATTACCATATTCATCATAGTTATATTCTATAACTATTGATTGATTATATCCCTGGGTATTTTGTTTTGTTTCCTTTATTACATTTCCATTATCATCAACATCATATAATATCTGAGATGTAGTGTCTTTATCCTGTTTCCAAGTCTTTGATGTTAACACATGATACTTATCATATGCATAGGAATAAGTGACCATATGCTCGTCATTTATAGGGTTTCCATCCTCATCTCTTTCTGCTTCTGGACCCGTATAATTAGTTAGATTACCATATTCATCATATCTATAGTTTTGTGTTTTCTTAATAGGAGTACCTACGTCTTCCCCATCTTGTATATTAAATATAAGACTTTCCTTCTTCTTAATTAACTTCATCTCATCATGTTCTGTAGTGATTACTTCTTTATAGTCATCTCCATTTATTAATGTTTCTTTAAGCTGATGAAGTCCATCATATGTATAATTAGTCTCGTTACCCTTCATATCTGTGATTTTAGTGTAATATCTATAGCTATTCTCTAAATAATCATTATTATATCGTTCATAATCTTCTTCACCATATCCATCGGATTCATTTATATATTCATAGTCAGTTTTGTCCTTCTCTTCTAATACAAATTTGTCTAAAAACTTATTTTGTGTACTATCGAAGTCCTTCTTAGCAAAGTCTTTTCTTTGAAATATCTTTCGATACTCCATACTTCCTTCATTAAGTCTTTTAGCAAATGTATCATAGGTATATCTGGTAACTTTATTAGTTTTACAGTAATCTATTTGTACTAGATTTTCATATCCATTATAAACTGAATAATCGTCACCATTCATAAAAGTAAAACCTAATTTAGGTTGTTCATACCAAAAATGATATTTAGGCTTACCATCTATATCATATACTCTTTGAAGCCTTGTCCTTATTACTTTTTTAGAATCACTTACTAAGACTGCCGATTTATCATAGACTATTTTTTTATCTCCAGGTAAATTTATTATTACCTGAAATTTATTATTAAGATCTCCAGAATCAGTACTATTTGGGTCCTGTGATGCTTTATAGCTTTCATCCTTACTATATTGTTGATTTTGTTTTGCACTAACTGTGAAATTATAATCCTCTTTATATTCTATGGTTACTTCTCTACCAACTGTATCTATAATTTTGGATATTAATTTTTTAGATATTTCTGTGCCATCAATTTCATAAGATAAAGTTGAATATTGAAATGTAATGGTATTATCATATCTATCTACTATTCCTAATATTTTTCCTTCGGAATCAAAATATGTCTTTTTGCCATCTTTGCCCATCATTACATATTTTGAAGTTCCTTCACTTTGACCATTATTAAACTCAGATGATTCTCTAACATATACATCATTTACAGTCTGTCCTTGCAAAATATAGGTAAGTTCATCATCCATCAATACATCTTGTAGAGTATATACTGCTCCAGTGTCTGTATGTAAAAACATATTCTTATTACCATCTTTGCTCTCTCTAACTTCTATACTAGGAAAAGAAAATCTTGTTCCTACACCTAGATTATATCTATCTTCATAAAATGAAGATGTTTTTTCATTGGATTCCACATAATCTACCCATGCACCATTTACATATTTAACCTTCATCTCTTGAACATTTGATGTTCCACTCTTATATATTCTCTTTATTTCCAAATCTAAACCATTTCGTCCAGGTAATGAATAATCTGTTTGTGTTAATGTCAGCTCTCCACTATTTGGACTTATATTTTCCTTCGATAGGTTGCTTTTTAAGTAAACTGGTGATAATTCTGTATCGTACTGTTTCTTCGGCCCTACAACATTATTCATATATTCCTCAAGAGTATCTGCGTTAACTCCTTGAATAGGAAGAAAAATTGTGAATATGCTTAAAATAAGTAGTAATTTGTATATTCCCTTCACCGCTAAATGCCTCCTTTATTTAAGGTTCTTTTATTATTTCAAAATTCTAATAATACTTTTCTTGATAGCATTCAGCGAGAATTTCAACTTCACTGTAACCTGATTTTATTTTTTCAATTATTTCCTTTGAATCTTTATCTATTCTTTCAGCGATTACTAATGCTTCTATAATTTCTTCTTCAGATAAATTATACTGATTAGTAAGCTTGTCTAACTGTTCCTCTGTTACTTTTACCCTAGGTAATTCACTTTGGCTATTTAAAATTCCTAAATCTTCGTTTATCTTTTTCCACTCTATCCCATCAAATCTATAGGAAATTATATCCTTATGCTCAAGCCCTAGTTTATATGCAATTCTATCTGCTATCATAATGTCATCAGGAGTAATATATTCTTCTCTCATTAAGTCCTGTAAGTATTGAGGGTCAAAGGAATTTGGAATGAACTCTCCATTTTCTGATTGATATGTAGCAAAGATTTTTGACCACGATTTACCTGACTGTTTTTTGTTACTTAATATTTCAAGTTCTTCCATTTTTCCAAAATTATTATATAAGAACTCATAGGCAATTAATAAATCTGGTAAGCTATGGCCTTCTTTGATTAGTCTTTCAATTTCAGATTTAAATCTTGGTTGGATTCCTAATTCTATTAATGCTTTTTTGTAATTGGTTACATTCGTACCGTAATCACCTGGGTCTGCATCTTTTATAAAATTTAGTATTTCTTGAGAAATTTCTATATCCTCAATTTTTTGATTTTCAGAAGTTTCATTAATGCTTCCATTTAATTGTTTAGCAGCGCTGGAATAAGATATTGCTCCAATTTGCAGTGTTGCGCATACCATTAACATAACCAATAAAAATCTGGATACTTTCTTTCTGTTCATTTTAGTCATCTCCTTATCTAGTTTTCATTTGGGTTAATAACCCTTATCTCATTCATTAGCTCTTCTGTAGGATTCAAAGGCTTTACATCCTCTACACTAACATTTGGTACATCTAAATTTTCATTATATAAATTATTTTCTAATGGCTCTCCTTCAGCTTCAAGGCTACTTTTCCCCAAACTTAACTGTTCTTCATTTTCCCTTTGTATTTTTGCTAATACCTCACTTTCTATCTCTGAAAGTGTTATTATTTGAGTTAAGTTTATCTCCATTCTTTTCTTTTCTTTTTCTTCTTCGTATTTTTCTTGATTATTGATATAATCTTCTAAATTTATGTCGAGCTGTAATGAGTACAAATATTCATTTAACGCAGTTTCGATTGTATCGTACTTATCTTGAAGCTTTAATATTACAGAAATAGCTGTTTCCATATCTATCTTATTCTTTAAATTGACGTACTGAGCTATATCATTATTTTCACCATCTTCTCCTATCACTGCATTACTTACTGAAACCGTTTCTGCCACACTATTTGTAATCTCATTTAATTGGTAAATAACTTTTTCTACTAGCATTTTAGCATCCATTACATCAGCTTCTGTATTACCTTCATCAATCAATTTTTTCACAAATTTGTCACTCACACTTGATTGTAAGATACCATTGCTTCTTTTATCCTTTGACTTTTGTCTGCTTTTTTCACTTCTCAACATATCTAATACTTGATTCCAGGACCCTCTTATGCTTTTCAGTTCAAGTACTCTATTAATATCTACTCCTGTGAGGTTTGATATTTCTGTAGCAATCCTTAAATCATCTCCATTAAATCCTCCAGCGCTTAATCCTGTAATTACAAGAGGAATTAAGAGGGTTATCACTAGCAAAGAAATTATAAACCTTTTAGTATTGCCAATTAAAGTCCTCAATCCTATCTCTCCTTCTTATATTACTCGACTACATAATCTATATAACTCTCTCCATCAATTTTAGATTTAAATAATATGTCTGATATTTCTCCAGACCATGATGTTCCTGGCACTATATTTCTATCAACTGAAAATTCTATTCTTCCCAGTGTATGTTTCACATAAATGTTAGTACCTTCTATTTTCCCTTCTGTAATTAAGTCTTCATTTGGTGTAAAGTTATATAAGTCTAGTACCTCAACTTCATTTGAATCATAAGTAACAACAAATCTTAAATCTGTAAAGTCCTGTACATTTGAGGCTAAAAGGGATAGATTGAATTCTTCTTCTTTAGTACAATTTACCTTATATGTTGGATTGCTGGTACTTTCTGTTATTGCATCACTCCAAGCTGTTATGCCTGTAATGTTTTTTGCCCTTACTCTATATATATGAGATGTACCTGGCTCAAGTTCACCATGCGTATAGCTAGTATTTATTCCATTATCTATGGTCTCACCATCTATCTCTACATCATATCCAGTTGCACCATCTATCTTATTCCATCTAAGCTCTATCATATTATCAAATGTAGTTACTTCTACATTTTTCGGAGCATCTGGTGGATTCGGTAAGGTTGCTAATGCTAAAACTCCACACCATTGACTGGTCCCATTTTCATCCTTAAATCTGATTTTGTAGGTATGGAAGGAATTTTCTTCTAACCCTGTATGATTAAATATCGTATCTTCTCCTATATCTTTTAGTTCACCATCAACTTCTATTTGATATTTAGCTCCCATTGCTACAGCATCCCATGAAAGAGATATTTTATTATTAGTGACAATAGCTATTATATTTGTTAATGCTACGTTTCCATTTGATTCATCTATTTCAGGCAAGGTAAACATTGTTAATGGCTTACTCCAATTACTTTTACCAGTTATATTTTTGGCTCTTACCCTATAAACATGCTCTGTATTAGGATCTAGACCATCATGTATATATACTGTATCCGTAATATCTTCTATCACATTTCCATCTACTTCTATATCGTAACTTTCTGAATTAAGAATCTTATACCAAGTTATTGTTATAGAGTTTTCTTCAGATGTAGCCATTACATTTTCTGGAGTATCTGGCTTCTCTGGGTTTGTTGTCGCATCAATTGACTCCGTCCACGAACTTTTACCGCCCTTATTAACAGCTCTTATTTTATAGGTATGTCCAGATAAAGGCTCTAATCCTTCATGTACAAATGTTGTTTTATTTTCATTATCAATTATCAATCCATCTACTTGTAATTGATAGCTCGTAGCTCTATCCATCTCGTCCCAAGTTAATGTTACTGTATCTTTAGTTTTTTCTAACATCACATTAGTAGGTATCTCTGGAGGATATGGTAATGTAGTTTCTGTCCTCAATTCAGTCCAGTTACTTTCACCACCACGGTTTATTGCTTTCACTCTATAACTATGCTCAGTTTCAGGTTGCAAATTATCGTGTGTAAAAGTAATATTTTTCCCATTTTCAATTACTGCTCCATCAACTTCAATTAAATACTCTGTGGCTCCTATTACTTCATCCCAATTTATTGAGATAGATTCCTGTGATAGTGTAATCTCAAGATTAGTAGGTGTAGACGGTGGATTAGGTAATGTCACCTCATTGAATGCTTCACTCCAATTCCCTGCACCACCTGAGTTATTTGCTCTAACCATGTAGCTATGCTGAGAGTCTGGAGACAAGCTATTATGTATATAGCTTGTCCTTGTTCCATTATTTATTATCTCCCCATCAGCCATTAATTCATATTCCGTCGCTCCAACTACTTCCTCCCATGATATTTCTATTGAATTCCTTTGAGGTATTAAAGAAATATTAGTGGGTGGCTTTGCCAAGGTTGTTCCTGTTATTTCATTAGAAAATTCAGTACTAATATTCTCTTGATTTCTAGTTCTAGCTTGTATATTATAGCTTGTATTAACCGTCAAATCCATTAATGTGATTCTCTTATTATTCAACTTAATCCATGTAGGACTAGAAACAGTATTGCCATCTGAATCCAGATAATTCCCACCTACTTTAATTTGATAATCTGTCGTTGAAGGATTTCCGTCCTGAGAACTAATTTCCAATGAGTTTTCATTAGAACTTTCAACAATAAGATTTGGAATTTGAGATTTTGTGCATATGGATTCAATCTTACTTGCAATATGTCCCACATCATCTCTAGCTTCAAATTTAACTTGGTACTCAGTGTTTGGATTCAATAAATCTGATGCATAATTGGTTTGAGAGGTCCAAGTACTACTACTGTCGTTAATACTATATCTATATGGATTATGTGCCAATCCAGATATATTATCTGTTGCAGACCCACTTATATTAATATCAGTATCTGAATAATCAAAGTTAACATTTCCTAATAAAGGTGCCTGATTATCAATAGTAACATTGACCTCTTGCTCTACCTCATCACTACCATCAGATACTTTAAATCTGAATCTATGGCTTCCTTCTGAAAGTTGCCCAATATCTATTGCATCAAAGTTAACAGTATGCTCTGTTTCAGTATTAGTTATATATTTTCTATCTTTAGGTGTACTTTCCGAATCAATATAATATTCAAATGTTAATGCATCACTATCTGCATCAGAACCAATAACCCTAGGAATAAATGAACTATCAAAATCACTCAACATTTGATTTTCACTAGGAGAAATAACTTCTAATTTGGGAATGTTTTGTATTTGTTCAAATATTGATGTCAGATTTCTACCAAAACCACTATTTAAATTTAAAGTTAATCCATCTGTTCCATCAGAAAACTCTCTGAACTGACTACGATTATTTGAAATTGAAACAGAAGTTAATATTATGTCATTGTTTTGAAGTCTTTGAATTGTCTGGTCATCTCTATACCCACGATCACTATAAATCTCTTCGTCTCCTATTAATACAAAGTATTTAATCGCATGTGTTCTATAGGTATATCTATCAATAGCATCATTAATAGCATCAAGCCCATTTTCTACTCCCCCATGGACATCTATACTGTCCAAGTTATCCTTAAAGCTCTCAACGTTGCTAGTCATTGAAAATACTCTTGTATCTTCCTCATATGATATAAGCCCTAGCCTATAATTTACTCCTTCATTTTGTAAATTACTTGTAAAGTTTTTTATCTGATTTCTTACATCTGCAATATCGCTTCCCATACTTCCAGACTCATCAATTATGAAAACAATGTCTAATTCACTTCCGGCGTGGACATTCATAGGTAAAGATGTAATAACCATAGCTATTATTAAAATGAAAATTGTTTTTGACCGATTCATTTCCACAACTCCTCTTCTCTATGTTCCATCTATTTCACCTCATAAGTTACTTTAGAGTGCTTACTTACCTTGGCTTTGAATTTTATACTATTTACTATTGTTTTATCTGCATCCGTAACCTTATAGGTGATTCTACCTGGCTCAAAACTAGTAACTGAAATATTTGTTCCAGTTATATCTCCTGACTCTAGATTAACCTCTGGAGTTACAGCACATAAATCAATTACTTCTAATTCATCAGGATTATAATTAACCTCTATATATCTTGTGGTTACACCATCTTTCTTTGGAGCTACTACTACAAAATTAAAGGTTGTATCCTTACCGACATTTACTGAAATTTCAGGCTTAGTATTGTACTGTAGCTCTTCGCTCCATTCACTATAGCCTCCATTATTTCTAGCCCTAACTCTATATAAATGCCAAGTATTAGGTTCTAAATCCTTGTGGATATACTCAGTAGTATCTAATTCCTCGATTACTTTTCCATCTACCTCTATATCATAGCTTGAAGCTCCATCTACTTCATCCCAAACTATCCTAATTTCCGAAGTTGTAGCTTCTGCTTCTAAATCATCAGGGATATCTGGTGAAGTTATTTGTTTTACTAATATACTCCAATCACTAATTCCATTTGAATTTTTAGCCCTTATTTTATATGAATGAGTTGTACCTGGATCAAGTTCATCATGTCTATATTTACTAGAATCTACATCCTCTACCAATTCTCCATCTACTAATAAATCATAACCTTCTGCTCCATTTACCGTATCCCATTTTACTATAATTTTTGAGCTACTTGAACTTGTATGAATATTAGTAGGTATACCAACTAAGGTAGCTTGGGTGATACTATCACTCCAATCCCCTACATACTCTCCCTGTTTTGCCCTAACTCTATAATAATGCCAAGTATTAGGCTCAAGATCTTTATGCTCAAAGACAGTGCTATTCCCATTATCAATTGTTTCTCCATCTACAAGCACGTCATAACCAACTGCTCCGTCTACATCATCCCAAGTTAGAAAAATTCCATCACTTGATGATACAGCACCAAGGTTAGATGGTACACTTAGCAATGTCGTTGCAACTATCTTCTCACTCCATTCACTTATTCCGCCATTATTCTTAGATCTAATCCTATAAGAATATTCAGTATTTGGTGTTAAGTTACTATGCATATATGTGGTTTTTAACCCAACATCATATACTTCTCCGTCTATTTCTATCTCATATCCTTCTGCACCAATCACCGAATCCCACTTTACAGTAATTTGAGTACTTAAGGATGTAGCTATTAAGTTTTTTGGCTCTTCTGGTGGAGTAATTACTACAATTTGAGAACTCCATCCACTATTTAAACCTTCATTATTTGACCTTACTCTAAAGATATATTCTTTGTTTGGTTCATTTGTGTCGATTGTATATGTATTGCTCATTCCATTCTCTATAACTTCGCCATTAATTTCTACTTCATATCCTGTTACCCTAGGGACTTCATCCCAAGTTAAGGTTACTTCATTTATTTGTATGTCTGAGCTTAAATTAGATGGAATGGATGGTAAAGTTGATTTTATGAACAATTCACTCCACTCACTTATTCCTTCCTCATTTTTAGATCGAATTCTATAACTGTGTTCAGAGCTAGACAATAATTGATCGTGAAGATATTTATTATCAATTATCTCTGACACTACACCATCTATCTCAATATCATATGCCTTTGCTCCTGATACTGGATCCCATGATAAATCAATAGTTGTATCTGTAGCCTCTGCGTCTATGTTTTTAGGTGTACCTGTTAGAGTAGTTTGAGCAACTATACCACTCCACTTACTGACAGATCTTGAGCTTTTAGCTCTCACTCTATAAGTAAGCTGAGTATTTGGATTAAGTCCTTCATGGGTATATTCTGTTTTATCACCAGCATCGACTATTGACCCATAAACTTCTATATCATAACCTGTTGCGCCAGTCACTGGTAACCATGATATATTTATACTGTCCGAAGTAGCTGAAGTCATTAAATTATCAGGTATACCCAATGTCACAACTATTGTCCTTATAACTTCATTGGCAATATTTCCATTATCATCAGTAACATTGTATTTTATCTCATATGTTCCTTCTATATTTGTATCAACTGCCCCAGATATTTCAATATTATCTGTAATGTTTCCATCATAATTATCTTCAGCTATTGATCCCTCTTCTATATAGTTATCACCTACATTAAGGTGAACAGTTTCATCTCCTATTAAAGTGATTATTGGCTTAGTTGTGTCTACAACATGTATTGTTCTATATTCTGTTACTTCATTTCCCATGTTGTCACTAACTTTATATGTTATTTTGTAGTCTCCAAGCATAGATGTATCAACTGATCCAATTATTTTTAAATTATTAGTTAAATTTCCTTCTACTATGTCTGTAACTACAGCCCCTTCTTCTATATATCTTGAGAAAACTTCCAATGTAGTCTCTGTTTCTCCGTTTAATGTAATTGTTGGAGGCATAATTTGTTGTATACATGGGTATCCATTGTTTATCTTTCCTCTACTATCAATACTCCAGACATCTTGGAAATTCCAATTCCTATATGTTTCTTCGCTTTTCATTTCTGTTGTTGTTTTGCCTATTCCACCGTCGGAATCTCTCTGTCCTGATGTATCTATATTCCAATAACTATCTCTAACTGTTGCCATAAAGTGTTTACTACCAATTAATCCACCGATCTTATTTTCACCAAACCAATGTCCATCATGACCGTGTCCGTCATTATTATCAATGTCAGTAACTTCTCCTGTTGAATAACAATTATTTATTGTTCCAGAAGTAACCTCTCCAACTAATCCACCTACGTCATGTTTCCCTTCTACACTGGCTGTCGAATAACTGTTTTCAATGCTTCCATCACGGTTAGTTCCTACTAATCCACCTACATTATTCTTTGCTCCATATACACTTCCAGTTGAGTACGTTTCATTTATATTACCGCTGTTATATCCTACTAATCCGCCAACATAATGAGAATCACCAACTATTGAGCCATCTGTATAAGATGTCTCTATTGTCCCATCATTATCTCCTACTAATAATCCAGTAAATTTCTCACCTTTAACACTACCTTTAACATAAGTGTTTTGTATAAGTCCGTGATTTTCTCCGGCCAATGCTCCTGTGTATTCATTGTCTGTATTTGATACATTTACATTTTCAAGACCTATATTTTTGATTATAGCTGTTTTATGAATAACTCCAAACAATCCTTGATTATCACTATCTGCATCTATAGTTAAGTTTATTATTTTATGTCGATCTCCATCTAAACTACCCTTAAACTCAGTTTTATCTGTTCCAATTGTTTCCCATTGCCCATAACTTGCTAAATTAATGTCATTACCAAGTTTATAATGTCCATCTAATTCGTATCTAACTAAGTTTAATTCCTCTGAATTGGTAATTATATATGGGTTTGAAGTTGTACCATTACCTTCTACAAAGTAATCAAAACTTTTTTCAGGTATATTTTTATTCTGCCATTTAAAGTATGGATATGATTCATTCTCATCTATTGTCCATACATCTGTAAAACTCCAATTTGAATAAAATTCCTGCATTAATAATGCTTTTGTAAGCTTTCCTTCTCCGCCGCTTGATGATGCCTGATTTGTCTCTATTCTATCCCAATAACTATCTACAATTCTTACCATATCAAATGCTTCTCCAATCAAGCCACCGACATTATTTCTACCATCGGATACTTGGCCTATTGCATAGCAATTAGTTATTGAGCCAGAAATCATCTCTCCAACTAGTCCACCTACATTATATCTTCCTTCTACCCTTGCCGTTGAATAACTATCTATGATATCACCAGCAAAGTTATGACCTACTAATCCTCCTACGTTATCCTTAGATCCGTATACACTTCCAGCTGAATATGTTTCTTTAATCGTACCTGTGAAGTTATAGCCCACTAAGCCTCCTGTGGATTCGGAATCTCCTTTTACTGAACCATTTGCATACGATTTTTCTATTGTCCCATCATTAAATCCTACTAATAGTCCTGTGGAGCTTTCTCCTTCAACAGTACCTTCCACATAGCAATTTTCTATATCACCGTAGTTACTTCCAACTAAACCACCTATGGATA
>NZ_JAETGO010000002.1 GCF_016765695.1 Sporosalibacterium faouarense | reverse complement strand
AGGAGTTCCAAATTCAGATGGAGATTTTGGAGCAAACTATGCTGATCCAACAGTAGTATTAGCTTCAAAAAGATTAAATGCAGAATATTATAGTGAGCATATGAAAGAAGAAGCTGGAGCTACAACTCCTCTTAACAAGTCATATGATGCAATCCAAGAATATGTTAAGGGTATGACTGTAGAAGAGCTAGAGAGCGAACTTTCAGTTGTTCCATCAGAGGACATGGTTGATGCAGTGAGTGGCGCAACATTAAGAGATACAGCAGGATACCTTAAAGCTATACTTGCAGCAGCGAAGGAAGCAAAATAATTTAAATATTTATCTATTAAAGTAAAATATTAAGTCAGACAAAAAATAATCAAACACCTCATTTCGGAATAATTATCTATCGAAATGAGGTGTTTTTATATCATAACTATTATGATTTTTCATTTAGATTTTTTAGCAATTTATTGAGTCTTTCCTTTAAATCAGAAGCTTCATCTATAGACATGCCAGTAGTACAGAAGGCTTTCATTGGTATTTCAGAGGCTTTGTCTTTTAGAGAAACTCCCTTTGAAGTTAGTTTTACACATACATTTCTTTCATCTTCTGGGTTACGAATTCTCTCCAGTATACCTTTAGTTTCCAATCTCTTTAGCAAAGGAGTTAAAGTACCAGAGTCTAAATTGAGTTTCTTTCCAAGTTCTTTAACAGTTATATTATCCTTTTCCCAAAGAACTAAAAGAGTAATATATTGAGTGTAAGTAATACCAATATCTTTTAATAAAGGCTTATAGGTATTAACTATAGCCTTTGAAGCAGAATATAAGGCAAAGCATAATTGATTATCGATTTTTAAATGTTCATATTTCATAAAAATACTCCTTATCGTAGTTTATAATAGGCTTTCAATTTCAGGAAACATATCTAGAAGCTCTGTTGTGGTTTCAATTCTACCAACTATATTTTCTTTTTTACTTTATTTCATTTATAAGCTTCTGTATCTTACTTCCCAGTTTAGAAGGCTTTGTCATGGGAGAAAATCTCTCTATAACATTCCCATTTGAATCTACAAGGAATTTTGTAAAATTCCATTTAATTTTATTACCCATAAATCCCGATGTAGTTTCTTTTAGGTATTTGAACAATGGAAGAGTATTGTCTCCATTAACATCTATCTTTTCAAAGATAGGAAAAGTCACACCATAATTAAGTGTACAGAATTGTTTAATTTCACTAGAATTACCAGGTTCTTGATTAGCGAATTGGTTGCAAGGAAAACCTAAAATTTCAAATTTTTCATTTCCATACTTTTCATATAGATGTTGAAGACCTTCATACTGAGGAGTGAGTCCACATTTACTAGCAGTATTTACAATAAGTAGAACCTTTCCTTTATAGTCTCTTAATGAGACTTCTTCACCTAAATTGTTCTTAGCTTTAAAATCATATACATTCATAATGAGCATCCTCCAATCATTTAATTGATATAACAATTAAAAATTTTTCAAAATTAAATTGTGCACAATATAATTTAATATTATAATACATTTTTTGAAATGATATGTCAATAAAAAATTGTAAATTTTAGAATTAGAAATATTTAAAGTTAACTTAGAACTAAAGAGAATAATATTGACAATTATTAATAAATTGTGATATATTTAGTTTAAAATGGAGTCATGAAGGCTCTAACAACATTGTCATGAATAATAATGTTAATTTCACCCATGAATGGGATAAGTATAAGAACTTACCTTTTTATGGGTTATTTTATTTTTTTAGAGGGGTGGATAAAATGCATATGGCGGATGCCTTGATTTCTCCAATAGTTGGAGGAACAATGTTAGCTACATCAGGTGGTATTACAGCTTATTCAATAAAAAAAGTTCAAAATGTTATAGATGAAAAGAAGATTCCTTTAATGGGTGTTATGGGGGCTTTTGTTTTTGCTGCTCAAATGATTAATTTTTCCATACCAGGGACAGGATCTAGTGGACACTTGGGAGGAGGCATGTTACTAGCAATACTGTTAGGACCCCATGCGGGATTCTTAACTATGGCTTCCATTTTGTTAATACAGGCTTTATTCTTTGGAGATGGTGGGTTACTTGCTTATGGTTGTAATGTATTTAATTTAGGATTTTACACCTGTTTTCTTGCATATCCTTACATATATAAATGGTTTACACGAAAAGGTATTAACTCAAAAAAAATATTTGTAGCATCACTAATATCGTCTGTGATTGGACTTCAGCTTGGGTCTTTGAGCGTTGTTATAGAAACATTATTATCAGGAAAGACAGAGCTTCCCTTTGGCACATTCTTTTTATTAATGCAGCCTATACATTTGGCAATAGGTATAGTAGAAGGGCTTGTAACGGCAGCTGTTGTAACTTTTATTTGGAAGTATAGACCAGAAATCTTAGAAAGAACTGCTAAAGGAAAGGCTTTAGCTAGCACAACTATTAGTAAAGTAATAATAGCACTATTAGTTGCAGTAGTTATAGTAGGTGGCTTTTTCTCATGGTTTGCTTCATCGAGTCCTGATGGATTAGAATGGTCAATGGAAAAAACTGCCGGAACATCTGAATTGGAGACATCTAGTGAAATACATGAGATACTTGCAAATGTTCAAAGCAGAACAGCATTTTTACCGGATTATGATTTTAAAACTAATGGAGAAAATGAAGAACAAGATATGAAATCAGAAGACAAATGGCCATCTGTAAATTCAGGAACAACTACATCTGGTATTGTTGGGGGATTATTAACTATTGTTTTAATAGGAGCTACAGGATATATTATTAATTTGATAAAACGTAGGAGAAGGAAAATAAGCTAATAGCAACAGATCGTTGCAATTATAAGACTTACACTAAAATAATATTAAGGATTTGATTTCATATGTCCACACTTAAAAATTCATTATATCACTTAAGATTATTGGATGACCTTGGAAAGCATAATTCCTTTATACATAAAGTACATCCACTTATAAAGCTAATAACCACAGTTTTTTATCTTGCTGTGGTTATATCATTTGAAAGATATGATGTAAGTGGACTTTTACCTTTAATCTTCTATCCAATGTTTATATTTTTGCTAGGGGAATTACCAATAACTCCAATTCTTAAAAGATTATTAATCGTTGCTCCACTGATTATTGGGATTGGAATAATGAATCCATTATTTGATAACTCAAAGGTACTTATAGGTAATATATATATATCAAGGGGCTGGATTACTTTTTTATCCATATTAATAAAATGTGGATTGACAGTAACTGCAAGTATTTTACTTGTAGCAACTACAGGAATTAATAGAATAGCAGAAGCATTACGGATGCTTAAGGTTCCTAAGATATTTGTATTACAACTATTACTAACCTATAGATATTTTTCTGTTTTGATTGAAGAAGTCTCTATAATGATAAGGGCATATTCTCTTCGGGCACCTGGACAGAAAGGGATACATAGGAGTGTGTGGGGTTCTTTTACAGGAATATTAATAATAAGGACTTTTGATAGGGCACAAAGAGTATATCAGTCCATGAATTTAAGAGGGTTTAGAGGGGAATATATTAATGGTTATAATAGCAAAATTACTTTTAAAGACTTTCTATATTTGATGATGTGGTGTTTCTTTTTCACAATAGTGAGAATATATAACATACCTTTGATCATAGATAGGATATTTACAGGAGTGATTAATTAAATGGGTAATAATAAGCTAATAATAAAAAAATTACATTTTACATATCCAGGTGAACATATAGCTATAAAAGATATTTCATTTGTGATTTCAGAAGGAGAATCTGTAGGGATTATCGGAGCAAATGGAGCGGGCAAATCTACATTATTAATGCTGATTATGGGGATTTTATTTCCAAATACTGGAGAAGTATTAGTGGACAATAGAAGTATAAATAAAAAAAACTTATCTAAAATTCGTCAACAGCTTGGAATGGTATTTCAGAACCCTGATGATCAGCTATTTATGACAAGTGTTTATGAGGATGTTGCCTTTGGGCCTAGAAATTATGGACTTGATGAGGTTGAGGTAGAAAATAGAGTAGAAAAGGCATTAGCAATGGTTGGCATTTCTCATTTAAAGGATAGGTCACCATTTAAGTTATCCGGTGGTGAAAAAAGATCTGCTGCCATAGCTTCTGTTTTATCTATGGAACCTGAGGTACTGATAATGGATGAACCAACTTCAGCTTTAGATCCTAAATCCAGACGAAAATTGATTCAGCTCTTAAATAGATTTAAGCACACAAAAATAATTACAAGTCATGATTTAGATATGGTACTAGATACCTGTAAAAGAACTATTGTAATTAAAGGTGGTAGAATAGTAGCCGATGGTAATACTAAGGAAATCTTAACCAATGATGAATTATTAGATAACTGTGGACTAGAAGTTCCTCTCTCACTGCAAAATTGCCCTGTTTGTGGCACTAAAAAAGAAATTTAAAAAGATTAGAAATAATCACGAGATTTAAACTAATAAGACACATGTAATTGCTAAAAAATAAATCCACAATATAAGCTTCATTTTGGTATCACTTCTAAAGTAGTTACCATGATGGAGCTTTCTTTATTAATTTATGAATTATGTAATTAGTATTTAAGTAAACTTTTAAATAAAACCTAATATGTTTTTAATAAAGGTATTTCTTCTATGACAAAATAACTAAATTACTGAATAGACATATCATCAAGCTAATAATCATAATAATAAATTAGAAATAAAACATAAAGTTCTGGGATAGGTATAAGTATTTATAAAATCTCTCATAATACTAGTGTTAAAGAATAATATGGAAAGGATGATTAATAATGACAGTAAAAAACGATATGACAGCTGATTTCTTAAGATCAGCCTATGGTGGTGAAAGTATGGCTCATATGAGATATTTAATATGGGGTGATATGGCAGATAAAGAAGGAATGCCTAATATTGGAAGATTATTTAGAGCTATAGCTTATGCAGAGTGGGCTCATGCTGATAATCATTTTAGAGAATTAAAGGATAGAGAAGGTGACTACGATGTAACAGCGGGTGCAGTTTTTGGATCAGGTAAAACAGCTGATAATTTACAAGGAGCAATAGAGGGAGAATTACACGAGGTTGAACAAATGTATCCAGTATATCTAAATGCTGCGCGTTTTCAGAATGAAAAAGGAGCAGAGAGAGCGTTCCATTATGCATTAGAAGCTGAAAAAATACATGTTACACTTTTTTCAGAGGCGCAAGAGGCTGCGAAGCAAGGAAATGATATGGAATTAGGTCCTGTATATGTTTGTCCCATTTGTGGTCATACTATAAAAGATCATTTACCAGATGTCTGTCCAGTATGTGGAGCAAGAAAAGAAATGTATAAACACTTTACCGCATAATTATCATTTTAAGACTATTTTCAGATTTAAAGCGGTGATTTTCTTAAGAGAATTACTGTTTTGGTTTAATACTGTAAAAATACTTAAAATTTGTAAATATACAAGTTTCAGCTTAATAAAATTATTTATAAGCGACACTAAGAGCTTCCTATGTGAAACATGGGAAGTTCTTTTGATTTATATCATCAGACTAAATATCCCTTAAAAAATAGTATTTATACTAAATATTGAAGATAATAATAAAAAATACCATTAAGAACAATAATATTATATAAGAATAAACTGTGTAAAAAAAGGATGAGAATATGTTTAAATTTGTAAAGAACTTGATTATAGATGAGAAAAAGAGAGAAAACAATAACAACTATGAAAATATAGAAATAGGAAACTCCTTAGAAGATAAAATTAGTATGCTAAAAAAAATACTCACAGGAGATGATGGTATAGTCTACAGGAGATTGCAGACTAAAGGGCCTAATAGTATTAAGTGTTCTATTATTTTTGTGGATAGTTTAGTTGATACAAGAAAGATGAATGAAAGTGTTCTAAGGGCAGTAATGGAAACATCCATTGAAAACAAACCTACCAATAGGTCGACACTAGATTACTTTATTGAAAAAATAGTATCTGCAGGAGAAATAACGAAGTCAAAAGACGTAGATTATATAATTGGTTCTATTTTATATGGAGACACGATTCTCATGATCGATGGAATAAAAGAAGTTTTAGTAATTGATACAAAAGGTTGGAAGACTAGGGCTATATGCGAACCTCTATCTGAAAGTAATGTTAGAGGTCCTAGGGAGGGATTTACTGAATCTATAAGAGTAAATATTTCACTGATAAGAAGAAGGATTAGAAGTCCTAAACTAAAATTTAATTTTAGAGAATTAGGTAGGGAGACAAAAACTAAGGTATGTTTATGTTATATGAATGGAATAGCCGATAAAAAGATAGTAAAGGAACTAATAACTAGATTGGAAAAGATTGATATAGATGGAATACTAGAGACTGGCTATATTGAAGAAATGATAAAGGATGCACCTTATTCTCCATTTAAAACCATAGGTAGTACAGAAAGGCCAGATGTTGTCTGTGGAAGATTACTTGAAGGAAGAGTTGCATTAATATGCGACGGCACTCCATTTGTGTTGACACTTCCTTTCATTTTTATAGAATACTTTCAAGCTAATGAAGATTATTATAAAAATTATATATATGCTAGTGCTTCAAGATTATTAAGAATAACAAGCTTTTTTCTAGCTACTAGCATTCCTGCAATTTATGTTTCATTAGTGACATTTCATCAAGAGATGATGCCTACAGAACTAGTTATGAGTATATCAGCAGCTCAGCAAGGAGTTCCATTGCCTACAGTTGTGGAGGCACTAGTGATGCTTCTAGTCTTTGATATTATACGAGAGGCTGGAATAAGACTACCAGCACCTATTGGTCAAACAGTCAGCATAGTTGGAGCCTTAGTTTTAGGTCAGGCGGCAGTAGATGCAAAGGTAATAAGTGCACCAATTGTAATAGTTACTGCTTTTACAGGTATATCAAGTTTTTTACTACCGAAAATGCTAGATGCTCTATCTATAATAAGAGTCGTTTTCGTCATTCTCGCTTCTTTTTTGGGTCTCTATGGATACATTTTTGGAGTAATGGCTTTGTCTATTCATCTAATAAGTATAAGATCCTTTGGAGTATCTTATATGAGCAATATCGCATCGTTAAATGGACAAGAAGAAAAAGATATGTTTATAAGAGCTCCTTGGTGGAAAATGTATTTTCGTCCTAGAGCAATAGTTAAAGAAGATATAGTTAGAAAGGAAGACGATAGTGAATAGTCTGGAGATGTTAATATAAAAATGATGAAAAAGATTATACTATTGATTACAATTATTTTGAGTATTTTGCTAACAGGCTGTTGGAATTATAGGGAACTAAAAGAGCTTTCAATAGTTACAGGAATGGCAATAGATAAAAATAAAGAGAATGGAAAGTATATAGTCACTGTTGAGATAACAACGCCTAAAGGACAAAAGGATATAAATATGATTTCTGATGTGATTTCAATTGAAGGAGATACAGTCTTTGATGCTGTAAGATTATTGATTTTGAAGAATGGTAAGAGACTATACTGGCCCCATGCAAAAATTTTAATAATAAGTGAAGATATAGCAAAGGAAGGAATTTTTCCAGCTCTTGATTTTGTAAATAGAGACGCTGAAGTTAGAGCAGATATAAGAATCTTAATGTCAAAGGATTGCAATGCAAGAAATATATTGCAAGGGAAGGAAAAGATACATGATAGTATATCCTTTCATATGAATGACATGATGGACGCCAAGGATGCAGTACAATATTTTAGAGATGCTAGACTATGGAGCTTTCTAAATGAAATATCTTCAAAAGGTATTGCACCAACCCTACCTAAAACATTCGTTATTGAAAGTGGAGATGAGGTAGTTCCAGAGATAAATGGAACAGCAATATTTAGAGAAGATAAATATATAGGAGAACTAGACGGACTGGAAACGAAAAGTTTTTTAATAATTATAGGAGAAGCTAAAGAAGGGATATATGTAATAAAAGATATTGGTGGCAGCGGTGAAAGTGTAACATTGGAGAGTTTCGGTATTAAAAGTAAAATAAAACCGGAGATGGTAAATGGACAGCTAATTGTAAAAATAAAGGTAGAAATGGATGCTTCTATTGGAGAAATCACGGGAATAATAGATTTCATGGATGATGGGAAAAGAAAAATGCTGGAGGAGGCTTCTAGGGAACAGATAAAAAAAAGGTTAGAAGATGTAATAAAGAAGGCTCAGCAAGAATATGACAGTGATATCTTTGGTTTTGGAAATGAAATCAAGTATAATATGCCAAATATGTGGAAAGAAATCGAAAGTGAATGGGATGATAAATTTAAAGAGATTAAAACAGAGGTAGATGTTAGTATTCAGATAAAGAGAAGCGCTTTACTATCAAAACCAATTAAAAAGGGAGATTAGGTATGTTTATTCTAGTGATAATATTTTATGCAATAATAGGGGTAACTGAGATATATTTATTAGCAAAAAAGAAAATGAAAAAAGAAATATATGTCTATAGTATTTTACTCTGTTTTTCTTTTACAATTAGTATGCTACTTAGCTTTGGTGTAAAGGTTCCTAGTCCTGCCAATTTAATAGAAAAAGTTGTTTTTGCAATTGTTGGAGAAAAATAATACTTAAAGGAGTATATAAATGAGGATAGAGAGGATTTCTAATAAGCAAGGGGTATTTACTATAATCCTTTTTGTAGTTGGTGTTTCATCAATATTTACAACAGGAATAGAAGCAGGAAATGATTTATGGTTATCGGTTATCTGCTCAGTTATTTTTGCAATACCAGCTGTAGCTATATATGCTAGAATTAATTATCTTTACCCAGGTAAAGATTTATTTGATATTTTAGAGATTTGTTTTGGAAAAATATTAGGGAAAATAGTTGGACTTTTATATGTTTGGTTTGCATTTCATTTAAGTTCCTTAGTAGTCCGAGATTTCGGTGAATTTTATGTCACAGTTGCTGCGCCGGAAACGCCTATGATAGTTCCTATGCTATTTGTAACGTTATTAAACATATGGATTATAAAAGAAGGCATAGAGACAATAGGAAAGTTTGTTGAGATTTATGTTCCATTTATTATAGGATTAATAATTATTACTGTATTATTGCTAATTCCTCAAATGGAAATAGATAATCTAAAGCCATTATTATACAACGGAATTAAACCAGTATTAAAAGGTGCCTTTACTGATTTCTCATTTCCCTTTGGAGAAATTGTAATCTTCACAATGATTTTTTCATCTATAAAAAAGAAAGGACTTTCTCATTTTAAAATTTATTTTTCCGGTTTATTTATTTCTGGATTCATAATATTGATATCGTCAACAACGGATCTTCTTGTATTAGGAGCAGATAGGGTATCAGAGGTTTACTTTCCATCCTATGATGCAGTAAGGCGTTTGAACGTAGGAAATTTTATTCAGAGAATGGAAATAGTTGTATCAGTAGTTTTTCTGATAGGTGGATTTGTTAAACTAAGTGTATGCTCTTTAGCAGCATGTAAAGGGTTAACAAAGGTTTTTGGGTTTAAAGACTATAGATTTATAGTAACTCCAGTAGCTCTAGTAAAATTAAATTTAGCATATTTGATAAGTGACAGCATAATGGACTTTATAAGCTGGTCAACCCATGTATGGAAATACTATGCATTCCCATTTCAAGTTGTTCTTCCAGTTATTATTGTTATCGTGGCAGAAGTAAAAAGTAGAAAATCTAATTTAAAGAAGACATAAAATAATGACCTTAACCAATAAAGTTAGAGGTCATTATTTTTATTAATCTAAATTAAACCAAACCAAGAAGATGAGCACCTTGAGCTACTATGAAACATACTACAATACCGGTAATAGTAGGGACCAATAAAGATATCCAAGTCCATTTCCAGCTTTGAGTCTCTTTGCGTATGGTCCAAAGAGTAGTTCCACAAGGCCAATGGTTCAATGAAAATAACATAGTGCAAACAGCAGTGAGCCAGGTCCATCCATTATCAATAAATAGTTGTTTCATTTCAGCTAAATTATCTAGCTCTAGTATAGACCCCTTAGCCATGTAGCTCATGATTAGAATTGGTATTACAATCTCATTAGCAGGCATTCCCAATATAAAAGCCATCATAATGTAACCATCTAATCCCAATAAATTTGCAAATGGATCTAAAAATTGTGCACAATGAGTCAATATGCTTGCATTTCCAACGGTGATATTAGCCATAAACCAAATAACTAATCCTGCAGGAGCGGCAATAGCCACTGCACGGCCTAAAACGAATAAGGTACGATCGAAAATAGATCTAACAATAACTCTTCCTATCTGAGGCTTCCTATATGGTGGAAGCTCAAGAGTAAATGATGAAGGCAGTCCCTTTAATATCGTTTTTGATAATATTCTAGATATAAATAGAGTAATCATTACACCCAATACAATAGTAGCCAATATAGTTAGAGTAGCAACAATAGAACTAAATGCTCCTGCGGCACTAGCTATAAAGATGCTTGCAAGGGCAATTAAAGTTGGGAATCGTCCATTACAAGGGACAAAATTGTTTGTAATTATAGCAATCAATCTTTCTCTAGGAGAATCAATTATTCTACAAGAGATAATTCCTGCAGCATTACAGCCAAAACCCATACACATGGTTAATGCCTGCTTACCATGTGCACAAGCCTTTTTAAAATAATAGTCTAGGTTAAATGCTACTCTAGGTAAATATCCTAAATCCTCTAGTAGAGTAAATAGAGGGAAAAAAATAGCCATTGGTGGAAGCATTACTGATATAACCCAAGCTAGTGTTCTATACATACCTAATATAAGAATACTATGAACCCATTCTGGTGTACCAAGCCAACCAAAGAGTTCAGTCAGCTGACCTTCAATCCAAAATAATCCATTAGCTAACATGGAAGAAGGAACATTAGCACCTTCAATTGTAATCCAAAAAACTATACCTAAAAGAACAATCATAATTGGAATACCAAATATTCTGGAGGTTAATATGCTGTCAATTTTTCGATCTAGTTGATTATGAGACTTATTCTCTACTCTAACTACATCTTTGCCAATGTCTTCAGCAGTTTTTATAATATTAGAAACTATACGATCCCTAAGGTCTTCTATTTTTAAACCGTCATCCTTTAATTTATCTCTAGCTATTTTCAATTTTTTATTTAGTAATTCATTCTTAGTTAAATCAGAGTCAAGATACTCATTCATGGATTCTAATAATGGGAGGTCTCCATCAATAAGACGTAGAGAAACCCATTTACTATTAAATTTATTATCTATTAGTTTATTTATATCAGAGTCTACTTTCTTTATAGATTCCTCAATTATTTCGTCATAATTTATCTTTCTAGGATTTGTTTTAATTTCACCACTGGCGACTTTGGATACTGTATCTTTAAGTAGCTCTAGACCTTCACCATTTCTGGCAGTAGTGCCTACTACAGGAACTCCTAAAAGTTTAGATAATTTTTTTAAGTCAATATTAATGCTTTTTCTCTTTGCTTCATCCATAAGGTTTACACAAACTACTACTTTATCAGTAATTTCTATTATCTGTAACACTAAATTCAGATTTCTTTCTAGACATGTAGCATCTGTGACTACAACAGTTGCATGGGGATTACCAAAACATATAAAATCCCTAGCCACTTGTTCTTCAACTGAACTAGCTAATAGTGAATAAGTCCCTGGCAAATCTACTAATATATGTCTCTTATTATGATGATTATACTTTCCTTGAGCGTTTGTTACAGTTTTACCTGGCCAATTTCCGGTATGCTGATTAAGACCTGTAAGGCTATTAAAAACTGTACTTTTTCCTGTGTTAGGATTACCTGCTAAAGCCACGACTATGTCGTCAGGCGATTCAAAATCAACTTGGAACATCTCCTTTAAAGCACCTGTTCCAGTAGATTGATTGGTCAAACCCATTGAAAAACCTCCTTCATCATTATTGCTTTATTGATTCCACAAATATTTTTGATGCTTCTTCTGAACGCAATGCGATAACAGCTCCCCTGATTTCATATGCAATAGGATCACCGGCCGGACTTTTTCTTAGTGACTCTACCTTTGTACCATCTATTAATCCTAAATCCAACATTCTTCTGCGACTGCCTCCTTCTGCAGTAAGTTTTTTAACCATACCACAAGAGCCAATAGGTAATTCATGTAGTGGAAATAAAATTTCTTTCATAAAAAAGCCTCCTTTTTACTAATTTTTTATATTTTTATTTCATAAGTTAGTCATAAGAAACTTTATTTGTTGAAGCTAATAATAGAGTATGTATCAGGGTAATTACTTGTTACATTGATTAGCTAAATTATATAGAGGGGGATAATCGTGGAAAAAGATAAAGAGTTTCATACAGTTAGGGGATATCAATTATTAAATTCTGAAAACAAACTATTAACTTCAAGCATGGAGGATTATTTAGAAATGATATATAGAACTTGTAAAGAAGAAGGGTATGTTAGAGTAAACCAATTAGCTAATAAATTAAACGTTAGGCCATCATCTACGACTAAAATAGTACAGAAGCTAAAAAGATTGAAATTAGTAGACTATCAAAGATACGGAATTATCCAGCTAACTAAAGAAGGCAAAGAAATAGGAGAGTTTCTTTTAAGGAGACATAGAATTATAGAAGAGTTCTTGAAAAAACTTGGTATAGAAGAAACATTGCTTAAAGATACAGAAATGATAGAACATGATATGAGTTTAAAGACATTAAAAAGCATTCATGCCTTTAATGAGTTTCTAACAAAAAATCCTGAAATTTTGGAGAAATATAAAAAATTCAAAACAGATTTTGATATTAATTATGAAAGTTTAGAAGAAAAACAGATTGAAGATAATGATGTTTAAATGAAATCAGGTAGTAATGCCGTGTTATTTTAAGTCTTAGATGGAACTAAAATTCACTTATCTTCGTCTATAGAAGTGTTAGATTTTTATTGGAGGGATGAGAATGAAGAAAGTATTACTGTACACAATTATTCTTGGATTTACAGTTTCTTTGTTAGGATGTACAATTGAGAGAAATTCAGCTCAATCTAATAAAGAAATGTCACAACAAGAGAACTTAAAACAAGATAATAGAAATGATGATATGAAGAATGAAGAAAAAGAAATAGAAAATTTAGTTAAAGCTTTTGGCAGTCAACTTCAAAAGGTTTCGCTGTTGGCACCAAGGGAGTTGGTAGAGAAAAGCATTAAGGAGAACTATGGTGACTTTGTATCTTCTACACTTTTGGAAACTTGGATAGAAAAACCTGAAGATGCACCGGGAAGAGTAACTTCAAGTCCTTGGCCAGATCGAATAGAGATTTCTAATATTGAGCAATTGTCTCAAGGGCTTTACAAGGTAAAAGGACAAATAATTGAAATAACTAGTACAGAAGCAGTAAGTGGTGGAATTGCAGCAAGTAGACCAATTACTTTGATGGTAGAGAAAATAGATGGTAATTGGCTTATAAATTCTATTGTACTAGGGGAATACAATAATGATACAATCGTGTATATTAATGAAGAATATGGATTTAGATTTTCTTTACCGAATAGCTGGAAAGAATATAAAATTATAGAGAATAAGTGGGAAGGATTAGCCATAGATGATTCTGGTGAAAACAATATTTCTGAATCTGGACCAATAATTTATATTAGGCATCCTGAATGGACTTCTGAAAAGGAACGTCAAGATATCCCAATAATGATATTTACCCATAAGCAATGGAATTCATTACAACAGGAAGAATTTCATATAGGTGCAGCACCTTTTGGACCAAGTGAACTTGGTAATAATTCTAAGTATGTTTTTGCACTTCCTGCTAGATACAATTATGCATTTCCAGTAGGGTATGAAGAAGTAGAGGATATTTTAAATAGTAATGCTCTGCAACCAATTGAGGTAGATTAGAGATTTCTAATGCTCGTATATTACACATCTGTATATCATTTTTCATAATATATATTGAAATGATAATATGGAGGTGAATATATGAGCAATTATTATATAGCTACAAATCAGTGTTTGCCTGGTATGGAACCTTATGAAATTAGAGCAGGTGATAACATATATACAATATTACAACAATTTAGAGTTCCTATTGGTGCTTTATCAGTAGCAAATCCCACAGTAGATCTTCAAAGACTTAGAGTAGGACAAATAATATGTATCCCCACTGAAGTTAGTCCTAAAACATGCCCTAGGGGAAGTATTACCTATAGTATAAAGTCGGGAGATACATTATATTATTTAGCACAAAGATTTCATACTACTGTAAATGCAATAATGCAAGTAAATCCAAGGTTAAATCCATATATGTTGATGGTTGGGCATAGAATTTGTATTCCTATAAATTGGGATATATATTTTAATCAAAAGTATAATATAATCTTCCGTTATCCTAGTTCATGGAGAAGTGTCGAAACAGATGGTATAACATATGAAGGTGAAGATGGCTTCTTTGAAATAACTGCAATAGCTACGAATCCAAGTACTCCTTGGGATATTAAGCCAATAGATGAAGTTTGTGAGAATTATTCCCATGGAGAGTTTAATCCTTATGGGACAAAACCAACAATTGTAAAAACATCTATAGGTAATCAACCTGCATGTCTTATAATGCCTTCAGCAGATCAACCAGATGATGTGAAAGGTCAAGCAGCTCTTATAGTTAAATATCCTAAGATTATATTTATATCAGGTATGCCGTATGCATATTTCTTATTAAGAGCGAATCAAGAGTATATAAGAGCAATTGGAAGTACTCTTAGATTTTTAGATGATGAAACTAGACTAACAGAGGAAGATGCTGAAAATATTGTAAGAGTATACTTAGATTTAACTGATAGCCCTGAAGTAAAGGTTGAATACGATCATATGGATGATGGAAGATATATAATTCACGTTTATGATGTGGAGGAGGACCATATATCTACTAGAGGATGGTACAATGTAAATCCTGAAACTGGAAAGGTTGTATCAATGTTTTGAATTGAACTAGAGATTAATTAATATACAGGTTTAGAGATATAAAATTCCTTAAAAAGGGCAGAATCCAAAAGAATTGGGCTCTCCCCTTTTTTAGTATCTATTAATAATAGGATCTGGATTGAAAAGTATTAGTACTTATACTCATTTTTAAACAAATTACTATTTCAAATAAAATAGATGATCAAATTAAATCCAGGTGTAGTTTAAAACTATATAAATTATATAGATGGAAAATAGAACAAAACCTTCTTTTTTTGTAATTTCTTCGTTTTGGCCTCTAGCAAATAATCTAAAAGTAGTTAAAATAATAACCATTGTTGGGATCTGAAGCTTATAGAAGTTTAAAGGAACTTGAAGACCTCCTTTGGTTACTGCGGCAGCCCCACCGACAACGAAAAGTACGTTTAGGATATCTGCACCTACTATATTTCCAATAGCAAGCTCTCCATGGCCCTTTCTCACAGCTGTAATAGCTGTAACTAGCTCAGGTAGACTTGTGCCAAAGGCAATTAATGTTGCTGCAATAATGCTTTGAGGAATACCAACTCTAATAGCTGTAATCTCAACTGAAGGTATAAGTATCTTTGATGAGCAAATAACAATAACTATACCCGCAATAAGCTTTAAAATTTGAAGTATAATAGGACTTTTTTCTTCTATTAAAACACTTTCTGAAGAGGTGCTTTCTACAGTAGGATCAGATGTATTTGGAGTACTCACTATTTCATTTGAGCTAGAGCTTTTACTCCATTTAATTGAAACATAGATATAAGCTATTAATAATCCTATGAAAAGCCATCCTATTACTTGACTTATATTGCCAGTACTTCCCTTTGAGAAGAATGGGAGGCATACTATTGCTAATAATAAACCAGACCATACTTGTATTTTTCCTTGACGTTCTACAATAATTCTATCTACTGGCAGTTTTCCAATGAGGGCAGCCAAACCAAGAATAAGTCCAGTATCTGCAATGATAGAACCAATGGCATTACCTAATGCAAGATCTGGGTTTCCATTAAAGGCAGCAATAACAGATACACTAGCTTCAGGTAATGTTGTTCCCAGAGAAACAATAGTTGCACCTATAATCATTTTAGGGACACCCCAATGAATAGAAAGACTGACAGCTTCATCTACTAAAATGTCTGCTCCCTTGCTTAAAGTATATAGAGAAATGGCTACTAATAAGATTAATCCCCATGTAGGAAATGAAACTAAAAAATTATGAATAAGTACTTCCACGATAAAACTCCTCCTTTTGTCAATAAAAGCTACTATAATTGCAAGATAAAGGGGTTAACATAAACAAAAAGACTCCACAATAAATATAAGATTTGAATCTTGTATTTATTGTAGAGTCTCACTAGACGTATTGTCACTGAAGCCGGGAAACTATAATTTCCGAAATGACGACTTCAATCCCTTTTGAAAGGTTAGTTACTCCCTCTAACCACTTAATTATAGAGGAAAAAGCTATTTTTGTCAATTGAAAATGACTTTTTATACCCTTAAAAAACAAAAATCAAATAAGATACTAAAAATTTCTGGTATTAATTTCCTAATTGATATAAAGTAATTATTAGAGGAATAGTTAATTAATAGTTTAACTATAATAAAAATATTAAAGTCAGAGAGGAGTATGATTATGAGTAAAAAATATCCACCATTTATTGAAGCACTTAGAGAGATTGATCCAGAACTTTTTCAAGTTGTGAGTAAGAATATGGATTTAGCAATGGCTCCAGGAAAATTAGATGCTAAAACTAAGATTTTAATAACTTTAGCTTTAGATGCTATAGAGGGCTCTGGAGAAGGAGTAAAATCTTTAGCAGGAGCAGCTAGGAGTATGGGAGTTTCTGATGAAGAAATTAAGGAAACTATTAGGTTAGCTTATATGACATCAGCTAATAGAACTCTCGTTGCAGGGCTTTCAGCTTTTAATAAATAAAGTATTAGCGTCAAATTCAAAAAATATATTGAATTTGACGCTAAATTATATCTTTCAAATCATAAAGCCAATATATAGAAGATTAAAGTAGGTACGCTAAAGAATAAAAAGAGGGGGGTTCAATATTTATAAGATAAACCCTTACCAGAAGCTTAGAATTCTGTATTTAATTATTAAATAAAAGAATTAATACTTAAAAGCCTTGACTTATTATTTTAATAGTGTATTATATATATTGAACCTTAATTCAAAAGTAAATGATTTATTTAATAATATTTTTCGAATTATCTTGATTACTTGGTTATAAATGACTTTAAATATAGATTTCGAAATTTTTATTGGTAACAACAATTTACATAGAATTAAAGGAAATAAAAATTTCGGAGGTAGAAAATATGAATGGTACAGTAAAATGGTTTAACTCAGACAAAGGATTTGGATTTATCACTACAGAGGAAGGAAATGACGTATTCGCTCATTTCTCTCAAATTAACAAAGAAGGATTCAAAACTTTAGAAGAAGGACAAAAAGTTACTTTTGACGTTGTTGACGGAGCTAAAGGTCCTCAAGCTGAGAACATTACAATTATCTAATTAAAGGATAATCAAAAAACCTGAAGATTTCTCTTCAGGTTTTTTTTATTCTAAATTAAATAAACTTTTATAATTTTCATAAGTAACTGGTTGATTATAAATCAAATAGCCAGGATCAAGATTTTGATCATAATAAGAAATCATAAAATGTAGATGAGGACCAGTTGAAAAGCCAGTTGTTCCTACTTCACCTATCTTTTCTCCAACATTGACCATTTCACCTTCTTCAATAGATCTTTTATTCAAGTGAAAATAAGTACTAAAAAAGCCATTGCCATGATCAATTACTACTGTATTACCTGTTAAAGTTAGAAACATTGATAATTTCACTTTACCAGAATTAGTAGCTAATACAGTTGTGCCTGTAGGAGCCGCGATATCTAAACCAGCATGATGGTAGGAAGTAGGCTCATTATTTACATATCTTCTCTCACCATATTCTGTTGTAAGTCTTCCCTTAGCTGGCAATATAAAAGATTCTTCGGAATAAGACTCATTATTTGATTCATATCTTGTAGGTAAATAATATTTATAATATTCGTTATAGGCTGCATCGTTTCTAGTGCTTTCTTCAATATCATTATCTACAGTTAAATACTGTATATTAAAATCACGGGGTAGAATATTAATTGATAGTTTTCCAACATTTTTATTGTTAATTCCATAAGTTATATTATATTGTCCACTTTTAATATTATAAGAAATTGGTATGTATCCATAGGCTTTGCCATCGGAAACTGAATTAAATGAGAACCATTTTGAAATATTTTGATCAATAAAAGGTGTTTCATTAGAATTTAAATTTTCAACATCAATTCTTAAAAGATTTCCCTGATAAATCTCTTCTTTTGATAAAATAAATTTAGGTGGTAAATCCATTTTAAAGTTCAATTGTGTTTCAATCTTACCTTTAAAGCCATTAATTGCATCATTATAAATAGCTTCAGTGGAAAGGCTATAATTACCATCTACCTTTGGTAGATCAAAGGAATTCTTATCTAGTTCTCCACTAGTCACAATGGAATCATCTTTGTATAGAGTATATTCTACCTTAGAAGGTTCTCTACTATAGTTAAGAATTAAATTACTATGATTTTTAAAGCTGTAGCTTTGACTATTTTCTGTAGTGCTATTTGTAGAATAGTAAATTCCGTCAAGCTTCCTATATGACCACTCCGTATTACTATTGTATTTTATCTCCTCTTTATCTAAATTAATCTTTAAGGTTGGAGGAGTTCTATCTTTATAGATATCATTAAAGGATTCATGGGTTAAAAGGAAGAGCTCATTATCTTCCGTAATTTTATATAACTTGCTATCTGAATCCTCTCTAAAATATATATTGACATTATTATAGTCTACAAATAGATTTCTAATTGACTCTTCGTCTTTAGTATTTAATAGCTTAAGTTGAAGAGGTATAAAATCACTAGTGGAAATATCTTCAACTTTTCTTGCTGTATCAAAACTATCTATTATATGTCTGATATCGGACTCTGAATCAATAGAATTTGTATTGCCTTGTAAAAGGACTTGAATTTGGTTAATTGGAGCATCAATAATATAATTAAAGTAATAATAAACTGCTATGGCAAGAAAAAATATTGTAACTACTAATATCAATTTATTTTTTCTTATTTTCATACAGACACCTCTTTTCTAAAGATTTTATTTGTCTATAAATATTATATGAAAAGCTATTTATATAATTCTATAAAACAAATTTCATCTCCTTTATAATAATTTCCTAAATTACTAATTATTTATACTGGAAAATTGTTTTTCATTGTTTCAGATAAGGCTAAAAACTTATTTGAAGACAAGGAGTATTAAAATAAGAAATATTAAAAATGATAACTTAGTCCTATAAAAATAAAGTCTTAAGAAAATATTCATATTGGAGTATATAATTATTATGATAAAATATAGAAAAGATGATTAAAGGAGTGATGATTTTATGAAGTACAAAATGCTACATACATGTATAAGAGTAATGAATTTAGAAAAATCTCTGCAATTCTACAAAGAAGCATTAGGATTAAAAGAAAGCTCAAGAAAGGAATTTCCAGAACATGAATTCACTCTAGTATACCTAACCGATGAATCGGGCTATTATGAATTAGAGTTAACCTATAATTATAACCCAGACAAACCATATGAAATAGGTAATGGTTTTAGTCATATAGCGGTTGCTGCAGATGATTTGGAAAAGTCACATAAAAGACATAGAGAAATGGGATATAAAGTTACTGAATTGATGGGCTTGCCTGGAAGTCCACCAAGGTACTATTTTGTAACTGATCCAGATGGATATGAAGTAGAAGTTATAAGACAAAAATAAGGTGACTTGTTTAGGTATATATTGTTAAACAATAGAGAGTCAATTTAAAGTAGAATCTACTTTGAATTGACTCTTTTTTTTATATAGATTATATTGTATACTACTTATAGGGATAGATTGATATATATTTAACGATTCATTTGTCACTAAAGATATATAATTTTATAAAAAACTATATTGATTTCAAAATAAATTTTTTCATATTTGATATAGTATGTTAATATATAGCGTAAATTATGATAAAATAGTGTTATATCAGGTGAAATTTTAAATATCCAAAATGTAGGCAATACTTCATACTATAGCATGATAATATAGGAAATTACATAGAAAGGAAATAAAATATGTTTACTCCAATTAAAAATAAAAGGGTTTATGAACATGTCATTGAGCAAATACAGACTCTAGTATTAGAGGATAGATTAGGAAAAGGTGATAAACTCCCATCGGAAAGAGAATTAGCAAGTCAATTAGGGGTTAGTAGGACATCTATTAGAGAAGCTTTAAGATCTCTTGAAATATCTGGGCTTATTGAAAGTAGGCAAGGAGAAGGAACATTTATTAAGGAGAAAGTCGAAGAAGGATTTTTTCAGCCATTGACTGTTATGTTTATGTTAAATAAGGATAAGAGAGAGGATATTTTAGAGCTTAGAACCACAATTGAGATTGGCTCTGCTTATTTAGCAGCTAAAAGAATCACACAGAAAGATGAAAAAGAACTAAAAAACTTACTTGATAATATGAAGAACTCTGATAATGAAAAAGACCGAGCTAAATATGATACTCTTCTTCATTACAAAATAGCTCAAATATCAGGTAATTACTTTATGGTTAGTTTATTAAATGGTATATCTATGTTAATGGAGTCATTTATAGTATACGCAAGGGAAAAAATTCTAACTGCAATCGATGATGAAGACTTATTAATTAGACATCATGAAAATATTTGTAATGCTATTATAGCTAATGATCCTATTAAAGCTTCTGATGCAATGAGAACTCACTTAGAGTTGATTTTTGAACATCTTGCTGAGAAATAATGAAATGCTCTACTTATGACAATTATATAACAAGAACAAAAAATAAGAGTTTTTAATGGTTTTCTAGATAAGAGTAATTATATTTATTGAAAAACTTTATATTTAACAATTTAAGAAAAAGTCGTCAAATTACTGTCACTGAGATACGTGGCAGTTTTTTATTTGTATAACATCTTTGTCAAAATCTTTGTTAAAAAATAAACTTTTATTGCAATATTCTGAAAACTATTATAACATCAAGGTAAGGTGGTAATACCAATTTACCAATAGCATACAGCATAAGCTATTGAAGCTTGAACGAAATTTAATTGGTATTACCATAATACCAATAATAAGTATTAGGGGGGAATGTTGTGGAAATGGGAAGTATCAAGATACCTTATTCTAAGTCTTTTTTAGAGCTTAATGTACCTAAAAATAATCTGTTAGGTGTATTAGAGTCTAAAGTAAATGAATATCAACCAGATGTTGATCAAGAGGAAATCGTTTACAAAGCGTTGGAAAATCCAATTGGAAGTTCAAATTTAGAAGAACTTGTAAAGGACAAAGATAACATGGTTATTATAACCAGTGATCATACAAGACCAGTTCCAAGTAAAATTACGTTACCAATCTTGTTAAGAAAAATCAGGCAAGCCAATCCTAGTATAGAAATTAAGATACTCATAGCGACAGGATTTCATAGAGCAACAACTCATGAAGAAATGATAGAGAAATTTGGTAAGGAGATAGTTGAGAATGAGGAAATAGTTGTTCACGACTCCAAAGATAATAGTAGCTTGGAGTACGTTGGAATCTTACCTTCTGGTGGGGAGCTATGGTTAAATAAACTAGCCATGGAAACTGAACTGTTAATTGCAGAAGGATTTATTGAACCACACTTTTTTGCTGGATTCTCTGGGGGAAGGAAAAGTGTATTACCTGGCATCGCTGGAGCTGAAACTGTTTTAGCAAATCATTGCTCAGAATTTATTAGTAGTAAAAATGCAAGAACAGGAATCTTAGAGAAGAATCCAATACATTTAGACATGTTATATGCAGCTAAAAAAGCAAATCTAGCATTTATATTAAATGTGGTTATTAATGCTGAAAAAGAAATAATAAATGCTTTTGCAGGAGATGGAGAAAAAGCCCATAGAGCTGGGTGTGAATTCTTACTAGAACTTTCAAAAGTAGAGAAAAAGGAGGCTGATATAGTAATAACATCTAATGGTGGATATCCCCTTGATCAAAATATATATCAATCGGTAAAGGGAATGACAGCAGCCGAAGCCACATGTAAGGAGTCAGGAATAATAATTATTGCATCAGCTTGTAATGATGGACATGGTGGAGAATCTTTCTATGAGAACATGGCAAAAGCTAGTTGTCCCAATGCTGTTATCGAGAAGGTTTTAAAGGTACCAAGAAATGAAACATTACCTGATCAATGGGAATTCCAGATTTTAGCGAGAATTTTAAGTAAGCATACAGTTATATTGGTAACTGATATGTGTGATTCTAGCATGATAACATCAATGCATATGAAGCATGCTTATACAATGGATGAAGCATTAAGAATGGCATTTGAGATTCAAGGAAATGATGCCAAGGTAGCTGTAATACCTGATGGTGTTTCAGTTATAGTGAAATAATAAAATGTATATTAAGGAAATATGGTCTTACCATAATACCAAAAGGGGGTTAATTGAATGGAAATATTTGTTTGTATTAAGCAGGTTCCAGGAACTACAGAGGTTGAAGTTGATGAAAAAACTGGAGTTCTTAAAAGAGAGGGTATTGATTCTAAAATGAATCCTTATGATCTTTTCGCTTTAGAGTCTGCACTAAGAATTAAAGAAGATAAAGGTGGAGAAGTTACTGTTTTAAGTATGGGACCTCCACAAGCATCAGAAATCATAAAAGAATCTTATATGATGGGTGCAGATAGGGGAGCACTTTTCTCCGATAGGAAGTTTGCAGGAGCAGATGTTTTAGCCACTGCTTATACTTTGTCACAAGGAATTAAAAAACTAGGATCACCAGATTTAATTATATGTGGGAAAATGACTACTGATGGAGATACTGCTCAAGTTGGACCAGAAATGGCAGAATTTTTAAAAATACCCCATGTAGCAAATGTTAAAAAGATAATGGAAATTAAAAAAGACTCAGTTGTTGTAGAAATGGATATGCCTTATACGATAGAGGTAGTTGAAGTTAATCTACCATGCTTGATAACTGTAGATAAAGATATTTATCAGCCTAGGCTTCCATCCTTTAAGAAGAAAATTGCTACAAAGGATAGGGAAATTCCTTTCTATGGACTAGCAGATTTAGAGGATAACAATGAGAAAAAGTATGGTTTAAATGGATCGCCTACTCAGGTAAAGAGAGTATTTCCACCTGAAGCCAATTCAGATCATGAGATTTGGAAAGGTAGTGGAGATGAACTAGGTGAAAAGCTATTCGGAAAACTAAAAGAATTGAAGTTTATATAGGGGGGATATTATGTCTAAGATAATAATTCATCAAGATAAGGTACAAAATCCAGAAGAAGTTAGAAAGATTTGTCCCTTTGATGCTATTGACTATACAAATGGAAGTCTATCAATAAACGCAGCCTGTAAAATGTGTAAGATATGTGTGAAAAATGGACCAGAAGGTGCTTTTGAATTTATTGAAGATAAAGTAGAAGAAATAGACAAAGATAAATGGAAGGGTATAGCAGTTTATGTTGATCATCTTGAAGGTGAAATACATCCTGTAACCTATGAGCTGATAGGCAAAGCTAAGGAACTTGCTGCCAAGATTAATCATCCAGTATATTGTCTATTCATGGGTAAAGATATTAAGGAAAAGGCAAATGAATTACTGCACTATGGTGTAGATGAAGTATTTGTATATGAAGCTGATGAGCTAGAGTATTTTAGAGTTGAGCCATATACAGCTGTATTTGAAGATTTTATTAACAATCAAATGCCAAGTATCGTTTTAGTTGGCGGAACAACTATAGGTAGATCTCTTGCACCAAGAACAGCGGCTAGATTTAGAACAGGATTAACTGCTGATTGTACTATTCTTGATGTTCAAGAAAATACTGATTTAGATCAGATAAGACCAGCTTTTGGTGGAAACATTATGGCTCATATTTTCACACCGAATCATAGACCTCAGTTTGCAACAGTGAGATATAAAATTTTCTCAGCACCTGAAAGAACTGACGAAATGACTGGAAAAATAACATCATGTGATATTGATAAAGACAAATTAGCTTCAAATATTGCAGTACTAGATGTTAAGAAGAAAGAAAAGGAAGTTAGTATAGAGGATGCAGAAGTTATAGTTGTTGCAGGTAGAGCAATCAAAAAGGAAGATGATTTAAAAATGATTCATGAGCTAGCTGGATTACTAAATGCTCATGTAGCAACAACACGACCACTTATAGAAGCAGGATGGGCTGACCCTCGTAAGCAGATAGGCTTAAGTGGTAGAACTGTAAAGCCTAAGCTAATAATAACCTGTGGTGTATCTGGATCAGTTCAGTTTGTTGCAGGAATGAATAATTCTGACTGTATTGTAGCTATTAATACAGATGAAAGTGCATCAATATTCAATGTAGCTCATTATGGGATTATTGGTGATATATATGAAGTTATACCTAAATTGATAAATAGTATAAAAAGTCAAGAATTGTGTGTAGATGAATTAATAGCAGCAGCTAAAAATTAAAAGGGGGGACTATAATGGATTTCAAAAAAGTTGATAAAAATGACATAGATTATCTTATATCCGTTTGTGAACAAGACAGGGTTTTTATTGAAAATGAAATAAATGAAGATTATAGCCACGATGAGCTTGCAGGAATTCATAAATATCCAGAAGTGCTTGTTCAAGCCAAAAATACAGAAGAAGTATCAAAGATTATGAAATATGCTTATGATAATAATATTCCTGTTACACCTAGAGGACAAGGTACTGGGCTAGTAGGAGGATCTGTATCTTTACATGGTGGAATAATGCTAGATATGAGTAAAATGAATGAAATTTTAGAAATAGATGAAGAAAATTTAACATTGACTGTTGAACCTGGAGTTCTATTGATGGAAATATCTAAATTCGTTGAGGATAGAGACTTATTCTATCCACCAGATCCAGGAGAAAAAAGTGCAACAATAGGTGGAAACATCAATACAAATGCTGGTGGTATGAGGGCAGTAAAATACGGAGTGACTAGAGACTTCGTTAGAGGATTAGAAGTGGTTCTATCCAATGGAGAAATAATGGAAATCGGTGGTAAGGTAGTTAAAAATAGTTCTGGCTATAGTTTAAAGGATTTAATGGTAGGTTCAGAAGGTACCTTAGGAATAGTAACTAAAGCAGTTTTAAAGTTATTGCCATTGCCTAAAAAAGCTATAAGTTTACTAATACCATTTCCTAATCTAGAGATGGCGATTGAGACAGTTCCAAAGATAATTAAATCTAAGGTTATTCCTACGGCTATAGAATATATGGTAAAGGATGTAATATTAGCTTCAGAAGAGTTTTTAGGTAAGAAATTCCCAGACAATTCATCGGATGCTTATTTGCTGCTTACATTTGATGGTAATAGTAAAGAAGAGATAGAACAAGTATATGAAAAAGTTGCTCATATTTGCTTAGATGCAGGAGCTCTAGATGTGCTTATTTCCAATACACAAGAAAGACAAGACTCAATTTGGTCTGCCAGAGGTGCGTTCTTAGAGGCAATAAAAGCATCAACTACAGAGATGGATGAATGTGATGTTGTTGTTCCAAGAAATAGAGTTGCAGAGTTTGTTAAATTCTCTAATGAGCTTCAAAAAGAGTTTGATATTCGAATTAAAAGTTTTGGTCATGCAGGAGATGGAAATTTACACATCTATGTGTTAAAGGATGATTTATCAGAAGAAGTTTGGGAGAAAAAACTAGCCGATGTTTTCAAGGCTATGTATAGTAAAGCTAATGAACTAGGGGGAAAAGTTTCAGGTGAACACGGTATTGGGTATGCTAAAAAACCTTATCTTCAAGAATCAATGGGTAGCTTTGGTATGGAATTACTAAAAAATATAAAACTATCCTTTGATCCAAAAGGAATATTAAATCCAGGTAAGGTTTGTTAGATAAATCACATTAAAATATTTAAAGAATTAATGTGATTATACACAAAAAATATTAAGGGGGAATTTAAGTGTTTGCATTCATGGCATTTTTGCCAATCTTGGCAACTATTGTACTAATGGTAGTGTTTAACTGGCCTGCTAAAAAGGCACTACCTACTGCATGGGTTCTTGCTGCTCTTGTAGCATTGGGAATATGGAAAATGGATTTCCACCATGTGATGTCTTATTCAGTATTTGGAATATTTAAAGCAATCGATGTTCTTATAATCATATTTGGAGCTATTTTAATTCTTAATACATTGAAAGAATCAGGAGCAATGTCTGTTATTAACAATGGATTTAGAGGAATAACAAAAGACAGAAGAATTCAAGCTATAATAATTGGATGGATGTTTGGAGCTTTTATAGAAGGAGCAGCTGGATTTGGAACACCTGCTGCACTAGCTGGGCCCCTGTTAGTAGGTTTAGGGTTTCCACCACTAGCAGCAGCTATGGTAGCTTTAATATTTGATAGTACATCTGTATCCTTTGGAGCTGTAGGTACTCCAATTTTTGGAACTATGAGTACAATAGCCAATCATATTAGCTCTTCAGGCGTTAGTGCTGAAGCATTCCAAATGAGTCTTACACAATGGATAGCAATAAGTCACGGTTTAGCAGGAATTATAATACCACTTCTTGGTATATGTATGATGACAAAATTCTTCGGAAAAGAAAAGTCAATTAAACCAGGATTAGCTGCTGCACCATTTGCAATATTTGCTGGATTAGCTTTTGTAGTACCTTTCATTTTAGTGGCAGTTATATTCGGACCAGAGTTACCATCATTAGTAGGAGCATTTATAGGATTACCTATTGTTATAATTGCAGCGAAGAAAGGATTTTTAGTACCGAAGGATAAATGGGACTTTCCAAATAAAGAAGAATGGTCAGATGATTGGGAGTCTAGTGTAGATATGGGGAATACTGGAGCTGTAAAAACTGCTAAGATGTCTTTATTTAAAGCTTGGACACCATACCTATTGATAGCAATAATATTAGTTATAACAAGAATTCCAAGCCTTGGATTAAAATCAATATTATCTGCTCAAACTATAACTATAAAAAATATTTTAGGAATAGAAAATTTGGATTATGCACTTAAATGGGCGTACTTGCCAGGAACTATACCATTTATGCTGGTAGCGTTATTTACCCATTTTATGTTTAAAATGAAAGGTAAAGAAATAAAAACAGCATGGGGAAATACATTCAAACAGATTAGTGGAGCAGCCATAGCATTATTTGCAGGAGTTGCAATGGTACAGTTGATGCTTAACTCAGGAGTAAATGGCTCAGGACTAGAGAGTATGTTAACTGAAATGGCTCAAGCTGCTGCTAGTATATCTGGTCCAGTATATCCAATATTTGCTCCCTTTATAGGAATACTTGGGGCATTTATGTCAGGGTCAAATACTGTATCTAATATCCTATTCTCTTCGTTACAGTTTGAGACAGCAAATATACTAGGGATGTCAGAAGTACTGATCGTAGCCTTACAAGTAATTGGAGGGGCTATAGGAAATATGATTTGTGTTAATAACGTTGTTGCTGCCTGTGCTACAGTTGGAGCTATAGGAGCAGAAGGTAAGTTAATTAGGAGGAACTCAATTCCTACCTTTATATATGCAATAATTGTTGCAGTATTTGTAGCAATTCTTATATATGTTGGATTTGATCCATTACCATTATAAGTAATCTCCCCACATACAAATACACCTCAAAAAGGTCCCGAAAGAGTCCCAGTCTTTCGGGACCTTTTATTTTTGAGGAAATAAAAAGCAATAATATTTGTAGTTTGCTCTTTGCTAATAGTTTTTCTTATAAGCTATTTTTAGATAACCCGACAGACTTAACCTCTTCTATTATATAAATTCTTTCCTATATTTAAGGCTATTAAGATAGTTACTTAAAAAAACTTAACAATTAAAAAATGAAAAGTGTCTTGACTTGTATATTTTTTTAGAATAAAATATTTCGTATACGAAATATTGCAATGCAAAATATTAGTATACAAATAATAAAAATCAATAAAAAAACTAATAATTAGAATAGAAAGGAGAGAGACTTATTTAATGGTGGATACAGGAAAGGGAATAAGAATAATGCGAATTATTAAAAGGTTAAAGTATGCCGTGAAGGATAAAATTGAGAATAGCTTTAAGGCTATGAACTTAACTGCTCCTCAAGGAATGATAATTGGTACATTATCTCGGTTTGGTCCGATGAAAATCAGCGATTTAAGTAAGCACGTTGCCTTATCAAATAGTACAGTATCAGGAATTATTGATAGACTAGAAAAGCATGGATTTGTTGAAAGGACTAGAAGTGAAAGTGATAGAAGAGTAGTTTTAGTTTGTATAACAGAAAAATTTAAAGATGAATCAAAACAGCATCATAATGATGTTAAAGATATATTTGAAGAGCTATTAAATAATGCTACAGAAGAAGAAATTGATACTATTATGAAGGGATTGGATGTATTAGAAAAAGTAATAGATAAACATCAAGACGAAGAAGATCTTTAAGCATAGATATTTTTTATATGACAACAATACTTAATAAGGAGTAGATGCAAGAATGTTTAAGTTAATTAGATATTTGAAACCTTTTACCCTAACGATTATATTAGCTATAGGACTATTATTTGTGCAAGCAATGAGTGAACTTGCTTTACCTGATTATATGGCTAACATAGTTAATAAAGGAATTCAGCAAGGTGGTATTGTAACAGCTGTACCTGAGGCAATTAGGGAGAGTCAGATGGATAAACTCATTTTATTTATGGATGAAAAAGACAAAAAAGATGTATTACAGAACTATGAGCTCATTGATAGGAATAGTGATAAATATGATAATTATATTGAGGAATATCCAGCAATAGAAAATGAGCCTGTTTATGTATTACAAGATATCAGTGAAGAAGAAGAGAATAAACTAAATCCTATAATAGGTAAAGCTTTCTTAGCAATGTCTGGGATAGAAGAAATGAAAAGTAATGCTCAAAATGGTATGATTTCTTTTAATGGAAAAGAAATTCCGGTTGAAACAGATATATATCAATTATTAAGGAGCTTACCACAAGAACAGCTTAGTCAAATAAGGGATACTATGAACGAACAGTTTTTAGCTTTGGAAGACAGTATGGTTAATCAATCAGCTGTTGTACTGGTTAAAAACGAATATGAAGCATTAGGTATGGATACAGACAAACTTCAAAATAGTTATATAGTAAGAACAGGAATATGGATGTTACTAGTATCTTTATTAAGTGGAGTCTGTACTATAATTGTTGGTTTATTGGCTGCTAGAGTCGCCGCTGGCTTAGCTAAAACAGTACGTAGGAAGGTGTTTGGTAAAGTAGAGAGCTTTTCTAGTACGGAATTCAATAAATTTTCAACTGCTTCATTAATCACAAGGACAACGAATGATATAACTCAAATTCAAATACTTGTTGTTATGATGATAAGAATGGTATTTTATGCACCTATAATGGGTGTAGGTGGAGTAATCAGAGCTCTAGATAAAAGTACTTCCATGTCATGGATTATAGCATTAGCTGTTATAGTTCTTTTAGGAATGATATTAATTATCTTCTCAATTGCTATGCCTAAGTTTAAGAAGATACAAAAGCTTGTGGATAGAATTAATCTAGTTACTCGTGAAAATCTATCGGGTATGATGGTTATTAGAGCTTTTAATACTCAGAAATTTGAAGAAAAAAGATTTGATAAAGCAAATCAGGAATTCACAAATACAAGTCTCTTTGTTAATCGTGTAATGGCTTTTATGTTTCCAGCTATGATGTTAATAATGAATGGAGTAACTTTACTAATAGTTTGGGTTGGAGCTCATCAAATAGCAGACTCTGCTATGCAAGTTGGAGATATGATGGCATTTATGCAGTATGCAATGCAAATTATAATGTCATTCTTAATGCTTTCAATGATGTTTATTATGATTCCGAGAGCTTCAGTATCAGCTACTCGTGTTGCTGAGGTAATAGATACAGAACTAACAATTAAAGATCCGAAGAAACCTAAGGATATAAAAGAGAATCTAAAAGGTGTAGTTGAATTTAAAAATGTTTCCTTCAGGTACCCAGGTGGAGAAGAAAATATGCTTAAGAATGTTAGTTTTAAAGCTCTACCAGGTGAAACTACTGCAATTATTGGTTCTACAGGGTCAGGAAAAACAACCCTTGTTAATATGATACCTAGATTTTTCGATGTCACAGAAGGTACAGTTTTTATTGATGATAAAGATATTAGGGATGTTACTCAGCACGACCTTAGAGATATAATTGGATATGTACCACAAAACAGTGTGCTATTTAGTGGAACAATTGAGTCAAATCTAAAATATGCAGATGAGAATACAACTGAAAAACAAATTAAAAAATCTGCTGAAATTGCTCAGGCAATGGAATTTATAAACGAAAAGGATAAGAAGTTTGAAACCCAAATATCTCAAGGGGGATCTAATGTGTCTGGTGGACAGAAACAAAGATTGTCTATAGCACGTGCTCTTGTTAAAAAACCTAAAATATATATATTCGATGATAGTTTTTCTGCACTTGATTTTAAGACAGATGCTACTTTAAGAAAGGCTTTGAAGCCTCATACAGAATCTAGTACAGTACTATTAGTAGCTCAAAGAGTTTCTACTATTATGAATGCAGAGAAAATCATTGTACTTGAAGAAGGTAGTATAGTAGGAGTTGGAACTCATAAAGAGCTTATGGAGAGCTGCCCAACATATAAGGAAATTGCATTATCACAGCTTTCAAAGGAGGAATTAGCATGAGTCAAAACAACAAAAAGCATGCTCCAAATATGAGAAGAAAACGTGGTGGTGGGCCTGGACAGGGACCAGATATGATGAGAGGTGGAGAAAAGGCCCAAGATTTTAAAGGGACCATGAAAAAGCTAATAAAATATTTGAGTAAATATAAGACAGGGATAATCATAGTTTTTATATTCGCAGCTTTAAGCTCTGTGTTTAATATAGCAGGTCCTAAGGTATTAGCCCTTGCAACTGATAAGCTATTTGAAGGGATTATGTCTAAAATAGCAGGTACAGGTGGCGGAATAGATTTTGATTATATTAGAAATATAATTATTACTTTGGCAGGCTTATACTTGTTAAGTGCATTATTCAGATATATTCAAGGATGGATAATGTCCGGCGTTTCAATGAAGGTAACCTATGAACTAAGAAAGAATATTTCTGAAAAGATAAACAAATTACCTCTAAAATATTTTGATAAAACTAATCAAGGAGAAGTATTATCACGTGTTACAAATGATATTGACACCTTAAGTCAGACATTAAATCAAAGTTTAACACAGTTTGTCACATCTATTACAACCGTGATTGGTATTACGATTATGATGTTCAGTATAAGCTGGCAAATGACAATGGTAGCCCTTTGTATTGTGCCTATATCTATGGTATTTATCGTAATTATAGTAAAGCACTCACAGAAGTACTTTAAAGAACAACAGAAATATCTAGGTAATGTAAATGGACATATAGAAGAAATGTATGGTGGACACACAGTTATGAAAGCTTTTAATGGTGAAGAAAAGAGTATCAATGAATTTGATTCTCATAATGAAAATCTTTATCATTCAGCTTGGAAATCTCAATTTTTATCTGGTATGATGATGCCCATAATGAGATTTGTTGGTAACTTAGGTTATGTAATAGTAAGTGTTATGGGAGGATGGTTTGCTGTTAGAGGAATTATCACAGTGGGAGAGATTCAAGCGTTTATACAGTATGTAAGGTCATTCACACAACCGATTACTCAAATAGCCAATATTTCTAACATTTTACAGCAAACTGCAGCAGCAGCAGAGCGTGTATTTGAATTTTTAGAAGAGGAAGAAGAAGTGCCAGAAACTTCAAGTCCAGTTAAAAACAAAAATATTAAAGGAAGTGTGGATTTTAGAGAAGTATCCTTTGGATATGATGAAGATACAATGGTTATTAACGACTTTAATACATCTGTTAAGCCAGGACAGAAAATTGCTATTGTTGGTCCTACAGGTGCAGGTAAAACAACTGTAGTTAAGCTATTAATGCGTTTCTATGATGTAAATAAGGGATCAATTAATGTTGATAATCATGATATAAGAGAATTTAAACGTGGAGACCTAAGGGATTTGTTTGGAATGGTTCTACAAGATACATGGTTATATAACGGAAGTATAATGGAAAATATTCGATATGGTAGACTTGATGCAACTGATGAGGAAGTGATACAAGCAGCAAAAGCTGCCCATGTAGATAGTTTTGTGCATAACCTACCAGGAGGATATGACATGATACTTAATGAAGATGCTTCCAATGTTTCTCAAGGACAGAAACAGCTTATAACCATCGCAAGAGCTATATTAGCAGATCCGAAGGTTCTTATACTTGACGAAGCTACTAGTTCGGTGGATACAAGAACAGAGATACAAATTCAAAAAGCTATGGATAATCTTATGAAGAATAGAACGAGCTTTATAATTGCCCATAGATTGAGTACAATTCGCGATGCTGATAAGATTCTTGTTATGAATAATGGAGATATTATTGAACAAGGTAATCATAAAGAATTACTTGAAAAAGGTGCATTCTACGCAAATCTATATTATAGTCAATTTGAAGTAACCTCAGCAAGCTAAATTTAATGAGATTAAAAAATATATAGAAGAAGGAGAGTAAAGGTTTTAAGGATAATATCAGAAAAATCTTTACTCTCCTTCTATATTTCAATATATGTATTGAATATGTACAAAAAAGAGATAAACAGGAAGATAATGGTGAAATTACATAAAAAACATATTAATGAAATTGAAATTCTTATTTATATTGGTTATGATATAATAGTTAGCTTAATCTAAAGTTATTCTTGTATTTAATTTAAGATATTTTTTAATATATAGGAGGAGTGATGAGATGTCGTTTATAAGTTTTTTAAAGCTCGTGGAAATTCAGACAAAAGTTGCAAGCTTAATACCTTTTTTATTAGGAACTTTTTATGCAATATATAGATTTGACACATTCAATTTAAAGAATTTCATTTATATGTTTATATCGCTACTATTTGTAGACATGACAACAACAGCGATTAATAATTATCAGGACTTTAGAAGGGCAAATAAGAAGCATGGATATGGATATGAGACTCATAATGCTATAGTAAAATTTAATTTGAAGGAATCAACTGTAGTAGCCATTATTTTCATAATATTAATTATAGCAATTACATTTGGTATTTTACTATTTTTAAATACTAATATTATTATACTTATTTTAGGTGCAATTTCTTTTACTATAGGTGTTTTATACTCCTTTGGACCAATTCCTATATCTAGAACGCCTTTTGGAGAAATATTTTCTGGTTTATTTATGGGATTCATAATTACTTTTATTTCAATATATATACATGTATTTGATCAGAACTTAGTTTCTATTATTTTGCATACAGGATTGTTAAATATGCAAATAAACTATTTAGAAATAATATATATTTTTCTATTATCTATTCCATGTGTTACAGGGATTGCAAACATTATGTTAGCAAATAACATTTGTGATATTGAGGATGATATAGCAAACAAGAGATATACACTTCCTATATATATTGGAAAGAAGAATTCTTTAAAAGTATATAGATTTCTATATTATATTGGTTATGTTTCTTTGACATTATTAGTAATTGTGAGAGTACTTCCTTTATTAGCATTAGTCGCTTTATTAACACTGTTTATAGTTAAAAAGCATATAAACATTTTTTGTGAAAATCAGTCGAAAAAGGATACCTTTATTTTATCGATTAAGAACTTTGTCATAATTAATGTTACTCAAGTTATTATAATTGCCATATCAGTTATAATATGATAAATATAAAGAAAATGTAATTAGCAAAACTTAACAAAAAATAAATAATACTTGTTATTTATTTATCATTTGTGTTAAAATATTATTTGTTAAATAACAAACTAAATTTTTTAGAAAACGAGGAGGAATTTTTCATGAAGTTAAAAGCATTAGGATTAGCATTCTTATTATCTGTATCTTTACTTGCTGGTTGTAGTACTGATTCAACAGATAATAATAATGAAGGAGATCAAGGAGCAGACGTAGTAACAACAGCATCACTTGTAAATGATGCAGATGGTTTTACTGAAGCTATAAGCGAAAATGGTACTTGGATCATAGCAACATTAAATGATATTTCAATTGATGAAGAAATAGTAGTTGCAGGTGAATTCCATAACAAAGGTGACGCTAGTCAAGATGTATATCGTAAGTTAGCTCCATATACTCAAGATGATGAGCATAACATAATTGACAGATTTACAATCACTGTACCAAGAGTAACTATTCAAAGTCCAAACACTAGACTTCAAGGTGGAACTATCAAGGGAGACGTATACGTTGCAGCTGATGGTTTCAACTTAAGTGGTGGAGCAACAATTGATGGTAACTTATACTTTGCAAATGAAGAGTATAAAGCAAGCTCAGAAATACCAGAAGATTGTACTGTAACTGGTGAAGTTGAAGTAAAAGAGATGACTGATGCAGTAGCAGCTGCTTCTCTTGATATAACAGATGGAGAAGTATTCAAAAAATCTGTTGGTAAAGATGGTAAGTGGATTATTGCTACAGTTCAAGACATAACTATTGAAGATGAAGTAGTAGTAGAAGGTGAATTCCATAACAAAGGTGATGCTAGTCAAGATGTATATCGTAAGTTAGCTCCATATACTCAAGATGATGAGCATAACATACTTGACAGATTTACTATAACTGTACCAAAAATGACTATTAAGAGTCCAAACACTAGACTTCAAGGTGGAACTGTAAAAGGTGATGTATACGTTGAAGCTAACGGATTTAATTTAAGTGGTGGAGCAACAATTGATGGTAACTTATACTTTGCAAATGAAGAGTATAAAGCAAGTTCAGAAATACCAGAAGATTGTACTGTAACTGGATCTGTAGAAGTACAATAATTCTAGTACTTAGGATTATAAAATAGGATTATAAAATAGGACAAACTTTAGAAAATAAAGAGCCAATTGGTTGAACAACCAATTGGCTCTTATATTTTATATAGTTTAAAATAATAGATTCCTTTGGAAATAAATTTTCCTAATTCTATTAAAATTAAATACCTTGACAAGTTATTTATATTATAGGTATTTTACTTTTTTAGAATAGAAAAAGGTTACAGCTAAAAAAGTAGAAATCATAAGTAGTTTCTGTAAGCCTTACATTGGCTCTATTGATGAAAAACAAGAACGTTAATCCAAAAGTATGATTATTATATTTTTGGCGCTCCAGAGTAGTATATAGTTATTAGAATTGATTTCACCAGAAGAAAGAATAGATAATAATGATCAATAGATAAAAAAATAATAAAGTTTCTATGTAAAAATATTGGATGTTCCTTAGGAGTAGAAAGACAAAAAGAAAATCTTTCGATTCATTGGGAATCTTTTTTTTGAAAAAATTTATCTTTTGATAAGACTCCCACTTCTATAAGTGGGAGAGAAGATTTCTCTTCAGGTGGAG
>NZ_JAETGO010000007.1 GCF_016765695.1 Sporosalibacterium faouarense | reverse complement strand
CTCCACCTGAAGAGAAATCTTCTCTCCCACTTATAGAAGTGGGAGTCTTATCAAAAGATAAAAGCCATCTGTTTTAACAGATAGCTTTCTTGTTTAGATAAGTTTTTTCTAAAAATTTTATTTGAATAATAACATTACCTTTAATTAAAATTTAATATTCAGTACTTTCATTATCTTGTGCTTGTTCATTTATTGCACTATAAGCTGGAATTTCATCTTCAACATGAATTTCAAGTCCACCGAATTTCTGAGCAAATAGATTATAGATTAGTGCTACTAAAGCTGCGAATCCTCCATATATTAATATCATTACTATAGGCATGAATAAATATACGCCTCCAAAAACTGCAGCAAATTTTTCTCCTGTAAATATTCCTATAAGCATTGCTATAAATCCTACAAGAACAAATAATGCCATCGGTATACACATCAGATAGATAACAGTTTTAAACACACTGCCAGGACCTAATTGCTTAACTTCTAATTTTCTCATTTTTTATCCCCCTTTTAAAAGCTTATGCATAATCAAGAGCTAATATATTCAGAATTCACCTACTTCTTAGAACTATTAATAAATCTCCTATAATTATATCATACACTTTTTTATTAAATCCATTTATACTTTTCTAAAACTAATCGTATATAAACTTCAATATATAAATATGATAAAAAACTGACTACAGGGTAGTAGTCAGTTAGGCTATTTTTTGTTCATTTGTTTTATCACTTTCATTCTTTTTAAATTTTGTTTTTAGTTTTCTATTATCCATTTTCTTCTTAATTAATCCTGTAGAATAACCCATAGGACATACTGTACACCAACTGCGTGGTCTAAATATTATACCCATTAAAATACCAACAATAAATGATGATCCCATAAATCTAAATAAACTAAATGCTATTTTACTGAAATCACCTTTTGCATGTATCATTGATATTGTCAACAGGGTAATCATTACTATTAGTAATATATTTTTAGCTAATTTTCCTCTCATCCATTTAGGGGGATTATTATTCAAACTAATTTTCCCTAAAAACTTCCCAAGAAATGAACCCCTAGGGCAGTAATGTGAACAATGTATTTTTCCTCTTCCTTTTAGTGCATGATATATTGGTGCTGTCATACATATAATCCCTAATATACCAAATCTAAAGTCTAGTATAGATAATACAAAAAATCCTACTATAAATATCCAAGACCAACTCATATGTGATTTTTTCTTCATTTTATACCTCCTGATTATATTCTGTGTCAATATATTGTTTAATTATTATATTACAATATATGAATATATTAATCAATAGGTTCACATATTTTCATAATATTCAAAAACAAACAACAAAACTAGTATTATATATTTAAACTTCTATTACTTCTCCATAATCCATGACTTTAACATTGATTTTCTCTGTTTTTTCTCTAAATTCCTCTGGATCTGCATCAATCACTTCAAAGGTTTTATAGTGCATAGGTATTACAGTCTTTGGTTTTATAAAATCAACTGCTCTTATGGCATCTTCTATATCCATTGTGAAATTACCTCCAATAGGTAGTAGAGCTATATCAATTTTCTCACTTTCTAATAGTTTCATATCTAAAGTTAATCCGGTATCACCAGCATGATATATTTTTTTCCCATCAGCCTCAATAATAAAACCACAAGGATTGCCTCCACATATAAAGATATCATTATGTAAAATTCCAGACCCATGTAATGCAGAAGTCATCTTAACCCTACCAAAATCAAAGTTTGTTCTACCACCGATATGCATAGGGTGTACATTTATAGTTTGATCCTTTGAAATAATATAATGAGCTAATTCAAAATTGCAAATTACAGTAGAATTACATTCTTTAGCAATTTCTATAGCATCTCCAAAATGGTCTCCATGACCATGGGTTATAAAGATGTGAGTAATATCTAAGTAATCACTTACTTTAACTGGAGAATTTGGGTTTTCACTAATAAAAGGATCTATTAATGCTTTAAAGTTCCTTCCTGTTACTTCAAAAGTAGAATGGCTAAGATATTTTAATTTCATAGTTTAACTCCCTTCCCATTAAATTTATATACATAATCGCTTTAAATCAAACTTTTATAGTACTACTTCTATTATTCTTTTTCTTTCCCTTCATCTTTTATTAATTTATTTTATATTTGTATAAATATTTCTAAATTGGAATAATTTTCACAACATGAATTAACAAAAACTACCCAAAACTAATAGTAAAATAATTTTTATAAAGAGGTGATTTTGTGAAAAGAAAAGCTTTAATAATCAGTATGATATTTTTTCTACTATTAACCTCAACTGTAGTTTGGGCTGAACCATCAACATATACAGTTAAATCTGGAGATACGATGTGGAAAATAGCAGTAAAATATCAAGTTGGGGTAAGTGAAATTATCAATGCTAATCCTCAAATTGAAAATCCTGATCTTATTTACCCAGGTCAAAAAATCAATATTCCTAACATCGATGATGTAAAAGCTTTAGAAAATGAAGTTATTAGATTAGTAAATATTGAAAGGTCAAAACAAGGACTTGAGCTACTAACAGCAAATTGGCAATTATCAAGGGTAGCCAGATATAAGTCTACAGATATGAGAGATAAGAACTACTTCTCCCATACTTCCCCAACCTATGGTTCTCCATTCCAAATGATGGAAGATTTTGGTCTAAGATTTTCTGCAGCTGGAGAAAATATAGCTATGGGTCAAAGAACAGCACAAGAAGTAATGAATGCATGGATGAACTCTCCAGGTCATAGAAGTAATATTTTAAGTCCATCTTTTAGTGAAATTGGAGTAGGGGTTTCAGTAGATAAATATGGTAGATATTATTGGACCCAAATGTTTATGAGAGGCTTGAAATAAAAACTGAAGTCCTTTGACTTCAGTTTTTTATTTAGCGAGGTGATAAATAAATGAAATTATTGATAAAATTATCTGTATTATCAATTTCTTTATTAGTAATATTAGCGGGATCAGTCGTTTCTCCTGCTTTAAGCGAAATAACTAATGCTTTCCCCTATGCAAAAACATACCTAATAAAAATGGTATTAACACTTCCCTCAATAGTATTAATTCCCTTTAGCTTACTTTCAGGTAAAATATCAATTAAAGTAAGAAAAAGAAAGCTTATAATTATTGGTCTTATCATATATATTTTAGGTGGAATAGGTGGGGGAATAAGCTCTAGTATTCTAATACTCTTATTTTTTAGAGCCTTATTAGGAGTAGGTCTAGGATTATTAGTTCCATTATCTACCTCTTTAATAGCAGACTTTTTTCAAGGAGATGAAAGAACTAAAATGATGGGATACTCTAATGCAGTATCTAACTTAGGTGCCATATTTGCCACCCTTGTGTCTGGTTGGCTAGCCACTCTAAATTGGAGATTAGTTTTCGGAACATATTTAATAGCTCTAGTTGCTTTAATTCTTGTTTTTTTTGGACTTCCCGAGCCGCCTAGAAGAAGAACATATAATATTGACAGTTATTTTTTTAATAAAGAGATATTAATAATAGCTTTTTTAGCTTTGCTTTTAAATATTGGCTTTTACTCGATATTAACAAACATATCTTTATTTTTAACAACTAATAATATTGGGAATTCTGAATCAGCTGGTTTTGCCGTTTCCACCTTAACTTTCGCAGGGTTTATTGGTGGTTTATTCTTAAAAAGAATAACATCAAAACTAAAAAATTATAAAATCCCTTTTTCCATTGGACTCATGTCTTTGGGCTTTTTATTTTTAAGTATTGCAAATAGTATGCCTTTAGTTGCTAGTTCATCTTTTTCAATAGGCCTTGGCCTAGGTATACTTAAGCCTCAGATTTTCTTAATAGTAACACAAATTACTCCCCATTTTTCTAATGCTTTTGCTCTATCAATAGTAAGTAGCTCTATTTATTTAGGCAAATTTCTTTCACCTATAATCTTATCTTTTATTGGGTCAGTACTAAATAGAAATGATATTAGCTTTACCTTTTTCTTTGTAGGCATATGTCTGTTAGTAGCTACTACTATTTCTTTTATTATGGTTCTCTATCCTTCTAGACTATTTACTGCAAAATATAATAAATGATGAAATTGTATATTATCATTTTATGCAAGATTATACCCTCGTGACTCTAGTGTTCAGCCACTTTACTATTTAAATTAAATAATTCCTCTTCTTGAGTTATTTAACTTACAAGGGGTATATATCGGTTAAATGCACTTGGAACAAATCCTTCATTTTAATAATTTTTTTTCATAAACATTAAATAAGTGAATTTAATAATTTAGAAAGGTTTGAAAAACTGTATGGTTGAAAAATACTCTGCGATTTTTTATGTCTTAGGATCTTTATTGTTTCTCTTAGGACTAGTACTATTATCACCTATAATTTTAGTACTATTTTATAATGAAAATGTGGTATCCCTACAAGCTTTTATTTTTCCATCAATATTCTCTATAATAATCGGACTCATATTATACACAATATCAAACAAGAGTAATTTGAAGTTATCTTTAACAGGTAGTATGATTTTATGTACTTTAGCTTGGATAGTTGTTTCAATGATAGGAGCAATTCCCTTTCAGATTGCATTGAACAAACCATTTATTGATTCTTTTTTTGAAGCAGTCAGTGGTTTCACAACCACAGGCATAACTGTATTTCAAGGCTTAGATAGTTTACCTAAATCAATTATTTTTTGGAGATGCTTAATGCAGTGGCTAGGCGGTCTAGGCATTATTACTTTTTTCTTATTTATCACCTTCAGAAACGAAGGAAATATATGGCAGCTTTTCAACGCAGAAAGTCATAAAATGACTATGTCAAGACCTGTCCCTAACATATATAAAACAATAAAAATTCTTTGGAGTCTCTATTTTGCTTTTACTTTTATACAGTGCATTATACTATTATTGCTAGATGTAAGCATGTTTGATTCAATTATTCATAGTTTAACTAGTATTTCTACTGGAGGATTCTCTGGATATGATTCTAGTATCAAACATTTTCGTGATGTGGGCCATCCTAATTATCGATTAATTGAATATTGCATTATTTTTTTTATGTTTATAGGTGGTATAAACTTTTTAGTTCATTATAAGGTCTTTACTGGAAATATTAAGGAATTTATATCTAATACCGAAGTTAAATATTTTAGAAGAATTATTATTATTTCAGTTATACTAATATTATTAGGAAAAGGGACATCAGTCATCAGTTCTCTATCAGCTTTTGAAGAAATGCTTAGAAAGGCATTATTTCAAGTCATTTCAATAATTACATCTACTGGATTCATTACTGAAGACATTGGAAATCCATTTTTTCCATCAGTGGCTAAACTGTTATTTCTTATCTTGATGTTCATGGGAGGTTGTGTTGGTTCTACATCGGGAGGATTTAAAGTAGTAAGGGTAGTTGTTCTAAATCAACTGTTTAGAAGAGAGCTTAAGAAGATTTATCTACCAAAGCACGCTGTAGTTCCAGTAACCTTAGACAAAAGTATAATTGAAGATGAAGAAATATTTAAAATCTCTTCATTATTTTTTGCTTGGATCTTAATAATCATAATTGGGTCAATAATCTCTACCTTATTTTCAGATTTAAATGCCTTTCAAGCTATATCTGGTATGATATCTTCAGTTAGTAATATTGGGCCCTTTTATTTTAGCGTAGAAAAAATGGTTTCATTATCTCCAATAATTAAAATAACATATATTATTGGAATGTTAGCAGGGAGACTAGAAATAATTCCCATATTTGTTCTATTTAGTAGAAAAGCTTGGAAATAGAGAGGATGTGAAAATATGTATATTCTTATAGCTGGGGGAGGTATTTTAGGTAGAAATATAGCCAAAGCCCTAGTAAAAAGACATGATGTTGTAGTTATAGATAAAGATAGAAAAATTTGCGAAAATATCTACTCTAATTATGGTGCAGTAACTGTTAATGGTGATGCTACTAAGTTAGAAATTTTAAAAGAGGCTGGTATAGAAAAGTGCGATATTGCATTAGGTGTAATGCCGAATGATGCAAATAATCTTGCCTTCACAATTCTTTCTAAAAATTTTAATGTAGAAAAAATATTCGTTAGGATGAGAGAACCAGAATATAAGAGCGCATATGAAATTGCTGGAGCTACTAATATGGCAGCTGGAGTCGATATGCTTGTTGATAAATTTGTTATGGATATTGAACAACCAGAAATTAGGAGAGTAGCATCTTTCAGTAATGGTAAAGCCGAAGTATCAATAATTACAATACCTACTAAAGCAAAATGCTCAGGGAAAACAATCTCGGAAGTAGCCCAACTTAAGTCTTTTCCTAAAAATTGTGTTATAGCAGGAATTTTTGACCAAGAAAACGATAAACTTATAATCCCTAGAGGTAATCGCCGAATTTATTCCAATAATCAAGTATTTCTAGTGGGTACAAAAGAAAGTATTGCAGGAGCTGCTAAGCTATTAATGAATTAATTTTTATATTTTAACTAAAATATAATTAAATGTATATGGAGTTTCATATATTATTTATATGTATTAAATATTAATAATATATTTTTTATTTCAAGCAATATACTCAAATAACTGAAAGAGGTGAAAAAATGCGGAAATCCTATCTAATTTTTGATTATTTTAAAGAAGCATTTCATATTAACAAAAAAAATAAAAAAATCTACCTTCCTCAATTGACCCTAATTGGCTTTAAATCTTTAACAATAATTCTAGCTGGAATATTTCTTTATTCTTTTATTAAAAAGGAGTTATTTATTTTATATGACTTTAATCGCGTAATGGGATTGATTTCAAATTTTGGAATAAAAATAGTTATAGTGCTCCTTGCATACGGTATTGTCTCTGTTATTATTGAAAGCGGACTTTATAATATGTATAAAGAGCTAATATTAACTAAAGGTTTGACTAAAGGAACTTTTTGGACTGGAGTCAAGAAATATGCATTAAAATTTCTACTAGGAAAAATTTTAGTACTAATTGGATGGATTATTATAATACCATTTTATTTAATTTTAGGCGTGGCAACCTTATTAATTGGTCTTACTCTAATTCCAATAATTATTAGTGTATTCTTAAGTATGTGGAAAACTTCTTTAGTTATGAATGATCACGGTGTTATTGCTGCCTTTAGAGATAGCTTTGGATTTGCAAAAAGAAACTTTTTTCCCCTTAGTTTATTACAAATAATACATTGGGCCTTTGTTCATAGAAATTCAGGCAGTTTAAATAGTCAAAGTAATTTCTCTAATTTTTCAAATAGACCTTCAATTGACCTAGATTTTGCTATTAATGCTACTAAAGTGCTAATAGCTGGACTAATTCCTTTTATAACCATTTCAACTATAGTTACTTCATTTATAAGAATGGTATTTGAAGTATTCTTCTCTCTAGTTATATTTATAACCCATAAAAATGATTTTAAGAACTTTGATTCTCCAAATCAGGAGGTGACTGAATAATGTGGTTTGATGAGATAATGGATGACTGTAAAGAAGCCCTTAGGATATCTGACAATCACAAGGGTATCTTTATACCTGTTATAATAAATTTTGTTTTGACATTATTGTTCATAGCTTATTGTGTTTTTATTGGAATAGCTTTATTTAGAAAAATTTCAAATATTCCAATGTATTCTTGGAATAGCTATAATACTTGGTTACATCAAATACCTCCTATATTAATTATTGCACTTTTAAACTATATTATAGTAGTATTATTTTCTTCAATAATGAAAGCAGGAAGTATCAACCTATATAGATATGCAATAGATAACAAAAAATTGAAAGCATCTTATTTTATGGAAGGAATCAAAACTTCTTTCTTGAAAATTTTAGGTGGCACCCTATTCACACATATTATTGCATTATTTGCATCACCAATTATACTTATATTCTTTTTGATTTTTTCTTTCACATTAGGGCTATTATCTCCTTCCTGGGGAATGTTGTTCTTATCTACAGTGTCTACGGTTTTCCTGTTTGCTTGGCCAATTATAGTTGTAGAAGACAATATGGGACCTATACAGTCAATATTAACTAGTGTTAAACTGGGTTGGAGAAATTTTCTAGGTATGTTTGTAATTCTTCTTGGAAATGCCCTTATATCTAAATATGTTCTGTTTATATTTGGCCCTTTAGTTGCATTTATATGTGGATTTCTTTTAATGGGAATTGTACACACATATTTCAAAGTAGTCGTTTTATTAATATACAAAAGAAAAAAAGAAAATTTATTGCCTTATAAGAGTCGTGAACATCAAGTCCTAGATGAATCTAATCATAGTAATTCAAGTGGGAAAATAATAGATAATTAGTTTGAATTAATTTAAAGAAAAAGTGACTAATAAAAAAAGCAGCAGATATCTGCTGCCTTTTTTATATTCAAATACTATCTTCCATTTTGTATAAACCAAAATCCTCCTGCAGCAATACATAAAACAATTAAAATAGTTAAAATAATTTTAAGTGCACTTACTGGTGACTCTCCTTGTACCTCTCCTGTCTGTCCATTAATCATAAAACGATATACTTTCTCCTTATACTTAAATGATGACATCCATACTGGTAGTAATATGTGCTTAAATAGTATGCTATTAAAATTAGTATCTATCCTAACATTTCTAACAGTATCTCCACCAATTTCTCTGACTACTCTTTTGTAAATTTCAGGGTGAATAGCCTGTTTTGCAGCTTCCCATCCTTCTTCTAGTTCAACAGCATATCTTTCAGCTGTAAATCCTGATAAATACTCTGGCTCATAATGTTCTAACTCCTCTAAATTAAATGGTTCTATTTCTTCTATAATTTTAGAATCAACATGTTGAGAGGCATTTACAAGTAGGTCATCAAAATACAAATCATATGAGCCACTAACATGTCTCCATCTAGTTTTACGAACTCTCCTCGTTACTTCTTTTCTCTCACCATCTCTATATACAACATGGGTTTCATTGACATAGTAATATGTTCCACGCTCTGCCGAGTAATTAGAGTGAGTATCCGAGTCATATGTCCAATAAGGAATATATACTCCTAATAATCTATCCATTTTATTATTTGATTTTGCTTTCTTAGGAGCATAAAATTTACCCTTTAACCATTTTGAAAAAAGCCCCTTTGCCTCTTTTCTTGTAATTTTAAAAGGAATCAAGGATTCAGGCTTTATTCCTGGAATCTCATCTTGTTTTATTATATGGGAAGATCCACAAAATGCGCAAAACTGAGCTACAGAGTTTTCCTTCATCACAGTTTCTGCTCCACAGTCATTACAATGAATTACTCTAGTTTCACTTCCCCAGTCTGAAGAATCTTCATCTATAGATGAGTTAATATCATACTCTTGAATAATATCATCTTTTTGCTCTATTTCCACCTTATTTCCACAATATAAACAGCTTAATGACTGAGTTTTCGGATTAAATATCATGTCTCCACCACAGGATGTGCATTCAAATTTTTCCGTACTAGTTTTAGTCTTTGCCTTACTAAGTTCTTGACTCATCTATATCACCTCTACTCCCTTTTATTTCCACATTCTGGGCAAAATTTCGTATTTGATGATATTTCAGCACCACAATTATCACAAGAAACTTTAATATTTTGTGGCTCTCCACATTGTGGACAGAATTTTGCACTACTACTAATTTCCGCTTTACACTTAGAACATTTTTTCTTAGGTTCTTCTAATGGTTTACCACATAAACTACAGAATTTTGCCGAAGCTGATACTTGACCATTACAATGGGGGCATGTAATCTTATTGTTATGTTGTTGTGTAGGATTTTGCTCTGAATTTTTCAAGGATTGTCCCATCATATTCCCAATAGCTGCTCCTGCACCAAATCCTACTCCTGCTCCTGCCATACCATTCTCGTTTTGTGCTGCATCCCTTATGGCTTCAGCTGATTGATATTGAGTGTATTGATTTAAATTACCTAATACGCCCATTGAAGTTCTCTTATCCATTACCTTTTCAACTTCTTCTGGTAGAGAAATGTTCTCTATATAAAATGATGTCATTGAAAAACCATAACTATTAAATTTAGGATCTAATTTTTCTCTTGTCATCTCACTTAGTTCATCATACTGCATAGCTAAATCCAAAGCTGGAATCTTAGCTTCACCAAGTAGATCGGTTAACCCAGATACTATTAAGCTTCTAAGTTGTCCCCCTATCTTATGAGTAGTAAAGTTACTATTAGACCCAAATATTTCTTTCATGAATTTTTCGGGGTCAGTGACCCTATAGGAATAATTACCATAACCTCTTAATCTAAGCATTCCAAATTCAGAGTCACGCATCATGATTGGATTTGTAGTCCCCCATTTTTGATCTGTAAATTGTTTTGTGTTTACAAAATAAACCTCTGCTTTAAAGGGAGAGTCAAATCCATACTTCCATGATTTAAGTTTTGTTAAAACAGGCATATTTTGTGTCGTTAAAATATATCTCCCTGGCCCAAAAACATCTGCTATTTTTCCTTCGTTTATAAATACTGCTGCCTGTGATTCTCTTACTGTAAGCTGTGCTCCCATCTTAATTTCTTTTCCTTCTACTGGAAATTGATATACCATTGTGTCACTTGTATTATCTGTCCATTCAATTACTTCGATAAACTGACTTTTAATGAACTTAAAAAGCCCCATCAAAATTCCTCCTTTATATTAAAATATTTTTCATATTATGCTCTATTTACTTATCTAAAAATTATAAACTTGTATAATTTTTCAACATACAATTATTTCAATTAATATCATATGATATCTAATACTACTTCCTAATCATTTTTATCATAATGTATACTTTGAAGCCCTGACTTCATTGCTAGTTTTCTTAAAAAAGGATTGTACATTGCTGGAGATTTAAGATTTTTTAAAAATACATTTAGTTTAAGAGATTTCATTTTATGGCTATATCTAGTATTAAATCCATGAATCCCCTGATTAAGGCTTTGAGATAAATATAGTGCACTCTTTAAGCCATAGCTGAATCCTTCTGCAGAACTTGGACTTATGGCTCCAGAGGCTTCTCCTATTAAGGCTATATTTCCTTCTCCAGTAAATAATTGTCTAGTATTTACTGGTCTATATATATAAGCTCCTTCTGTCTTAATTTTATTTCCAAATGAAAATCCCCTATCTGATAGCTTCTTTTTTAATTTTTCGAATTTTTCTATGGACTGATTCCCAACATTGAAAGCTCCACCCAATAAAATGCTATTATTTTTAGGAATGATCCAAGAATAAAAATCACTCAAATCTTCATCGAATATGGCTGTAAAGTAAGGCATATAATCAGTTGCCTCATACCACTCTTGAATTGATATATAAGTTTTTGGTGATACCTTTTTAGGAAATGACATTCTTCTTACTTTTGAATTTGCTCCATCTGCACCAATTAAAACCTTTGATTTTACCTCTACCGTTTTACCATCCTTAACGTATTTGACTATATAGCCTTCAGTATTTTTCTTGAATCCTTTAAATACAGAGTTAAATTGCTTATTAACATCCTTTGGAATCATAGAAACTAACCATTTATCAAACTTCTCTCTATTCATATTAAAATAAAACCTTTGATATAATCTTTCAATATTATTGTTCATATCAATAGTTCTAACTGCAAAAAGCTGAGGATCTACTAATATTTCCTTAGGTATTCCTAATCCTAATTTAGCAATAATGTTTTGCGCATCGGGAGCTAATAAACCTCCACAGCATTTATTAATTTTATTATTTCCAGTATCTAGGAAATCTCTTTTATCTATTATTAGAACTTTATATCTCTCTCCGATTAACTTTGCAAGCATTGATCCAGAAGGACCTGCTCCAATTATTACAATGTCATACATAAATTCACCTCTCAGTAATTGGCTTTAAAATAGTTCACTTTAAATCTATTCAACACTTAACAATAATATCCTCTATCTTTCCCTTTTTACTTATCTTAATTTCGAATAAAAAATCAGCTCTAGAATAATAATAAAATCATCATAATAAATAGAGGTGTTTTTATGAAAAAAGAGAAGCTTCTTGTTATTCTAGTTATAGTATTCATTTTTAGTGGGTGTTCCTATAACAGCAAACCCGAAAAATTCCCTGAAATGCCTATGATTGAAAATATGAAGCTAGAAGTTACAAAAGATGACGAAACATTAGGAAATCCTGAGCCTATAACTACTTATGTTGTTGAAAGTAACAATATGCAAGCCTTTTTACATGACTATGAGCAAAGGTTAATTAACGAAGGTTGGAAAATAGTCGAACGAAGACAGGAAAACGTAATAATAGCTAGAAAAAATGATTACAATGCTGCTATTATTGCTTATATTGATAATGGTAAACTAAAGGTTGATATAAGGAAGGAAACAGATAAGTCAGAATAAATAATAAAGGAGTTAAAGATTGAAATCTTTAACTCCTTATTATTGCCATGCTAAATATTAATACCATAAAAAATTTCTTGCATTTCTTTATTTAGTTTTCTTACAATAGCTTCCTTTTCTCTTCTACTTAAATCTTTTTCTTCCATTTCAAATAAATAATTATCTAAATAAATATCCTTTAATTTCATTTTTGTATGGAATATATTTGATTGATATATATTCATATCTATTAAACTATATTTCTCTAACGTGGAATCTTCAATAAAGTTTTGTATAGAATTAATATCATGGTCTATAAAATGTTTTTCACCATCTACATCTCTAGTAAAACCTCTAACTCTATAATCAATGGTTATTATGTCTGAATCAAAGCTTCCTATAAGATAATTTAACGCCTTTAATGGAGAAATTTCTCCACATGTAGATACATCAATGTCTACTCTAAAGGTGCTAATATTATTTTGGGGATGGCTTTCAGGATAAGTATGAACAGTCACATGACTCTTATCTAAATGCCCAACTATATTTTCTCTAGTAGGAGTTAAGATTCCTCTATTACATGATGGGTCTAACACACATAATGGAACTTCTTCTTCTGATATCAAAAGAGTAACACTAGCTCCTTGAGGATCGTAATCTTGCTTTGCTATGTTTAATACACTAGCTCCAATTGTCTCAGTAACATCTGTTAATATCTTAGTTAATCTTTCAGAATTATACTGCTCATCGATATAGTCTATATATCTCTTTCTATCTTCTTCGGACTTAGTATAACAAATATCATAGATATTAAAGCTAAGAGATTTAGTCAAGTTGTTAAATCCATATAGTTTTAGTTTCTTTTTCAATGTAATTCCCCATTTCTAAATAACTTTTCATAAAAATTATACATCTTAAAATATTATTGTCAAGATTAATTTACTCAGCTTAAATCATAATAAATTTATTTTATAGAATATACCGATTTTATTCTTATCATATGGTTATATCCACAATATTTCATTATAACATAATCCTAAAAAAAAATTCTATATTTCCTTACCGTTCTGTAGAATCCTATGTAATCTCTCACCCATAGCTTTTTCTATATAAGGACTTATCCCCCAAACCTTTTTGAACTCAGTGTATTCACCTATTAATTTTGGATTGCTTTCTTTCTTCTTAATTGCCCTTATCAAAATGTTTTTAGGTGTATGTTCCATATCTATAAATTCCATGATTTGAGTTGAATATCCTAATATCTCTAGAATATTGCCTCTTATACTGTCCGTTATCAAGGTAGACAATTTTTCTTTTATAATTCCATGTTTCATCATTGGCTCCATGATTGGATTATGAATTTGATTCAACAACTCATGCTGACAGCATGGAACCGATAAAATTATGTCTGCATCCCAATTTACAGCCTTTACTAAAGCATCATCAGTAGCTGTATCACAGGCATGTAAGGTTAAAACCATATTTACCTTTTTAAATTCTTCAAAATTCTTTATATCTCCCTGAATGAACTTAAGATTTTCAAAATTCATTTCCTCTGATAACTTATTGCAATTCTTTATAACATCAGACTTTAAGTCTAATCCTACTATATTAACATTATACTTAAGTATATTAACTAGATAATGATACAGAGCGAATGTTAAATACGATTTACCACAACCAAAATCAACTATATTAATTATTCCATTACTATCAAGGCTTGGTATTACATCGGCTACTATCTCTAAATAGCGATTAATTTGCCTAAACTTATTATATCTCTTTTTATAAACTTTACCTTCATCATTCATTATTCCAAGCTTTATTAAGAAAGGACATAAATCTCCTTCCTCAATGATATAGTTTTTCTTTTTATTATGACTTAAAGGGGCCTTTTCCTTTGTGGGCTTTTTCTTGAGTATCTTATTTTTCCCCTTTTTATTTATAAATATTTGATAATCTGCTTCTGTAGTGAATAAATTAGTCTGTTTAAAATACTTAATCATAAGCTCTTCAAGTCTATCTACACCCTCAGTATAACTTAAATTGTAATGTTCTACCTTTTTTCCTATATGATAAGTAAGCTGAATCACTATTTCACTTTTAATTTTTACAGGTTTTAAGCTTACTTTATTAAACTCTACACCATTCTTTTGCTTAAGATTACTAAGTACTCCATATATTATCTTTTCATTCATGATTACATCTTCTAATAATCCTCTTAAGTTTTCCATACCATCTCTCCCATGTTATCTTATTGTATATATTATATACCAAATTTTATCATTTATAGCTGTCGAATGCTAAAAGACACATTTCAATCTACAATAATATAGACTAAAATGTGTCTCTAATATAGGTAACTACACTACTTTAAAAACTTTATCTATGGCGATCTCAGCTATTTTAGGATGAAATTGTCTACCTGCCTCTTTCTGTATTATTCCTATTGCCTTTGATCTTGACATCGCTCTTCTATAGGCTCTTTCTGATGTCATAGCATCAAATGCATCAGCTATTTGGATTATTTGAGCTTCTATAGGTATATCAATTCCTTTAAGTCCTAAAGGATAACCTGAACCATCAAAGTTCTCATGGTGGGCATATGTCATCTCTTTGACCTCTACAAATCCATCTATTTTACTTAATATTTTTTTTGAGAATATAGGATGTTGCTTAATCACTTCATATTCCTCATCAGTTAGAGGTCCAGGCTTATTTAAAATACTAGTTGGAATTCCAATTTTACCAATGTCATGTAGCAAAGAAGCAATAGATACGATATCAAGCTGTTCTTTACTAAGCTCCATGGCTTTTGCTATTTCAATACTATACTTTCTAACCCTATTTCCATGACCTTGTGTATAAACATCCTTAACCTCAATAGCTGAAACCAAAGCTGTAACAACATCATAGTAGCGTTTTGTTTCTCTTTCACGATGAATCATTTGGCTATAGAACTTTGAAATAAGTCTTGCATAATATTTCAATATCTTCTTTGATAATGAACTAAAGCCTTGATTATTAAAGTTTTCTAAGCTCAAAAGTCCTACACATTCTCCTTCAACCTTGATTGGAGCATATAAAGAAGTAAAGTTTGAGTATGTTCCAAGCTCTTTAAATATTTCAATAGTTTTATCAGAAAATTTTGCGTTATCTCTCTCGGAAATATATGTCTCATAGACTTGCACATCCACATCTTTTGAACATTCAAAGCCAATAAATGCTTTATCTTTATCCAATTCTAGCTTACTAAGCACTTCAAAATCATATCCCATAGCTAATATCGGTCTATATTTGTCATCAACTAATTCAAAAAATGATCCTTTTTCAACCTCTGGAATTACATCAGATGAACTATATAAGACTCTCTTTAAAAAATCTTCTTTTGTTAAAATATGCATATCCTCAAAGATGTCTAGTATCAACTCCATCTTAGTGTAGATGTTATCATCACCTACACCAAGGCGACTTGCTTCACTACTATTCACATTCATAATTTCCCTCCACAAAATATCATTCTCTAATTTATTGTATAGGATAATTCTAATTTTAGATAATACTTTTTTGTAATAAATAGCATTAAATCGCCTTTCTATACAACAAATTTACATAAAATTCAAATATTCGGCTTTGCTTATATTACAATACTGATAAATTATTTCTTAATTATTTCTTAATTTTATTAGTGTGATATAATAATAGAGAATCATGGTGTATGTTGTTAGTTCATGTTTTATTTTGACATAATACCTTATATTCACCCATTATAATAGATTTATAACATTTATGGTAGTATTTTATAATATTTAACTTAATATTATATCTAGCTGTGTGCAATACTTACTACAGATAATGAAGGAGGAAATCGATGAAAAAACTATTAATAGTATTAATATCTATAGCTATCCTAGTGGTTGGATGCTTACAATTAACTAAATCAACAAAGCCAGGAGATAGCAATTTAGATGAAAATAGTACAAATGAAATTAATGAAGACAATAATACCGACAAGTCTTTAACTAAAGAAGATGTTGACCAAATATTTACTGAGTTTAATAATCGTTTTATTCAGGAAGTAGATGAAAATGGTAAAGTTAAGAAATTCTCTTCAAAGTCAGAAATTATAAGTTTTATTTCCGAAGTTGCTTATGAAGATTTAGCAGCTCAATATGTTAACTCCTATTATGAAGATAGGGAAGATGGATTATATATTACGGATAAAGAACCTCCTTTACTCTTGCTTTTAAATCAGGACTATGAGTTAAAAGAAATGACTGATAAATATCACATTGTACAAAATATTGACTCTGAAGAACAAGGTAAATATGAACTAATAGCTACTATTGACAACCTAAATGATGAGTGGGTTATTGAAGATATAAAAGTTGATATAGAAGTAGCAAGGAATCCAAAAAACAGATATAAAAAATTATATGAAAAATATAAGGATATTTTGATAATTGCAAATAAACAAATTCCTTTATCGTCCGATTTTGTACCAAGTGAATTAGTGGCACCCGACGTAGTATTTAGATTTAAAGAAGACGTTCCTTATAGATATTTGGAAGCAGAAGCTGCTTATGCTATAGAAGATCTCTTTGCAGCTGCTTTAGAAGATGAAATCGAGTTATATGGAGCCTCAGGATATAGATCCTACAATACACAGAAAATCGTATTTGAATCTAATGTAGCAAAGTATGGTGAGGAAGAAGCAAACACATTTAGTGCAAGACCTGGAGAAAGTGAGCATCAAACTGGATTGAGCTTAGATGTTACTTCAAGGAGTGTAAACATGGGATTAACTCAAAAATTTGCAGATACTAAAGAAGGAAAGTGGCTAAAAGAAAATGCTTATAAACATGGATTCATCATTCGATATCCAAAAGGGAAAGAAGATATTACTGGATATATGTATGAGCCTTGGCATTTAAGATATGTTGGAAAAGAAGTTGCTGAAATTATTGATTCTAATGATTTAACTCTAGAAGAGTTTCTAAAAAGTATAGATGTTATTAAATAGAAAAAGGATGGTTCCATCCTTTTTTTATTTACTTTAGAATAACTATATTATGATTACTATTGTTATTAATTGCTAGATAAATATCATATAAAAGCTATCATTTTATTACCTTTTCTATAGTTGCTCCACCAATAACCTCAGTATCTTTGTAAAATACAACTGCTTGACCTGGGGCTATCGCCCTTTCTTTTTTATCAAATAGTACTTGAATGTTACTATTATCCATTTGAGATAACGTAGCCGCCAAAAACCAACCCCACTGACAAACCTTGACCTCTACTTTCATTTCTGATTCTAGGTTTTTAAATAAAGTAAAGTTTGGATCTCTTGCTATTAACCCTCTAGAATAGGTATCTTTATCCTCTCCTAATTTAACTGTGTTTTTTTCTGAATCTATTTCAACTACATACATTGGTTTTTCACTTTCAACATCTATTCCTCTTCGTTGCCCTATTGTATAATTTATTATGCCATTATGTTTTCCTATAATCCTTCCTTTAATATCAATAAAATTACCAGATTTAGCTGATGTATGACTAGAATCTTGTGCCTTTAAATAGCTAGCATAGTCTCCATTGTTTATAAAACATATTCCAACACTGTCTTTTTTCTTAGATATTCTAGCTCCAATTTCCTTAGCTATTTTTCTTACTTCTTTTTTTGAAGAATACTTTCCTAGAGGAAAAAGAACATGCTTTAGCTGTCCTTGATTTAAAGAATGTAAAAAGTAAGACTGGTCTTTTTTCTCAGCTATTCCTCTGAATATTCTATATTTCTTTGATTTTTCATCATATCTAACATTTGCATAATGACCTGTAGCTAGGTAATAGGCACCTATTCTATGGGCAACTTCTAATAATTTACCATACTTAATCCACTTATTGCATATAACACAAGGATTAGGTGTTCTACCTTTAAAATACTCATTTACAAATCTATTCTTAACTTTTTTTCTAAAGTCTTCCCTAAAATCAACTACATAATGGGGGATACAAAGCTTTTTAGCTACTACCTTTGCATCCTCTATAAAATCTGGGTACACTAGATTATCATCTTTATCATATGTATCAAATAATCTCATTGTAATTCCAATGACTTCATACCCTTCCTCTTTTAATAAGTATGCTGCAAGTGAACTATCAACCCCACCACTCATACCTACTACTACTTTATTCTTATTTAATTCCATTAAATCACCTTACCTTTAACACAATCATTATTAAAGCTTTAAATCTTCTCTTTTCTAGTAAGATTTAATTAAATCTCTTAAAATCATCTCTATCAAAAGTCCATTCTGGAGTATGAAGCTCATCATTAAAATTAAGTTCATACCAAGGACTTAAATCACTATTCATAGGATTTTTTAAAATATGAATACTTTGAGCTGGCATATAACTTTGTGCTAATAAAAATATTTTCTTTCCAGACTGGATATTCTCAGCCATATCTACTACAATTACTGCATGACCAGGACTTCCTCCTTGTATTATCACATCTCCTATATTTAAATCGTCATCTTGTATGCTAGTTAATTCATTTGATAATGATAACGTACCTGCATATGCAAAAACCATATTTAAATACTCTCTTAAGTCTTCATATGTATTGGAGTAATCTGTGCTTTGAGTCCAATAGCTATTATTACCTTCCACTTTTACTCTATTTCCTTGAATCCATTTTATATAATCTACTCTAAAGCCATTAGTGAAATTAAAATGTATTTTATCATATTTCTTTTGTTCAAATAGATATTCAGCTCTCAATCTCATAATCGCATCAGCGCATTGTTGTAAATCTCTTTCTCCCACATCCATATCTATTACAGCAACATGAACTTCTCTATTTTTTACTTGTCCATTATAATATAAAACCTTCGATCCATCTGGTTTCAAATGCAATTTTCTAAGATATTCACCGAAAGAATTTTCCTTAACTTGAGTTCTACCATAGCCCTTAGGAGTTTTTATTCTAGTTTCTATTGTATTCCCTTGTTCATCAATAAATTTATCTTCTCTATCAACATTTATACTGCTTGCATTTTTTTCTATATCAACACTTTCACTATGAATATGATTTTCTCGTTGTAGTGAAGAACTTTTATCTATACCTTCACTATCTAACTTACAAGAAGTTAATAGTAATAATAGTATTATTAAAGATGTATGCTTCTTCATACCTATCACTCCAATTTAAATTTAGATCATAAAAATATCATACTTAAGAATACTTTAAAAAAGCTTCTTATTATTTAAAGATCAATATCTTCCTTCAGTTTATTCTTTAATTTATCCATATTACTTACATGTATATATGGTAAGTCTAGATTATTCTCATCAATACCAGGAGTTAAAATTCTATTCATAATCATATCCCATATAATCGTATTTATTAGTAAAACATCATTTTTAGATGCTTCTAATCCTCTTTCTTTGATTGCACTAATTACGTTATTTCTTATATTTTCTATTGTTGTATAAGGATTCTCCTTTAGAAATTCCAAGACTATAAACCTAATTTCTAATTTACTCATCATTTTTCCTCCTTAAATTTTAGAAAAAATTCTATTTGCCATAACCTTCAACTATTTGAAAAAGTCTTTTTTTACCTTTAGCTGATAGGTTAAAGCTATCTATCTCTTCTTCTAATTTGGCTATAGTGCCACATCCTTTAATATAACCATTTACTCTAGCTGCCACTGTAGAGCTTATAAATGCTTTGCTATTTATATATTTTTTTTCAAACTCACCCATAAGCTCTCTAACCATTCTTAAGTAATATTTTTGATGATAATTTTCAGCTATATAAAAATTATTGAATGGTCTTATGTCTGTATACATCTTTCGGCCTAATGAGTTCTCAATATTTTTCTTAGTTTCTACCGCTAGCTTTTTCTGTTCTTCATTATGAAAGAAAATAATAGATTTATACTGAGTGCTAGTTACTGGACGATCAGCTTGATGATTCTTCCAAAAAATATCTAAAAGCTCTTCATATGCAATTTCATCAGGATTATATTCTATTTGAATTGATTCAGTATGATCTCCAATATTTGTATAGCTTGGGTTTTGTTTTTCCCCTCCTGAATATCCTACTCTTGTGCTTTTCACACCATTTTCAATGCCAAACCTAGCATCAGGACTCCAAAATCAACCCATTGCAAATGTAGCTAATGTATTGTAATTATCCATAATAATCTCCTTCCTTAATAGTTTAGTTAAACAATTGGATTTATTATTAATTTACCCAAAATAAACAATTTTTCTCGGTTTTCTGAATAACTATTTTATGGTATTCTAATAATAACCAATAAGTACTAACTATCTCCAAAAAGAGTTTGTTTCACTAGTGAAAGGGTACTAATCAATATATGAGATTAGAAATATTTTATTCACTATATTTTTCTTCAAGATATTTTCGCAAAATTGCAATAGAATAATTTCATGAGATTCTTATAGAGGAGTGATTTGTTTGTATTTTCTGACCTATCGTTATAACAATAAAATGGAGTCAGGTGTATTGTCAAGAGATCGTAAATATGTTATACCTTTTTCAAATATCTTTGATAGTTTAGATGCTAAATGTCCAACGAACATGATTGAATTTATCTCAATATCTGATGACAACCTAATTGATTCTATTAAGCGTATAATATCATCAGACAACGTTGATAAAATTCTAGGTAAAAGCGTAGTTATCTGTGCTCCTATACCTAAGCCTAAAAGAAATATATTTTGTATTGGAAAAAACTATCAAGACCATGTAAATGAACTAAAAGATAAAACGATATCAGATTCAAATCTTCCAAATGAACCAGTATACTTTACCAAGTCACCAAATTGTGTTATTGCTAATGAAGACTATATAGAGAATCACTCACATATAACTCAACATTTAGATTATGAAGTTGAATTAGCTGTCATAATTGGAAAAAAAGGAATAAATATATCTAAAGCAGATGCCTATGATTATATATTCGGTTATACAATCGGTAATGATATAACTGCTAGAAACATACAAAAAGGTAGAAATCAGTGGTTTAAAGGTAAAAGCTTAGATACCTTCTGTCCTATGGGACCATATATTATCCATAAGAGTGAAATTCCTTTCCCAGTTGAATTAGACCTTTCTTGCAATATAAACGGAGACATAAGACAAAGCTCAAACACAAGCCATATGATTTTTGATATTTCGTATATAATAAGTGATTTATCCCAAGGCATAGAATTGAATCCAGGAGATATAATATTAACAGGAACTCCTTCAGGTGTAGGCTTTGGATTTACCCCCCCAAAGTACTTAAAATCTAAAGATGTTGTTGAATGTTATATAGAGGGTATTGGAACTCTCGTAAATATTGTAAAATAATAATAAAAGAGCTATTGCCTAATATAATATTCTCCTTTCCAGTAGACAGAAATAACAAAGTCTGTTAATGCAAGGAGCGTAATTAGTAGTAGGCTGATTAGCTCTTTTATTTTATGAATTAACCATTTTTATTTTCATCCATTGATTCTCTCTTTTTCCCTCTTCTATTACTAAATACTTCTGAATTAATAAAAGCGAGGAAAATTATAACCTAAATCAAAAGCATTCATATTCATATCAATAGCTTTAGTAGGCACATTTTGTTTTATTGATGCCTTCCATATATCGACCTTTATTGGGGTTTCCCCTTCATTCTCAAGCACCTTTGCTAAGATACCAATTAGTATTACATTAGCTACTTGCTTCTTACCAAGTTTCACTCCTTCGTCAAAGGCATTTATTTCAAAAGTTTCATATCTTTTCTTCATTGATTCAATATCCTCTTCTGGATATTTTTCTTGTTCCTGTTGCACTGGTACTGGATAAAATCTTTTGCTATTTAGTATTATCTTGCCTTTATCTTTTAAGAGTGAACACCATCTATAGGCTTCTAATGGCTCCATACCCAAAAGAATATCTGCTTCCTTTGGCCTAATATTTGGAGAATATATCTTATCACCAATTCTAACATTTCCCCATACCATGCCGCCTCTCTGAGATAACCCTACTACATCATTACTCTTAACATCATATTGATCCATCAAGCCTGCCTGACATATTATTTTCGTCATTAAAACTAGACCCTGACCACCTACTCCTCCAAGCATAATATTAGTTGCCAATGAACTCACCGCCTTCTCTATCTATCTTCTCTGATTGCTTAATAGCATTGACGGGACAGACTTGAGCACATACACTACATCCAACACACATGTCTTCATCTATTGATGATTTGAGTTTATCAATGCCTTCATACTCTATCATTCTAAGAGGTGGACATCCAGTACGAATACATGACCTACAGCTGATGCAAATCTCAGGGTCAACATAAAAATAAGGTTCTTCCATATTATACTTAAGAGCACATGGACCATTGGCAACTATAATGGATAGACCTTCATATGCAATTTCTTCCTCAAATAGCTTTTTAGCAGATTTGTAGTCATACTGATTAATTTCCTTTACTCTATCAAAACCTATGCCCTCAAGTAGACTTTTAATACCTACTTTCATATCATCTTTTTCATTATAAAGTCCCGAGCTACCATTATGTTGACCACCAGTCATTGCAGTTGTTCTGTTATCTAATATGATAATTGTTATATTTTCATTATCTTCCTTGTTATGTAATAGATTCACGAAAGATGGTAATCCAGAATGAAAGAATGTTCCATCTCCAATTACTGCAACTATTGGTTCATTATTATCATTTAGGACCTTTGCCTTACGCAATCCTTTAGTTATTCCTATACTCGCCCCCATACTAATTATTGAATTGGATTGCTCAAAGGGTGGTAAAGCTGATAGAGAATAACATCCTATATCGCCAATTATAATCTTAGTTTTTGATTTTTTAAGTATGTCAAAGGTTGGTCTATGGGGACAACCAGTGCAAAACACAGGATATCTTGCCACTGTTTCAACAAATTCTTCAATTCTTTCGGGCATATTATCAATAATTCCTGCATTATATAGTCCCTTTTCTATATCAGGCACATCTAATTCTCCAGTAAATGAAAAATACTTTTTCCCCTCACATTCTATCCCCATAAGTTGAAGTTCGTTTTCTATAAAAGGCATCATTTCTTCTAAAACTATAACTCTATTAAATTTACTGGTTATTTCCTTGGCCTTCTCTTTTGAAATAGGATAAATTAATCCTAACTTCCAAATGCTTACATTTGGAGCAATTTCCTTTAAGTTATTATATAATAACCCCGATGTAACAATTAATGTATCAGTTTCTTGCTTTAGTTCAAGTTTGTTTATTTCTATTTCATAGGCAAATTTCTCGAGCTTTTCTAGTCTTTCTTTCATAAAGAATTGAGCTTTTCTAGACCCAGGAGGTATCATACAATACTCTCCTGTTTTAGTATCCATTTCCGACTGTTCTTTTTCTTTCCGTTCCTTAACTTCAACAACACTTCTACTATGACATAATCTACTTGTTATTCTAAGCATCATAGGCGTCTGAAATTTTTCACTAATTTTCAAAGCTTCTTTTGTAAAATCCTTTGCTTCTTGGCTGTCAGATGGATCTAATATACCCATATTGGCGAACTTACCAAAAATTCTATTATCTTGTTCATTTTGCGAACTTGCTAGCCCCGGGTCATCACCTGTAACTAATAAAAATCCTCCATTTATAGGAGTTTGTGTAAATGTCATTAAAGGGTCAGCAGCGATATTAACTCCCACATGCTTCATAGCAACCATTGAACGAGCACCATTAAATGATCCTCCAATAGCTACTTCCAATGCAACCTTCTCATTGGTTGAAAACTCAGAATAAATTGTTTCATAAGCTTTAGTATTCTCAATTATACCAACGGTTGGAGATCCTGGATAGCTCGTTGCAATAAGACCACCGGCTTCATAGAATCCCCTAGAAATAGCTTGATTGCCAGTTAACATTATTTTTTCTATAGTTTCCATTACATCACTCCCATTTTAAAATTTACTACTCATCTTTAATACCCAATAAATACCATTTTAATTCACAGTTCTATTTTCTCTCTATTTTTCCTCTTAATTAAGGGTTTGATTCAAATTTATTTATTATAGTTACAATTAATACCTATTTATACTAAGTTATATCAAATAACTATTATAAAAAAATAAACTCTACCTACTAAGAGATAGAGTCTTTTCTCACTAAAGAACTACTTGAAATAATCTATTTATCAGAACAAGTTCACTGATTGCTTTATATTATTTTTTTTCCTTTTTAAATAGAATATATGAATATGCATAAATTCCTATAATAAAAACTACTGTAAATATAGCTGGAACCATTGCAAGAATATTTTTAAATGGTATTGTGACTAAGAATAAGAATCCATTAATCATAAAGCCATATCCACCTACCCTGTGGGTTTTTCTCCAGACATTCTCACTTGCTAAAGTCCATGGAGTTTTAATACCGAAGAAATAATTATGTCGTATTTGAGTCATATAGTTACCCAGTATAATAAACATAACTCCAATTACCAATTTTATAATAAGTGAAATATTTATATTGTATTCTAGTGCTTTTAATATGGCAATCCAGTGAAAAATTATCATAATAACTACTATCAATATTGTTGTAATTTGATATGCCTTTTTATGTTGTTCATAGGATTCTCTCCTAGGGTCTATTTTAGGCAAAACTAACATTAGAATTAATAATATAAAAGGTAGGGCACCAATGAGTAATGCAAAAGGTTTACCTGCATAGTTATCAGCCTCACCATTAATTCCCCAATGTATAGGTATTTCCTCTGGTAAAGAGCCATAAACAAATAGTGTAGCAATGAAGGATACAATAGTTAATACCAATAAAGTTTTGCTAATTTTTATTTTCATTTTTATTTCCTCCTTCTACAAAGTCAAATGTCCACTTCAAAATGTCCTGTAAAGCAGTTGTATTTAAAGAATAGATTACATGTTGCCCTTGTTTATCTCTTAAAACTAATTCTGCGTTAGAAAGAATGTTTAGGTGATGGCTTATAGAAGGCTTACTAATATTAAAGCACTCAGAAATCTCCCCAGCTGTTAAATCATTATCCTTTAATAATTCTAGTATTTTTCTTCTTGTTGGATCAGACAGTGCTTTAAATGCTTTATTCATAAAATCACCTTTTCTATTATATATTTAGATAATTGTCTAAATGTTTAATAAAATGATATCACTGAAATTTTTTATTGTCAATATGATAAAGGGAATTTTTTTTTATTTAACAACAAATACTATAATAAAATATATTTGGAGAAATTGCATATTAGATTTTATGCAATTTCCTTATTTGAAGGGGTGTTTAAAATTTCTCTATTAAACTTAGCATTGAGAATCCTAATTGCTTTCACTCTTATATGGAGTATGCTCAGACTTTTGGGAAAAAAAGAAATGGGCAAATTGACATATTCAAACATGGCTTCTGCTGCTGCCTTAGGTTCTTTAGCTTCTGGCTTAATGACAGATACAAATAATAATCCTATATACTATATTATAGCCCTTATTGCATTTCCACTTTTAACTTATATTATTGGTATTATAAGCTTAAAATCTCCTTATGCAAGGAAAGTTTTTGAAGGAGAGCCTACCCTAGTCATTTCCCATGGAAAAATATTAGAAAAAAATTTAAAACATATGCGTCTATCAACTGATAATTTAATGCAGAAGCTAAGAAGTAAAAAAGTATTCAATATAAGTGATGTTGAATTTGCTTTTATGGAGCCTGAAGGCAAAATAAGCATATTACTTGATTCCAAAAATCAGCCAGTTACTCCAAAAGATTTAAATATCTTTGTTAATAAATCTGAGTTACCAATTACTGTTATAAAAGAAGGTACTATTATTGAAAAGAATCTTTATAGTAAAAATTTTACTAAAGATTGGCTTGAAACTCAGTTAAAAACTAATAATATTTCTAATGTTTCTGATGTGTTTCTCTGCCAAGTAGATAGTTCTGGGAGTCTATATGTAGACTTAAAGGATTCAAAATAAAAGAACAGGCAAGTTATATTCTATAACCCACCTGTTCTACTATATCTCAATATTTTTCTTATTAATAATATATTAAGAGTTTTACCTTTCCACCATACTTTGTAGATTTATCTAGATAGACTTTAACCCTTCCATGCCTATTTTTAGATTTAATATCGTCAATTCCTTTCATATCATAATCTCCATTTTCTACATAGTATATTCCAATATTATCATCAAATTTATATATCTCATTTTTAATTTTAATCCTCGATGAATCAATTGCCTGCACTTCTGAAGATTCTACCCAAGGGTACTTAATACCTTGAATAGAAGTTATTCTATTATCCTTCATTTCTAATTCTACTACATCTCCATTACTCATACCATTAACATGATGATTAGTTGTGTATTTATTTCCATTAACTAATATTGTATGGGTATATGTTGTTCCATTCTGAGGATCCCAGGCCATAGTAGTTTTAGTTACTATACCTTGATAGCAGTTTTCGTCTAGTATATTTTCCACGAACATTACATTGACATCTTGGAAATCTCCAACTTTATTTAGATATTTTACCTTTCCTTTCTCAATAGGTCCATTAGGAAGTTCGTCCCATCCCATTATATAGGCTTCAGAATCTCCACCATATATATTATTAACTAGGTTAAATATTACTACATTATCAGCAAAATAATTTGAATCTATTTTCTTTTCATATTTGTCTATGGTATGGGATTCCGGTTTTTTATCTTTAAGAATCTCTAAACTAACACTTTCATAATCATCTTCATCATCATCAATATTCCTGTCTAAAACTTTATATTTAACCAGCTTTCCATTATAACTCTTATTATCTAAATTAATTTTATAAGTTTTTGTAGCTCCATTAGTATGAAGGAGTTTAACAAACTTTTGTTTTTTCCCAAAATCTTCAATAGAAATTGATTCTTCTGTGTATTGATTTAAAACTAATGCATAATAAGAATTATCTTCACTGCTATACATTGATATATCAACAATTTTTCCATCTTTACCAAGCATTAAAGTTACCATATCATTAGTTTGAAATACACCTCTATTAGATATTTTTCCTAAATCTATATCCTTACTTAACTCATAACTTTCGCCGTCTATTGTAATTGATTTTGGAGATAACTTATTTGGAAGTATGTATTCTATTTCTCCACTAACTTTATTATCAACTACTAAAATAAATTTATTTTTTTCCCATATGTCCCTTACTTCATATACTATATTTTCATCTTCAATTTGCTCGATACTTATTATCTCTCCATTTCTGGTAATTTTAGTATCTTTATCTATCTTAATAGCACCTAGCTTTCCGTCTGCTAAACTATAGTTCATTGCTACTTCTGGTTCACTATATACAGGATCGTATATCACTCCATATTCATATCCAACCCCATTTTCATTCATAGATAATACGATTGAACTGTTCACTTCAATAATATCTTGTATTTCGCTATAATCAATCATTTCACCTTTATAGTAATATGTTGTTTTACTAGGAAGGGTCATAGTTTCATTATAATTCCCAAGAGAATAAGTTACTTTATTACCTAATGCCATTTCCACACTTATTCTCTTTACATTACTCAAATCTTCAAATGCTTTCGTTATTATATCATTTTCAATTTTTAATCTAAAGGTTTCACCAGGCTCAAGACTTCCCATACCATCTTCTAGATAAAAAGTTCCTTTATCTGTTAATACTTCATTTGCCGATAACATATCTGATGTATTTGAGTTTTCTAATATAATACAATCTTTAAATAAATTATTACTTTCAGCAAAATTTATATCTGTATCATCCTTTGAAGTAGCGTTTAATAGATTATAAACTAAAACTGCTACTTCCCCTTTAGTTATTATAGAATTATTCTTTAATTCAACCCCATCTGTTATTCCTATGTTTTTAGCTTTGATATCATAACTTTCAGGCCATTTCCCTGAAATTTCTGAGTCATCGTATCCGTATAACCTAACTAAAGAAGTAATTACTTCTGCATATGTTAAACTACCTTCAGGATGAAAATACCCATCAAGCTTTCCTGTTAGATAACCTTTATCAACAACTACATTTATTGCTCCATTGGACCATCTATCTCTGCTTACATCTGGAAATAAATAATTCGAAGCCATTTCTTCTGCCCTTTCATTAAGGTCAGTTATTGAAACTATTATATATGCAAACTCTTCTCTTGTAATTTCTTTATTTAATTCAAGATTACCATTCTCATCTCCACTGATAAACTCTAAATTCAACAAATGATTTGCCGCTTCCATTTGCTTTGTCTCAAAAGCATCGTCAGAAAACACGACATGAGTGCCTATTGCCGTTAGTAATACTATAAAGGACATCGCTACTGCTAAAAATCTTGTAAACCATTTCCGTATATTTCCCATAGTTTTCAACTCCTCTTTAGAAATTCTTATAATTAAAGTAAATTTATTATTCTACTCTTAGTGCTTGTATAGGGTTAAGCTTTGAAGCTTTATTAGCTGGGTACAATCCGAAAAACACTCCAATTACAGCTGAAAAACTAAATGATAACATTATAATAAATAATGAAGGGCTAGCATTTATCTTCATAAAATTACCTATAAGTTTTGCGATTCCTATACCACTTAATATACCCAGTATGCCTCCAATGGAGCTGACCACAACAGATTCTATCAAAAATTGTTGTAATATATTTCTTCTCTTTGCTCCAAGAGCCTTTCTTATACCAATTTCCTTCGTGCGTTCTGTTACTGAAACTAGCATTATATTCATAATACCTATTCCACCTACTAAAAGGGATATTCCTGCAATTCCACCAAGCATAAGGGTTAAGGTTCCCTGAACTTCTTTTAAATTCTCAAGAAATTCTGCTTGATTATATACTGAAAAGAAATTAGGGTCTTTTAATGTTTCAAGTAAAAAACTTTCTAACTTTTCAATAGCAACATCTACTGTTTCAGCATTCTTTGCTTGAACAAAGTAGGTGTCTACTGATTCAGCTCTAGTAAGTCTTAGTGCAGTAGTATAGGGTATTATTATTACATCATCATCGGAATGTTGTGCTCCACCAGCTTTTTCCTTAAGTAATCCAACTACTGTAAAGGGTTGCCCGTCTATTTTTATCGTTTCTCCTAAAGGATTTTTTCCATTAAATAGTTCATTAGCAACATAGGAGCCAATTAAAGCCACCTTTAATCGTCTTTCAGTATCTAAAACATTAATAAATCTACCTTGAGTCACATTATGGTTATTTATTACCCCATATGCTTTATTTGTTCCTTGCACTCTTGTAGAAATATTATCTCTACCTACTTTTACCGTTCCTCCACTGTTTACTAGAGGTGCTAATCCTTCTATTATATCAATATTATCATCTGCAAGCTCCACCATATCTTCAGGATCTACAGATCTCGTGCTCCCCCATGTCATAATTGATACAGTAATATTATTTGTACCCATACTTTTAAATTGATCTGTTACTTCACGGGTGGAACCTTGGACTAAACTTACCATTGTTATAACAGAACTCACTCCTATTATAATACCTAGCATAGTAAGGGCTGACCTAACCTTATTTGAACCGATGCTCTTTAATGCCATAAAAACTGATTCTAGCCATTTCACCTATACCACCCCACGATCTTCTAGGATTTTCCCATCTCTCAAAGTAATTATCCTTTTTGACTGTTCTGCTATATATAACTCGTGGGTTATCAATACAATTGTTTTTCCCGAACTGTGTAGTTCTTTTATCATATTCATAATCTCATCCCCTGATTTAGTATCAAGGGCTCCTGTTGGCTCATCAGCCAGTATCAAAGGAGGTTTACTGGAAAGGGCTCTGGCTATGGCTACTCTCTGCTGTTGGCCTCCTGACAATTCATTAGGTTTATGATCTAATCTATTGCTTAAACCTACTTGCTTCAATGCATCTACAGCCATTTTATACCTTTCACTCCTACCAACTCCCATATAGACTAATGGTAGCTCAACATTTTCAACTGCAGTTAGTTTCGGTAATAAATTAAAACTTTGAAATACAAATCCTATTTTATTGTTACGTATATCAGCAAGTTCATTGTCTTTCATTTTACTTACTTCTTTACCATCTATTGAATACTTGCCTGATGTAGGTTTATCCAGACAACCTATCATATTCATCAAAGTTGATTTTCCTGATCCTGATGGTCCGACTATAGACACAAACTCCTCTTCTTTTACATGTAAAGAAATCCCATCGAGGGCATGAACTTCATTTGATCCCATTTTATATATTTTCTTCATATCTTCAATCTTAATCATATTTTCACCCCAGTTCTACTTGTCCATTACTAATCGTCTTAATTCGCTCAGACTTACCAACCTCCTATCATAACACTACCTCTTCTTCGAGGAAATTGGTTGCCTCCTCCCATATTCATAGTTGTATTTGGTACATATATCATATCTCCTTCACTAAGACCACTAATAACTTCAACAAAATTAGCATCATTTATCCCTAGCTCAACTTCAACAGGCGTTCCTTCAGGTTGTGGAATTCCAGCATTCATTCCTTCATTTTCTACTTCCTGTTTGTCCCCACTATTCTTTTCTGCTTCTTTTGAATCGGCAAGATAAACAATATGCTTTCCTCCCATTTTACTAACTGCTGCCATTGGTATAATTAAAATATCGTTTTTCTCTGCAACTAATATTTCAGCAGTAACGTTCATTCCTGGCCTAAGATTGCCAGGTTCATTTATTGTAATTTCCACTGGGTAAGTTGTAACTCCATTTTGAGAACTTCCTATTACTGCAATATTAGTAACTTCTCCTACAAAACTATTTTCCGCAAAAGCATCAGGCCTTACATCAACTTGCTGACCTATTTCTACTTTGTCAATATCCAACTCATCTACTTCAATTGTAAATACCATTTTACTCATATCTGCTACAGTCATTAAAGCTTTACTGGAGCTAGATGTATTAACAGTATCTCCCTCTTTAAAGTTCTTTTCTACAATGATTCCATCTATCGGAGAAATAATATTATAATTTTCCAGTTCTTTTTTCTGAGAGTCTAAAGTAAGATGAAGATCCTTATAGTCAATGTTATAATTATTCATTGAATTCTCTACATTTCTATTTTCCAATTCTAGAAGTTTATCTCCCTTTTCAACCCAATCATTGTTTTTAACGTAAATTTTTTCTACTGTTCCTCCTGTTTCAGCTATTATTGATTCTTTTTCTATGTATTGTGTCTCTCCTTCATAAGGTGACTCTATATCTCCATTTTCCCCTTTAATAATTCCACTAACTTTCATACCTTCTTTAATAGCACCTGGATTATCAAAAATAACTTCTACATCATAAATTGAAATACCCTTTTCAGTAGTTCTACCAATATTACTAACATATGATATTGATCCATCTAAGTAAGTCATATATTGAGATATTAGAATTTGAGCATTTTGTCCAACCTTTATTTGCTTTATTTGTTCTTCGTTAAAAGGTATAGTAGCCTTTATCCTTTTATAATTAATTATGTCGGCTATTTGCTTACCTCCACTAATATCTTCGTCTTCATTAATCTCTAAATTTTCAATTCTTCCTGATATTGGTGCTTTAATAACTAAATTTTCAAGTGATTCAAAGGTATCTTCATTATTTAGCTTTAACTGCTCTATACTATTTTTTGTTTTTTCAATCTCATTAAGTAAATCACTATCATCAATTCTGTATAACAAATCACCTTTTTTTACCTTTGCCCCAGCTTTATAAGGTGACTCTAAGATATTACCCTTAACCAAAGGATTAATTTCATACATTGAAGCAGGTTCAGCGGTTCCTATACCCGTTATTTTTACTCGTATATTTCCTCTTTGGACACTAGAAGTGACCTGCTCTTGAATGTTTTGTCCCATGGTATTATCAGCTTTCCCCTTATAAACTGAACGTGCTACCAGTCCTGCCACCAGTATCAATACCACAGCAATTATTATCTTTGATTTTTTAGAAGCTATAAATTTCTTCATACATTTCTCCCTTCTTTCTATATATTTTACCCTTTGAAACATTATGATTATATTTTAACTATTTAATATGAAATTTCCTTAACGTCTTAATTTTATAACAAATTGATTCTAAAGACAATCTAAATCCTTCACTTTAAAGTTTTATTTAAGTATAATCGTTCCATTGTTTCAAAGCTATAAAAACTAATAATTGTCATAATTATTTAATAAAAAAATGATACATCTTATATAAGATATATCATTCCTTTTATGTTATCTAAAGTTGTTTAGTTTACTTCTTATTAGCAGGCTCTATATTTATAGATTTACCCTTTATATTATTATCCTTCATTATTCTTAATACCTTACCAGCATGCTCCTTTGGCACTTCAACAAAAGTATATTTCTTGAAGATATCAATAGATCCAACAAGCTCTCCAGGCAATCCTGTTTCACCAGCTATAGCACCTAGTATATCCCCAGGTCTAATATTATGTTTCTTACCAATATTAATAAATAGTCTAACCATTCCTGGCTCAGCACCAGTATTACCAAAGTCTGACTCGACTTCATTTTCTTGTTGTTCATTCTTACCTTTTACCATCTTTAGTAAAGCAGCTGCAACGTCTATTGATGTAAAATCTTGTTCTAATAGTTTTTCAATGAAATGAATCTCTTTTGTAAGATTTACATCCTTAATAATATCTTTTATTTCATTAATTAACATACCTGTTTTTGCTTCTTCTACCTCATGAACAGAAGGTGCTTTTTCTCTAACTATCTTAGTTTTAGTATATTTTTGTATATCCTTTAATTTATAGATTTCTTTACCTACAACGAAAGTAAAGGCTTTACCAGTCCTTCCAGCCCTTCCTGTCCTACCTATTCTATGTACATAGTACTCCTCATCTTGAGGAACGTCATAGTTAATAACTAAATCTACATCATCTACATCTATACCTCTAGCTGCCACATCTGTAGCTACTAATACATCAACATTACCATTTCTAAAGCTAGCCATAACTCTATCTCTTTGCCTTTGTTTCATATCTCCATGAAGAGCATCTGCAAAATACCCTCTACCTTGTAACTGACTCGTTAGTTGATCTACTTTTTTCTTTGTATTACAGAACACCAAAGTCAACTTTGGATTATTCATATCAATTAACCTAGTCAATATTTCAGCTTTATTGCCTTGTTTCATTTCGAAATAGTATTGTTCAATACTAGGCACAGTAAGCTTTTTATGAACAACTTTTAAAATCTTAGCATTACTTTGATATTCTTTAGCTATCTCCATAATTGCCTTAGGCATTGTAGCAGAAAATAAAACTGTTTGTCTTTCAGACGGTGTATCTTTCAATATTGATTCAATATCTTCTCTAAAGCCCATATTAAGCATTTCATCTGCCTCATCTAATACGATCATCTTTAGACCACCAAGCTTTAACGTTCTTCTCCTCATATGATCCATTACACGACCAGGTGTACCTATTACTATTTGAACACCTTTTTTTAGTGCTTTTATCTGTCTTTGAATAGGTTGACCACCATATACAGGTAAAGCCTTTACTCCTCTTTTATATTTAGATAAGTTTGCTATCTCCTCTGAAACTTGAATGGCTAATTCTCTTGTTGGGCATAGAATTAATACTTGAACTCCCTTATCTTGCGGATTTATACTTTCTAAAACTGGAATTCCAAATGCAGCTGTTTTTCCTGTACCTGTTTGTGCTTGCCCTATTACATCTTTTCCTTCTAGTATATGGGGTATAGCCTTTGTTTGTATTGGTGTTGTCTCTTCAAACCCCATATCTGCGATTGCTTTTTCTAACTCTTTCGAGATATTTAAATCGCTAAATTTTACAGCATTCATTAATAAATCTCTCCTTCATTATTCTAATAATTATATTATAAACTTTTATGTCTACTTTTATTGTCGCCTTATCAAAAAAAAATAAAAGCTGAAAATGAACACTCTTTCATTGACGGCTTTTACTAAAATGATTATGTGTACCCGAATATTATATATTACTTGGTACAAATTAACAAGCTACTTTTAATAAATAAGCCATTTCAATTACTACTTTTTAGTAATAAGTTTCTAAAGTGACAATATAATTTTTCAAAACTTTTTTCTACTTTAGGATATAATATGAATTTTTTGTGAAATATTGGTGAAATATGAATAAAAAGGTTGAATATTTTTTAACGATATGTTAATCTATTTACGCAGATAACTTTATATACAATATTTGATAAAGGCAAACTTATTGAAAAATGAGGACGCAAAGCTATGGGTCTAAGGGAATGAGTATTTCCTATGATTGCCAGGTTGCCAATGACCATACGTTTTTTGTGATTTCTTAAAATGTGTAATTTATTAGGCACCTGTAGCTTTTTAGCTCAGGTGCTTTTTTACTATCAATAAATGGAGGAATTTACATGATAATAAAGGATTCTGAAGAAATTTATACAATTGAAATCAATGAATGTAAGCGAATAGTCATAGAGACATTTGAAGGATTATTCACTAAAGACGCTTATACAAGATTTCATAGCGACTACAAAAACAAAGTACTTCCTGTAATAGGCACTTCTCCTTGGAAGAAAATATCCGATATAAGAAATTTTAAAGCATCAAATGTTTCCACTCTCATGAATGATCATAATAAATGGGCAGAAGAAAATGGAATGTTGCCCGGAATAATTATCATAAATAATAATCTAGTAAAGAGTCAAATAAATAATTTAAATAACCCTTCAGTTCCTACTGCTTTTACTAATTTAATAAAAGCATATAAATGGTTGAAAACTCAAGGTCTCTAGTACACTTAGATAGATGCCTTTTCTTTAGTAACATATTCCTAAATATCAAACATCCTTATAAAAACCTCCTTCATCAATTTAGATAAAGGAGGTTTTTATGTTCGATACCTTTGAATTTAATTAATCTATTTTAGATATATTTCATCAATACTCATATTTACTATTTAATCTTTGTCAATTCTACAGCCAGTTTTGCACCTAAAACAGCATTGTTGTAAACAAGCTTTATATTAGATTCTAAACTTTTCCCTTTAGTTATCTCTTTTATCTTAGATAATAAGAATGGAGTAGTTTCTTTTCCGCTTATTCCTAGTTTTTTTGATTCTTCTAAAGCTTCCTCTATAGAATTATTGATTATATCATAATCCATCTGATATTCTTCAGGAATAGGATTACCAATGACCACTCCACCATTTAATCCTAAATCCCATTTTGCATTAATAGCCTTTGCTAACTCTATCTCGCTATCAATTCTATAATCTGCTTTGAAACCACTTTTTCTTGTATAGAATGCAGGGAATTCTTCAGAGCCATAGCTTATCACTGGTACACCATGGGTTTCTAAATACTCTAAAGTCAATCCTATATCCAAAATTGATTTTGCACCTGCACAAACTACTGCTACATTTGTGTGAGCTAATTCTTGAAGGTCAGCTGAAATATCAAATGTATCTTGAGCCCCTCTATGAACTCCTCCTATTCCACCAGTCACAAAAACTTTAATATTTGCTAAAGCAGAAATTATCATAGTTGAAGCAACTGTAGTTGCACCATTTAAACCTTTAGCTACTATAAAAGGTAAGTCTCTTCTACTAGCCTTTAATATGTCTTTGCTTTTTCCCATAAAATTCAACTCTTCTTCTGTAAGACCTACCTTCAACTTTCCTTTTATAATTCCTATAGTTGCTGGTATAGCTCCATTTTCTCTTACTATTTCTTCAACCTTCTTTGCTGTCTCTATATTATTTGGATAAGGCATTCCATGGGATATTATAGTAGATTCCAGAGCTACAACTGGTTTTCCACTTTCTAATGCCTTTTGAACCTCCGGATGAATGTCTAAGTATTGATTTAACATGATTATATCTCCTCCATTTTTTTAATTAGATTTTTTTCTGACATATTTGGATTTATAGTTTCCTCGTGGGACAATGCAAGGGTGGCAGCCGCCATACCATATTTTGCACTTTCCTGAATACCACTACCTTTTATAAAGCTATAAACTATTGATGCCATAAAAGCATCCCCTGCACCTGTTGCATTGACTACATCAATATTATCTAAGGATAGAAGTCCTTCATCTTTTCCATCATTGTAAAAAACCCCATCCTTTCCAAGGCTAATGAAAACCTTTCTTACACCTTTTTCTAAGAAAATTTCTGAGGCTTTCTTTAAATCGTCAATATCATTTATCTTCATATTAGCCAATATCTCAGCCTCCAACCTATTGGGTTTTATTGTGTGGCAGTTCCCTATTAAATCCTTAACCTTTTTAGCCTTTTCAGTAGACACTGGATCCAGAAAAAAATTAATATCCTCAAATGATGTCAATAAATATTCTATTACTTCCTTTGATAAGTTTGTATCAACAACTACCAATTTTGAATTGTTTATTATATAGGATTTACTTTTAATATAATCAATATTTATCTTGTCTAATATATCCATATGAGAAATTGCAACATTCATATCCCTTTGTTCATCTAAGATTGATAGATATACTGATGATGAAGTATCCTTTAAAATTAAAGAATCGCTCATATCTATACCAATAGCATTACATTCATCTAAAATTTTTTTGCCATATAAATCATCACCAACTACAGATATTAACTTAGTATTCATTCCTAATTTCACTAAATTTTCACTTATATTTCTACCTACTCCACCTAAAGAAACCTTAACCTTTCCTGGATTTGAATCCTTTAACACAAATCTGTCATTAGGAAATCCTGTAATGTCAACATTTGCTCCACCAATTACAGTTATATACTTATTTCCTGAATTTATCATTGTTTTCACCAACCCTATACTCATTACTAATAATATTATATACCCTATTTGTTTAACAACTCAATCATACTATTATTATATTCCCATTTTAAAAATTAATTTAGACGAATAAGAAAGTGTAATATTATTATTTTAAAGAATGAATTCTTAATAATATATCTGATTTATGGATATGTAAGTTCTTCAAACACAAAGATGCCCATTGAATGAGCATCTTTATATTTTTCTATTTACCTATAACTTCTAATAACTTTTCTTCAATATAATCTATTAAAAGAGTATCTCCTATAGTAACTTTGTCATCTTCATACAAATCAGGCTTAACTCTAAAGAAGTTTATAATTAGTTTATTGTCTTTCACTGTGTATTCATCGTTAAGTCCTGGAATGAATATTACCTCTAGTTCTTCAAATTTTGAATCATTAGCCTTATTAGCTATACGCTCTTTTACTGAATCTAGATTTAAAGTTTTAAGAGGTGTAATCATCATATTTGTATACTCAAGATCCTCTGTCATCCACATATTATTGTTCCAAAACTTTCTTTCTTTTTTATTATCACTTTTAAAAATTTCTCTATTTGATATTGCACTTAACACTTTTCTTACAGATTCACTATGAAATTCTTCATCATATAAAAAATTCATCTCTGGAAAATCAGCTATATTATTAATATAAGCTTCTCCCACCTTTTCTCCTTCGCTTGTTGATTGCCAAAAGAATAACATGGCTTCAATAACATCAAGTTTTGTTCTTATTCTGCTAATCATTTAATCACTCCTTTGTATGACTTAAACCACTCCAATTATATAATATTCTTAAGATAAAATCCACTTCATTACAATAACTGTTTTGTAGAGAAATTACAAAACAGTTATTAGATAAGGAACAAGCGTCTCCTATAGATAATTTCTGAATATTAAAACATTTTTATTCATTTCATTATTCTTATATAATATATAAATGCAATATGATTTTGATAATATTAAATTCACTATAGAAAGAGGGATTAAATGTCAAAAATAGGGTTTATAGGTGCAGGTAATATGGGTTCAGCAATGATTGCAGGATTAGTCAAAAATACATCGAAGGAAAATGTGATTTTTACAGATATTTCCCCGGAAATCAAAGAAAATGTTATAGATAAGTATGGTATTGAATTTCTCGAAAGTAATGCAAAACTAGTCAAAAATGCAAAATATATCATTTTAGCTATTAAGCCTCAAGTTTATACTGAAATTATGGAAGAAATCAAGGAACTCCTTAATAATCAAATAGTTATAAGTATTACTCCTGGTTTTACAATTGAAACCATGAAAAAGCATTTAGGGGATAATATTAAGGTAGTCAGAGCTATGCCAAACACTCCATCTTTAGTGGGTGAAGGAATGAACTGTATATCCTTTTCCGATGATACATTTACTAATGAAGAAAAAATGGAAATAGAGGGTATTTTTTCGGCCTTAGGCAAAGTAGAAATAATACCTGAAAAATATATGGACGCTGTTGTACCTATATCAGGAAGTTCTCCTGCCTACGTTTATCTAATGATAGAGGCTATGGCAGATGCAGGAGTAAAGACAGGTCTACCAAGAAATCTGGCATATAAGCTTGCTTCTCAATCAATTCTTGGTTCTGCTAAGATGGTTTTAGAAACTAGACAGCATCCAGGTGAGCTAAAAGATGCAGTTTGTTCTCCAGCAGGAACAACAATTGAGGCAGTGTCAGTTCTAGAGAAAAGGAACTTTAGAAATGCTTTAATAGAAGCCATGATTGCTTGTTACAATAAAACACAACAGATAATTTAGATAACTTTATTGTCGCTTTTCATGAGACTGGTCTCTTTAGACTAGTCTCTTTTATTTTTCTAGTACATACTTATCACATAAACTTTTCTTAGGAATATAATGTAATGCAAAAATAAAAAGGAGTGATTTGAATGCAATTTGGTTATTTTAGTCCATATATGTACTCTACTTCTGCCCAGCCACCTTCAAGTCCTGGTAGACCTCCGTTTGATTTTTTTCCAGGTAGACCTGGAGTTCCTCCATTCGGACCACCTAGTGGGCCTGGAACTCCGCCCTTTGGTCCCCCAAGCGGACCCGGAACACCACCCTTTGGACCTCCTGGTGGACCAGGTACTCCGCCTTTTGGACCTGGAGATGGTCCTCCAATGGCGCCTCCTCCATCCTTCACTCCAGAACTTGCTCCTTATAGGGTTGATCCAGGTTCTATAAGAGGATGTAGAAGAAAATACACTTATATTTGGTTGAATAATGGGAATAGTTTCTGGTTCTATCCTGTATATATAGGTAGACGTTCAATATCTGGATACAGATGGATAGGCTTCTGGTGGGTATACTTTGGTACAGACTTAAATAATATACAATCTTTTATATGCTATTAAAGAAAAAGGATAGGCATTTTCCTATCCTTCTTCTTTAATTTCTTCAAAAGCAATCTTAGGTTGATTGAACCTAATACAACGCAAAATTCATCCAATTTTTCAAATGATGTTTCTGATTCTGTTCCTTAACTCTAATCTCCTACCATATAATTAACATATAGTTATAATTAGTATCCAAGTTCTTTATTTCTCTCTTCTGTTATTATTACATGACCTTTTTCAACTGAGGATAAAGCAGTAAATACTTGCTTGATAATATTACTATTTACAATTTTACTATTCATATTATAAAAAGCTATTGCATGCTGTTCCCTCTTATTAGCCTCAATTAAAAGCAATTTATCTGAATCATGCCTTTTGTAATCAATCTTTCTTAGAGTTGGAAGATTATTAAAGCTTCCTAATCTCTTGTGTATTCTTGCATGCATAAATTCTATATTGCTTAGGTCCTTAAAAGTTTGTTTGATTTCATCATTTTCTGCCAGCAAGCTAGCCTCCCGGTAAAAATCTCCATTAAACACTTCAAGTTTCATTGCTTTTTCTAATACTTTCTTTGTTTCTTCATTAAGATTATCAATTTTTTCATTATAAACATCTTTTTTATCATCTAAATAGCTTATACCTACACCACAAAACGGACAACTAAGAATTTTGTTTTCAGAGTTTTTCTCCATAAAAGAGTGTTGATTAATATATAAGCTATTAGATCCTATTATCATTCCACATATAAGACACCTTGTTTTATTCATTATTGACTCCCCCTTATAACCGTTATATTTACACTTTTCAGAACAATAATACTTTAATCATGATATCAATTTATTGTACCTCATGCAACCTATTCTCTAGTCAATAGTTCTATTATTTCTTTACTTTCCATTATCTCTTCAATAGAGCCTATACCTAGTTGTTTAAGAATTTTCATTGCATTTAAATTATCAAATGGTGTCATTATAAGTGAATCCTCTCCGAAATCATTTACTTTTTTTGTAGCCTTTTCTACTTCAATATTAGTTCTCGGTCCACCAACACACCCACCCTTGCATCCCATTCCTTCTATAAAGTTTGATTCAATCACTTCTCCAGCTGATAAGGTATCCAGTATCTTTCTACAATCCTGTACTCCATCAACTTTTTTTGCTTTTAGTTTTATAACTCTTCTTGGCTCTAATCTGTTTACCACTGTCTTTACAGAAAAGCTTACTCCTCCAGTTCTAGCATACACCCTACCACCAAATGATGCTTGATCTTTATCATCTCCTGGTAAATCCTCTAAATCAATTTCTAAAGCATTGAATATTTCTTTAAGTTCCCTAAAATTCAATACATAATCTATATCACCTTTTAGACCTGGTTCTTTTATCTCTGCTTTTTTAGCAACACAAGGTGCTATAAAAACAACTTTAATATTTTTGTATAGCTTTTTTAAAATTCTTCCTGATGCGATCATAGGTGATATTGATGGTGACATTTTCTCAAAAATATTTGGATAATTTTTCTTAGTCAAATTGAACCACACTGGACAACAACAACTAGTTAAGAAAAAGTCCTCCTCACTTTTTACTAAATGATTGAACTCAAATGCTTCTTTCATAGTTAATATATCAGCAAATAGAGCTACTTCAACCATGTCCTTAAAGCCCAATAATTTAAATGCAGTTCTTAATTGTCCCATGGAAACATTATCCCCAAATTGCCCAACTATTGCAGGTGCCACAGTTACATATACATCAGTGGACTCATCCTTTAGTAAATCAATTACTGGCATAAATTCTATTTTATCTGCCAAGGCACCAAAGTCGCATGTAGTAACACATTCTCCACAGCTAAGGCATTTATTATTGACTATAATGGGTCCCTGTTTTCTTTTGTATATATGTGCTTCATATTTGCATACTTCTTTACAACTACATTCTTTCTCTTCACAGTATTCACAGGGACCATCTATTTTAGCAACAATTGGTTGCTGAATCTCTTTTGAATTTTTTACTATACTTAATTCATCTTCAAAGTCTATATCTCCCTTCGGATCTTGTCCCATGGCTACTCTGATATGATCCCTTATAAAAGGTATGTCCTCATTATTAAATCCATACTTTTTTTTAATATCTTTAGTCAATTCTTCTAAGTCTTCTGGTGTCTTAAGCTTACCTCTCCAATATCTTTTGACTAATTCGCCAAATATCTGCATTCTTTTTTTTTGAAAATCATTGAATTTACTTTTTATAGTAAATCATCCTTTCTAATTTTACTAATAGTTTTTGGTTGCAAGGAAATTATAATAAAAATATTACTATTTTCTCTTTCATTTTTTTAATAATGTGGTAATATAGTTAATTATGCCCATTTATTCTTTAATCTATTAAAAGGTAAAAAAAATACTTTATTGATTAATAGGGATATCTTATGAAAAAAATTGTTTAACTAGTAAAAAAAGTAGAATATATAGAATATATATTAAATAGAAAGGAGATGAATATATGTTAGAAAAAAGAAATAGTATTATAAAATTAATTATTAGTATTGCAATTCCATTAGGTGTTGGTTTTTTAAGCTCATTATTAAGTATTAATACTGTAGATACATATAGAAATCTAATTCAACCATCTTTTGCGCCACCTAGCTGGCTTTTCGCCCCTGTGTGGACAATTTTATATATCTTAATGGGCATAGCTGCCTATAGGATTTGGATTTCTTATGCAGATACATCAAAAAAGGATAGCGCATTTACATTCTACTTTATTCAATTATCTTTAAATTTTCTATGGTCGATTATATTTTTTAGATTTAACATGAGATTTTTAGCTCTTATAGAAATATTACTTTTATTATTTTCTATCATAATAACAACAATAAAATTTTATAAAATAGATAAAAAAGCTGGTTATCTAATGATTCCTTATATTCTTTGGGCATCTTTTGCAACAGTCTTAAACTACTCTATTTGGATGTTAAATAAATAATCTTATACTTACATATAAAAGACCTATAAGATGACATTCTAAGGTGTCATCCTATAGGTCTTTTATTTACAAAACTTTATTGCTGTCATTGCATATATAAGCGTTGCTGGATATATTTGCTCTATTGCAAGATATTCATCAGAAGAATGAGCACTCTCTAAATCTCCAGGAGCAAATACAATAGTTGGGATTTTTCCATATCCACTAATCAATCCTCCGTCTGTCCATGCTGTAAAAGAAGTTTTCTTTGGCTCTATTCCAATGATTTCCTTTGTTGTTTCACTAACTATGTCAATTATAGGATGTTCACTATCTATTTCCATTGCTTCATGTACATAGCCTTCCCTCATAACACTAACATCCATTACCCGTAATTTGCATTTAAAATCTTTATCTTCTTTTTCTAGCTCTTTTATAACTTCCTCGTACTCATTAATTATATCTTTGTACTTCTCTCCTGGTACCCAGCGTCTATCAACCTTTAATATACAGTCTCCAGCAACAGTGCTAGGTTGTGTTCCTCCTTTGATTAAGCCGTAATTCATACTTGATGATTTGGTAACCCTATGATTTCTTTTATTAATTTTAGGAATTAAATCATTCTCTACTTTTTGAATGAAGTTTGATGCTTTTAAAATAGCATTAATTCCTTCTTCTTGCTTACCTCCATGCACTGCTCTACCCTGAAAAACAAATTCAAACCATTCTAATCCCCTATGAGCAATACAAATTTCTAATTCAGAAGGCTCACCAACTATTGCTGCATCAGCTTTAATCCCAGATTCAATTAATTCGATTGTTCCCTCGCTTTTTTCTTCTTCATCTATTACTCCTGCAAAGATTACATCACCCTTTAATCCTATTCCTGCTCTCTTTAGCCCAATCATTGCCATTATCATACATGCTAAAGGCCCTTTCATATCTACAACCCCTCTACCTAAGAGCTTATCATCCTTAACTTGTACTTCAAAAGGTTTTGACATACCGTAGGGCGGAACTGTATCTATATGTCCTGTAAGTAATAAGGTCTTACCTTTTCCCTCCCCCTCTAGCTTTGCAATAATATTTGACCTACCATCTACTACTGGTACTACCTCAGAGTGAATTCCTTCTTTTTGAAAAACATTATGTATGTATTCTGCAACTTTAGTTTCTTGATTCTTAATGCCTGGATGACTAGGTATTTTCACAAGAGATTTGATTAAGTCTATTATCTCTTCTTCACTAATATTTTTTGAAATCTTTTCCAGTAAATCATTCATAATTATACACACCTCCCTAAAAAATATAGACGAACTAATAATATATAATATGTTTCAATATATTAATAATTCAACATTTGTAATAATTTCCCTTTAATTATATCTAATTGATTTTGAATTTTTATATTTGTAAATGTATATAACAAAAAATAGGGCCTATACACAACCCTATTTTTTGTTATCTTATTATCTTAATGGAGTTATTAGAAATATCTACTCTTAAATCAAAAATCTGGTTCTTACTTATTATCTAATACACTATTAATAACCTTAGCTAATGTTTCTTTACCAATAAAAGGCGCTAATGCCGATAAAACTTCTCCTTCTAAATCATCAAAGTTCATTTTGCATATCATGTCTTCAATACTTTTTTTTGAGAGAAAAGGTGCTATAAACATCAATAATTCTGAATCAATAATTTTCTCATCTAGTTCTCTTACTAGTTCTAACAGAGCTTCTTGGCTAGCAAACGGTGCAATTTCCATTAATAATGATTTATCTATTTCACCACTGCTTATTTTCTTAAGTATTTTATCTATATATTCTTTTCCAATAAAAGGTGCTAAAGCTACTATATATTCTCTAGAATTTAACTCTTCTATATTTTTGTCAACTAACTCATTTATTTTCTCTCTCCTTAAAAAGGGTACAATAGTAACTAATACTTCAGCATTTAATTCCTTATCTTCTATTTTATCAACTAAGCTATCCAAAAAGGTATCGCTGAGAAATGGAGCTAGTAAAGTTAGATATTCAATATCTATGGTATCTTTAGTAGCATAATTAATCAATTTTTCTAAAGTATCCTTATCTAAAAATGGGGCTAGATTCACAATATGCTCTATTTTCATAACATCTATTTCATTAACAAGTTTTCCTAGTAATTTAGGCTTTATAATGGGTGCTGTATCTACGATCGCCTCAGTCTCTATTTCTCCATCCTTCAACATTTCAATAACTTTCTCTGATTTATTTTTATATATAGAATTTATAACTCTTCCATGACCTTTTGAAGCATAACTATCTCCATGATTAATTAACTCATCTACTGTTTTATTGAATAATTCAGCAAGCTTTGGAATTATTCCAATATCAGGTAGAGACTCACCTCTTTCCCATTTTGAAACTGCTTGATGACTAACATTTAGTTTGTCTGCTAATTCAACTTGGGTCCAATCCTTTTCTTTTCTTAAACTTGAAATATATGCTCCTATTTTTCTTGCATCTAGCATATTAACCCTCCTAAAACTTATTAGATAGTGGCCTCTATCAATTTTAGAATATCATTTGCAGGATATATATACAATCAACTATCAGTTGAATTACTATCAAAAATATATTAACTAGAAAAAGGATTCTACTACCACTTGAATTTATCTCTTAACTAATGGAAAAGCTATTACATCCTTTATTGACGACGCATTAGTTATGAACATTATCATTCTATCAATACCGATTCCTAAACCCCCAGCTGGTGGCATCCCTGTATCTATAGCTTTTGCAAATTCTTCATCCATTGGACTTGCAGTTTCTAAACCTGCCCTTAATTTTTGAGCTTGTTCATGTAATAACTCCCTTTGTCTAATTGGATCATTTAGTTCTGAATAAGCATTTCCTAACTCGACTCCATTAGCATAAGGTTCGAATCTTTCAATTAATCTACTATCCTCTCTATGAAGCTTACATAATGGAGAAGTTTCCATAGGAAAATCTGTTACAAATGTAGGCTGTACTAACTTATCAGCACAAAATTCATCAAAGATTTCCATTATAATATTTCCTTTATCAAGCTCTTGAAAATTCATACCCTCCAATTGCTCTTGACCTAATAGATTTTTTTCTTTTATATTTTCTATAATTTCTTCTCTTGACATATCTTCAACATTTAATCCTGTTTCTTCTTTTACTAAATCACACATTTTTGCTCTTCTCCAAGGAGCTTTGAAATCTATCTCCCTGCCTTCATAGCAAATTTTAGTACAGCCATTAACCTCTAAGAATACTGACTCATATAGATTTTCCATGAGTTCCATCATATCATTATAGTCACTATATGCCATATAGCATTCAAATAATGTGAATTCAGGATAATGGGTTTTATCTATTCCTTCATTTCTAAATGACCTAGCTATAGTATAAACCCTTTCTATTCCTCCAACCATAAGTCTTTTAAGATATAATTCTGGGGATACATTCATAAAGACTTCTGTGCTTAATGAATTAACATAGGTTTCAAATGGTTTAGCTTCTCCTCCACCATATTTAGTATCTAATATAGGTGTTTCAACCTCTACGAAGTCCTTACCTTCCATAAATTTTCTTATTGCAGCCATAGATCTTGACCTTTTTATAAATCTTTCTTTAACTTCATCATTCATAATCATATCCATAGAACGATGTCTTTGCCTTAAGTCAGCGTCTTTAATTCCATGATATTTTTCAGGTAAAGGTCTTATGGATTTAGATAATACTGAAAATTTATTTGCCCTTATGGTTATTTCTCCAGTTTTAGTTTTAAAAACTGTACCTTCTACACCGATTATATCTCCAATATCTACTAACTTAAGGAGTTCAAATTCATCAGCCCCTAGTATTTTTTTACTAAGGTAAACCTGTATTTCCCCTTCTTGATCTTTAAGATTTAGAAATATAACTTTACCCATTCTTCTTAGAAGCATTATTCTCCCAGCTACTATATAGCTTTCATCCTCAGATATATTTTCAAAATTATCTACGATTTCCCTAGTATGGTTAGCTTCTTGAAAACTATAAGGATATGGATTCACACCTTTTTCTATCAATCCATTCAAATTTTTTATCCTATCAATTACTTGCTCATTACCATCATTCATTATTTCTTTTAAATTTTCTAGATTTTCAAAGTTACTATACATATTTGCACCACCTTATTTTTTTATAATAAAAAAAACTCTCACCCCCAAGACTGTTAGTCTTAGGGACGAGAGCCATTTGACTTCGCGGTACCACCCTAGTTTTACTAATATGTCACCATATTAGCCTCTTCAAGTACGGCTGTATAAGCTTATACTCTAGCTCTATAACGGGAGCTCCCGTTACAATATCAACTTATCTAATATAAGAATCCATTGTACAACTCAGAGGCTTTTTTCAATAAACTTACTTATACTCCTTCTCAGCAACGGAGTTCTCTGTAATAACCTAGTATTTATCTACTCTTCTCTTCACAGTTTTTAATTAAAATCAGTTTATACTTTTAAATTATTATTTTGTGCTATTCTATCAATGGTAAATAAAATTGTCAACTATCTTTTAATATTTTCTTTTAAAAAAGAAATTTTAATATTAAGATTTTATGCAAGATTGTATCCTATAAACTCAAAAATTAACTCACTTTCTAAATACTTTCCTATAGATTGAGTTCAATGTAAAAAGTGTTCCTTTCGCAATAGGCTCCATTGCCTTAACAATAAACCCTAAGTGACTAAATTGATTAGGATTATCGTCTATCAAATATGTCCATGTAGAAGAAGGTGCATTTAGCCCTTCACTTTCCATATCTACTCCATTGTCAGTAATCTTTATTGTATCAAAGGTACTTATTACATCCTCTTCTATCCTATTCCTCATATCATCAAAGGCTTCAATAGCAATTCTATGAAATTCATCTAGGGGATTTTTTCTTCCAACAATCACTAAATGAATACTTTCTCTAATATACTCCATATACTCTAGATAATCCGACCAATGTTTATTAATAAAATATAAAGCTAGTTGCCTTTCAACCTTATTTACTAATTGCACTCCATACTTTTTAACATCAGAAGAATATCTATCTGAGGCTAACTTACTTAACATGCCTATACTTGAGTCGTTTAATAATATATTGCCCCTCATATTATGAATAATTCTTCGCTGTTGCTCGATAATATATGAATATTTCCACAGTTGCTTCCTAGTATCAGAATTATACCCTTGGACAATTCTCTGGATTCTATCCACTTCTTTATTAACTAATCTATCTTCTATTTTTCCATTTTTACAATTACTAATTTTACTATTTGGAACTAGTTTAGTAATATCATATCTCTTAAATAACTCGTCTTCTAAACTAACAAAAAATCTACTTTCTCCAGGATCACCCTGTCTTCCGGCTCTACCTCTCAATTGATTATCTATCCTTAAGCTTTCATGTCTATTTGTTCCTATAACATATAAGCCACCTAATTTCACAACTTCATTATAGTTCTGTTCTTTGTCTCCACCTAGTTTTATATCTACACCTCGCCCAGCCATGTTAGTAGAAACTGTTACAGCTCCAAATTCTCCAGCCTTCGCTATTATTTCGGCTTCCATTTCATCATTTCTAGCATTTAGAACTTCACATTCTATTTCAATTTTTAGAAGTTCTTTAAATAAATTCTCCGATTCTTCTACACTTCCAGTACCAATGAGAATTGGTTGTCCTGTTTTATGAATTTTATTTATTTCTGCAATTAGTGCTTTACTTTTATCCCCTTTGTTAATGAATAGTGAATCCATATGGTCTATTCGTTGACATGGCTTGTTAGTTGGAATGGATACAACATCCAATGAGTAAAATTCTTTAAACTCCTTAGCATCAGATACTGCAGTACCCGTCATCCCAGAAACCTTGGGATATAAATTGAGAAAATATTGTAGTGGTATGGAACCCAAAATTTTACCACTCTTTTTAGACGCAATTCCTTCCTTTGCTTCAACTGCCCTTTGTAGGTTATCAGGCCAATGCCTATTCTTAGCTATTCTCCCTGTAAATTCATCAACAATTTCAACCTTATTGTCTCTAACTATATAATCCTTATCTTTCTCAAGTAATACTTCTGCATGTAATGCACTATTTACTCTTGCAAGTAACCATAAGTTTTCGTTATCATAAAGATTCTCGCAATCAATCACTTCTTCCACATATTCTAATCCTTCATCTGTTAATGACAAATTCATTAGATTCTCATCTACTTCATAATGTTTTGTTTCTTCAAGCTTTCTTACTACTTCTGCTAAATATAATAACTTCTGACTATCTTGTTCTACTTCACCTGCAATAACTAGAGGGATTCTAGCTTCATCTATTAAAATAGAATCAGCCTCATCTATTATGGCAAAATTAAATTTTCTATGGACAAGATTTGTTCTTTGGGTACATAAAAAATCTCTGAGGTAGTCAAAACCAGCTTCTTTGGCAGTAACATATGTTATATCACAAGAGTAAGCCTTTTGTCTCTCTTTTACATCCATGGATTCTTCTACATAGCCTACAGTTAATCCTAAAAATTCAAAGATTGGTCCCATCCACAATGCATCTCTTTTTGATAGATAATCATTAAATGTAAGAATATGAACTCCTTTTCCTTCTAATGCATTCAAGTATGCAGTCATAACAGCAGCTAATGTTTTTCCTTCTCCAGTTTTCATTTCAACAACTTTTCCTTGATTCATTGCAATTGCTGCTATTACTTGTACATCAAAGGGAAATTCCCCAATTACTCGGAAAGAAGCCTCTCTAACTATAGCAAAAGCTTTAATTAATATATTCTCAATAGATTCCCCTTGTTTAACTATACTAATAAGTTTCTTAGAAATATCCTTAATTTCTGAATCATCTAGTGCTCTAAAGTTCATTTTGTTTATTTCACCTAATATCTCATAATATGAGTTTAAATCGTATTCAATTGGACTATATAACTTTTCTACTTTTTTATAAAGATTAGATAATTGTTTAAGCATATTAAGCCTCCTATATTCACATTGTCTTTTTAGAAACAACAATAGCCCTTGTTATTCACAAGAGTATTTTAATTCATTTTCAATTTTTGAAAGTATTATGAATGAGAAGGTTTTGCTATTTTCATTCTATTGATTAAGATAATTAATAGGTTACTCAAGAAGAAAATGATATCTAGGGTAAGTAAGAAATGATTTGAAAAGCTTGATAAGACATCTCTATTGGTTAAGTAGTTAATTAAAACCCTTATTATTAAGTAATTAAATAGTATTTTCTCATTTATTGAAATCAAATAAAATAATGATGAGAAAGGTGTCAAAGCATTATCAACACTTTTAACTTTTAACCCGACAACCCCAATATAAATAAGACTAATTCCAAATACTAATGATAAAGTTACCATAGTTAATTCCAGCATACTTTGATTTCCCTTCTAAAAAATTTAAATTTATATTAGTTTTTCTAGAGATGTAAGTTACATGAAGAAGTTTCATATTAATAGTCACTTTTAGATTATAAATATTATATCATACTTATTTCAAAAGGATTAAGTCTATGACTTAATCCCTTAAGATTACTTTTAAATATAATTTTAATGTTTTATAATCTAAATATTATCCTTTTTCTATTATTAACTCCAGCCTTCAGTTCTCCAGCTCTTTTTTTCTTGCTTACTTCTTTGATTTTTCATATCACCAGAAGTAATCTTTCTATTGTTTACCATATCCTCATTATCTATAGCCCCAATATCTCCAGCCATCTCATAGGACATCTCTCTTATTAGATTTTCATCATTATTTATTTGATTGTTTTTTATATTTTTATCTTTTTCATTCATCAAATCACCTCGTTAGTATTTTTTGACATATGTAATGCTTCAATACGAGGTAATTTTTGCTTTTTCCAGCTATTAAACTTTTTTTAAATTTATTATCCAATCCTTTCTTATTTCCCATAGACTCACTTGAAATGCTTCTGTAACTTTGCAATTTTCCTTAATTGTCTCATCAAATCTGAATAAATTATCCCAACTTCTTTTCACTTCTGATTTTAATTGTGGGTAGAAAGGCTTCATAATTATGTCAGTCTCATCTGTAATATTATAATCTCTCAATTTTCTATAATACCTATTTTCATCTTCATCATCTTTGGGTAAATACCTAAGGTTCAATATTCTATTCCAATCATCTATTCTAAAAAATATTGCTTTACTAAAGGGGACTTCTAATGTTATCAGAAAACTCCCATTATTAGCCCCAGTATATTTTATATCGGTGAATGCCCAAATAGGATATTCACTTTCATTGGGCTTAGGAACCAAATCTTCAGCCCTACCAACAAACCAATTATAAGACTTCAAAAATATGGAAGCAACATCTTCATACTTTCTTTTTATATGTTTTTTCTTTACATGATTTATCCCCTTTTCATTGATAGTATCCATTACTTCAGAAGATTGAGCTGTATATAGAATTATTCTATTATTTTTGTAATCCATTCTTTCTTTACCTCCCAAATTGTCCCCTGCTTTACTTCAGATAGACTATACGAATTATCAAACAATCTATCCCAGCTTTTAATAATTTCATTCTTTAAATGAGGATAAAAATTACTCATGTATGCACTTGATCCATCACTTAATCCATATTTCTTTAACTTTCTATTATGGGATTGTTCATCTTCATCATTCAAAGGAACATACCAATAATTTACTATCCTTCCCCACTTATCTATATCCATTGTAATTACTAAATCCTCATCTATACAAATTTCTAAAACTACTGTTCCTTTAATGGGCCTAAGCATGAAATCATTAGATAGAGATACCCATATTGGATATTTCACATCTTTTGGTTTAGGGATAATCTCTTGCGCTTTTCTTGTATACCAATCATATACATCAAGAAAAATATTAGAGTGTTCTTCCATCTTATCCACGATATATTTCTTCTTTACAGTATATCTGCCTTTTTTATCAAGAATGTCTAAAATATCTTTGTGTTGCCTTGTCCAAACCTTTATTTTCTCCCCCACTACTTATCCTCCCTATTTTATTATAAACTATGGTAAAATTTACAATATTTTCAAAAAGAACATTAAATCTTTATTTAGTAATCATGATTACATTTCTTCATTCCTATTGTATCATAATCATATAGAATTTTCATATAATGCTTAATATTGAAATATTTTACTTTTTAAAACTTTACAATAATAAAGGCATAATATCACAATTACTGTAATACTATGCCTTCATATTTATAAACTTATTTATCCTATAGTTAGTGATATATTATTGTAAAAATTTTAATAAGAATCTACTCTATATTAAATTTTTTCTTGTTTTAGGGCCTTTATCATTGATATCATTGCAAATATCATAACTATTGCGAATGGAAATGCAACAACTATAGATGCAGTTTGTAGCATTTTCAATCCACCTGCTACCATCAACGCTAAAGCTAAAGCTGATTGAATAACTCCCCAAGTTAACTTACGTGCTGTGCTAGGACGTAATCTACCATTTGAAGACATCATGCCTAAAACAAAAGTAGCCGAGTCTGCACTAGTAACAAAGAATGTACCTAAAAGTATTATTGCAACAAATGAAATAATTGCACCCAACGGTTGATACTCCATAACTACAAATAAAGCTGTTTCCGTTGTCGTTATAGCTTTATTAGCTACCTCTAATCCCGCATCCATTCCTAGTGTTCCAAAAGCAGCAAACCAAATGAACGATAGGGTGGCAGGGACTAATAGTACCCCGATTACAAATTCTCTTATTGTTCTTCCCTTTGAAATCCTAGCAATAAAAGTACCTACAAATGGTGCCCAAGCAATCCACCATGCCCAATAGAAAATAGTCCAATCCTTATACCAGTTTCCCTTTCCGAAGGGATTAATTTCTACAAATAAATCTTTTGTATACGTTAGTATTCCTTTCCCTAAACTATTAAATATATCGAGCGTTGGTCCAATAATAATAGCAAGGGCAAGTAATATTCCCGCAATTATTATATTTGTATTTGATAATATCTTTATACCTTTATTTAATCCTGTTGCTGCCGATAGCATAAATAATATTGTAACAACGACTACTATAACAAGCTGTACCCATGAGTTTTGAGGTACTCCAAATAAATAATTCAATCCTGAATTAATTTGTAATGTTCCTAGTCCCAATGATGTTGCCACTCCTGTTACTGTAGCAAATATTGCTAATACATCCACAGCTTTACCTATAGTTCCCTTTGATCTATCTTCTCCAATTAAGGGAATGAAGATACTACTGATTAGACTTGGCTTATTTCTTCTGAACTGCATATACGCCAATGCTAATGCTAATACACTATAATTTGCCCAAGGATGTAGTCCCCAGTGCATAAATGATTTAGTTATAGCAAAGGATTTTGCAGCTTCAGTTCCACCTTGTGCTCCTATAGGGTTAACAAAATGATTTAATGGCTCTGCCACTCCCCAAAACACAAGTCCAATACCCATTCCTGCACTAAACAACATGGCAAACCAAGAGATATAACTATATTGTGGCTTAGAATCATCAGGACCTAATTTTATCTTTCCATATTTACTAGAAGCTAACCAAATACAGAAAACTATAAATAAATTTAAAGTCGTTAAATAAAACCACCCAAATTTAGCAACTAAAAAGTCTAATGCACTATTTGCCTTTGCTCCAAAATTTGTAGGAAATAATAATGCCCACAATACTGTAAGAACTACAATTACGATTGAAATATAAAATACCTTGTTATTTTTCTTTTTTTCCATCTTATCCTCCTCATTAGTATTTTTTTAATTATTTAAATTTGATTACTAAAATTTTGCGTAGCAAAAACAAGGGAGTCCCTTATCGAACGTGGATACCTTAAATGGGGGAATTTTAAAGAAAGTTTAATTTTGATTAATCTTAATTAATAAAATATTATTTAGAAATTATTCATTGTTTAATAATGAAATATGATAGGATCATTCATAATGAAAAGTGGAAAGCATAAAAAGTAATCATGATTATTATTGACTAGAATATTATATCATATCACTTGATTTGTGTAAAATTACCATTAATAATTAAACCTCATCATATTAAATTTTCAAATACATATTTTCCACATTTAAGTGTGTTTCTATGTTAAATTCAGTTATAATTCCATAAAACAATAAGGATAAAATATATCATTTTATGATATATTTTATCCTTATTGTTTTAATATAATGTAATTATGTTGGTTAAAATAAGTTTTTAAAATACTCCGCTGCTCTATTTAATTCTAACTCATCTGTAGTGTTCAAATCATATTCTATTGTAAGAGCCTCGTCTTCTTCGCTAATTCCTACAACTCCGTCCATTTCTCTCATATAGTCACTTAACTTTCCATTTGCCAGGTAACCAAATTCATCATTTTGAAATTTCATTTTTTCCACAATTAAATCCTTTACGTGTAGTCTCTCAACCTCATAATTTACTTCCGATTGCCGTTCTCTGCTGGTATTCTTCATTTAATCACCTCTATTATTATAATTTATTTTTTATTGTTTCATATTTCTAAAATTATATGCTAATAAAGGTTTAATATATTAAATTTTATTATACTTTTTCTTTCTTAAACTTAATTTTAATTTGTTTCTCAATATTTCTTAAATCTCTTTGGTCTTTTGGTGTTACAAAAGTTATTGCTTTTCCAGATTCTCCTGCTCGACCTGTACGACCTATACGATGAATGTAGCTTTTTGTATCTTCAGGTATGTCATAATTAAATATATGAGTAACACTGTCTATGTCTAACCCTCGAGCAGCAACATCTGTAGCAACCAAAAACTGAATTTTAGCTTTTCTAAATAGCTTCATCACTCTTTCTCTTTTTCTTTGGCTTAAATTTCCTTGAATTTCCTCAGTATCGTACCCTTCACTCTTTAAAAGACCATTAATATCACTTACTCTACGTTTTGTACGACAAAATATTATTGCTAAAAATGGTCTATATTTCTCAATAGCTTTAAGTAATTCATCTTTTTTGTTTCTATCAGTTGTTTCTACAATAACCTGCTCAATTTTGTCCAAAGTTATATTCTCACTTTTTATGCGAATTTCAATAGGCTTCCTCATATACCTTGATGCTAAGGAACGTATAGCATTAGGCATTGTAGCAGAAAAAAACAATGTCTGACGATTTTTAGGAGTTCTATTTATTATTTTCTCAACATCCTTTAAAAAACCCATTTCTAGCATTTGATCAGCTTCATCTAAAATTAAAGTTCTTACTTTACTTAAATCTATGGTATCTCGTCTAATATGATCTAACAATCTTCCTGGAGTTCCTATAACAATGTGTATATTTTTCTTTAATTTTTTTATTTGCTTATTTACATCTTTTCCACCGTAAGCAGCTAAGATATTTAATTCCTTGGCAGCTTTTAGTTTGTCAGCCTCTGAGGTTATCTGAAGAGCTAACTCCCTAGTAGGAGTTATAACTAAAATCTGAATATCTTTAGAATTCTCATCTATATTCTCTATAGTTGGCAATAAGAAGGCTAAGGTCTTTCCAGTTCCTGTTTGTGCTTGCCCAATAATATCATTGCCATTTAGTATTTGCGGAATACTTTGCTCTTGTATTGGTGTTGGCTCTTCAATTCTATTTTCATTTAGTAAACTCACAAGCTCTTTACTTATTCCTAAGTTTAAAAAGTTATTCATTGTAATTTTATCCTCTCTTTGGTACTTATTTTTTTATTAGTATTTGCTTTATCTTTATATAGTATTATATTTTAGGAAATTGCATATTAAAATTTTACATAAGATTAATATCCATAAATTTCATAATATCATCCCAATGAATAATCTACAATCTTTTTATTTAACCACTAGTGCGTAAGTCTCCCATCTTCTATAAGTGGGAGATGTAAGCACCATAAAATC
>NZ_JAETGO010000043.1 GCF_016765695.1 Sporosalibacterium faouarense | reverse complement strand
ATGGATTTATTTTAGTTGATAGAAATTTAAAACCGACAATTATAGCCATGTCTGAGGTTAAGGCAAGAATGGTAGCCACTCAAGCAATCAATGATGCTGTAAAAGAAAAGATAAAGAATGACATAGACTATAATGATTTAATCTTTGTAAAAACAGATAATGAAGGAAAGATTACATTAATGCATGCCAATACTGTCCTCATGAATAACATTGCTTCTGATGTAGCTCTAGAGGTTCAACAGAACATGAGAGAGATTGCTCCAAATAGTATAGAAATACCTTTAGGTAATGCTTTTGACAGTCAAATTTTAGCACAGTATGGACCAAAGGTAAAAATAGATATAGTTCCAGCAGGTACAGTTACCGTTGACTTTGCCACAGAATTTGAAGAATCAGGAATCAATCAAACCATACATAAAGTATATTTGAATATCAATACTGATGTTAAAATAATAGTACCTCTTGCATCTGAAACCGTTAATGTTGCCACCACAATACCTATAGCAGAAACAGTTATAGTTGGCGATGTACCTGAGAGTTACATATTTGTGCCTGAAAGTGAAGTTCTGAACTTTGCAGATTAAAATAAAAATCATGATTTTAGTATCTATTTTTATAAAATGAATATATAATGTCTCTTAGAGTAGATGAAAAGTTTGTATATAAGTCTGCTTTAAGAGACTTTATTATAGTATGTAGAAAACAATTATAATAAAAAATACACTTAAATTTATAAGGTATATAGTATATAGTTATAATAAGTATGTATTTATAATTTTTAGCATACTTTTAAAATCTTGAAAAGTGGTGATACAAATGATTTTTTTGTTTATTAAAATTTATGGATGGTAGAATAGAATAAATAAAGAAAAGATACGATGTTATTCAAAAAAATTGAGGTGATTATATGAAACAAAAAATAGAACAGGAAAGACTACTTCTAGTAGGAGTTAATCTTGATAGAGAAAATGACATTAATATAGAAAGTTCAATGGAAGAACTTAAAGAGCTTGTAAAAGCAGCTGGTGGTGAGCCAGTATCTGAAGTGATACAGAATAAACATAAAATTGATTCAGCCTATTTTATAGGCAAAGGCAAGGCTAGTGAGATTTCCAACTATTGTGATGAATTGGATATAGATACAGTTGTTTTTAACGATGAATTATCCGGTGCTCAAATGAGAAACTTAGAAGATATTATAGATAGAAGAATAATTGATAGAACTGCTTTAATTCTAGATATATTCGCCAATAGAGCTACTTCAAAAGAGGGTAAGCTCCAGGTAGAACTTGCTCAACTAAAATATAGATTACCAAGGCTTGTTGGATTTGGCTCTGAAATGTCTAGGATTACAAGGACTGGATCTAGAATAGGAACTAGAGGTCCAGGTGAAAAGAAATTAGAAATAGATAGAAGACATATTGAGAGCAGGATATCAGAAATTAGAAGACAATTAAGATCCGTAGAAAGTGTAAGAGAAATTAAAAGAAAGAGAAGAGAAGATTCTGCACTACCCATTGTGGCTTTAGTGGGATATACAAATGCAGGAAAATCTACATTGCTAAATGAAATCATTAAAAGAAGTGAGGACTATGAAGAAAGCAGAGAAGTTTTCTCATATGATATGCTCTTTGCTACCTTAGATACCACTTTAAGAAGAGCAACATTGCCAAACGGTCAAAGCTTCTTAATAACTGATACAGTTGGTTTTGTAAGCAAGCTACCGACTCATTTGGTTGCAGCATTTAAAGGGACTTTAGAGGAAGTAAAGTATTCTGACCTTCTTTTACATGTTGTAGATGCTTCCAATGAAGATTTAGATATTCAAACAAAGACTACTATGAAAATCCTTAAGGATTTAGAGGTAGAAGAAAAGCCAATGGTTACAGTATTCAACAAAATAGATAAACTTGAAGGGGAAGAAGTAGCTTATAATGTCCCAGGAAATAAAATATATATATCTGCTACAGAAAATATAAACATTGATAATCTTATGAAAATGATAGAGGAAGAACTTCCTCAGAAATTCTTTAAAGTCAATATACTAATACCTTATAATGAAAGTCAATTATCATCATATATTTTTGATAATACAAAAGTAGATAATTATAGCTATGAAGAAAAAGGAACAATGATTACAACAACTCTTGATTCTATTGATTATCACAAATATAATAGATTTGTGGTAGAAATATTATAAAGGGTGATATACATGAAAGAATGTGAGTTGAAGTGGAGTAATATTAATAACCTAGATGATAAATTCATTAGTTATCTTCTATACTTAGAAGGGAAGTCAATAAGTCAAATTGCTTTAATTAGACGAATAGATAAAGCTGTTGTTGAAAAACAAATTATTGATAGCAAAATTCTAATGAAATCTAATCAACCTAAAGATAAGGAAGAAGATATTCTTATAAAGATTATAAGCCTTAATAAAGATGAGCGAAAGGATTTTTTAAATCAATTAAATGAAGAAATGAAAGGGATTTTAGAAAAAAATATTTATAAGAGATATACAAAATTTAAAAATCCCGATGATAAAATGCTTCTTTTATGGACTATAGGAGAATTGAGATTTAAAAGCCTATTGCCCTTGTTAAGGATGGAATTAAAAAACAACAATGTTAATCTTAGAAGATTATCATGCTCTGCTCTAGGAAAACTAAAAGCAAAGGAATCCAAACTATGGTTGGAGAAGGCAATTAGTGATGAGAATTCACAAGTAAGACAATATGCTATAAAGGCTTTAGCTCATATTGGAGATTTAAATACATTAAAGTTATTAAAGGAAATACAGTTCAGAAGAAGTGAAAAGGATTATGTAAAAAGAGCTGCATTACAGGCAATTGATCAAATACAGAATTCTAATTATTAATCCTTGTCTTAGTATTATTGACAATTTTAACTATGGCATCATAAGCTTTAATAGTACCTCTAGTAACGATAGGTCTACCGAATGAGACTAGACCTAGTCTTCTAGAACTAAAGCCGCCAATTTTCATAAGTAAATTAACAGCTGGCATGGAATTTACTAGGAGTAGATTTTCTCTTTTTCCACCTGCCAGTTCCCATGCATCCTTTATAGCAGGCAACACCAGCTGAGGTGAAAATTGTCTGCTAAGGGTGTATATTTTATTGCTTTGATTATCTGAACCTCTATAAAGTATTTTTCCTTGATCTTCCTTTACTAAGGTATCAAAGAAAGGTATGGATAAAATTTCTTTGGGACTAGGTTTTTTATTATCAGGAAGTAGATTCAAATGAACAGCAGCCGCTATAGCAGATGAATGAGTTCCTCCTACACAGTGATATATAATATGCATTTAAACATTTCACTCTCCTTATATTATTTTAATTTTCCCATTTCCTAATTAAATATTAAAAATTATTGTATAATTTTTCTGTAATTTATATATTATAGTATTAACAGGGATTTAACAAAATTTTTAGAAAATATTGAAATTTTTAAAAATTTGTTATATTATAAGAATAAAGATAATAAAAGGAGGCGTATAATTATGCTCTTCAGAAATTGTGCTGGTGGCATCGTGTTTAGTGGTGAAAAAGTTTTCTTGTTGAAAAACAATAAGGGTGAATGGGTATTACCTAAAGGGAAAATTCGTAAGGGTTTCCTTTCTGTAGAGACGGCAATTGAGCGTGTTAAGAATGAAACTGGTCTTGATGCTAATGTTGTTTCTACGGCGGGAGAAACTTGTTACGAATTTTTTTCTTTATCAAGACAGAAGCCAGTATGCAATGAAATAACCTGGTACATTATGGAGTCCTTTGAAAATGATTTTGAGATTAATAAAGAAGAAGGATTTACCGATGGAGGATTCTTTAATATTAGTGACGCAATTGAAAAGATAACTTATAGTCAAGACAAATCCTTAGTTAGTCTTTCATACAAGAAATATTTAAAATTAAAGGATAGAGAAGTAATCTTAGCTTAATATATAGAAGGTAAAGGATAGCCATGCTATCCTTTATTTTTTTTCATTAAGCATGTATAATAGGCTTAGTAATTGTTTATAAGGAGAGATAGTATGAAGGATGTATACAGAACAGTACATGAATTTGGTAATGATGAGGTTACTATAAATAAATCTAGATTTATAGGATATGCAAAGCCGATTTCTAGTGAAGAAGATGCAAAAGAGTTTATAGAAGAAATAAGCAATAAGCATAAAGATGCAACTCATAATGTATATGCGTATGTATATGGTGAAAATAGTAATATACAAAGATATAGTGACGATGGAGAGCCCAGTGGAACTGCAGGAGTGCCAGTTTTAGAAGTAATGAAAAAGGAAGATTTAAGAAATACAGTTGTGGTTGTGACTAGATATTTTGGAGGAATAAAGTTAGGTGGAGGAGGTTTAATTAGAGCTTATACAAAGGGAGCTAAGATTGGTATTGATTCGGCTAAGATAGTCGATAAAACTTTATTTAAGAAAGTGAAATTAAGAGCTGACTATACACTATATGGGAAGATAGAAAATCAACTTATGAAGCATAATTATGAAGTGGAAAATATAGTTTATGATGATGCTGTAAATATTATTATATTGTGTCAATTTGATAGAGTAGCCTCACTTAGAAGCATGCTAATTGAATTAACTAGTGATACTGGAGAAATTGAAGATGTAGGAGAAGTTTATTATTCCGTATTAAATGGAGAAAGACTAAAAGAAAAACAAGAATAATTAATTCTAAGTGCTCAAGGCACTTTTCTTTTTTTGTAATATATACAAATGCTATGAATAATACATGCTGGAGATTTAATAAATATATATTAACAATAAATAAAGGCAGTTTTATTCACCAATAATAGCCTGTCCTTATATCATTAAGCTAAAAAATTTATCGTATAGAATTTTTCTTCATTATATTAGTATTCCCTAAAATTGTTCTTATGAATTTATTAAGAATTTTTTAAATATCTCAAAATGATATCGGGAGGGTAGAGTGATGGAATACTTCAAAGTTTTGGTTTCCTGCGGTCATTTAGGTAATACTAAAGAAATAACAGTCACTAGGTACTTTACTGCTAAAAGTATAATAGAAGCTTTTGAAAATGGTAATAGGATGCCAAGGGCCAAAAGAAAACATAATCACTCTGCAGTTTTATTGGTAAAACCAATAACTCAGAAAGAATACATAACGGGCAAAGGCCTAGAAAAATATAATAGTTACCTCTCTAGTTAAATTTAATGTTATAATATATACTGTAGAGGGGTATATATAATAAAAACATAGGAGGTTATAAATTATGGACGTAATTGAAAAAAACAAAAAAGAAATGTTAGAGAAAAAGATTTGGGCTGTAATTGGCGCCACTAATAATCAAGAGAAATTTGGATATAAAATATGGAAGAAGCTAAAGAATCATGGATACGAAGTATATCCAGTTAATCCAAAATATGAAGAAATCGATGGAGAGAAATGTTATCCAACATTAAAGGATGTTCCTGTTACTCCTGAAGTAGTTGATTTAGTAGTTCCTCCAAAGGTAAGTTTGAAAGCAATTGATGAGGCACATGAACAAGGAATTGAGTATCTTTGGTTCCAACCAGGAACAGCAGACGAAGAAACTATTACTAAAGCTGAAGACTTAGGGATGAAAATAGTCTTTCATGATTGTGTATTAGTTGCATTAGGATAGTAGCATTTGTTAATTAAGAGACCTTATTTAGGGGTCTCTTTATTTTTGACTTTACTGAAAAATTGATAGATTCCCATGGCCAATAAGAATCCCCCAAACATTTTTCTAAGTAGGCTTGATGTTATGTTTAGAGCTAAGGTTGATCCAATAATTGAACCAATAATGCCAGTTATAATCACAGGTACTGCTACCTTTAATGATATATTTTTGTTTAGGAAATGAGTTATTAGAGCAACAGAAGCAATTGGGATAAAAACTATTAAGTTAATACCTTGTGCCTCATGCTGCGATATATTGGTGAAGAAAATAAGAGCAGGTATTAATATTGCACCTCCACCAATACCCATCCCACTTATTATACCTGAGAATAGTCCTATAATAAATAATTTCAATTAATCATCATCCTTATGGCTGCAACTATCATAAAAACACCAAATCCTCTTCTTAATATTTTAGTGGGAACCTTATTTAATAATTTTGCTCCTATAAAACCACCTAATACTCCCCCTATAGCTACCCATATTGCAATTTTTAAATTTAACACTCCATGATTAATATAAATAATAGTACTAATAATACTTAAGGGTAATATTATAGAGATAGCAGTTGCATGGGATTTATGATCTTCTAAACCAATTAAAAAAATTAGTGATGGTACAATTATAGTTCCTCCACCAGAGCCGAAGAGACCATTAATTATACCAGTTATTAATCCAATTGCTAATAGCTTTATATTTTTCTTTATAATATTCATAAATTCTCCTTATGCATAATACTTAAAAAGTAAGAAAAGATAAATCATATAATACTTAATTTTTCCTAAAAAACATTTGATATTCACCTGAGAATATATTATAATGTAATTAGCAAACACATAAATTCCGATATGATTACTAGGAATTAAACAGGAGGTATGTAGAATGATAGTTAATAATATTTCAGAGTTAGTTGGAAATACACCAATGGTGAAGTTAAATAGAATAGTTGATAAAGATAGTGCAGAGGTTCTTATTAAACTTGAGTATTTCAATCCAGCCAGTAGTGTGAAGGATAGAATAGCTTTAAATATGGTTGAGATGGCTGAGAAAGAGGAGTTATTAAAAGAAGGTTCTGTTATTATTGAGCCAACCAGTGGAAATACAGGAATAGGGATAGCAATGATGGGAGCTGCAAAAGGATATAAAGTAATATTAGTAATGCCTGATACAATGAGTATGGAGAGAAGAAATTTACTAAAGGCATATGGAGCTGAATTAATATTGACTCCTGGAGAACAAGGGATGAAAGGAGCAATTGATAAAGCTACTGAATTAGCTGACAAAAATGAGAATTATTTTATGCCACAGCAGTTTGAAAACATGTATAATCCAGATATTCATTTTAAAACAACAGCTATTGAGATTATTAAGGATACAGATGGTAAATTTGATGCTTTTGTAGCAGGAGTAGGTACCGGTGGTACTATAACGGGAGTAACTAGAAGACTTAGAGAAGAAGTTAAAGACTTTAAATCTATTGCAGTAGAGCCTACTAAATCACCTGTATTATCTGGAGGTAGTCCAGGACCTCATAAAATTCAAGGTATTGGGGCAGGATTTATTCCTAAGATATTAGATACAAATGTTATTGATGAAATAGAAAAGGTTGATGGAGAAAATGCTATACAAATGGTTAAAAAATTAGCTAGAGAAGAAGGTATTTTAGTTGGTATATCTTCAGGAGCTGCTGTATATGCAGCTATTAAAAAAGCTAAAGAGCTTGGCAAAGGAAAAAGGGTAGTAGTGATAGCTCCAGACAATGGAGAAAGGTACTTAAGTACTGGTATATTTGAATAAAGGATTGATACACCTTCATAAATGTGCTATCATAGTACTTGAAAATCTAGTGGAGGTTATTGATATGAAAAATATTGAAAAAACGGTTAGTGAACTAGTAGAATGGTTACGAAACAATGTTAAAAATGCTGGGTGTAAGGGTATCGTATTAGGACTCAGCGGAGGTATTGACTCAGCAGTAGTTGCAGCTTTGGCAAAAAAAGCTTTTCCAGATAATACATTAGGTGTTATAATGCCATGCCATAGCAATGGAAAAGATGAGGAGCATGCTAGATTAGTTGCAGAAGCCTTAGATTTAGACATAATAAAGACTGACTTAAGCGAAGTTTTCGATAAATTTTTAGACAATGTAGAAGGCAATGACGATCACAAACTTGCGGTTGCAAATATTAAACCAAGATTAAGAATGACGACATTATATTACTATGCTCAAAGCAAAGGATATCTTGTGGCTGGAACAGGGAACAAAGCTGAATTTACGATTGGATACTTTACGAAATATGGTGATAGTGGTGTTGATATGTTCCCAATAGCTGATTTTGTTAAGGAAGAAGTTAGAGAATTAGCAAAATTCCTTGATATTCCTGAAATAATTATAACTAAACCACCATCAGCAGGATTGTGGGAAGATCAAACAGATGAAAACGAAATGGGAATGAGTTATAAAGACCTTGACCATTATATTCAAACTGGTGAAGGTACAGAAGAAGTAAAACAAAAGATTGAGGGAATGAAGAGAGTTAGTGAACATAAGAAAAAATTCCCACCGGCATTTAGAAGATAAGAGTAGGACTTTAGTCCTACTCTTAATTTTTTTGCAAAAAAATAAATCAATGAAGAATAATTGAAAAACTATACTAATACAATTAGATAGACATGCATACAGCCTAACAAGCAGTAGAGATTTAATAAAGAAATGGGGGATTAAGTCTTAAGATATGTATGTCTAAAATCAAGGCATCAAAAAAATTAAGGGGGAAAACTGATGTTTAAAAAAGGTGTAGTATTGTTATTATCACTACTAATGATTGTCAGCTTAGCTGCTTGTGGAGACAAAACGGCAAGTAATGGTCCTGACAATTGGAAGATCGGTATCATGACAGGTACAGTTTCACAAAATGAAGAAGAGTACAGAGCTGCTCAAGAGGTATTAGAGAATTATGGAGAGGATAGAATCGTACTCCAAACCTATCCAGATCAATTTATGAAAGAGCAAGAGACTGTAATGGCAAATGTTATGACCATGGCTGCTGACCCAGATGTTAAAGCAATCGTAATAGTACAGGGAATACCAGGTACTTCAGCAGCGATTGATAAGGTGAGGGAAACAAGAGAAGATATATTATTTATAGTTGGGACAGCAGGAGAAGACCCTCAAATGATATCTAAGAAGGCCGATGTGGTATTCCAAATGGATGAGCTTGGAATGGGTCCTGCAATACCGGAACAAGCTAAAAAACAGGGAGCAGAAGTATTTGTACATTACTCATTCCCAAGACATATGTCTTACGCCTTATTAGCAGCAAGAAAAGAACTATTCAAAGCTAGATGTGAAGAATTAGGGATGGAATTTGTTGATGCAACTGCTCCAGACCCAACAAGTGATGCAGGGGTGTCGGGAGCACAGCAATTTATACTTGAAGATGTTCCTAGAAAGGTAGCTGAATATGGAAAGAATACTGCCTTTTTCTCTACTAACTGTTCAATGCAGGAGCCATTGATAAAGGCTGCGTTAGAAGAGGGAGCTATATATCCTCAACCATGCTGTCCATCACCTTTCCATGGCTTCCCAGGAGCATTAGGGATAGAGATTCCAAATGATAAAAAAGGTGATATAGATTATGTAGTAAGTGAAATAACCGATAAGGTAGCAGAAAAGGGAGGCACAGGAAGATTTTCTACTTGGCCAGTTCCAATGAATATGATGTTTGTAGATGCAGGTGTTGAATACGCTAAAGCTTATATTCAAGGTGAAACTGATGGAAAGCTTGATGTAGATGTTATTAAGGATAAATTTACCTCATATGTGGAAAATCATGTTGAAAGTGCTGAAGATATAAATATGACTGTTGTATCCTATTTAGATGAAAATACAGATACAGAGTATGAAAATTATCTGCTTGTTCTTTCAGATTTTATTGACTTTTAATTAAGAATAACTACATAGGGCTGCTACACTGTGGCAGCCTTATCTATTAGCATTCCATAGGGGGGAAGAATATTGGATACAAAATATACTCTACAGATGAAAAACATTCATAAGGTATATTTTAATAATAAAGTTTTAAATGGTGTAAATATAAATGTTAAGCCAGGAGAAATACACGCTCTTCTTGGCGAGAATGGTGCAGGTAAATCAACATTAATGAACATATTATTTGGAATGCCTGTTATACATGCAACAGGAGGGTTTGAAGGTGATGTTTACATAAATGGACAGCTAGTAAACGTGAAATCGCCAAAGGAAGCAATGAAATTGGGCATCGGGATGGTTCATCAAGAGTTTATGTTGATTCCTGGATTTACAATTACTGAAAATATCAAGCTTAATAGAGAAACAACTAAGCATAACTTAATAAGTCGTCTTTTAGGAAGTAGCTTAAAAACCTTGGATAAAAGAAGTATGGAGAGTGATGCTAGAAGATCATTGGATACATTGGGATTAGAAATAAGTGAAAAGGCAAAGGTATCTGGTTTACCTGTAGGACATATGCAATTCATAGAAATAGCCAGGGAAATAGACAAGAGAAATATTAAGCTATTAGTATTTGATGAGCCTACTGCTGTACTTACCGAGAGTGAAGCGGACAATCTATTAAAATCTATGAAAAAATTAGCTAGTACTGGAATAGCAATACTTTTTATTACCCATAGATTAGATGAAGTTATGGATACAGCTGATAATATAACTATACTTAGAGATGGGGAAGTTGTAGCCACTAAGAAAAAAGAAGAGACAAATGTTTCAGAGTTAGCACTATTAATGGTTGGAAGAAAGATAGAAAGAAATGTTCCATCCGAGAATAGAAAGTCTAGTGAAGATTCAGAAGATATTATGACGCTAAAGAATCTTAGGGTGTCTATGCCTGGTGAGGAAGTTAAGGGTATAAATTTATCTATTAAAAAGGGCGAGATACTTGGAATAGGAGGACTTGCTGGTCAGGGTAAGATTGGAATAGCTAACGGTATCATGGGGTTATATCCAACTAGAGGAGAGGTTTATTTAAAGGGTAAGAAGTTAAAATTAAATGATCCTAAAACAATGATACAAAATGGAATAGGATTTGTGTCAGAAGACAGACGGGGCATAGGATTGTTGTTAGACTCTTCAATACAATTAAATATTGTTTTAACAGCAATGCAGATGCAAAATAAGTTCTTGCATAAGATTGGACCAATAACTCAGATTAATAATGGCAAAGTGAAAAGGCATGCTATAAAAATGATAAATAATCTAGATGTAAGGTGTCAAGGTCCACAACAGCTTACTAGAAGACTGAGTGGAGGGAATCAACAAAAAGTTTGTATTGCTAGGGCATTGACTTTAGAGCCAGATATATTATTTATTTCTGAACCTACGAGAGGAATTGATGTTGGGGCAAAAAAATTAATTCTCGATTTATTATATAAATTAAATAAAGAATTAGGAATGACTATAGTGATGACTTCAAGTGAATTGGGAGAATTGAGAAGTATATGTAATAGAATAGCTATAATCTCCGAAGGCAAGCTGGAGGGTATACTCTCACCATTTGATAGCGACGTAGACTTTGGTTTAATGATGGCAGGGGAATATCATAAATTTCATAAGGAGGAGGCTTAAAAATGGATAGGTCGATAAGAGAATTAATGAATCATTTAGGGCTTCCAAGGATAATTATAATTCTATTCTTTATTTCAATTTGTATTATGGCTGTATTTCTAGGTCTACCTACAGATATGCTTACAAATCAAGTATTGGTCAGAATTGGAATGAATGGTGTATTGGTTCTAGCAATGGTACCAGCTATTCTCTCAGGAACAGGACCCAACTTCGGACTCCCTTTAGGAGTGATTTGTGGGCTACTAGGAACTTTAATTAGTATAGAAATGAATCTAACTGGTTTTCCTGGTTTCTTTGCTGCAATAATAATTTCTATACCATTTGCTGTAATTGTTGGATGGGTATATGGATTGCTTCTAAATAAAGTAAAGGGATCAGAAATGATGATTGCTACATATACAGGGTTTTCAGTTGTTTTCCTTATGAGTATAGGTTGGATAATCATGCCATTTAAGAGTCCAGAAATGGTTTGGCCAATAGGAAAAGGGCTGAGGGTTACTATTTCCTTAGGGGAAAGGTTTGCAGAGGTATTAAATAAGTTATGGCATATAGATGCTATTATTCCTGGTTTTGGAGAACTTAAAATACCAACTGGATTACTGGTATTCTTTTTTATTCTTTGTACTATAGTTTGGTTATTCTTAAGGAGTAAATCAGGCTTAGCTTTGAAGACAGCAGGGGATAATCCAAAGTTTGCAATCGCATCAGGAATTAACGTTGATAATAATAGAATTATTGGTACTGTACTATCCACAGTACTTGGGGCTATAGGTATAATTGTATATACACAAAGTTATGGTTTTATTCAATTGTATCAAGCTCCTTTGATGGTTGCATTTCCAGCTGTAGCAGCTATATTAATCGGTGGTGCATCAGCACAGAAGGCACATGTATCCCATGTTATATTAGGCGTATTTCTATTTCAAGGGCTACTAACTATTGCATTGCCAGTTGCTAGCTCCATAATGAGTGAAGGTAATATTTCTGAAGCACTTCGTATGATAGTTCAAAATGGAATAATACTTTACGCTTTAACGAAAGTAATTGGGGGTGAGTGATTTGGCCAATGTAAACAAGTTGAAAAATAAAATAAACAATAATACTAATTTTGGTGAAAAGATTAAAGATGTTGTTATGAATAACATAGTTACAATTATATTTGTCGTTCTTTGTCTTATAGGAATAAAGCTATCTGGACTTCCGATTTTCTTTGTTGCAAACGAGCTTGTAACGAGAATTTCAAGAAATTCCTTTTTAGTTTTAGCGTTAATCATACCTGTATTGGCTGGAATGGGATTGAATTTTAGTATAGTTGTCGGAGCTATGGCAGGACAGATAGCTATTATTGCTGTAACCCATTGGGGAATAACTGGATTACCAGGCTTTTTACTTTGTGCAGTAATTGCTTTTCCCTTTGCTGTACTTTTCGGATATCTAACTGGCAAACTATTAAATAAGACTAAAGGCCAAGAAATGATAACAAGTATGATTGTCGGCTATTTTGCCAATGGAGTATATCAATTAGTTTTCTTATTTTTAGTTGGAACAATTATTCCTATGAAAAATAATGTATTGATGTTGAGCAGCGGTGTTGGAATAAGAAATACAATAGATTTATCAGGTGGTGTTAAAGAGACTGGTATAAAATATGCCTTAGATCAGATTTTGAAACTCCCTATATTCTATGTATTGATAGCCTTTTCCATTTTAGCTATTCTATACAATATATTTAAGCTTACGAATAGAAGAGGAATAGTTAATAGACGGGAAAAACAAAATAAATCTAAAGATAGTTTTAAATATATAGTTAATATGTCAATGTTTGCTATCCTTTTAATATTAAGCATTGTTATAGTAGCAGGAAATACACCTCTTAAAAATATTCAACTACCTGTAGTTACAGTGATTGTAATAGGTGTATTATGTTTGTTTAATATATTGATTGTAAAGACAAAGCTTGGGCAAGAATTTAGAACAGTAGGACAAGATAAACATATCGCTAAAGTAGCAGGCATCAATGTAGATAGGATTAGGGTTTTAGCTATAGTGATATCTACTGTTTTAGCAGCATGGGGTCAGCTTATATTTTTACAAAACATAGGTACTTTGAATACCTATGGTAGTCACGAGCAGATAGGAATGTTCTCAATTGCAGCCTTGTTAATAGGTGGAGCCTCTGTATCTAAAGCTACAGTAGGTCAGGCTATATTAGGAACAGCTTTGTTCCATACTTTATTTATAGTATCACCTTTAGCAGGCAAAAATTTATTTGGGGATGCTCAGATTGGAGAATTTTTCAGGGCTTTTGTGGTATATGGAGTAATAGGTGTTTCATTAGGCTTACATGCTTGGAAGAATAGAGCTGAGTTAAAAAGAAAGCTTAAAATAGAGTAAAGTGGGTGTTTTCACATCCACTTTTTTTTTAGTGATTTCTGTGTTAGAATATTATTGAATAAGTTAGTCTATCTTAATTTTCATTTTAAACTATATAAACTAATTATATCTTTTAATTTTTTTTTGCTAAAATAATTCTATGAAATTTGAAAAGGAGGAATTTAATATGGCTGGACATTCAAAGTGGGCTAATATTAAGCATAGAAAAGGCAAGCAAGATGCTAAAAAAGCTAAGGTTTTCACAAAACTTGCGAGGGCGATAACCGTTGCAGCAAGAGAAGGTGGGGGAGACCCTGAGTATAACACTGAGTTAAGTAATGCTATAGAAAAAGCTAAAGCTCAAAATATGCCTAATGATAATATTGATAGAGCTGTAAAAAAAGGTACAGGAGACCTTGAAGGAGTAAACTATGAACAAATAACTTATGAAGGATATGGACCTAATGGAGTTGCAGTTATGGTTCAATGTCTAACAGATAATAAGAATAGAACTGCAGCCGATGTGAGACATTACTTTACTAAATATGGTGGAAACTTAGGTGCAGATGGCTGTGTTTCATTTATGTTTGATAGAAAAGGTGTACTTATTATAGATAGAACTGATGAAATGGATGAAGAAGAGGTAATGATGGCTGCATTAGAAGCTGGTGCAGAGGATTTCCAAGCTGAAGAAGACTATTTTGAAATAATTACAGATCCTAGTGATTTTGCTAATACAAGAAATACACTTAAAGGAGATGGATATAAATTTTCAACAGCAGAGGTTTCATTTATACCTCAAACAGAAACTAAGCTGACTGAAGAAGATGATGTTAAGAAGATGTCTAAATTGATTGATGCAATCGAAGATTCTGATGATGTACAAGAAATATGGCATAACTGGGATATGCCAGAAGATTTAGAAATATAATAAAGAATAAACACCTTGATACTGTATATGTCAATCAGCATTTATAGTATATAAGGTGTTTTTTTGATGAATTTTTTTTCTATTTGAAGTCCCTATGTTTTGTTTTAGCAAAAGAAGTTCACTTAAAGATAACATCAATATTGAGTTCATCCATATATTTTATATAGTTAGTCTTACAATTACAATCTTCCTTATGTTCACAAAACTTACGTTCTAATGAAGAAATAATATCAATTCTTAGACTATTATATTCCTTATTTAGATTAGCTAGTGATTTCAGATAGAGTGAATGGAAAATAATAGAGATGACTAGTATTATTATAGTATATAACTGTAATGCACTTAAAGAAGAAAATAAAGATAATATTGCATTACTGTCTATAAAAGTTGAGTTATTTAAAGCAGATAAGGTTTTATTCCAAAGACTATTTAATTGAAAAATAAGTAAAATAACTGAAGAATAAATTAAGACTCTGCTGACAGTTAGCATAACTTCTTTATTTTTAATTTTTTTCTTAATTGATTCAATTCTATCTGTTTTTCTTTTCATAGCTAAGGTTAAATCATTATAAACCGAAGACATATAAATCCCCCCATTGTAGACTCATTTAATTATATGCTTGTACAATTTTTTTATTACAATTTTAATTAAATATGTTAACAATATAATAGAAATATGGTGAAGATTAAATTATTATACTTTGGTATTCCATAATTTTTATCTACAATTTCATATAGAATTAAAAAGGTTTATAATAGTATTTTTGCCAAAACTATAGAATCATTAGAATGCACTATAATTTTGGCAACTTTAAAACCGACTTCAATTAAAAATTTTCACTAGATTTAAAGTTAAGAACTATTTACTTATTTTTTTTATTATTTTTGTTCTTTCTATTATTATCATTATTGTTGAAATCAAACTCTTTAGCTACTTCTAAGTTGGCGTTCTTATTTTCATTATTTTTCTTATTCCTATCCTTATTTTTATTGTTTTTCATTACTATAACCTCCTTTCATACTCAGTTTTGAAACTTTTCTTGATTATTATGTCTAGGAATAAAAAATTGATACATAAAAAGCCACAAAAAAATTAATTTTCTGTGGCTTTAAAGCGTATCAACCAATTAAAAAACTTAAAATCATAGGTAAAACAATAATGATTGTTAAAATTAAAAAGAATAATAATATATTTCTAATAACTCCTAATTTTTTATTACTATTAGATATAAGATTTAAAGATTTCATTGCTATGATTTTTTTTAGTTCCTCATCACTTAAATTTAGTGGTGTTTTATAGTAAAACTTTTTGGTTGAATGGTCATACTCAACCTCATGGTCCTTAAGGAATTCCTCTTCTCTAATAGGTGGTACTTTATTAAACTCTTTTTTAAATTCTTCTTGTCTCTTTTCCGATACTTCTGTTAGCTCGATCAAGTCATTTTCTATAAGAAAGTTTTTCTGATATTTTTCTATAAATCTATTCAAAATATATCCCCCTCTAAATCCCATTTTATCATACAAGTCTTGAAAGAATTAATACAAATATTATGATAACCAATTATAATCTTACATAATTTAACATCAATTCATTGATAACTGTGATAATTAATAAAAAAGAATATAAATATGAACAATAGGAAATAATTTCATTACAAAAATGTAAAAAAATCATTCATAATGGAAGGAAAGTGTAAATATTTATAGAATAATAAAGATATGAGTACTTTTAAATATTTCAAATTTGCCATGGGGGTGATTGAACAAAGGCATTAGAAAATTAATATTAGGAGGGGAAAAATGAATAAGAAAAGACTTTTGGGAATCATTCTAGTAATTGCAATGATTTTCATAATGGCATTACCATCTTTGGCAGGGTCTAAAGGTGCAGAGGAGGAAGTGAATTTTGGTATATTATCACTATTACCTCCATTATTAGCAATTTTATTAGCTTTTTTAACTAAACAAGTATTATTATCACTATTCTTAGGTATATTTACTGGTGCTATGATGCTTAATGGATGGAATCCTTTTTATGGATTTTTAAGAACCTTGGATGAATTCATAGTAGGCTCATTAGCAGATGGATGGAATGCTGCAATTATAATCTTTACATTAAGTATTGGTGGTATGGTTGGAGTAATTAGTAAAATGGGAGGTACAAGAGCTATAGCTGAAGCATTGGCTAAGAGAGCTAAATCTCCTAGAAGTGCTCAAATAGTAACATGGTTTTTAGGAATTTTCGTTTTCTTTGATGACTATGCTAACACTTTAATAGTTGGACCAACTATGAGACCACTTACTGACAAATTAAATGTATCTAGAGAAAAACTTGCTTATATAGTTGACTCTACAGCTGCACCTGTGGTAGGTATGGCATTAGTTTCAACATGGATTGGGTATGAAATTGGCCTAATAAATGATGCATTTGCAAATTTGGGAATTGAAGCAAATGTATATGAAGTATTTGTAAAGACAATTCCATTTAGATTTTATAGTATTTTTGCTTTAGTACTAGTATTTGCTGTTGCATTTTTACAGAGAGAATATGGACCTATGTATAAAGCTGAAAAAAGAGCTAGATTGACAGGTCAAGTTATCGCTGATGGTGCAAAACCTATGGCTGGAAAAGAAATGACAGATACAGAAATTAAAGAGGGAACTAAACTTAGAGTTTCAAACGCATTAGTTCCAATATTAACTCTTGTAATCGTTGGATTTATAGGACTTTGGTATAATGGATATACCTATAGTGAGGGAATAAATCCGTTCACATGGGAAGGATTTAGAACTTCTTTTGGAAATGCAGACCCTAGTATCGCACTTATTTGGGCAGCAATATTGTCTAGTATTGTAGCTATTGTTATGGGATTAAGTCAAAAAATCTTTGACCTAGCTGAGGCTTTTGACTCATGGATAGATGGAGCAAAATCCCTTCTTATTACATGTGTAATTCTTGTTTTAGCTTGGTCATTGGGAAGTGTAACTGAACAGGTTGGAGCTGCTGATTATTTAGTTAGTAAAATATCAAACAACTTACCAGGTGGATTACTTCCAATCATAGTATTTGCTATTTCTTGTATAGTAGCTTTTGCAACGGGTACTTCATGGGGAACTATGGCAATAGTACTTCCTTTAGCAGTACCTCTAGCTGTTAGTTATATCAATGGTGATCCTGCTAGTGCAACATTGATGTTTGCAACAATTGGTTCAGTTTTAACAGGTTCTATTTTCGGGGATCATTGTTCGCCGATTTCTGATACAACCATAATGTCTTCTATGGCATCGGCCTCGGATCATATTGATCATGTTAAAACCCAGGCTCCTTATGCTATTACTGGAGCTATATTAGCTATAATTGCATATCTAATAGTTGGTGCATTAAGTGATGGAACTCCAGGACTTCCTTTAGTATTATCATTAATAATGGGCATAGTTGCTATATTCTTAATTGTTCGCTTTGTTGGGAAAAGTGTTGCTCGTGAGGATTTAATAGCTGAGCAGGGAGAAGAAATTAATAATTAAGAATTAGATTGTCAATTTATGATTGATAAATAATTGATTATATTCATTGGAGTAATTTTGAGGCATGATTTCTTTTTGAAATCATGCCTTATGTTTTTTGTTCAAGGAAAGAAATACAATTATAATATTTCAAAATATTTTAGATTTAATAATAATTTTGAGACTAGAAAAGAGAGGGAGTAATAATAGTAATCTATAAGAATAAAGAAGTGATGTCATATAAACTGATTTCTACCTATATATATTTATATATACTTGTTTTTGATTTTTAGACTTAACTATCTAAATGAGGAAATTGTATGTTTGAATTTTTAACAAGCTTATATGCAATTTGTAAATATATAATTTCCTTAAATATTAAATTTTGAAAATAAGAATGTATATAAATATAGAAGGGGGTAGACTATGAATGGTAGAGGTATTCAATTAGGTAGAAATGAACCTTGTCCTTGTGGAAGTGGAAAAAGGTATATGGATTGCTGTTTGAACACAAAGTATTTGGTTAACTATAATTATAAAAATAAAGCAGTCATGGTAGATAAAAATCAAAGTTTAAAGAGCTTTAAGGAAATTATGGACTTTAATAGAACTTTAACTAAACTTAGGATTTCCCAATATGACTTTTCTCTGGAAGAAGGGATGAAAAGCTTAGCTAAGACTTATTCAATGCTAGCAGAAGCCTTACAGGATGTTCTGAAGTTTACTTCATGTAAAAGAGGATGTTACTACTGTTGTAATTCTAATATAGGGATAACAAAAATTGAGGCCGAACATATTAAAAGATATATTAAGAATAATCTAAGTGAAGATTTTAGTTTAAAATTAAAGGAGAAAATAGCTGCAGGAGTTACTGAGAAATGTTTATTTTTATCAGAAGAAGGTGAATGTCAGATATATAAAGCTAGACCTGTTAAGTGTAGAACGCATTATGTTTTTTCTCATCCTGATGCCTGCAGTTTTGAAAATTCTAATGAACCCGTAAAATACACAGATGCAAACTTAAGCTTAATTGAGAATACAGTTGAGAAAATCTCAAGACTTTTAATTGAAGAAAAAAGTGAATTATTAATAAAACCAATTTCTCATTGGTTTATAGAAAGCTAAATAGTAAAAATATAATTAGATTTTTAATAAAATGTGTCTTTATGGACTCATTTTATTTTTTTAGTTAATGGCATTTGACAAAAACTATAAATAAATCTATAATATAAATAGCATATGCTAATAACTTTTGTTAATAATAATAGGTATAGGAGGTAATAATATGAAAATAGCGTTAGCTGTAGAAGATAATAAAGTATCGCAGCATTTTGGTCATTGTGAAGGATTTCATATGGTAGAAGTAAATAAAGGTAATGTGGAAAAAGAGAGATTTATAGAAAATCCAGGGCATAGACCTGGGTTCTTACCACGCTTCTTAAATGAGCAAGGAGTAAATGTTATAATTTCTGGAGGAATGGGTGAAATGGCACAAGAATTATTTACCCAAAATAATATAGAAGTTATAACTGGTGCTAAAGGTCCTATTGGGGATATCATAAAAATCTATTTAGATGGCGAACTTAACTCTTCTAATGAAGTATGTAAAGAGCATGACCACGAAGATAGTTGCGGTCATCATGATAAATAGATACTTTTAGTTCATATGTGAAAGGGATTCCAAGCTTACAAAAGGGCAGAAAATGCATTTTGTAAGCTTTTGTTTATTATATATTTTTTTAGGAGGGAAACAATGTTTTTTAAAGAATTAGATTATGTAGATAAGCTTTTATGGAATAAGGGACATAAATTAACTACTCAAAGAAAGTTAATAATTCTAGAATTTCTAAAAAATCCAGAAAAACATTTTAGCCCTATTGAGTTACATAATAATATTAGAAAGCTTAGTAATAGCCAAGTAACCCCGAGTATAGCCACTGTATATAGAAACTTAAAACTATTAACAGAATTTGATATAATAGAAGAGACGATAAATAAAGATAATAAACTATATGAATTAAAGTTATTTGGGAAAAAAGCAATTCATATTCATATAGTATGTATTGAGTGCAACAGAATCATTGATTATATTGATACTGATCTCTCAGTAAAAATTATTAAAGAAATCAATAAAATAGAAAAGAAAGAATCTTTTATAATCAAAAATACTGATATCAAATTAAAATCTATATGTAATCAGTGTTTAAGTTTAAGGAGGTGAGTAACATAGCTAGACCTAGAAAATGTAGGAGGGTAGCTTTTATACCTGAAAACAAGCATTTTATTCCCTTAGAGAATCAAGGAAATAAAGCAAATGAGGTGATTTTAAAGGTTGAGGAGGTAGAAGCTATAAGATTAAAAGACTTTCAAAATCTATCTCAAGAAGATTGTGCTAAAAAAATGGAGATATCCAGACAAACTTTTCAGAATATTATTGGTTCAGCCAGGAGAAAGATAGCTGAAGCATTAATTGAGGGAAAATCAATTAAGATTTATGGAGGAAATTATCATTTAAAACCTCATCAAAAAAGGTGTAGGAAATGCCAAAAAGAATTTGGTAATGACCAAGAAAGAGAAAAATTCTGTATACATAAATGTGATATTAAAGAAGCTAAGGGGGAAAATAAGGATGAATAAAATTATTGATGTAATTAATAAGCGTGTTTCTTTAAGAAAATATGCTGATAGAGAAATATCCAAGGAACATCTAGATACTATAATTAATAGTGCAATGAGGGCGCCAACAGCTGGAAATATGATGCTTTATACAATGTTAGTAATAAAAGATAAAGATAAAAAGAAAAAATTAAGTAAAACTTGTGATAATCAACCTTTTATAGCTAATGCTCCAGTAGTATTAGTATTTTTAGCAGATATGCAAAGATGGTTTGACTATTATGACCACTGTAATGTTAAAGGGTATTGTGAAAATCATGATTTAGGATATAATGGACCACAGGAGTCTGATTTATTATTAGCTGCTAGTGATGCAATAATAGCAGCTCAAAATGCAGTTATTGCTGCAGAATCTTTAGATATCGGTTCTTGTTATATAGGTGATATAATTGAGAATTATGAGATACATAAAGAAATGTTAAATTTACCAGATTGGGCATTTCCTGTTGCTATGCTTTGCCTAGGTTACTATCCAGAAGAAATCAGTAGAACTCCAAGATCTAGATTTGATAGAGAATATATAGTATTTGATGAAGAGTATAAAAGGTTAAGCAAAGAAGATTTTAACAATATGTATAAAAATACTGAGAAGAAAATTTCTAAAGATAATAAATTCCAAGCTGAAAATTTTGGACAAATGATGTATGCTAGGAAAACTGGATCTGATTTTTCGAAGGAAATGGCACGTTCTGTAAAGGTTGCCCTTAAAAATTGGGATGGAAGAAAGCTGTAAACATATCTACTGGAGGATTTTATATGCATAAAATTAGCAGAAGATTGCAAAGTGTTATTGAAGAGAGATTAAATAGTAAACTAACCTATAAGCCAATTGGTCATCATAATTTAGGAAGACACTTTGTATACTTACTAAGGGATGAAGAAGATAAAGAATATATACTTAAAGTTTATGGCAAAGAAGATAGATGGTGTAAAGAAGTGGTATCATTAAATTTAATAAATAAAAAAATACCATGCCCTAAGGTTATAGATAAAGGCAGATTAGATAATGGTACTGAATGGTTAGTTTTAAATAAATTACCTGGAGTTGTTTTAGAAAGTGTTTGGAAGGACATATCTCTTGAGAATAAAAAGAGTATACTTGAGGATCTAGGTGAGCTTTTAGCAACTATTCATGATAGCTATAGATATAGTTATTATGGTCCATGGAAAGATTGTGGTCCTGGAGTAGTTAATCATATTAACTTTTTAGAGCATAGAAAAAAGCATGATAAAAGAATAATCAAGGATATATTAAAACAAGATATACCAAATAAAGAATTTCTAGTTAAGGCATATTATGAGATGGTTAAATATTATGAAGTACTAAAAAGTAGGGATAAAACCTCAATGTGTCATCATGATTTTTCTGCTAGGAATACTCTAGTTGTAAAGAAAAAGGGGATATGGGAGATTTCAGGAATAATAGATTTTGAACACAGCTATCCTAATGACCCTGATATAGATTTTACTGATTTGTATCAAACTATTTTTATTGAAGAACCTAAATTTGAATTTTATTTCTTGCAAGGTTATACAAAAATTAGAAAACTTAGTGAAGATTTTCATCAAAAAATTAGGTATTATCTTTTTAATAAAGGACTATTAATCTGTAGTTGGGCCTATGAGAAAGCTCCTGACTATTTTAATGAAGGTATGTATCTTTTGAAATGGCTAATGGAGAATTAATAATGTAAATCATATATAGATAACAACTAAAAAAGTGGATACCCATTTCGGTTCCACTTTTTTAAATCAGGGAATTATCAAATTTGATATATAAGCTTACAGTTATATATGTTTTAAATTTTCATTATGTTAGTTTATTTATCAACACTATATCCAAATCCAAATCCACTGCCGCTAAATAAGAATATGATAACTATTATCACTAAAATCCAGATGAAGCCTCCACCGCCAAATAATCCACCTAATACATCCGTAGATTTTTCAACTTTTTTTTCTTCTTCATTAACAACAACTTCTTCTTCTTCCTCTAAATTAATTGGTCTACGCATATGTGCACCTCCTTTATTCTTACTATACATAATATGAAGGAGGTATAATTGTGTTACATCTTTAGAAAGCAAATTACCTCAACCAATTGATATTCTATATTCACTTAATTATTCATGATGATCCTCATTAACTAATATTTTCCACAAAATTTTATTATATTACTCCTTCAAAAAAATTATTATATGAATATTTCATGTAAAAAAGAAAAGAATAATATTAAAATTATGAGGGAGGAGTTCTATGGAAAATATAAATAAAAGTCCTCAAGAGTATTGCGATAATCATTTTTTAGACAAAATTGGGGAACATATGATAAATGATTATATCAATATGTTCCAAACGGAAGAAAATGACAATAGCAAAGATGAAAAGAAAGAAAATATAGACTATTATGAAGATCTTTCAAGGATTGAGGGTAATACATTTGGACATAATCTAATGGAATAGAATAATTTTTTTGTTCCATTAGCATAATAATAGTAAAGTTTTTAAATATAAATTTAGAATAAAGGGAGTGGAAGAATGACAGAGAATGTTAATTTCCAAGCAGTTAAAGAGAATTTCGAAAATGCTGATTTAGATGGGAAGATAAGAATCTACACTACTACTCAAGGATTAACTGTGGATCAGTTTAAAGAATTATTAAGAATGTTCCCAATCCAGCATTTAGATAAACTAGAAAGGGCTATGGCATAATATATTAAAAACCCGGGTTACCGGGTTTTTTTTGTTTTATACTTTTCAATATAAAGGGAAAAGGGTACAATAGATAATAAAGAATGTAAGTGTGAGGAGTAGATTTAATGGAAGAACTCATTATAAACTTTACTAAAAATATAGTTTCAGAAAATGTTTTCTTATCATATGTTTTTTTCTTTTTATCACAGACACTTCAAGTATTGTTTCCACCATATCCTGGCGATATGGTTCTCATAATAGAAGGTTATCTTACAGAACTTGCGAATTTAAATTTGATTTTAGTAATTGTAACTGCTGTGACTGCAACATCATTATCATCAATGCTTTTATATAATATTGGACGAAAAAAAGAAGAGAGAATTCTTCACTCAAAGGTTATAAAGATATTGTTTGATACAAATAAGGTTGAGAAGCTTAGAAATCTATTCCATAAGTTTGGACCAGCTGTTATAATTGGGAGCAAGTTTATACCAGGAATATATTCTATAACGGCTTTATCAGCAGGAATCTTTAAGGTTGATAAAAAGAAGGCTTACACTAGCATAGTAGCAATATCATCTTTTCACCATATTATTCTTATTGTATTAGGGAAAATATTACGGGAAAATTGGACTATTATATTTTATAAAATTGAAAAATATAATAGGTATTTGTTTGTTGTTTTAATAGGTGCTTTTGCAGTTTATGCTTTGATGCACATATTAAAGAGAAAACTACTTAGTTAATTGGGGGAATAAAATGAAGAAAAATAGCATTTACATATTTATGGTAGTATTAGCATTAGCTTTGCCGATATTCTTATTATTATCAAGCCTTGATATATCGGTATCAGATATGAGTTTTTTTGAAGACAAATATGAAGAATATAATATTGATAAAAGTACTGGAATCAGTCATGATGATTTAATGGTAGTAACCGAGAAGCTCATGGATTATTTAAAAGGAAATAGGGATGACATAGTAATATATACAGAGATAAATGGTGAAGAGCGACAAGTTTTTAGAGAAAGAGAGATTCTACATTTAGAGGATGTAAAAGTTCTTTTTACCAAAGGATATATGATTAGAAATGTATGCGGGGTTTTAGCACTTATATCCGCTATATTACTATTTAGATATGATAAGAATAAACTAGGGAAAGGATTAATAGCATCATCATTAATTCCTGTTGTAACTATGATTCTTTTAGCAATACCACTTATTACAAGCTTCTATGAATCTTTTACTATTTTTCATGAGATTTTGTTTACCAATGATTTATGGCTATTAGATCCTAAAACTGAGGTTCTTATACAAATGTATCCTCTTGACTTCTTTAAAAGCATGGCTTTTAAGATTATAAGATTATTTGGAATACAGTTAGTTGTAGTCTTTTTACTAGGGTTAATTACTAATAGAGTAACAAAAAATAAAGTTGGTAATAGTAATATGTAATATTAAAGATAATTTAAGCTATTATATAAAAGATAAGATGAAAGAAGTAGTTCTAAGGTCTGTGTATCAAGAGTATAAACGTCCCTTTAATGGATATAATCAGAATGAAAGGGATGATTGCATGGATATTGATAAAACAATTCTTTTTGATATACAAAAGGCATTAAAAGAAAAAAGTAATAAAAGAAAACTAAAGAAATATTATTTAGAGAAAATAGGGAAGGGGAAAACCTATACTGCCATATTGTTTGATGATATATTATTAAAGGCTTTATTTCTGATAATATGTACTGTTTTTTTCTATATAAAAACGTCAGACATTTGGTTTAGTGGAATTATTTCATTACAGTTTTTACTTTTATATATTATTATTTCTTATAAAATTAAGAAAGTTAAGTATAAAAAGGCTGTAGAAAAAATAAATAGTCAGGTAGCTAAAAAGAAAATTTATAAAGATTTAACAAATGAAACTCCCTATGACTTTATTGAGGAAATAAAAAGTAATTTAGAAAAATGTAATTTTCAAGATTTAAAGATTTCTTCAGAGAAGGATTTGGATTTAGTTGGTGATTTTAAGGAGAATAAGATTGGTATAAAATGCTTTCAATATACTAGTGACTATAAAGTAAATGCCAATGCAGTCAGAGAATTTTTTTTAGTATTGAGAAAGCATGAACTTAATGAGGGTATGATTATTACTACATCTTCATTTTTAGATGATACCAATGAGCTTTTGCCTAAGCTTGAAAATTACGTTAAAATACATCTATTGGATATGGATGATATATTAAATATAATGAAGAAGGCCGAGACCTATCCTTCTAATAGTGAAATAGAAAAAAATATATTGAACAAAGTGAATCATAAAAAAAGAAAATTGAAAGAGTACCGAGATACTGTTTTATCAAAAGGAAAATCCTCTAGATATATTATTATTGGATTTATAATATATTTCTTTGGAAGATTTACTCCTTATGATGGCTATTATACAGCTATATCAGTGCTTTTATTTATATTGGGAATTGTTTCAATAGCTAACTATCTTATTAAGCTCTTTTTTTCAGAAAATAGTGAAGATAATAAAGGTATTGTATAAATACTACATAAGAATTTTATTTACATATACGACAAAATATTATAAAATGTGAGTTGTAGATAGAAAAACTAATTTCAATGGCAGAGTAGGCAAAATGCGTCAAGTGTTAAGAGATGGGAAGTTGCTCTTAGACGAAAGGTTACATACCTGCGGTATTTTGTTGCGTCCGCTGTCACATTAGAGAGTATCCTTCTCTTTAGTGTGATAGATTACTGTCACCAATAATAAGAGGGGGTATATTTATGTCAAAAATCAATAAAAAAAGAAAGTTGTTGGATACAAGAACGTTGGTAGCATCATCCTTACTTACTGCAATAAGTATAATATTTACAAGAGTATTTGCAGTAATGGTTCCACTTGCAGGAGTACCTGCATTAAGACTTAGTTTTGGACAAATACCTATTGCAATTACAGGTATTTTATTTGGTCCATTTGCTGGTGGAATAGCAGGTGCAGTTGCAGATTTAGTTGGATTTATGCTTAATCCAGGGGGCGGGGTATTCTTTCCAGGGTTTACTTTAAGTTCTATGCTATGGGGAATTATACCAGGACTATTTTATAAGATTATGAATAATAGAAGAACTGGCATTAACTTTAATATAGTAAATACAATAGTAATAATACTTCTAACTGTTGGTCTAGTTAATCTAGTATTCTCAGGTGGGATAATTTCAATTGAGAATGGTAATATAACCTTAAGTGGTAGCACTTTAGAAATAGTTATTTCTATTATAGCTATAGTCGTAGCTATTGTATTTATAATAATTCCATTTGTTATTAGCAGAAGATATAAAGAGAAAGAGGATAGAGCGAGGAAAAGTATCTATTCAATAGATAAGATTGTGTTTATTATTACTATTTCTTATGTAATTATATCATTAGGATTAAATACTCTTTGGTTAACTATATTATATGATAGTGCATTTATGGCTTTCTTACCTGGAAGAATATTGGCTGGCGTTTTTATGATACCTATATTCTCCATGGCAATCTATGTTCTATCAAAGTTTTTTAAATATGTGAGAAATTAGCTGCTAGGTTTCCTAGTAGCTTTTTTTTAGGTATAATTGTATTAAAGAGTAAAAGCATAATAATACTACATACATATAGGAGGTATTTATGAAAAAAATCTTAGCCCTTATGGGAAGTCCAAGAAAGAACAAAAATACAGATAAGCTTCTAAATAAAGTATTGGAAGGAATAAAAGATTCAGGAGAAGATGTTGATATTAAAAAAGTATATTTAAAGGATAAAGATATAGCATCATGTATTGCATGTGATTCCTGTGGAAAAACGGGTAAATGTTTTAAGAATGATGACATGGATGATATATATAGTGATTTTGATGAAGGGGATGGAGTAATTATCGCTTCTCCACTATATTTTAATACAGTTAGTAGCTTAACTAAAATTATGATAGATAGATGTCAGGTGTATTGGTCAAGTAAATATGTTTTAAAGAATCCTTCCATAGATATAAATAAAAAAAGAGTGGGTATGTTTATTTGTGTGGGTGGAGCTCCATATAGAGAAAATCAATTTGATGGATGTACTCCAGTTATGGATTTATTCTTTAAAGCTATAAATACAAGCTATAAACACAATATATTCGCATCTCACACTGATAAAACACCAGTATGGGAAAGGGAAGATTTAATGAGTAAAGCCTATGAAATGGGCAAAAATTATTTTAAATAGGAGGTGTAATAATGGCTATTGTTGAAGTTACAATTGTTCCATTGGGAACAGGTGATACAAGCGTAAGTAAGTATGTTGCAAAATGCCATGAAGTTCTAAAAAAGGAGACAGAGGTTAAACATATGCTTACACCAATGGGGACAGTTCTTGAAGGTGATTTAGACAAAATTCTTGCAGCTATAAGGAAGATGCATGAAGTACCTTTTGGAGAAGGAGCCAAAAGAGTCTCTACACAAATAAAGATAGACGATAGAAGAGATAAGCAATCTAGTATGACAGGGAAAATGGAGTCAGTAGAAAGTAAATTATAGTATTAAATCATTAATTATTGCTAAAAAAGACTAGTTATAAAAATACAAGAGAATATATAAACGCTAAAATTACATATTCAAATCTGCTGAAAAAGATATTTTGCTTGTAAATAATCAATTTTATTAAAAGAGACCCATATGTATATAGATAAGCAACTCTTGAAAACCTATACATATGGGTCAAATTATGTTTTAGCAGTATTCACCTTTTTGAACGTCGCTAATTATTTCAATAATTCTTTTTGATACAGATTTATAAATCTCTTCTCCTTTTTCTTTACTAGCTTTTGTAGCATCTCCAGATAATGCATCTTTATAAATTATCTTACCGAAGTCTTTAAAATATATGCTACCCTTGATTTTTATTTCATTTGAAGTTGCTTTAGACATATCAACTATGGATTCATCAATTGCTAAAACAGCTGAAGTTTCATCTTCACCAGCGTGGCCTTGACCTTCAGTTATCTTTAAAATTTCATCCCTGAAATCAACCCACCAATTAAATACTACTGCAACAGAATTATTATCTGCGATGGCTTCACTAATAGGTCTTAAAGCGCTAATATTTCCTCCATGACCATTTAGAAGTATGATGTTTTTAAAACCATTGGCAACAAAACCTAAAGCTACTTCTTTAACATAATTAGTAAAAGCTTCAGTAGATACATTTATTGTGCCTGGATAAACAGAAAGGGCCCAAGAGTGTCCATAGTTTATTTCAGGAGCAATAATAACTTTATCACCTATTTTGTCTTCAATAATTTCACAGAACTTATTTGGAATTAAAATATCTGTTCCCAAAGGACAGTGATGTCCGTGGGCTTCAATCATACCAATTGGAATAATAACTGTATCGACTGTACTAGTCTTTTCCTTAAATGTGTCCATGTTCATGTACTTCATATACATACAAATACCTCCTTAGAAAGATTATACCTCTTAAGAATTCTTCAAATAATAATTATATCCTTTATTTGATTTTTAAAAATAAAAGGATTATAATTTTAAAAGAGATGAAATTCCTGATTTGTAAGTGTAAAATAAATAATTATATTACATAATACTGGGAATAAATATATATAAGGAGGAAGTATAATGAAAACTAAATTACCAATAGCACTATCAAATAGGCATGTACATTTAAGCCAAGAAGATATTGAAACATTGTTTGGGGCAGGTTATGAATTAACTAAATTAAAGGACTTATCTCAACCTGGACAATTTGCATGTGAAGAGAAAGTAGATTTAGTTGGACCAAAGAGAACAATAAAAGGAGTAAGAGTTTTAGGACCAGCTAGAGGAAACACTCAAGTAGAGGTTTCTTTAGCAGATGGATTTATATTAGGACTTAAGCCACCAGTTAGGGACTCTGGAGATTTAGAAGGTAGTCCAGGGTCTAAACTTGTAGGACCAAAGGGAGAAGTTGAATTAAGTAATGGAGTAATCGCTGCAGCAAGACATATACATATGCATACAGATGATGCTGAAGAATTTGGTGTAAAAGATAAAGATAGAGTTAAAATAGTAATATCTGGAGAAAGAGGATTAGTATTTGAAAATGTACTAGTTAGAGTAAGTCCAAAATATGCTTTGGAAATGCATGTTGATGTTGATGAAGGTAATGCAGCAGGCATAAGAAATGGTGATATGGTTGAATTAATTAAATAATATCTGGAGGTAATAGAATGAATAATGTTGGGTCAATGATAGACCATACAATTTTAAAGCCTAACACTAGTAAAGAGCAAGTTGTAAAGGTTTGTGAAGAAGCAAAGAAATATAATTTTGCATCGGTTTGTGTTAATCCTTTTTATGTAAAGCTTGTAAGTGAAGAGCTTAAGGGAACAGACGTAAAAGTTACTTCTGTAATAGGCTTTCCATTAGGAAGTACTACAAAAGAAGTAAAGGCTTTTGAGGCCAAAGAAGCCATAAAAAATGGAGCTAATGAGCTTGATATGGTTATCAATGTCGGTGCTTTAAAAGATAAAAGAGATGAAGAAGTAAAAGAAGATATAAAAGCTGTTGTAGATGTAGCTGCTGACCATGCAATAGTTAAAGTGATTATTGAAGCATGCCTATTAACTGAAGAAGAAAAAGTAAGGGCTTGTAAGCTATCTAAAGAGGCTGGAGCTGATTTTGTTAAGACGTCAACTGGTTTTAGTACGGGTGGAGCTACTGTTGAGGATATCAAGTTAATGAGAGAAACTGTTGGTCCTGACATGGGAGTAAAGGCTTCAGGAGGAGTAAGAGACATAGAGACTGCTAATGCAATGATAGAAGCAGGGGCTACAAGAATAGGAGCGAGTTCATCAGTAGCAATTGTAGAAGGTAGTAAATCTGATGGTGAAGGATATTAGTTTTAGAATTTAGTACTAATAATCTTTACTTAGAGTTAAAAGGGCAGGATATAAAATCTTGCTCTTTTTTATTCCCTTAAAATGAAGGAATCTAAGTCAATAAATAGAAATATATCTATTAGGGAAAATAGTAATATTGTGGGGGGAAACTAGATGAAAAGTTTTGATTTATTACTAGATAACAAATTAAGAGAAGTCGTTATAGAATTTTTAGACAAACTTGATAAAAAGTTATTCGAATTTGAAAACTCTGTCGTAGAATTTATTTTATTAGATAAGAATTTTCTTGAAGAAGAATCTCCCAATGAATATCCTCAATATATGATAATAGTAGAGGAAGAATTTGATAGAATTATAGTTGACGATATTTTTTTTGAAATCCAAGATAAATATGGATGGCCTTATGGACATTATTTTACTAATAGTTATTCTAGAAAAAACATATTTTCAATAGGACAGATGATAAAAGGAGTTAAGGTAGAAGAATGTTATCTTGATACATTAGATATTGAGAAAATAATAGCAAAAGATTATATTGTTCTTTATAGTGACTTCAAAGGAGATTTGAATAAAGTAATTGATGATTGTTTTCTAAAGCTAAAGAATGATTTGCTATTGACTTTAGAAAGATTAGAGATTGATAAAATTAATAGTACTATAGAGGGATTTTCTAAAGTAGCCAATGATGAAATATTAAAAGGGATAAAGAGAATAATTCAGAGTGAGTTCTGTCGACTAAGAGGGGAAAGTAAAACCTATAGTACATTATCAATTGAAAGAATAAAGTCTAGTATTGATGATTACATAAACAATGGAAAAATTACTAATCATTTGATTTATGGCAGACTAAACGGTAGTGGGAAGAGTCAATATATGTATAAATTGATGGGATATTTATATAGCAAAAACTATCCATTTATATTTAAAGAAGTGTTTTACTTTCACTATAATAAATTTTTAGAAGAGAAAGATAAGAGTATAAATACAAATGAGTATAACTATTATAGACTTATGGAAAAAGAAAAAAATAGTAAGAACATTGATGATTCAACATGGTGGATAAAAAAAGCCGCCGAGGATATTGAAGAAAAAACTAACTTGAAACCAGTCATATTTATAGATGAAGATGATGTTGATTTTGAACTATTAAAAGATTACTTTATTATTTCTGGTGATAAGAGTAAAATAGATTATTTAGAAGATAATTGGATTGTACATGATATTATACAGGAAGATAAGATAGATATTACTTATATTAAACAGGTTTTAACAGAAGAAATTGAGAAGTTTAATATAATTGAAATTATAGAAAATATCAATGATGTAATAGAATGGGTATCTAGATATTCTAAGTTGCCACTATACGCTTATGATATATTTTCTGTATACCATAGCAAGAGACTTTTGTCTTTAGTATTATTGGAAGGTGCTAAGAGGTATGTTTCTAGTGGAAGTTTTTATATAAATAGATTCGATGTAGAAAAGTGGAAGAATTTTTATTGGTCTAAGTTTTTACCCAATATATCTGTTGTAGAAGAATTTCATTGTGAGTACATAATATATGATGAGGACCAATTAAAATGGGACCCTTATGTTGAGTTTGACCCACAGAAGCTAATAATGAAAAATGCATAGGATAAAGGAGTTATTATTTATGATTTCCCTAAGAAGTGTAATAAATATGAATAATAAAAAATCAAACAGATTTCCTTTTAATATACCAACAATAAAGAATTTGGAAATCATTGAGTTAAGCTCTCCAGTAACAATTCTGGTAGGAGAAAATGGGAGTGGAAAATCAACCTTTTTAGAAGCATTAGCATCGAACATAGGGCTACCTTCTATTGGTGGAGAAAGTTTAGAAGATGATATGAGTCTTAGTGAAGTGAGGGAATTGAGTAAGTGCTTAAGGCTGGTTTGGAACATAAATAAGCATAGAGGTTTTTTCCTTAGGGCTGAGGATTTCTTTAACTTTACTAAGCGTATTTCAAAAATGAAGGTAGAGATGCATGATAGACTTAAGGAAATAGACCATGAATACAAAGATAGGTCAAATTGGGCATATATGAAGGCAAGAAGTCCATTTGTAGGAACAATTTATGAGTTAGAAAATAAGTATGGAGAGGATTTGGATGCTAACTCTCATGGAGAGAGCTTTTTAAAATTATTTGAAGGTAGATTTGTTCAAGAAGGTCTATATATTTTAGATGAGCCTGAAGCACCTTTATCTCCTCTAAGACAGCTTACTTTGATCTCTATGATTAAGGATATGGTTAATAAAGGATGTCAATTTATAATAGCTACTCATTCACCTATTCTGATGGCTATTCCAGATGCTGATATAATCAGCTTTGACCAAATACCTATTGAAAGAATGGAGTATGATGAATTAGAGCATGTGAAGCTAACCAGGGATTTTTTAAACAATCCAAAAAGCTTCCTCAGACATCTATAAGATAATTTTAAATGAGATAATTATAAGTGAAATTTTATGTAATTTTCTAAAAGTATATTTATTATAGCTTTTGTCCTGACATTAAAGTTTAAATGTCAGGGCCTTTTTTATTTCTTTTGTAACCAATTGATTTTCATTATCATATAAATGTATATATAACAACGGATATCAAATGGTTATCATTATCAATAAAGGAGTTGGAAAAAATGTGTGGTATTGCTGGATGGATTAATTATCATGAAAATATAGTAGATAGGAAAATGATTATTGAAGAGATGACAAAAACCTTGTCAAATAGAGGACCAGATGATTATGGATATTATTTAAATAAAAATGCACTTCTAGGTCATAGGAGACTTACAGTTGTCGACCCAGAGGGCGGAAAACAACCCATGGCAAAAAAAGTACATGACAAAAGGTACGTAATAGTGTATAATGGTGAGTTATATAATACCGAGGATGTAAGACATGAACTTATTGAAAAGGGTTATAGCTTTGAATCCTACTCTGATACTGAGGTTTTGCTAACTTCGTACATCGAGTGGAAAGAGAAATGTCTTGATCATATTAATGGGATATATGCATTTGGTATATGGGATGAGGAAAATAAAACTTTATTTTTATCCAGAGATAGATTAGGAGTTAAACCACTATTTTATTCTATAAAAAATGATTCAATTATTTTTGGATCTGAAATAAAAACTTTATTGGCTCATCCATATATTGACACTACAGTAAATGAAAATGGACTCTTAGAATTGTTTGGGCTAGGTCCAGCTAGATCATTAGGTAACGGTGTTTTTAAAGATATTGAGGAAATACCACCAGCACATTACTTAGTATATTCTCCAAATGGAATAAAGATGAAGGAATACTGGAAGCTAGAGGCTAAGCCTCACGACCAGAGCTTAAGGTCTACTATAGAAGAAACAAGAAGTCTAGTGATAGATGCCATAGAAAGACAATTAGTTTCTGATGTACCAGTGTGTACATTTTTATCTGGTGGGTTAGATTCAAGTGCCATTTCAGCAATTGCATCAGAATCATTTAAAAAAGATGGTAGGGGTGTGTTAAATACCTATTCTATAGATTATAAAGACAATGATAAGTTTTTTAAGGCAAATGAATTTCAACCAAATTCAGACTCATTCTGGGTAGGGAAAATGTCAAAATACATTGGAAGTAAACATCATGGTATTGAACTAGATAATAGGGATTTGGCCCTTGCCCTATACGATTCAGTCCTAGCTAGAGATTTACCTGGTATGGCAGATATTGATTCATCACTATATTTATTTTGTAAAGAAATTAGGAAAGAAGCAGTAGTTGGTCTTTCTGGAGAATGTGCTGATGAGATATTTGGGGGATATCCTTGGTATACAAGGGAAGAAGATATTAAAGCTAATACTTTCCCTTGGTCAAAGTCTATTAATGAAAGGAAGAACATTCTATCAAATAGACTCAAAACATTACCATTAAGTGATTATGTTGGAGATAAATATGAAGAAACAATAAATAGAGTTCCTAAGTTGAAGAATGAATCTCCAAGGGAAAAGAGAATGAGAGAATTATTCTATCTAAATATTAAATGGTTTATGATAACATTATTGAATAGAAAAGATAGGATGAGTATGGCTAATAGCTTAGAGGTGAGAGTTCCATTTGCTGATCATAGAATAGTTGAGTATGGATTTAACATTCCTATGAATATGAAGTTTTGTGATAGTAGAGAAAAAGGGTTATTAAGAAGAGCATTAAAGGGAATATTACCTGATGAGATAATTGAAAGGAAAAAAAGTCCCTATCCTAAAACTCATAATCCAGAATATACAAGGATAGTTCAGAAATGGATGACTAAGATTTTAGAAGATAAGAATGCTCCAGTTCATCAGCTTATAGATACTGAAACTGTAAAGCAAATAGTGAGAACTGGTGGTGAATCATATAAGAAACCGTGGTTTGGACAATTAATGACAGGACCTCAGCTGATTGCTTATCTAATTCAACTTAATATTTGGCTAGAAGAATACAATGTAAAAATTGAAATTTAATAGATATTTAGAATTAATCATAAGCTCATATATATTAAATTATGATAAATAATAGTATATGAGCTTGATTAATTTCAGAATATATTAAAACCATTTAAAGGGAGGAGATAAAAATGTCAAGTTTGGTACACGTAATTACACCAGCAAAACATGATAGTAACAGTCTTAAAGCAATATTGTCATCCCATCCGGAGATAAAATTCATATCATTAATGGGTATAGACATAGGGGGAAATGCTACTGATGAAAGGATACCTGTTAAAATCCTATTGGAAGATATAAATGGATTTTTAAAGCATGGTATTCAAACAGATGGTTCTAGTGTTGTACTTCAAGGGATAGCAACACTTAATAATGCGAGGGTTGACCTAGTACCTGATTTAAATGTAAATTGGTTTGTCGATTACAATTTTGACAACATTTGTGAAGACTCCAATTTGCCAGTAGGAACATTACAAATACCATCTTTCTTAGTTCATAATAATAGGAGAGTAGGTTCTAGGGCAGTTCTCGATAGGGCTAGAGAAAATTTTGAAAACAAAATTTTGAGTATCTTTAAAGAAAATCCTAAAATGCTAGCTAGCATTGGAATTGAAGATGTTAATGATATTGAAAAAGTAAATTTGACTTCGGCAACTGAATTAGAGATGTGGGTTAGAACTCCTGATGATAGAGGAGATATAGAGAAGTTGGCCGTTTCTCAAATGCTTAAGGAGCAATACTGGAAGAAAACTCAAGGTACTGTAAGAACTGTCATGGAAAAAAGTATAGAGTACTTAGAAAAATATGGCATGGAGCCAGAAATGGGTCATAAAGAAGTAGGTGGAGTAACTAGTAAAATTGGGATTGATGGTAAATCAAGCTATGTAATGGAGCAAATTGAGATTGACTGGAAATATAGCTCTGCATTACAAACGGCGGACAATGAAATTTTAGCTAGAGAAATAATTACTGATGTATTCAGGTCCTATGGATTAGATGTTACTTTTAGAGCTAAGCCTATAGAAGGAGTAGCGGGAAGTGGGGAGCATACCCACGTAGGAGTATCTGTAAAATTAAAGAGTGGTGGAATTAAAAATCTTTTCACAGCAAAGGATATAGCTAATGATTTTATGAGCGAAATCGGATATGGAGCAGTAATGGGAATATTGAAAAACTATGAAGTTCTTAATCCATTTATTACTTCATCAAATGATGCTTTTAACAGATTAAAACCTGGATTTGAGGCTCCTGTTTGCGTTGTGGCATCTCTAGGAAGAGATACTATTACACCTTCAAGAAACCGTTCTGTTTTAGTAGGATTAATTAGGGATATGGACAATCCTTTAGCAACAAGATTTGAAGTTAGATCTCCAAATCCATTATCCAACACTTATTTAGTGTTAGCTAGTTTATATCAAGCAATATTAGATGGAATAGAGGGAGTTGCTCTAAGCGGAAAGAATACTAAGGAACTTGAAGTCGAGATATCTAAGAAACCAGGAGAAGAAGGTAGCTATCTAGAGAGAAATAGAGCTTATAGAAGTGAAAAAGATGTATTTGAACATTACTCGAAGGATGAAAGAGATGAGATGTTTGGAATTCCTCCTGCGACAGTTTGGGAAAATGTTATTAACTTAGATAAATATCCAGAAAAGAAAAACACTTTGCTTCAAGGTGGAGTATTTACAGAGGATATAGTTAATTCATTTAAAATCAGTAGCATAGAAAAGTGGAAGATGGAGTTAAAAAATAGAATATTAGAAAATAATATAGAGATATTAAGAAGCTGCAAGAAAATTCATAAAGAAGAGACTTCGACAGATTTAGATGTTGTAATGTGGGAAAAAATCCATAGCTTAAAGGTTTATCTTATGAAGGATAGCTTAAATACTAAATCATTATTTACTAGAATAAAAGAAGCATTAGACTCAGAAGACTATGAAATAGCTTCAAAACTACAGCTTGAGATGAATAGTAATATGAAAGAAATCAAAGAGCTATATCTTAATTACAAGAAAAATCTTTTTGAAATTGAATAGAAAAACAGCGATAGCCATTATGGCTATCGCTGTTTTTTCACTTTATCTTCCTTGTCATCATATACAAAGATTTTTATTGCACTAGTAATCTGATTTATCCTATGAGCAGGCATATTATCTACTACCTCAAATAAATTTTCTAAGGCTTCAATTTTATCTAAAGAGTATAAAGAAGTATCTTCCCTTATTTTTGAGTTATCTAATTTATTATTAAAATAATTCCTTATATTAGTTGCACCTAACAAATAGTCTAGTGAAACATTAAAATAGCTAGAGATTCTATGTAATAGTAGTTCATCACTGGGGAATCTAGCTCCATTTTCATAATTACTTACAGATTGTCTACTTATATTTAGGATCTTAGCTAATTCTTCTTGCTTAAGGCTTTGTTCTGTTCTTAAGATTCTCAGTCGTTCTGAAAAATTCATTGTATCACCTCTACTTAATCCTAGCATATTGACAAATTTAATAGTTGGAATGATGCAAAAAGGAGAGTAGTATGTTATAATGCATACATACGAATACAATCAAATGCAGAGGTGAGCGTAATGATTATGTTAGATAACTTTAGAAGATGTTTAGAAGACCAAATTGGGTATAGACTTGACATTTCTGAAAAAGATTTAGTTGAAGCATTAGAAGACACAGGTAGAGATATTATATATAACTATTTAATCTTTGAGAAGGATGTTTCCTTTGAAATCTTCTGTCGTAATCTTAAAATATATTTAAATATACAGAATAAAGAGACCTAATGTAAAAAACTATTAGTAGTGCTCCCACTAAACTTAATATTACAATAACCATATGGAATTACGAAACTCACTCTTTGATGCAAAATTATATGCTATAATTAATTGAGGAAATTGTATAATTACAAATTAAATATATTTTTGCGTAAAATTTTACTATGCAATTTTCTCGATTTAATACATAAATTGGAATAATTACATAGTAAATAATAAGATATTACGATTCAATGGGTATATGTCAAATACCCATTCTTATTACAATCTATAGTATGGGAGAAAAAGATGAAATTAGAAATCACACATGAAAATCGAAAAATTGAATTTAACATTATACGTAGCAATAGGAAAACCATGGAGATACGTATCACTCCACCTAGTACAATTATAGTTAGGGCTCCTAGAAATATTACAGAAAAAGCCATTATACAATCGGTTGAAGAAAAGAAGCAGTGGATATTGAATAAGTTGGATGAGTTAAAGGATATTGATTATAGTAAATATAAGAAAAGCTTTGTTGAAGGGGAAAAGTTCTTATATTTGGGAGATGAATATACTCTTCAGTTCGTAGTAGACCCATCAGAAAAGAAAATTAGAGTAACATTTGAGAATAACAAGCTTTATATTATATCTAGTAGTAACAATTTAATTAAAGAAAAGATAAAGCTAGCAATAGAAAAATGGTATAGAGAAGAAACATTAAAACAAATACTCAATATAGTAGAGGCACATCAATTATCCTTCAATTCTAGGCCAAGGTCTATAAGGGTTAAAGAACAGAAAAAGAGATGGGGGAGCTGTAACTCGAAGAAAGATTTAATGTTTAATTGGAGACTTGGTATGGCTCCAGTACACATAATCGAGTATGTTGTAGTACATGAAATGTGTCACATGGTACATTTGAATCATTCTAAGGATTTTTGGAATCTAGTTGAAAAAATCAACCCTGACTATAAGGAAAGAAAAATGTGGTTTAAAAAGAATGGTCATAAATTAACGATATAATATTATTAAAATTTTGATAAACATGCTTCTAAAACTTTATATATAGAAGAATTAAAGAAAGCAATTCCTAAAATTGGGGATTGTTATTTTTTTAATACAATAAAAGGAATTAAATGACATATATTGAATACTATTGATAGATGAAATATAAATTGTAAAGAAGTCTTAAGTGAGTAGTTTACATACTAAATTTTATACGGGATTATGAATACTTAATTTCCTTAAATAATAAAGGTGGGAGAATTATATATGAATCTTCAAGAGTCCATTAAATTGATAGATAAGCAAGAGGAGTTTAATGAATTAAGGGAACTAAAAGAAACTTTTATAAATAAATGGTGGAAAACTAGTATAGGATTTCCCGTTCTAGATAAACAGAACACCTATTGGTATAAGAGAATTAAAGAAAAGGAAACCAATAAATTTATTAATGAATTTATAAAAATGATTAAGCAATATCCTTCAGATGCTGGAATGAGAAAAGAGTGGAAGATGAATATTAAAGAAATAATTAATGATTTTATTCTTAAATCAGACTTGGTATCTTTAGAGGATAAAGAATTATTACTTGGTAAAGGACTTTTTCAAGCAACTGAGAAATTTGTTAATAGAGCTAAAGAATTTGATTCTTCTTTAGAAATACAAGATATTGGTCAAGCAATGAGAAATGTTTGGATTATGAATATAATTCAAATGCTAATAGGAAAAAAAATAGAACTAACACCTTCGATTTTTGGTTATAGCATGTTATATCCATATACTGATAACTATCTAGATGATGAGGAAAAAAGTAAAGAAGAAAAGTATACCTTAAGTGAAAGGTTTGAAAGAAAAATAGCTGGAGAACCTATAAAATCTACTACTAGCTATGAAAATAAAATTTATAAACTGATAGATGAAATAAATAGCGAATATGAACGAGATAAATATCCATTAGTTTATAAAAGCTTGCTATATATTCATAGAGCTCAAACAAAAAGTCTTAAGCAGCATAAAGAGAAATCAGGACCATATGAAGATGATATTTTAGGCATTAGCATAGAAAAAGGAGGAGCTTCAGTTTTAGCTGATGCATATTTAATAAATGGTAATCTGAGGTGGGAAGAGGCCAAATTCTTTTTTGGATATGGGGTTCTTCTTCAAATATGTGATGATTTACAGGATGCTGAGAATGACTCCAATAATAATCATATAACGATAATTTCTCAATTAGCTAGAAAATGGCCTTTGGATAATGTAACAAACAAATTAATTAACTTTACATTAGAGCTTTTAGATAATGTAGAGTGCTTTAATACTGATGATATTAATGAACTAAAAGAATTAATTAAGAAAAACTGTTTGCAGCTTATATTGTTTTCAATAGCTCAAAATAAAAAGTTATATACTAGGAAGTATTTTAAGGAAATAAAGAGGTTTTTCCCTTATAGAGTAAGATATATGAGAAAATTATATAAAAAATTAGAAAGAAAATTATCAAAATTAGATGAAAGCTATAATGGAGTTAGTACTGATAAGATTATTAAAGAAGCATTAGTTTAAGACTTAAAAATGCTCCTGATATTATTATCGGGAGCATTTTCATATAAAGCATTATTTTAAAAGAATTCGATTTGACACTTAGAATGAAAATTATTTTGTTTGATTCTTCTAAACATTGAATCTAAACTCTACCACATCTCCATCTTTCATAATATACTCTTTACCTTCTAGTCTTAATAATCCTTTTTCCTTAGCTTTTGTCATGTTTCCACAATTTTTTAAATCGTCAAAATGAATCACTTCAGCTCTAATAAAGCCTTTTTCAATATCAGAGTGAATTTTTCCAGCTGCTTGAGGAGCTTTTGTACCCTCTTTGATTGTCCAAGCTCTAACTTCCTTTGGTCCAGCAGTTAAAAATGAAATTAAACCTAATAGTTTATAGCTTGCCTTTATAAGCTTATCTAACCCAGATTCAGTTAAACCTAATTCATTAAGGAACATTTCCTTTTCTTCTTCTTCTAATTCAGCTATTTCAGATTCTATCTTTCCACAGATTGTAATAACCTCCGAACCTTCTTTTTCAGCATGATTCAATACTGCTTCTAAGTATTCATTAGTTTCTTCTGATATTATATCATCTTCGGAAATATTAGCTGCATATAAAACAGGTTTATTAGACAATAGGTTTAAATGTTTAACAAATTTTTGATCGTCATCTGAGAACTCTAATGTTCTAACGGCTTTACCAGCTTCTAATACTTCCACAATTTTTCTGATTATTTCAAGCTCTTTCAATAAAGACTTATCATTTTTAGCCAACTTTTCTGTCTTTGTAAGTCTTCTACTCATTATTTCTAAATCAGATAAAATAAGCTCTAGATCAATTATTTCGATATCTCTAAGTGGATCTATACTACCTTCAACATGGGTAATATTCTCATCTTCAAAACATCTTATAACATGAACAATAGCTTGTACCTCTCTAATATGGGAAAGAAATTTGTTCCCTAATCCTTCACCTTTACTAGCACCTTTAACTAATCCAGCTATATCAAAGAATTCGATAGCTGTAGGAATCTTCTTTTGGGATGAAAACATCTCTTCCAAATAGTCTAATCTTTCATCTGGCACCGTTACAACTCCTACATTCGGCTCAATTGTACAAAATGGATAGTTAGCTGATTCTGCTCCTGCAGAAGTAATAGCGTTAAACAAAGTGCTTTTTCCAACGTTTGGTAGTCCGACAATACCTAATTTCATTTATATCTTCCTTTCAAATAAACTTCTAAACACATCAGATTAAATTATACATCAATAATACATATACTTCAATGAACTTTGAGAGTTTCTATATATAATATAGGGTTTTATAAAATGAATCAGCTAATAATCTTTTCATTTCTATTAAATTAGGAAATTGCATATTTTCAATTTAAATATATTTCCCTAAGAAAATTTAATATACAGTTTTCTCAAATATTAATATCAATAACCAAAATAGTTTTGAGTAATAAGCTTATAAACTATGTCATATACAGTTTTTCTTTATAGGGTAAATAATATTCTTTTGAGTTTTATAGATATACTTTAAATAATGAAAGCATATAGTGGAACTTATACAAAATTATATTTGATTTGTGAATATACAACTCTCTAAGATAAAGAAATAACTTAGTATTTTTAGCAATTCTTTAAAGAAATATTATCAATTAACATGTTCTTAACAAACCATTAACAGTTCCAAAACATATAACCTAGAAAAAATTGCTATACTTCTAAATGTACAGAGGACAAATTAAATCAATTATGAAAAATGAAAGGGGTAGTTTTAATGAGTTTATTTAGAAAATCAAGAATTTTAGTGTTAGCTTTAGTTGTATTACTTGCATTTGGAGCATTAGTAGGATGTTCAAAAGGAGAAGAAACTAATAATGATGTTCAAGATGAAAACAATAGTCAAGAAGAAAATAACAATGATAATTCAAATGATTCAGCAACAGGAACAGTAGAGATAGCAGGATCAACATCAGTACAACCAGTAGCAGAAGCAATAGCAGAAGCATTCATGGATAAAAACTCTGGAGTAAAAGTTAACATTCAAGGTATTGGATCTTCAGCAGGAGTAAAAGCAGCACATAATAAAACTGCTGATATAGGAACTGCTTCAAGAAATCTTAAAACCGAAGAAGAAGGTTGGGGACTAACAAAACATATAATTGCTTATGATGGAATTGCTGTTGTGGTTCATCCAAGTAATGGAGCAATAGAAGATTTAACAAAAGAACAAGTTTCTAAGATTTTCGAAGGAGAGATTACTAACTGGAGTGAAGTTGGTGGAAACGATGCCGAAATCATAGTAGTAAGTCGTGAAGCAGGTTCAGGTACAAGAGGTGCTTTTGAAGAAATCATGGAACTAGAGAAAGAAGTAGATGGAAAGAAAGTAAGTGCAGTAACTAGAGATGCAATAATAGCAGAAGGTAACGGAACAGTGAGACAAAACGTAGCACAAAAAGAAAATGCTATTGGTTACTTATCACTAGCATACTTAAATGATACTGTTAAGCCAGTTGAAATAGACGGTACTGCACCAACTGTAGAAAACATTTTAGCTGATAAATATCCAGTATCAAGACCTTTCCTAATGCTAACAAATGGAGATGTAACACCAGAAGTACAAGCATATCTAGACTTTGTATTTAGCGAAGAAGGTCAAGCAAAAGTTGCTGAAGAAGGAGCTATTCCTGTTAAATAATAAATCAATAATATAATCACATATGAATTACTTCTAGCTTCAAGGAAATATCTATACTGCTAGACTCCACAAGATTTGTGGAGTCTAAGCCATGTTTAAAAATAAATGCAAAATATGTAGTGGAGGTGCTATAGTAATGGAAGCAACTGAACTTAACAATGAATATGAAAGCAGACCTAATATGAGTAAAAGTAAGTGGACAGAGATATGGGAAAAAATTGTAGAGATTATATTTTTCTTATCAGCCTGTATGGCAATAGTTAGTATAGCTATAATCACTTTCTTCATCTTTATCAAGGGAGTTCCTGCAATTGCAGAGATTGGTTTATTTGATTTTATTTTTAAAACTGATTGGTACCCAGAGGCAGAGATTCTAGGTATAGGAGCAATGATAGTAGCTTCAATATATGCTACATTAGGCTCAATAATCATAGGAGTACCTATAGGGTTATTAACTGCTGTTTTTATAGCTGAGCTAGCACCAGATTGGATGATTAAGATAATTAAACCAGCGGTGGAGCTCTTAGCGGGTATACCATCAGTAGTTTACGGTTTTTTTGGACTAGTTATTATAGTCCCTATAATAGATAGGACTTTCGGTGGTGGAGGAAATGGACTATTGGCAGCTATAATAATACTTTCCTTCATGATTTTGCCTACTATAATTAATATTTCAGTAACAGCTTTAAAGGCAGTTCCAAGGGAGTACAAAGAAGGTTCTTTGGCAATGGGAGCATCTCATATTCAGACAATATTCAAGGTAATGATTCCTGCAGCTAAGTCTGGGATATTTGCAGCAATTATATTAGGTATAGGTAGAGCTATAGGAGAAACTATGGCAGTTATTTTAGTGGCTGGAAACTCAATACAAATTCCTTTTTCAATACTAGATAGAGTAAGACCAATGACAGCTCATATAGCATTAGAAATGTCATATGCAGCACCTGGGTTACATGAGAACTCATTATTTGCGACAGGAGTTATTCTTTTCATTTTCATAATGATTTTAAATATAGTATTAAACTTCATTACAAGTAAGGTGGGTGAATAGGATGAAGAAAAGACATTCAATGGACAATCTAGTAAAAGGAATAATATATCTCTCATCAATAGTTACTGTTGGAGTACTCCTATGGATTTTAATATATGTAGTTTCTAATGGGATTGGAGAAATAAGCTGGGATTTCATTTCACAGACACAGATGGGTGAAGGTGAAGAAGGTATATTACCTTATATTGTTTCAACCTTGTATGTAATACTAATAACAATCATAATAGCCACACCTATAGGTATTTTTTCAGCTATTTACCTAGTTGAATACGCTAAACCTGGTAAAGTTGTTAGAGTAATAAGATTTGCAACAGAGAGTTTAGCTGGAATACCCTCAATAGTTTTTGGTTTATATGGCTTAATATTTTTCGTTACATTTTTAAATTTTGGATGGTCTATATTATCGGGTTCATTAACTTTAAGCATGATGGTTTTACCCACAATTGTACGTACTACAGAAGAATCTCTAAAAGCTGTGCCAAATACATTTAGAGAAGGTAGTCTTGGGTTAGGAGCATCTAAGTTACGCACTATTAGAAAAGTCATTCTACCTAGTGCCATACCTGGTATTCTTACAGGAGTTATATTAAGTATAGGTAGAATTGTTGGTGAAACTGCAGCAATATATTTAACACTAGGAACAGTAAAATGGATGCCTAAAGGCTTAATGGATGGTGGTAGAACTCTTGCAGTTCACTTATATTATTTAGCTAAAGAGGGTATTTCCTTTGAAAAAGCATATGCAACTGCAACTATTTTAATCTTAATTGTACTAGTTATTAACTTTATAGCAAATAAATTAGCATCAAGATTAAATAAGGCTAAGCAATAGTAAACTTATTAGAGGGGTGAAGTAATGAATAATTTTAAAATATCAGTTAAGGACTTGGATTTGTTTTATGGTGATTTTCAAGCGCTAAAAGGTATAAATCTTGATATAGAGGAACGTAAAATAACAGCATTGATTGGTCCATCTGGTTGCGGTAAATCTACATTTTTAAAAACTCTAAATAGAATGAATGACTTGATAGAAGGTGTTAAGATTAATGGAAATGTAAAGTTAGATGGACTAGATATTTATAAAAATATTGATGTTATTAAATTGAGAAAAAGAGTAGGAATGGTATTCCAAAAGCCAAATCCATTTCCAATGAGTATATATGATAATGTAGCATATGGACCAAGGGCCCACGGAGTGAAACAGAAAAGTGTATTAGATGAAATAGTTGAAAAAAGCTTGCGTTCTGCAGCCATTTGGGATGAGGTTAAGGATAGATTAAAGAAAAATGCATTAGGACTATCTGGAGGCCAACAACAAAGACTTTGTATAGCTAGAGCTTTAGCTGTAGAGCCTGAAGTGCTTCTTATGGATGAACCAACATCAGCATTAGATCCAATAGCAACTGGTAAGATAGAAGAGCTTACTGAGGAGTTAAAGCGAGATTATACAATAGTTATTGTTACTCATTCAATGCAACAAGCAGGTAGAATTTCTGATAATACAGCATTTTTCTTATTAGGTGAAATGATAGAGTTTGGGGAGACCAAAACAATATTCTCTACTCCAGAGGATAAAAGAACTGAAGATTATATTACTGGTAGATTCGGATAATAAGAATTAATTTAAATTTATTTTAAAGTTAACAAATTTTTTACTAGAATAATCATATAATTATTATAATTAAAATCCTAGGGGAGTGAAATTTATGAGAAAACATTTTGACGAGCAATTAAAGGATTTAAAAGAGCAATTGTTAAAGATGGGAGCAATAGTTGAGGAAGAAATTGAGATTGCTATAAAAGCTTTAATGACACAGGATTCTGATTTAGTAGATAAGGTTTTCGAGCTTGAAGGTAAAACAGATGAATTAGAAATCATTATAGAAGATAAATGTCTTGACTTATTAGCACTCCAACAGCCTATTGCCAAAGATTTAAGAATGGTTAGTACCATATTGAAAATCATTACTGATTTAGAAAGAATTGGAGATCATGGTGTAAATATTGCCAAAGTAACTAAAAAAATTGGAAATGAAAAGTTCATAAAACCATTAGTAGATATTCCTAAAATGGCAGATATTGCTAAAAAAATGATAAAAGAAAGCTTAGATAGCTTTATTAATGAAGATGCAGAAACAGCAAAAAATATTACTAAAATGGATGATGAAGTGGATGAACTTTATGAGAGAGTATATCTTGAGTTGTTAGAAATACTAAGCAATAACAAAGAAACCATGCCTCAAATTATCAATCTGCTTTTAATTGGTAGATATATCGAAAGAATAGCAGATCATACAACAAATATCTGCGAAGGTATTGTATACATGACTACAGGTCATAGATTAGAATTTTAACACCCGAAAAAAGGGTGTTTTTTTTATTAATTTTCAATTATTACTAATAATATTTTTCCACTAAATCTCAAAGAATATTAATAGGAGGTGGAAAAATTGCATAAAAAATTTAAAGCAATTTCCTATATTTTTCTTATTATATTAGTCATTTCTTTAACAATAATTGGTTGCCAACCAAGTGCTGAAAAGCCAAATCAACCAAATAATGATATGTATGACAATAATAATATAAACCATGACCTATATGATAATGACTATTATAATAATGATAATATGAATGGTAATGATTACTTCAACAATGAAAATAATAACTATGATAATAACGATTACAAGAATATAGAAGAGAATGATGGGATTATAGATGATGACGATAATATTTCTCAAAGAGTTAATGTAGTTAATGGATAGAATAGAATAGCACCTCTAAAGGTGCTATTTTATTCCATTTATGTAGATAATAATTTTTGAATTATGAGGGAAAATATATTTAGGAGGTGAAAGATTTGACTAAAAACCTTAATAAATATTCATATATATTGTTAGTGATATTAGTCTTTACTTTTATTTCAATAGGGTGTCAGCCAAGCGCTGAAAAGCCAAATCAGCCTAACAATAATTATGGTATGGATAACAATGATCTATACAATAACAACAACCAGAATGGTAACAATAATGGGCTAAACAATAACAACAATAATATAAATGGAAATAACAATAATTTATCATCTAGAGCAAAAAAAATAGCTGATAAAATAGCTGCTATGTCAAATGTTGAAGATGCAACAGTAGTTATAAGTGGAAATACTGCTTTAATTGGTGTTGATTTAACAAATGACAGTACTTTAAGAATTAATGATAATATGAGAAAGCAAATAGAAAGAACAGTAAAAAATGCTGATAGTAGTATAAATAAAGTAAGCGTAACAGCTGATCCAGATATATTTGACAGAATTGATGAAATAGGCCGAAATATTAGAACTGGTAGACCGATAAAAGGGTTTACTGATGAGATAGAAGATATGATAAGAAGAGTAACTCCAAATCTATAAGATTTAAAGGAACCTGAACAGTACTGTTCAGGTTCTCATTTTATCCCTTCATATTTAAAATAATAAAACATATTATTTACAAAGAGGAGTGTTGCATATAATCTTATATGGAGGTATCTTATGGATAAAAAGGAGACTTTTAATAAAAAAATTATTCAAGTTTGTGGATTTGTCTTTTTTTTAATGCTTTCTTTCTCCTATTCTGATCCTTGGGAAAATGTGTTTTTAATTATTTCATGTATAATATTGTTAATGACAATTAGAGAGTTTTTAAAAGAAATAACATTGAAAAAATCTTTAATATTTATCTGTAGTATTATCATAATTTATTTGATATCTATTTTATTCTTGTCATTCCAAAATTATGATATGAAGCTAAAAAGTGAGCAAAGAAATAATTATAAAGAGGAAATTGCTGTATTACTAGTATATATGGGAGAAAGTCCAATGTATGATATGTCATTGGAGATAAATAATATTGATTTAAAATACAATACATTAGGTAAGCTTACGACGCCATTTATTTTGAGCTCTTTGAAGAATCAATATAGAGAAATAGGAAAAAGTAATTATAAATCAGATGTAATGACAATTAATAATCAATTACAAGAGTTATTGCCGTCAGAAAACAAAGTGTATTCAGGATTTTTATATGATAGAAAATATGTTGAAGAAAAACTAATTGATATTGTGAATGATGGGTATCATAAAATTATAGTGGTACCTATATTTTTAACTGAAGGAAGTTATTTGGAAGAATTGAAAACTAGAATTGAAAAAATGAAGTTGTTTAATCTAAATATACAAATTAAATATACGGAGCCCTTATGGCAAAGTGAGAATATAGTTAACTGCTATCTAGATAAAATAATTAAGAATGTGGATGATGAAAAGATAGCAGATACTGGAGTAGTTCTCATTGGACAAAATGAAAAAGGATATAATAAAGATAAATATATAAAATCTGTAAAACAAAATCTAATGTTTAGAAATAAGATTAAAGATTATTTGATTGATAGAGTTGGTTATCAAGAAGATAAAATAAGATTAGGTTGGCGTAATAGCATTGACCCTGAATACATTGGAGAAGTTAAGGAATTATTAGAGTATGGTGTAGGAGAGATATTATGTATTTACATTAAGCCACAGATTACTTTTATAGAAAACAACAAGATCTTAGAAGAATTAAAAGAAGAAGTTGATTTACCAGAAGGGGTAAAGGTTAAAATAGTTGATGGCTTTTTAGATGATACTGTATTTTTATATGAGTTAAGAAATAAAGTCCAGATTGAAAAGTTGAAAAAATGGGATTAATAAATAATGAAGAGGAGGATTAATATTGAGTATTGAATACTTAAGAGAAAAAATTGACAATGGAGTGCATTTTAATCTTATAAAGACTAACAAATTCAAAACAAATTTAATAAACTTTTACATTGTTAGACCTTTATCTAAGGATGAAGCCACTAAAAATGCTTTATTACCTTTAATATTGAAAAGAGGTACCAGCAAATATAACACATCCCTTGAGATTCAAAGGAGATTAGAAGAACTATATGGAGCAAATTTAAGTATTAATGTAAATAAAAAGGGAGAAAAGCAAATAATTAGATTTGCAATTGAGACAGTAAATAGTGATTTCATTAAAGAAGAAAACCTACTAAGAAAGATATTAGATATGTTAAATGAGATTATTTTTAATCCATATACTGAAAATGAAGTATTTTCACAAAACTATTTTAAGCAAGAGAAAGAGAATTTAAAGAAAAGAATTGAAGGAAGAATAAATGATAAAAAGACATATGCAGTAGAAAGATGTATTGAAGAAATGTGCAAAAATGAAAAGTTTAGTATATATAAATATGGAAATATTGAAGATCTCGAAGATATAAGCTGTAAAGGTTTATATGAACACTATAGGTCAATTTTAAGAAGTAGTCCAATGGAAATATCTATTGTAGGAAATATAAACAAGGATGAAGCCATTAATAGTATACAGGATACTTTTAGGCTTCATAGAGAAGATATTATTAACCTTCCTAGAGAAGAAGTGATTAAAGCAATACGTACTAAGAACATGATTACAGAAGAAATGGATGTAAATCAAGGGAAGTTAACTCTTGGATTAAGAACAAATATTCCTTACGAAGATAAGCTTTATGAGCCTCTAATTGTGGCTAGTAATATTTTAGGAGGAGGGGCAAATTCAAAGCTTTTCCTGAATGTGAGAGAAAAAGAAAGTTTAGCATATTATATATATTCTAAATCATATAAATATAAGTCAATAATGATTATAGCTTCAGGTATTGAAACTGAAAATTTCAATAAGGCTTTGGATATTATTAAAGATCAGATTCAAGAGCTTAAAGATGGAGAGTTTACTGATGATGATATAGAACAATCAAAGAATTCTTTGATTACTACTATAAGGAGTATGACAGATAATAATTACTCAATGTCAGAATTTTATTTAAGTCAGGCCTTAACAAAGGATACTAGCCATATTTCTGATATGATTGAGAAAATAAATAAGGTAAGTAAAGATGAAATAATTGAGGCTGCTAATAAACTAAGCTTAGATACAATATACTTCTTGAGAAAAAAGAATAATTAGGAGGAATAACTGTGACACCCAATAATCTTAAAAATGAACGATTAAATGAAGAAATACATTTTGCAGAATTGGAAAATGGTCTTAAAATATTTTTTATGCCAAAGAATGATTACTTAAAAAAATATGCTATATTTGCCACTAATTATGGTTCTAATGATAATAGATTTATACCCATTGGTGAAAGTGAAATTGCTGAATTTCCCGCAGGTATAGCTCATTTTTTAGAACATAAACTATTTGAAGAACCAGAAGGCAATATATTTAATGAATTCTCTAAATTAGGATCTTATGTTAATGCTTTCACAAATTTTAATCAGACAGCGTATCTTTTTTCTTGTACTGATAAATTTTATGAAAATCTAGAACTACTAGTAAAATTTGTTCAAAATCCTTATTTTACAGATGAAAATGTTGAGAAAGAAAAGGGGATAATCGAACAAGAAATTAGGATGTATGATGATTCAGCTAATTGGAAAGTGTTTTTTAACTGTTTAGATGGGTTATATCATAAGCATCCTGTTAAAGTCGATATAGCTGGAACTGTTGAGAGTATTTATAAAATTACAAAGGAAGATTTATATAACTGCTACAATACGTTCTATCATCCATCTAATATGATTTTATTTATGATAGGGGATATTGAGTTTGATAAAGCTTTTAGTATTATTAAAAATAATCAAAGAGATGATTTGAAGAGTATTGAAGGCGAAATAGTTAAAGAATATCCTGAAGAACCTGAATCAATAAATAAACTAAAGGTTGAAGAAAGCTTATCAGTCTCAACACCTTTATTTAATATAGGATTCAAGGATCTAGATATAGGGTTTGGAGGAGAAGACCTAGTTCGTAAACAGCTAGTAACTAGCATTCTTCTTGAGATGCTTATGGGAGAAAGCTCAGAATTTTATCAGAAATTATACGACGAAGGATTGATAAATAATTCCTTTGGAACACAATATGTTGGTCATAAAAATTATGGACATTCAATAATTGGTGGAGAGTCTGAAAAAGCTGAAAAAGTTTTATCAGAGATATTAAGTTATTTGGAAGAAAAACAGAAAAGTGGACTTAATAAAGAAAACTTTCAAAGGATAAAGCAGAAGTATATAGGCTATTACTTTATGGATTTTAATTCAATTGAGTATATTGCCACAACATTTGTTAATCAATATTTTAATGGATCGTCCTTAATGAAGTATCTAGATATCTTAGAAGGTATAAAATTTAAAGATGTAGAAAAAAGGTTTAATCAGCATCTTACATCAGATAACTACACCTTATCATTAATTACTCCAAAGTAATTAATTGACAAGATACTTTTAGAAAAATATAATTTTAATGTATAAGTATATAAAGCTACTAGATATTCCTAGTAGCTAATTTACATATTGAGGAGGACAGCTGATGATAGATCCAGTTGCATTTGAGATATTCGGGTTACCGGTGAGATGGTATGGCATTTTAATATCATTTGGGATGCTCATAGCTACTGTAGTAGCACTAAGAGAAGCTAAAAGGGTTAATTTCAAAGAAGATAATATTATTGATTTACTTATATTTGCAATACCAGCAGGTATAATTGGAGCAAGAATATACTATGTTATTTTTACTTGGGATTATTACAATGGTGATTTTCTAGAGATGATAAATATTAGAGGTGGAGGATTGGCAATACATGGAGGTATCATAGGAAGTGTTATTGCAGCAATTATATTTACAAAAGTAAAGAAAATTAATTTTTGGCGTCTTGCAGATATTTGTGCACCAAGTATAATTTTAGCTCAATCCATTGGTAGATGGGGTAACTTTATAAATCAAGAAGCCCATGGTGGTCCAACAAACTTACCTTGGGGAATAATGGTTAATGGTCAAAAAGTACATCCTACTTTTCTTTATGAATCTCTTTGGAACTTTGGAGTTTTCCTTTTTTTACTATGGTATAGTAGAAATAAAAAGAAAGTTCATGGAGAAACGTTTTTGCTTTATTTAATGCTATATTCCTTTGCTAGACTCTTTATAGAGGGTTTGAGAACAGATAAGTTAATGCTAGGCTCTATACCTATAGCCCAATTAATGAGTATTTTATTAATCTTATTAGCAGGATATGTTTTCTATAGACGAAAGAAGAAATTTGATGATAATAGTAGTAATAATGTAGAATAAAGGAAGTTTTAATTGAAAGTGGAGTGATTTAAAATCAAAATCCTGTAAAAGATGGAATAAAATGAAGATATTTATTGTCAAATCCAAAAAATAAATGTAGATAGCCTTCAAGACTTATTGACAGAAAAGAGTTTTTTGTAATAAAATGGAATCACCTCAAAAAAAAGGTGGGATTGCTATGACACTGTCAGATAAAATTATTAATTTAAGGGACAAGCTTAACAAGTCTCTAGATGAAAACAGAAAATATGAGTATATTTATAACTTAAGTGTCGAGTTAGACCAATTAATTGCAGAATATTATAGGCAGACCACAAGATAAATAGGGATAAAAGTTACTTTTTTAGATAACTTAAAATATTAAAGTTTTAAGAGTGAAGACCATGAGTAGGTTGGTCTTCACTCTTGTTTTTTTGAAAATTAGATGAAAGATAAAAAAATTAAATTTTATTAAAAAAATAAAGGATTTTAGTAATTAGCATAGAAGTAAATAAAAAGTGGTATAAAGTGGTGGGAAGTGGAGGAGTATTCCATAAAAATGGGGTGTAGGAAATGTTTATTGGTGAATATTATCATTCGCTGGACAACAAAGGAAGAGTTATAATGCCCTCTAAGCTTAGAGAAAAGCTTGGTGATACCTTTATTATGACAAAAGGGCTGGATAATTGTCTCTTTGTTTACCCCATGGATGAATGGAACATACTTGAGAATAAATTAAAAACTTTACCACTAACTAGAAAAGATGCAAGAGCATTTGTTAGATTTTTCTTCTCTGGAGCAACAGAGTGTGGGTTAGATAAGCAGGGGAGAGTTTTGATAGCGAGCAACTTAAGGGATCATTGTAAATTAGATAAGGATGCAGTTATCATAGGAGTTTCTAACAGGATTGAGATATGGAGTAAAGGAGAATGGGATTCTTACAATGATGATGACAACTTAAGCTATGAAAGTATCGCTGAAAAAATGGCTGAGTTAGGAATATAGATTTATATATATCTTCTAAATGACAAATACTATTAAAAAATATTTGAGGTGACTATATTGAAGTTTGAACACGTTTCGGTTTTGTTAGATGAGTGCATTGAAGGATTAGACATAAAAAAGGATGGTATATATGTTGATGGCACACTAGGAGGTGCTGGACATTCAAAGGAAATAGTTAAGAAGTTAGATGGAGGTAGATTAATTGGAATCGACCAAGATCTAAATGCTATACAAAAGGCAAGTGAAGTATTAAAAGATTATGAAGATAAGATTACGATTGTACATAATAATTTTAGAAATATTAAAGAAGTATTAAAGAATTTAGAAATTGAAAAAGTGGATGGAGTTTTACTGGACCTAGGAGTATCTTCCCATCAGCTAGATGAAGGAGAAAGAGGATTTTCCTATAATCACGATGCAAAGTTAGATATGAGAATGAACAGAGAGGAAGACTTTTCAGCTTGGGATGTTGTTAATAAATATTCTCAAGAGGATTTAACAAGGATAATCAAAGAATTTGGAGAGGAAAGATGGGCCCACAGAATAGCTGAGTTCATCGTTGTTGATAGAAAAGAAAAGACAATTGATACTACTGAAGAATTAGTGGAAGTGATTAAGAAAGCAATCCCTAAGGGAGCTAGGAGAGATGGACCACATCCAGCAAGAAGGACATTTCAAGCTATAAGAATTGAAGTTAATCAAGAGTTGGACATATTGAGGGATGCAATAATTGACATATGTGATGTTTTAAAGCCAGGTGGGAGAATATGCATTATCACCTTTCATTCTTTGGAAGATAGAATAGTAAAGAAAGTGTACAAGGAGCTAAATAAACAGTGCATATGTCCACCTGAGTTTCCTATATGTAAATGTGATAAAGAAAGAGAATTAAAAATTATTACTAGAAAACCTATTACATCATCAAAGGATGAATTAGAGAATAATTCAAGAGCTAGAAGTGCTAAATTGAGGGTAGGAGAGAAAGTTTAGTGTTCTAAAATGTAAAAGGGGTGAATAAATTTGTTAGTAGCAAAAAAGGAAGAAATTTATTATCCAAGAAACCATGATACGAAAAGAAAAAATCAGCGTATACAAAAGAATAAATCAAATAGAAAATCTAAATCATCTGTATCTTTTAAATTGAAACTCCTTTTAATATCTATAATGATGTTAGTATTATGTCTATCACTACTATGGAGATATACTCAAATTGCACAGTATAGAATAGAAGTATCTCAATTGGACCAACAAATTTCAGACCTAAATAAAGAGAAGAGTAGTCTTGAAGTTCAAATTGATAGAATTAAGGAATCAGAATGGATTGAGGTTGAAGCAAGAGAGAAACTTGGAATGGATTATCCAAAGAGCAGCCAAACTGTATTTGTATCTGTAGATGAAGGTGCTTTTGATAAATCAACTAAGGATAGTGCCGAAGAAAAAACAGGCTTTGTTTTTCTAAAAAGCTTCAATGGATTCTTTGATAAATTATCGGGACTATTTTAGGGGGTGGGAAGCATGAACACGCCCTTTAGGGGAATAAGAATAAGATTAGTTGTTACAATGCTTGGAATATTAGTTTTAGTTTCTTTACTTGTAACTAGATTAGGCTTTTTGCAGGTAGTGAGGGGAGAAGCTTTGAAAAAAGAAGCCTTGGAGCAGTGGGCGGAAGACATTAAAATTCAACCTGAAAGAGGAACTATATATGATAGGAAGGGTAAGAGATTATCTATTAGCATTAATGGTTATAAAATAGAATGTATACCACCTGATATAGATAATCCAGTAGAGACGGCAAAAAAACTATCGGAGTTATTGGATATAAATGAAGAAAGTTTATATAATAAAATCACTTCTAATCAAAGGTACATAAAAATAATGGATTGGGTGGAAAAAGATATAGGAGATAGTTTAGAAGAAGAAAATATTAATGGAATAATAGTAGTGCCACATACAAAGCGATATTATCCATCAGGGAATCTAGCATCATATGTTCTTGGATTTACCGATATAGATAGTAGAGGACTCTATGGGGTAGAAAAAAGTTTTAATGATTATTTACATGGTGTACCAGGTAGATTGATAATAAATACTGATATATGGGGGAGACAGCTCCCTTATGATAATGAAAGATTAATAGATGCTAAGCCAGGTTCAAGTTTAGTGCTTACTATAGACGAAACAATTCAACATTTTGCAGAGAAAGCAGCTACTCAAGCTATGGAGGACTTTGATCCAAAAAGGACTACTGTGCTAATAATGGAGCCTAGTACTGGAGATCTTTTAGCAATGGCATCAATGCCAGATTATGATCCAAATCAACCTAGAGTACCTGATGATGAAGCAACTAAAAATAGATGGGCAAACTTGTCACAAGAGGAATTAGAAAAGGAATGGAATACGTTATGGAAGCCTCATCCCATTACTGATACATATGAGCCTGGATCGACCTTTAAGATTATAACAGCAGCAGCAGCCTTAGAAGAAAATGAAGTAACACCTAATACACAGTTTTATAGTGACGGATATTTTAGAGATATTCCTGGGGTTGTTTTAAGATGTTGGAGATACTATGATCCCCATGGAGAGGAAACTTTTGCTGAAGCTGTACAAAACTCTTGTAATCCAGTTATGATTGAGGTAGCAAGAAAAGTGGGCAAAGAAAAAATGATTAAATATATAGAAGCATTTGGGTTTGGAGAAAAGACAGGAATAGATTTCTTAGGAGAAGCAAAAGGAAGCTATCCTTCAGACCCAGAGGCTATGAGAGATGTTAGATTAGCAACTCTTTCATATGGTCAAGGTATAGCTGTTACACCTATTCAATTGATTACTGCAGCTTCTGCAATAGCAAATGAAGGAAAGCTTATGAAGCCTAGAATTGTAAAAAGTATATTGGATGAAGAAGAAAATATTGCTGAAGAGTTTCCAACGGAAATGGTTAGAAAGGTTATATCAAAGGATACATCTGATACTTTACTTGGTATCCTAGAATCAGTTATTACAGAAGGTACTGGTAAAAAGGCATTTGTTCCTGGCTATAGAGTTGGAGGAAAAACAGGTACTGCTCAAAAAATAGTTAATGGAGAATACTCTGATGAGAAGTTTGTAGCTTCCTTTATTGGGGTTGCTCCAGTTAATGACCCTAAGATTGTAGTATTAGTTATAGTAGATGAACCTGATAAAGAAGTAGATATACATGGAGGTCAGGTGGCAGCACCAATCGCAGGCAAACTTATAGAAGAAACTTTAAATTACCTAGATATAGAACCACAGTTTAACTAAACTTCCCATTAAGCTTAGTAAAATACAAACACATAAAGGATTTATTGAAATCCAAGGATACTAAAGGATTAAATATATATAAATTGATGTGAAAAAAGTATTTTATCTAGCTTATAGGAGGTTTAATTGTGTCTTCACCTACTTTTACAACTAAAAAAAGATTAGTTTTTATGCTTTTAGCAGTCTCAGTAGTTGTTTTTGGATTAATGATGAGACTGGGATATATTCAAATTGTTAGAGGTCAAGGATTAAAGGATGAAGCTTTAGAGCAATGGGCTAAAGACATACCTATTGGACCTAAACGGGGAGCAATATATGATAGAAATGGTAAGGAGTTGGCAGTGAGCATAAGCTCCTACCAAGTTGATTGTATACCTGCTGATGTAAATGAGCCTGAAAGATCAGCAGAGATTATTTCTACAATACTGGATCTAGATAAAGAAGACGTACTATCTGATTTAACTAAGAGGCAAAGTATAGTAAAAATAAAAAGATGGATTAGTGATGAAGAAGCAGATGAGCTTAGAGAAGCAGATCTGGATGGGATAGTAATAGTTCCTGATAACAAAAGATATTATCCATATGGTAACTTTGCATCATATATTTTAGGCTTTACTGACTATGATAATAAAGGTCTTTATGGAGTTGAACGGACCTATGATAAGTATTTAACAGGCACACCAGGTCGGCTGATTAAAAACACTGACTCACTAGGAAGACAGTTACCTGGAGATGTAGAAAGGCTAGTGGAGCCAGAATCAGGATTAAATGCTGTTTTAACTATAGATGAAACAATTCAGCATATTGCTGAAAAAGCAGCCCTTGAAGCTCAAGTTAAAAATAAGGCAAAGAGGACAGCAGTAATAATTATGGAGCCAAAAACTGGTAATGTATTGGCAATGTCAACAAAGCCTGATTTCGACCCAAACAACCCAAGAGAACCTGTCACAGAGGAGCAAAAACAAGAATGGGCTCAATTATCTCAAGAACAGCTAATTAAAGAATGGAATAGTATATGGAGACCATATACTATCAGTGATAACTATGAACCTGGATCAACATTTAAAATTATTACAGCAGCGGCAGGGTTAGAAGAAGGAGTTGTAACTAAAGATAGCACCTTCCATTGTGATGGATATGTTAGACAAGTAAAGAGTCCTAAGCCAATTAAATGCTGGAGATACTATAATCCCCATGGGACTCAGACATTTGTTGAAGGGGCAGAGAATTCTTGTAATGAAGTCTTTGTTGAGGTGGGATTACGACTTGGTAAAGATAAGATGTATGAATATGTTAGAGAGTTTGGATTTGGTGATAAAACAGGGATAGATTTAACTAGTGAAGCCTATGGGCTAGTGATTAGACCTGAATACATAAAAGAAGTAAATTTAGCCACTATGTCTTTTGGTCAAGGTATAGCTGTAACTCCTATTCAGTTAGTAACTGCTATGTCAGCTGTTGCAAATGGTGGAGAGCTTATGGAGCCTAGAATTGTAAAAGAACTAAGGGACCAAAATGGTGAGCTAGTACATGAGTTTAAGCCAGAAGTTAAAAAAAGAGTTATATCTAAGGAAACTTCTGACACTATGATGGAGATACTTAGGTCAGTTGTCGATAATGGAACTGGCGGAAATGCATATACAGCAGGTTACAGAGTAGGTGGTAAAACAGGTACAGCTCAAAAAGTAGTAGATGGTAGGTATGCTTCTGGAAAGTATATTGCTTCTTTTGCAGCTATAGCCCCTACAGATGATCCAGAGATAGCTGTACTAGTAATAATTGATGAACCAAGTACAGGAGTTTATTATGGTGGACTTATTGCAGCGCCAGTGGCAGGAGAAGTGGTAAAGGAAACACTAGATTATTTAGATGTTGAATTAAAATATACTGCCGAAGAATTAGAGGAAGAATTAAAGAAAAAGGTTATAGTACCAGATGTAACTGGAAAAGATTTAAATGAAGCTGCAGAAATGTTAGCAGGTCAAGGATTTAAATATACAACTCAAGAGTCTGGAGCGAAAGGTAGTCTTATAATTGTAGACCAATTTCCAAAGGCTAATACAGAAGTTAATAAAGGATCGAAGATAGAGCTTTATACACAAGATAAAGTTGAAGTTGAGGATACTATCATAGTGCCTAACTTAAAAGGTCAATCTCCTGAAAAAGTAATTGAAACTCTTAATGAAATGAATCTACGGTTCAAGTTTAATGGCAATGGCCTAGTTATGGATCAAGTACCTAAGCCTGGAACAGAAGTTAAATTCAATTCATTAATAGAGGTTGAGTTCCAAAAAAGAGATTGGTAATCAAAAAAGGGCAACTTCAAGCAAAAGGTTTGAATGTTGCCCTTTGAATAGACTATTATTAATCATAAATATATGATATTATCAATGGGAGAGTGTGATGTATGAAGCTTATAGATTTGTTAAAGGGAATTAGAGTTATAGATATAGATGGTCCTACAGATATTGATATTAGCAAAGTAGTTGATGATTCTAGAAATGCATTAAAAAATAGTCTTTTTGTGGCAATTGATGGTTTTAGTGTTGATGGTCATAAGTATATATCTGAAGCTATAGACAATGGGGCCTCGGCAATTGTAATATCCAAAGAGCTTTATGAAATAGGGAATATAAGTAATGAAGATAGAGTAACTATGATAAGTGTTGAAAACACAAGAAGGGCATTAGCTAGAATTGCATCTAGATTTTATAATAAGCCTTCTGAGAAAATGGAGCTTATAGGAGTTACTGGAACTAATGGAAAGACATCAATTACATATTATGTAGAAGCTATATTTAAAGAATATGGCAAAAAGGTAGGGATTATAGGAAGTATAGGAAATTTGATAGATGGAGAATTAAAGAGAACTAAAAATACAACACCTGAGCCTTTAGAAATACAAGAAATATTTAACTCCATGGCTGATGCTGAAATCAACCTATGTGTTATGGAGGCTTCATCCCATGCATTGGACTTAGGTAGGGTTGATTATTGTCAGTTTGATGTGGGAGTATTTACTAACTTAACAACCGATCATTTAGATTATCATAAGAACTTCGATAATTATTATAATGCAAAAATAAAACTATTTTATAAGACTCAAAAATGTAATATTATTAATATTGATGATAGATATGGAAGACGTATATTTAATGAAGTAAAGAATTTGAAAACCCAGTTATTGACTTATGGTTTAGATAGTTCAGCAGACATTTTTGCTTCAAATATAGTTTATAGTGCCCAAGGAGTAAGGTATACTTTGAATACTCCTAAGGGTAAAATTACAATAGTAACAAATACACCTGGAGAGTTTACAGTCTATAATACATTGGCAGCAGCAGCTTGTGGATATATATATGAAATTGATTTGCAGACGATAAAGCAAGGAATAGAATCTATCAAGGGAATAAAAGGACGATTTGAAGTTATACCAGTAGATAGAGATTTTACGGTAATCATAGATTTCGCCCATACTCCTGAAGGACTAGAGAATGCCTTAAAAACTATTAAACAATTTGCAACTGGTAGAATAATAGTTTTATTTGGGGGCGGTGGAGACAGAGACAGATCAAAACGGCCTAAAATGGGTGAGATAGCTGCTAAAAACAGTGATGTATGCATAGTAACATCAGACAATCCAAGATCAGAAGATCCTAAAAGAATTATTGATGAAATTCTTGTAGGTGTACATAAAGTGAGGAATGATTTTATATCAATAATAGATAGGAAAGAAGCTATTAGATATGCTTTGGATAATAGCATGGCAAATGATGTGATCTTATTAGCAGGTAAAGGTCATGAAACATATACTTTAATAGAAGATACAATATTGCCATTTGATGAGAGAAAGATTGTATATGACATTTTGAATGAAGAACATTAAAAGTTAATAAACCTTAACTTGAGAGGAGAAGAAAGATGGTAGAATATAAGGATATAATTAGAATTATTGTTATTGCATTTTTTATTACATTGTTATTAGGACCTTTGGTAATTCCTTTATTGAGAAGACTTAAGGCAGGCCAAAGTATTAGGGAAGAAGGACCTAAAAGCCATTTCAAGAAAGGCGGAACTCCTGTGATGGGAGGAATAATGTTTATCGCTGCACTGTTGTTGACTACACTAACTTCAGGAGTACTAAATAATGATATGATAGTGTTGCTATTATCAACAATTGGATTTGGGTTAATAGGGTTCATAGATGATTTTATTAAAGTTGTGTTAAAGAGAAATCTAGGATTGAGGGCTTATCAAAAGCTTTTTCTTCAAATTGTGTTAGCAGTTATTCTAGCTTTTTATCAATCAAGTACTTCTTTAATGGGGACAAAATTATTAATACCTTTTATTAATACTACTATTGACTTAGGATTCTTATACATACCATTTATATCTTTTGTTGTGGTAGCTGTAGTAAATAGTGTAAATCTAACTGATGGATTAGATGGTTTGGCTTCAGGTGTCACTTTAATTGTAATGGTATTCTTTAGTATAGTTGCAATTCAAGCTGGTAATGACAGTGTTGCTATATTCTCTGCTGCATTGGTAGGTGGATTATTAGGATTTCTAAGGTACAATGTTCATCCAGCTAAGGTTTTTATGGGAGATACTGGATCATTAGCCTTAGGGGGAGCTGTGGCTGCAGCAGCAATTCTACTTAACCTTTCATTGATAATACCTATTGTTGGTGGTATCTATTTTGCAGAAGCATTATCTGTTATAATTCAGGTTACATCATATAAGTTGACAGGAAAGAGAGTATTTAGAATGAGTCCACTACACCATCATTATGAAGAAAAGGGATGGAAAGAGACTAAAGTAGTAGCAGTGTTTTGGACAATTACTTTTGTACTATGTTTAGTAGGTCTTTTTGCTGTTTAGCAATCTGAAAAAGTTTACATATGTATCTAGAGTGAAAAGGTTGTTAAGACTTATAGAGTAATATATATAAACTACAATATGTAAAGAAGGTGGCAAAATGAATCTCAAAGATAAAAATATTGTTGTTCTTGGTTTGGCTGTAAGTGGTGTATCTACTGCAAAGGCAATTAATAGACTAGGGGCAAATATAACTATTACAGATATGAAAAAAAAAGAAGAACTAGTTGAAGATATAAAAAAGCTTGAAGGCATAAAAGTTAACTATGTTTTGGGAAGTAATGACGTAGATGTGGATAGCATTGATTTAATTATAAAAAATCCAGGAGTTCCTTTAAATATTCCTTTGTTAAATAGTGCAAGAGAAAAAGGGATTGAAATAATAACTGATATTGAGTTGGCAAGTCGGTTAAGTAATAACCCTATGATTGCTATTACTGGTACTAATGGGAAAACTACCACTACTACGTTGATAGGAGAAATTTTTAAGAATTCTGGTCAGAATCCTCATGTTACTGGAAATATAGGAGTAGGAATATTATGGGAGCTTGTAAATTCGTCGGAAAATGATGTATTTGTAATAGAAACAAGTAGCTTTCAATTAGAAAGTACTTTTGATTTTAAACCTAAAATAAGCATTATATTGAATGTAACACCAGACCATATTAATTGGCATGGAACTTTTGATAATTATGTAAATGCTAAAAAGAAAATATTTAATAATCAAGATAAAGAAGATTATACTATCTTGAATTATGATGATAAAATACTTTCCAAGTTAGAAGATGAGATTAACTCAAATCTAATATACTTTAGCACAGACAGCTCGTTAAAAAGAGGAGTTTATATTGATGGTGAGTATATAGTAGTAAATGATGGAAAGCAAATCATAGAGGTGTTACCTTATTCAGAGGTTGGACTTCCAGGAAAACATATTTTACAAGATGCTTTAGCAGCTACTTGTGCTGCTTGGATTATGGGTGTAGATATAGAGATAATAGCTAAAACCTTAAGGGAATTTAAGGGAGTAGAGCATAGATTGAAATTTGTAGAAGAAATTAATGGAGTTAGCTTTTATAATGACTCAAAAGGAACTAATCCAGATTCTTCAATTAATGCAGTAAAGGCTATAAAGAGCCCGATTATTTTAATAGCTGGTGGGATGGATAAGGGAAGTGACTTTACAGAGTTTATTGAGAGTTTTAATGGAAAGGTTAAAGCATTAGTTTTACTAGGAGAAACTGCAGAAAAAATAAAAAAGACAGCAATAAGTCATGGATTCAATAATATATATATAGTAGAGGATATGAAAAGGGCTGTTAAAAAGAGCTATGAACTCAGCAGCTCTGGAGATAATATCCTTCTTTCTCCTGCATGTGCAAGTTGGGATATGTATAAGAATTTTGAAGTCAGGGGAGAGGATTTTGTAAATGAGGTAAAAGGCTTAAGGAGGGCTTAATATGGCAAAGGGTAAAGCCAGTGATTTTACACTAATGATAGCTACCATTTTACTAGTATTTATAGGTATTATAATGGTATTTAGCTCTAGTTGGCCTAATGCATTGTATAAAATGAATGATGGTTATTATTTTCTTAAAAAGCAACTTATAGCTGGAGTAATAGGGCTTTTTGCAATGTTGTTTTTTATGAACTTTCCTTACTGGAGATTAAATAAACTATCCAAGTTGATATTTTTAGGGTGTATTGGGCTAAGTTTGCTTCTTTATACTCCCTTAGGAATAGAAATAAATGGTGCTAAAAGATGGATAAATTTTGGAATTACAACTGTTCAACCTTCTGATGCAATGAAGTTAGGTTCAATTATTTATTTAACATCATTTCTAAGCAGAAGGAAGGAAGACATTAAAAGTATAAAGAAGGGTGTTTTACCAGCATTGGTCATAATCGGTATTGGAACAGGAACTATACTTATGCAAAAAGACCTTAGTACTAGTGCTGTTTTAGGTATGGCTTTAGTAATAATACTCTTCATTGCGGGAATGAAAATGCTACATTTAACTGTCTTAGGGGTACTTGGCTTGGGAGCAGTGGCAGGAGCAATTGCACTAGAAGATTTTAGACTTAATAGAATTATGGCTTTTTTAAATCCTTTTGAATATAAGAGTGGAATAGGTTGGCAGGTTGTTCAGTCTCTATACGCTTTAGGCTCCGGTGGAGTTTTCGGGGCTGGACTCGGTAAGAGTAGACAGAAATTTTTTTATATACCTGAACCCTACAATGACTTTATATTTGCAATTATTGGTGAGGAGTTAGGTTTTATTGGTTGTATTACTGTAATAGTTCTTTTCCTACTAATAATATGGAGAGGTATTAGAATAGCATTGAATGCTAAGGATTTATTCGGTTGTCTATTAGCTTCAGGAATAGTATCATTGATTGCAGTTCAGACATTAATACATATAGCTGTAGTGACTTCATCTATGCCACCAACAGGAATTCCGTTACCATTTATAAGTTATGGTGGTACATCACTGATGGTGTATATGGCTGCAGTTGGAATTCTACTTAATATATCAAGACATACTGAACTAGATAGGAGTTGAGAGTTAATTGAAGGTTCTAATAACAGGTGGAGGAACTGGGGGACATATATATCCAGCCTTAGCCATAGCAAAGAAAATTAAAGAGGAACATCCTGATTCATCTATAGTGTATGTGGGTACAAAGAATAGTATGGAATCAGAAATAGTGCCTAAAGAAGGATTTAACTTTAAAAGCATAAGAGTTAAGGGTTTTAGAAGAAAGTTATCAATGGATACATTGAAATCAATAAAGGAATTAGCATTAGGACTAAATGATGCTAGGAAACTTATAAAAGAGTTTTCGCCAGATATTGTGATAGGAACTGGAGGTTATGTTTGTGGACCTTTAGTCCTTATTTCCTCGCTAAAGGGAATACCAACCTTGATACACGAACAAAATGCATTACCTGGTATTACTAATAGAATACTATCAAAGTTTACTGATAAGATAGCAGCTAGCTTTGAAGAATCTAAAAAGTATTTTAAAGATTCAAGTAAAGTAATTATAACTGGTAATCCAATTCGTAAGGAAATTGTAAATATAAAAGAAATAAACAAGAGTTCCGCCTATAGATCATTAGGGATTACTTCTCAAAAGAAAACAGTCTTATCTTTTGGTGGTAGTGGTGGACAAAAAAGTCTTAATGATGCAATGGAGGAAGTAATAGCTAAGAATATAAATAATGATGATATTCAAATTATTCATGTAACTGGAAAGAGATTATATGATAATTTTGTTGAAGGAATCAAATCTAAAGGAATTAATTTATCTACTCATAAAAATATAAAAGTATTACCTTATTTATTTGAGATGCCAAAGGCACAGTCTATTGCTAATTTAATAATAACTGGTGGTGGAGCATTATCCATAGCAGAGATTAATGCCATAGGGAAGGCTAGTATAATAATCCCTAAGGCTTATGCTACTGATAATCATCAAGAATTTAATGCTAAGGCATTAGAGGATGAAGGTGCAGGAGTTATGGTACTTGAAAAGGAGCTATCAGGAGAGAAATTAAATAATTTAATTATAGATTTATTAAAGAATGAAAGAAAGCTAAGAAGAATGGAGCAAAATAGTAAGCGAATAGGCATAACTGATTCTGCTGATAGAATTATTGCAATAATAAATCAGATGGTTAAATAAAACATAAACATATTAGAATATTACTGATGTAACACCTTACAAGGATATGCATATTATGGTTATATACTTATTTTTTTAGACATATTCTTTGGAGGTGAAAGGATGGGAAAGTATATAATTGAAGGTGGCAAAAGATTAGTAGGAGAAATAAATGTCACTGGAGCTAAGAATTCTGTTTTACCTGTATTGGCCGCTACAGTAATTAATAACGATACAAGTACTATTTTTAATTGTCCTAATTTAAGAGATGTAGAAGTTATGGAACAGATTTTAAAAACTATTGGTTGTAAGGTTAACAGAATGGATGATATGACATATGTAGATTCAAGACCTATAAATAAGATGAGAATTTCAGAGGAACTAGTAAGAGAAATGAGGTCTTCCATTATATTAATGGGAGCAATGCTAGCCAGGTTTGGTGAAGTTGAAATTAGTTATCCAGGAGGCTGTGAAATCGGGCCTAGACCAATTGATTTGCATCTAAAATCCCTTAGAGAGTTGGGAGCAATAATAGAAGAATCTCATGGTTTTTTATATTGTAAAGCTGAGAATCTTAGAGGTTGTGAAATTCAACTAGACTATCCTAGTGTTGGTGCCACTGAGAACATAATGATGGTTGCAGTTAAAGCTAAGGGAACAACAATAATTAGAAATGCTGCCCGTGAGCCTGAGATAATTGACCTGCAAAATTACTTAAATGTAGCAGGGGCAAAGATTTATGGAGCAGGAACAAGTGTCATAAGAATAGATGGAGTGGATAGCTTCAATAGTGTAGAGCATAATATAATCCCTGATAGAATTGTTGCGGGTACTTATATGGTAGCTGCTGCTATAACAGGAGGAGAAGTTGTGCTTAAAAATATTGAAGTAGAACATATACAATCTATTATTGCAAAGCTTAGAGAAGCTGGTTGTATGGTATATAATAACTGCACTACACTAAAAGTTATTGGACCAAGAAGACCAAATGCAATCGAGACTGTTCAGACTCTTCCGTTTCCAGGATTTCCTACAGATATGCAAGCACAGATGATGGCGTTACTATCATTGGCAAATGGAACAAGTATTATATCTGAGACGGTTTTTGAGAATAGATTTAAACATGTTGAAGAATTAGTTAGAATGGGAGCTAATATAAAAACAGTTGGAAAGGCAGCTGTAATAAAAGGAGTTGAAGGACTAACTGGAGCTAAGGTTAGTGCTAAAGATCTACGAGGTGGAGCAAGTCTTGTATTATCAGGGTTAGCTGCAAAAGGAACTACTGAGGTTGATAATATATATCATATTGAAAGAGGATATGATGGTTTAGAAAAAATACTTCAATCGCTAGGAGCTGATATTAAGAAAATATAATAGCAGCTTCTGCTGCTTAGATTAAATTGGACATGCCCTAGAGGAGGTGTATCATTGAAGAAAACTAGTAAAATTGAGAAGAAAATAAGAAAGAAAAAAATTGGACTTATGATTGTCATTCTTTTTTTAATTACTAGTGTTTTTCTTATTTTGCTTTCTCAAACTAATATTTTTAATATATCTAAAATTCAGGTAAATAATGATGGAATACTTAAAGATAATGATGTTATACTAGCTTCTGGTATACAAAAAGGAGAAAATATTTTTAGAGTAGATACGTCTACAGCCATTGAAAGCTTGCTATTACATCCATATATTAAAGAAGCAAGGGTTGACAGAAAATTTCCTAATAGGATAGATATAAATATAGTAGAAAGAAATAGACATATGGTCTTACTTAATGTGGGTTCCTATATACTTGTAGACGATGAAGGAATGATTATAGATATAGCCCAGGCTAAAAGTGCATTTCAAGGGGATATCCCTCAAATTAATGGATTAAAAATTAAGAATGCATCTATAGGTGAGAAGGTAATAATAGAAGAAGATAGAAACATAGAGGATATTATAAACTTTCTAGAACTTTGCAATACTATTGATATATATAGTAAGATTTCTGAAATTGAAGTTAATGACGATTATAGCATTAATTTTAGATTTAATTCTGGAACTAAAGTTGCATTTGGTGACCTAAATAATGTAAAATATAAATTAAGCTTTGTTTTTAACATTATGGAAAGTTTAGAACAAAGACAAGATTTCAATAAGGAGCAGATTTCAAAGGGTTTGATAGATTTGACACAAGGAGAAGATGCTATATTTACTTTTGAAACCGATTAGGAGGAAAATATAATGAAAAGCTTTAGAAATAAATTAGCTTTAACATTAGTATGTATTATACTAGGGATTATACTAGCTATTCAATTTAAAACAGTAAAAAAGACCTTTGGAGAAGGAGACTATATACCTACTCAAAGAACAGAAGAGTTAATTCTTGAACTAGAGAAGCTCAAAGATGAAAAAGACACTTTAAGAAATGAACTTGATAAGCTTGAGACTAAGGTTAAGCAATATGAAAAAGGAGAAGCTGATAAAAACACCTATGTTGAAAATCTTTATAAAGAGCTGGAAAAGTACAGGATGCTTGCAGGCTATGAAGATGTTAAAGGCCCAGGTATAATATTGAAAATAGATGATACTAAAGAGAATTATCAGTATTGGGACGGATCTAGTGCCGTTGTTCAAAATTATGACTGGATTCTTCAAATGATTAGTACATTAAATGCTGCTGGAGCAGAGGCTATTTCTATTAATGGACAGAGATATACTAGTTTTACAGAAATAGAAGCAGCAGGTAATCATTTAATGATAAATGGTGAATCTTCAACTACTCCAGTAATTATAAAAGCTATTGGTAACCCTGAAAATTTAGAAAATGCTTTAAGAATGAAGGGTAGAATTATATGGATAATCACAAATGAAGATTATGCTATAGATATTCAAATAGATAAACAAGAAAACGTTGAAATACCTAAATACACTAAGATTAGAGAATTTAGGTATGCTACTGAAGCTTATGATATAAGCAATTAGCCCTTGGGAGGGTTAGCCTATGAAAACAAAACTATCATATAAAATAATCATTTTTGTCATGGCAATTTTATTGGGAGTCTTATTATCTAGTCAAATGAAGCAGGATTTGGAAGGCTATTCTCAAGTTTCTTTAAAGTCTGTTCAAATGGTGAAAAATGAGATAGAGAATTACAAGAGTCAGATATCAGACTTAAATAAAATGATTGAAAAAAAAGAAGAAGAAGTCAATATGTATGAAAATACTTTGAATGATAATGGAAATATTTCCGATGTTTTAAAGGAAGAAATTGAACATATGAAGTTTTTAGCAGGATATAAAGATGTTCAAGGACCTGGAATTATTCTTACGATTTCAGATAGTGTAAAGGAAATTAATTATGGTGAAAACATAAATCAATTCTTAGTTCATGATATGGATGTACAAAGGCTAGTTAATGATTTAAAAATAGCAGGTGCAGAGGCAATAAGTGTTTCTGGACAAAGAGTTTTATCAAGCTCTGAAATAGAATGTAATGGACCTACTATTAAAATTAACGATAGAACTTATGCTATTCCATTTGTTATTAAAGCTATTGGTGATCCTAAGGTTTTAAATGCTGCAATAAATGCACCAGGAACATATGGATATCAGCTTAAAGAAGTATATGAATTAGAATTAAACACAACTGTAAGTGATTTTCTTTTAATTCCTAAGTATAAAGAAGATATTGATTTTGAATTTGTAAAACCGTTGGAAGAAGGTGAATAATTTGATTTTTGCTTTAATTGGTATTTTAATTGGTGTTATTATTGGATTTTTCTTACCTATAACATATGCTACAAGTTATTCTTTATATATCTCCGTTGCCATACTTGCCTGTATGGATTCGGTTTTTGGAGGTATTAGAGCAACTTTAGATGATGTATTTGATGCAAGAATTTTTATTTCAGGTTTTTTTGGTAATGCGATTTTAGCAGCTTTTCTTGCCTATATTGGAGATAAGCTAGCAGTGCCTTTATATTATGCTGCTATATTTGCTTTCGGAGTAAGATTGTTCCAAAACTTCGCTATTATCAGAAGACATATTTTTAGTAGGGATTAGTTTTAAAATTAGTAAAAAAATCTCAACATATGCCATACTTAAAAGGAGCTAGATATTATGGATAATATTATAACTTCAATAGATCTAGGAACATCTAAAATATGCGTTTTAATTGGACAAGTTGACAATAATCAACTACACGTATTAGGATTAGGAAAAAGCGAAAGCAATGGTATTAAAAAAGGTGTAGTAGTTGATATTGAAGCTGCTGCTAAGGATATTGCAAGGGCTGTTGAACAAGCTGAAAACATGGCAAATGTTGAAATTGAATCTGTATATATTAACATACCTGGTGGTTACTCAAAACTATTGAATAATAAGGGTGTTATAGCTATATCTGGAGATAATAGTGAAATTGATATAGAAGATGTGAACAGAGTCTTAAATTCTGCTACAATTGTCTCGATACCTCAAGGTGAGCAGATAATTGATATAATACCCAACCAATACATAGTTGATGGATACGATGAAATAAAAGACCCAATAGGAATGTCCGGTATTAGATTAGAGGTTGATGCCAATATTGTAACTAGTTCTTCTACAACTTCCTTAAATTTAATTAAGAGTGTAAATAAAGCGGGATTAGAAGTTTTGGGAATAGTAATGGAACCCTTAGCCTTATCTGAAGCAATAATAACTAAGGATGAAATGGAACTAGGCGTTTGTATAGTTGATATAGGAGCAGGAAATAGTGATGTTTCTATATTTAAAGGGAACAAACTAATATATTCATCTGCTATTCAAGTTGCAGGGAATCATATTACTAATGATATATCCATTGGACTTAGGATGCCCTTTGATAACAGTGAAGAGATAAAAAAGCATTATGGTATAACCTATACACCTTCTGCTGATGATGAAAAATGTTTTGATATTAAGCCTATAGGCAGAGATGAAGAAATAAGTGTATCTCAGCTTCAATTGGCTGAAATTATAGAAGCTAGAGTATCGGAGATATTTGAATTAGTTAATCAGCAGCTAGTAAGGTCCCATCTTAAAAATAGTATACTTGCCGGGATTGTAATCACAGGCGGTGGTGTTAGTTATTTAGATGGAGTACTAGACTTGGCAAAGGATATATTTGATTTGCCGGTAAGAATTGGCAGACCTGCCTATCTAGGTGTGGAGGAACCAATATTTTCTACATCTGTTGGATTAATAAATTATTCTTTTAAAAGGAAATTTAATTATTATGTAGAATATAATAATGTGGATGTTAAAAAAAATGGATATAAAGGTAATATGAAAAAGCGTAAAAACAATGTAGTATCTACTATAAAAAAAATATGGGATGAATATTTCTAAAGATAAGGGGGTCATTATGTGTTTGAATTTGATGTTGATATGGAGCAGTTTGCGCATATAAAAGTAGTTGGAGTTGGCGGTGGAGGAAACAATGCTGTCAATAGAATGATAGAGAGTGATGTACAAGGAATAGAATTTATTGCTGTTAACACTGATAGACAAGCTTTATATTCTTCTAAAGCTGAGATAAAAGTACAAATAGGTGATAAGCTTACAAGAGGATTAGGAGCAGGTGCTAACCCTAATATTGGAATGAAGGCTGCAGAAGAGAGTAAGAATGAAATTATTGAGAGTCTTGAAGGAGCAGATATGGTTTTCATCACAGCAGGTATGGGTGGTGGAACTGGAACAGGTGCTGCACCTATTGTTGCTGAGGCTGCAAAAGAATTAGGCATCTTAACGGTTGGGGTAGTAACTAAGCCTTTTATGTTCGAAGGTAGAAGAAGAATGCTTCATGCCGAGCAAGGAATAGCTAGATTAAAGGAAAAAGTAGATACTCTTGTTACAATACCAAATGATAGACTACTTCAAGTAGTAGAAAAGAAAACTTCTATTATGGATGCATTTAAAATAGCTGATGACGTGCTAAAGCAAGGTATTCAAGGTATATCAGATTTGATTGCAGTACCAGCTTTAATTAACTTAGACTTTGCTGATGTTAAGACAGTTATGGAAAACCAAGGATTAGCCCATATGGGAATTGGCAGAGCAAGTGGAGAAAATAGAGCTACTGAAGCAGCAAAACAAGCAATACATAGTCCGCTTTTAGAAACTTCAATCGAAGGAGCTAAAGGAGTTTTATTAAATATAACTGGAGGACAAAACTTAGGATTATTTGAAGTTAATGAGGCTGCTGACCTTATCAGACAATCTGTAGATCCAGATGCTAATATAATTTTTGGTGCTGGAATTGACGAAAATCTTAAGGATGAATTAAAAATTACTGTTATTGCAACTGGTTTTGAAGAAAATGCTGAGTCTAGCAATAATAATAAAAATAATAATAAAAAGTTAGATGAAAAGAAAAAAAATGATTCAGGAGAAAAACCTAACTATGAGCCTGACGATTTGGATATACCGACTTTTTTGAGAAAAAGATATAAGTAAAATAATTTTAGAAATAAAAAAATATTGTGAAGACTTAAGAGCATAGAATATTCTATGCTCTTAAGTCTTTTTTGTTGTAAAAACTGTAATAGGCGATAATTCAAGAAAATATATATAAATCAGATAGCATTTGAGCTGTTCTTTTTTGAGGAAATTACAGCTTTTTCGACTTCAACAACTGACATATTTTTAATCCTATATATTATATAATAGTCATAAAAATAGGGACAAATGAATAATAGTATTGTAATAGGAGTTCTATGCAAAAAAGGGGGCAGTAGCTTGTATATATATGCTGAATACTTATTGATTGAAAATATAGTTATTAACTACATAATATTATATGTTACAAAAAGATTTACAAGAACAGATACAAGCAGGTTAAGATTAATTTTAGCTGCAACTCTAGGAGCATTATATGCTTTTGTAGTATTTTTTCCTTCTTTAAGGTTCTTGGCTAAGTTTATAGTGAAAGTGGCTGTTTCTATATTAATTATTATAGTTGCTTTTAGTCCTTCAAAGTTATACAAGTTTATTAAACTATTTGCTACTTTCTATATAGTCACATTCGTTTTTGGAGGAGCAGTTTTTGCGTTTTTTTATTTTTTCAATGTAGATGCTTTTATGGGGGGAGGTATTTTTTATATAAGAGATTTACCAACTCTTGTGAAATTACTGATAATAGGAATATTTGCTTCTTCAATACTTCTTAAGTTTACTTGGGGTTATATACAAAATATTATTAGCAAGGAGAGAGTATTTATCCCTATTACAATCAATCTTAACAATAAAAAAGCTAAGATCATGGCACTAATGGACACAGGCAATTCCTTAAAAGATCCTATTTCTGATATACCAGTAATTGTAGTAGAATTCTGTGCAATAAAGGATTTACTTCCTGATAATGTACAGAGAATATTTGACCAATACAAAGAAAATAATTTAGAAATAATCTCTAATGTAATGTCTAAGTCAACAGAGGAAGTTAAGTTTAGACTTATTCCTTTTAAATCATTAGGTTTAGAGAACGGAATGTTGTTAGGATTTAAACCTGATACTGTAGTTTTAAATGAAGAGGATGAAAGGGTTCTATCAAATATTGTTGTTGGAATATATAACAATACTTTATCTCCAGACAATAAATATATGGCTTTACTACATCCTGAAATATTAAAATAAAGGGGAGATTCACGTTGTTAAAATTTACTCAAAGAGCTAAATTAATGTTGCAATTATACTATATAAAGATATTAAAGAAGTTTAAATTATATAAAGAGGAAGAAGTATTTTATATTGGAGGTAGTGAGGTTTTACCTCCTCCTTTGTCTAAAGAAGAAGAACAATATTATATATCTAGGATGAAAGACGATGATGATGTTAAAAGTATTTTGATAGAAAGAAATTTAAGACTAGTGGTTTATATTGCAAGGAAGTTTGATAATACAGGAGTTGGAGTAGAAGATTTGATTTCAATAGGAACTATTGGACTAATAAAAGCAGTAAACACTTTTAAGCCTGACAAAAAGATTAAACTTGCTACATATGCATCTAAATGTATTGAGAATGAAATTCTTATGTATCTTAGGAGAAATAGTAAGACAAAATCAGAAATATCATTTGATGAGCCATTAAATATTGATTGGGATGGAAATGAACTATTACTATCAGATATATTAGGAACAGATAGTGATATAATATTCAAATATTTAGAAGAAGAAATAGATAAAAATTTATTGAAAGAAGCTATGATAAATCTTTCAAATAGGGAAAAGAAGATCATGCAATTGAGGTTTGGTTTGGGTAAAAATGAGGAAAAGACTCAAAAAGAAGTTGCTGATATACTAGGAATATCACAATCATATATTTCAAGACTAGAGAAAAGAATTGTAAAAAGACTTAGAAAAGAAATCAATAGAATGGTATGAAGCAATAATAAATATGCTCCTCTTGCAGTATACAGTTGAGGTAATAGGCTGTAACTGAGAAGAGGAGTATTTTTATGTGAGGAAATTGCATGAAATTTTAATATGCAATTTCCTCATGTAATAAAAATATAGTATTTGTTCATTTTTTAAATAAAAAGTTCATAAAAAAAGACTTAATCTATTTACATTAATTATTGAATAAAAAAACATTAAAAGGCAATAATTTTTATTGAAAGGGGCAAAACATCTAGAAAGGAATGGATAACAGAATGCATATAAATAAAGTTGAAATATGTGGCGTAAATACTGCTGAATTACCTGTATTAACTAATAAGGAAATGAGAGCTTTATTTGATAGAATACATGCTGGAGATTTAAGTGCTAGAGAAGAATTTATTCAAGGTAATCTTAGACTAGTTCTAAGTGTTATTCAGAGATTTAACAAAAGAGGAGAGCATGTTGATGATTTGTTCCAGGTGGGTTGTATTGGACTTATAAAAGCTATTGATAATTTTGATTTAAGTCAGAATGTTAAGTTTTCAACATATGCTGTACCTATGATAATAGGTGAAATAAGAAGATATCTTAGGGATAATAATTCAATTAGAGTTAGTAGATCCTTACGAGATATAGCATATAAAGCCTTACAGGTTCGTGATCAACTAATTAATAAACATTCTAAGGAACCGACAATATCTGAAATATCTAAAGAGTTAAATTTGCCGAAAGAAGATGTAGTGTTTGCACTAGATGCTATTCAAGATCCAATATCTTTATTTGAACCGATTTATCATGATAGTGGAGATGCCATATATGTAATGGACCAAGTAAGTGATGAAAAAAGTGAAGATGAAACATGGTTAGAAGGAATAGCTCTAAGAGAAGGACTAAGGCGTTTGAATGATAGAGAAAAGCTAATACTTAACTTAAGGTTTTATGAAGGTAAGACACAAATGGAAGTAGCAAATGAAATCGGAATATCGCAAGCCCAAGTGTCAAGACTTGAAAAAACAGCATTAAAACATATGAGAAAGCTAATTTAAAAAATCATATAAATGAGGAAATTGCATATTTACAAATTGAATATATTTTTGCATAAAATTTTAATATGCAATTTCTTCAAATATAAAGACCTAACTACTTCATTTTAAATTTCTTATAAAAATAGGAATATTTTTAGACAAGTTTTATGTATATATATAGTAGAACAAATAATAAGAGAAGGTGATGAGATGGTTAGGACTTCAGGATTAAGAGAAAAGGAAATTGTTAATGTTAAGGATGGTACTAAGCTAGGGTTAATATCTGATATAGAGGTCAACCTAGAAGCTGGCATGATAGAAGCAATTATTATACCAGGGCCAGGAAAGGTGTTAGGACTCTTTGGAAAGAATGAAGATTATGTTATCAAATGGGAGGATATTGTTAGGATAGGAGTTCATGTAATATTAGTTGATTTAAAAACTGAGTGGGATCGAGATAAAGAGTATAGAGTTGAAGCAGATTACTAATTAATCCCTTCAATTAGTCAATAAATTAGACATTTAAAATAAAATATAATATAATATAATTCAATCATCATTGAGAATACTATATTTCATAAAGGGGGAGTTAAATGAGATGTCCCTACTGTGATTTTTTTGAAACAAAGGTTATAGATTCTAGACCTACAGAAGAAGGACAAACCATAAGAAGAAGAAGAGAATGTACAAAGTGTAACAAAAGGTTCACTACATATGAAAAAATAGAGGAGATTCCTTTAGTTCTTGTTAAAAAGGATGGCACTAGGCAATCTTATAATAGGAATAAATTATTAAATGGTATTATACGTGCTTGTGAGAAGCGACCAGTATCAATAAAGAAGATTGAAGGAATTGCCGATGATATAGAGAAAGAATTATATAACTCTATGGAAAAGGAAGTAACTACAAGATATGTGGGTGAAAGAATTATGAGTAAGCTTAAGGACATTGATGAGGTTGCATATGTTAGGTTTGCTTCAGTATATAGGCAATTTAAAGACATAAATACTTTCATGGATGAGCTAAAGAAATTATTAGATGAGAAGTAGGATAGGACTCAATTAGAGTCCTATTTTTTAAATAATTTTATAAGGAGTTGGTTTTCTGATGAATGAAGGTAACTTTATATTAAGAGAAAAAAAGGGAATAAAGTATTATACTATACCTACTTTTGATAAAACAGGATTAGTTAAAAATATTTTTACTACTAGAATTAAGGGTGTAAGTGAGAAACCTTATAATAGTTTAAATCTCGGACTAAATAATGAAGACAATTTAAGTAAAGTCAAGGATAATTTTAAAATTCTATGTGATGCTGTAGATATATCAACTGAAAGCTTAGTTTTTTCAAATCAAGTTCATGGGACTAATATAAAAGTAATTAATGAGAAAGATAATAGTAAATGTTTTCTAAGTAAATCAGACTCTGATGGAGTAGATGGTTTAATAACGAATAAAAAGGGATTGACGTTATGTACCTTTTATGCCGATTGTGTTCCTATTTATTTTTTAGATACTAAGAAGGAGGTTATTGGTTTAGCCCATGCTGGATGGAGAGGAACAGTAGAGAAAATTGCAGAAAAAATGATAGACATAATGGAAGAAAAATTTCAAAGTGATTTAAATGATATAATTGTAGCAATAGGACCATCTATAGGGCCATGTTGTTATGAAGTAGATAGATATGTATATGATAAATTTAACAGTAATTTTACAAATCTTGAACAATTACTGATTCCAACGGACAGAGACAAGTGGTACCTTAACTTATGGAATGCAAATGTGGTAATATTAAGTGGAAGAGGTGTACCTATTAATAATATATTAGTAGGGGAACATTGCACTAGCTGCAATAATGATTTATTTTTCTCATATAGAAAAGAAAATGGAAAAACTGGTCGTATGGCTGCATTATTACAGTTAGTATAACTTTGGAGGTGGATATAAGTGAGCTATGGAAAAGTATTAGTAGTTGATGATGAGGAACATATTGTTGAATTAATAAAATTTAATTTAGAAGGTAATGGATATGAAGTAATAGAAGCCTATGATGGTATTAGGGCTATAGAATTAGCTAAGAACGAAAAGATTGATATAGTTATATTAGACCTAATGCTTCCAGGAACAGATGGAATTGAAGTATGCAGAACCCTTAGAAAAGATCCCTCTACTGAAAAACTACCAATAATAATGCTTACTGCAAAGAGTGAAGAAACTGATAAAGTATTGGGCTTAGAAATTGGTGCCGATGATTATATCACTAAACCTTTTAGCGTGAGAGAGCTTATTGCAAGAATGAAAGCTGTTTTAAGAAGAAGTAAAGATGATAAAAAAGAAGAGAAAAAGATTATAGAGATACATGACATTATAATAGATGTTGAAAAGCATGAGGTTACAAGAAATAATGAAAAAGTAGAATTGACCCTTAAAGAATTTGAGCTTTTACGAATATTAGCTGAAAATAGAGGTAAGGTATTGTCTAGAAATATGCTCCTAGATGAGGTATGGGGTTATGACTATTTTGGAGAAACTAGAACAGTGGATGTTCATATTAGACATTTAAGAAAAAAGATAGAAGAGAATGATAAAGCACCTAAATATATTGAGACTATTAGAGGTGTCGGATATAAAATGAAATAAGGGAGACTGATATGCAAAGAAGAATATTTATTGCATTTATTACGCTATTATTAATTGGCGTTTTAACTACTGGGATTCTTGCTCTAAGCCTATTTAGAGTACAGTATTTTAATGATATAGAAGACAAGCTAGTTACTAACTCTAATTTGATCAGTGAATTTATATATCAACAAGAAGATTTAAGCAAGGATAGGTTGAATGAGTTGGCATCAGTTTATTCAAAAAAAACAGATGCTAGAGTAACTTTAATTGATAAGAATGGATGGGTTGTTGGTGATTCCCATGCAGATTATAGAGAATTAGAGAATCACATTAATAGACCAGAAGTTCAAGAAGCTATGAATGGGGAAATCGGTGTAGTTAAGAGATTTAGTAAGTCTGTGGATACTGATATGTTCTATGTTGCAATACCATTCTCGAGAGAGGGAAGTGATTTATCAGCTATAAGACTTTCGGTTTCAATAAAAGAATTGGAAGAAATCAATAAAACAATATTGAAGTATATTGTAATATCTATTTTGGCTGGACTATTTGTAGCATTCATATTAGGATTTAGATTTGTTCATACAGTAACTGAACCTATAAAACAACTTACAAATGCTACTAAGAAAATATCACAAGGTAACTTTGGAGAAAAGGTCTATTTTAGAACTGAAGATGAATTGGGAACTCTTGCTGAAAATTTTAATGTTATGAGTCAAGAGTTGCATGATACAATCGAAGAACTACAGCAAAGTAATACTAAGATTAAAGCTACTTTAACTAGTATGATTAATGGAGTTTTAGCATTAGACAGCTCTAAAAAAGTAATGTTTATCAATCCAACAGCTGAAAAAATATTTGACTTAAAGGAAGAAGAAATTAAAGGGAAGCACATATTAGAGATTATTAGAAATAATGTATTAGATGATTTAATTCATAAGCTTTTGCATGAAAGTGTAACATCAAAGGAAGAAATAGAAGTATTTGAACCTGAGCATAGAATACTAAATGTTTACACTAATCCTATAACTTTAACTACAGATCCTAATAGGTCAATTGGAGTTTTAATTTTAATCCAAGATGTGACGGAAATACGAAAGTTAGAGAGAATGAGGAAGGATTTTGTTGCAAATGTGTCCCATGAGTTAAAGACACCATTAACATCTATAAAAGGGTTTATTGAGACTCTTAAGAATGGAGCAGCTGAAGAAAAGGCTGTTAGAGACAAATTTTTAGATATTATTGATATTGAAGCAAATCGATTAACAGCTTTGATCCATGATTTACTATTATTATCTGAAATAGAAAATAAAAATAATAGATTTAATGAACAAGAAATTGATACAAATAAAGCAATAGTTGAAGTGATTCAGTTCTTAAGCGGAATGGCTAAGCAGAAAGGTATTACTATAGTGGACAAAATTAATAATAACCTACCTTCTATTTGTGGAAATAGAGGCTGGTTTAAGCAAATGCTTATAAATCTTATTGATAATGGAATAAAGTATACCCCGGATGGAGGCAGTATTACTATAACAGGGTATTCTACTAATAGAGAACTGATTTTTAAAATTAAGGATACAGGTATAGGAATAGATTCTGATCATATTAATAGATTGTTTGAAAGATTCTATAGAGTAGATAAAGCTAGGTCAAGACAGGTAGGTGGAACTGGACTTGGATTAGCTATTGTAAAACATATAGTTTTATCATTGAAGGGAAATATCAGTGTGAAAAGCGAAATTAATAAAGGTACAGAGTTTACTATAGCATTACCTTTAAAAAAAGAGCAGACTAATAAATAAATTAAAAATGATGATGAAAGGAGCTGATTATCTTTTAGTTATTATATCAGCTTCTTTTCGTATGTAATATAACTAGATTTTTAGTATAAGCTACTTAAGATTCTAAATTGAAAAAAGGGTTATATTCTAATATAATATTATAAAAGTGAAGAATTAATAGGTAAAGTTAAATAAGCCTAACAATAAGATAAAGGAATTGATATATATGAAAAAAGATAATATGAATAATATATTGATGCAAAATATTTTGCAGTCCATTGATGAAGGGATACATGTTATAGATAGCAATGGAAAAACAATCATGTATAATGATGTGATGGAGAAATTAGAAGGACTAGAAAAGGAAGTTGTACTAAATAAAAAATTTTCAGATGTCTTTCCATCATTAGATGAAGAGACTAGTACTCTATTTACAGTAATGAAGACAGGTAGACCTATTTTAGATAGAACACAGACTTATTTTAATTATAAAGGACAAAAAATAACTACTATAAACACAACAATTCCTCTTTTTGATAATGGGAGAAAGCTTGGGGCTGTAGAGATAGCAAAAGATATTACAAAGATTAAGAAATTATCTGAAAAGCTTTTGGATCTTCAAGAGGAGCTTACAAAGCAAAATAAAGAGAATACAAAAAAAACTATTCCTAAGTATACATTTGACAATATTATTGGAAATAGTGAGGGAATTAAGAAGGCTATTAATATTGCTAGAAAATCATGTAATACTTCTTCCAGTGTTTTAATTTATGGTGAAACAGGAGTAGGTAAAGAGTTATTTGCTCAAAGCATACATTACGAAGGGGTAAGGAAAAACAAACCATTTATTGCTCAAAATTGTGCAGCTTTACCAGAATCTTTATTAGAAGGTCTTTTATTTGGTACTGTTAAGGGAAGTTTTACAGGGGCAATTGATAGGCCTGGATTATTTGAGCAAGCAAATGGTGGCACCCTATTACTTGATGAGATAAATTCCATGGGAATGAATCTTCAAGCAAAATTATTAAGAGTGCTTCAGGAAGGATATATTAGGAGAGTAGGTGGACTTAAGGATATCCCAATAGATGTAAGGATTATTGCTACAACTAATGAAGATCCCAAAAAAGCAATTGAGCAAGTAAGTCTCAGGAAAGATTTATACTATAGGCTGAATGTAGTTTCACTGACTGTGCCTCCCTTGAGGGATAGGACAGGGGATATAGAGCTATTATGTGATTCCTTTATTCGTAAGTATAATAAGAAATTAAAAAAAGATGTTTGGATGGTATCACAGGATATTATGAATGATTTTGATAATTATATGTGGCCAGGAAATGTTAGAGAATTAGAGAGTATGATAGAAGGAGCAATGAATTATATTAATCAAGATGAAAATGTATTAAAGAAATATCATTTTCCATTATATATTGATGAAGTTAGAGAAAAGGATATTAAATTAGGTAATGATATAGATATGACTAAGTCATTACCAGATATAATTAGTAAAATTGAAGAAAAGTTAATAATAAATGCTATGATGTATTCAGATAGAAATATCTCAAGGGCAGCTAAATCATTAGGAATTAAAAGGCAGACATTACAACATAAGCTAAAAAAATATAATATTTAAGTTTTAAAATCTATATTATCATTTGAGGAGATTGCATATTTAATTTGTAAATATGCAATTTTTTAATTAATCTAATGATAGTATAGGTTTTATTTTGTTACGAAGAAATTCTATTAAAAACAAATGTAGAAATTTAAGGAAATTTAACGAGGGAAAATTCTTTATTAAACTCCAGTATTATGATAGAATATACATAAACAAGTAAAAAAATTGACTTAAATTCAATGGACAAGCTGTTTTAAGATCTATTAAGTGTACAAGCTCAAAAAGGTTAGTACTACTACATAACTATATAAATTTAAAGTTTTGTTTAGATTATTTTATTTAATAAATATTGATGACTCTGTAGAAATTACAATGGATTAGGGGTAGATTCAAATGAAAGAAAATGGATACAAGAGGATGAAAAATACTATAAAGAGAATTATGAAATATATATATATAATCTCGCCTAAATACTTTATTATAAGCATTCTATTAACCATTGCCATAGGTTTTTCATCTGCCATGTCAATATGGGCGACAAAATTATTAATTAATGGGATTGTGGAAGTTAGTACAAGTAAGAGTAATAAGTTTATGGAAATAATAATTATCTATGTTGCAGTTAATATTTTTATACAATTAATAAAATCACTAAATAATTATGTAACTTCAAAACATCAATTGAAGTTAGAATATAAGATGAGTATGGATATTTTAAATAAATGTAAATTTTTAGGCTTAAAAGATTTTGAAAATTCTGAAATATACAACACTTTGAGTAGAGCTAAAATAGAGGGACAAACAAAGGTTTATATAGCATATAGAAACATACTATCGATAATAACCCAAATTGCTTCAATAATATCTGTAGCAGCAATTATTCTTTCTTGGAACTCTTATATTTTCTTACTGGCATTTATAACGCCAATTATATCAACCTTAATAAATACAAGAATAGGATATCGAAATTATAAGATGAGAATGGAACGAATGAATGAAGTAAGAAAAACTACATATATAAACTATCTACTTACTAATAATATTGCATGCAAAGAAATAAAAACATACAACGTAGGATCATATTTAGTTAATACTTTCTCTAAAATAAAGCGTAAAATTCAGAGTCAGGACTTGCATATAACTAAGATAAGAACAATTTGGTCTATGGGGCTAGGTTTAATAGATGAACTAATTAGTCTATTTATTATATTCAAAATTGTTGAAATGGCAATGTTAGGGAGAATATTGGTGGGAGATACAGTCGCTTATATAGATAGTATTAGTATAATACAATCAAATGTTAGTAGATTTTTAAAGAGTTTGTCAGAAATATACAGTGATATTTTGTATGTAGAAGAATTTTATAAATTACTAGATTTAGAAGTGAAAGATGATTATGAAATAGGAATTGAGATACAAGAGATAAGAGAAATAGAGTTTAAAGATGTTTCTTATACATATCAAGGTGCAAATAATTATACACTTTCAAATATTAATATCAGCATATGTAGAGGAGAGTTAATAGGTATAGTAGGAGAAAATGGCTCAGGAAAGACTACTTTTATAAAGCTTCTATGTGGATTTTATGATAATTATAAGGGAGAAATTTTAATTAATGGAATAGAGTTGAGAGATATAAACACTAATAGTTTAAGAAAATGTATGGGAATTATTTTTCAAGATTTTAATAAGTATGAATTAACTTTAAGAGAGAATATTGGGTTTGGTAATCTAGATGAAATTTACAATGATAATAAAATATTAATGTCTTTAGAAGAGGTTGCTTTAAAAGAGAAAATTGGCAAGTTTCCCAATCATTTGGAAACTCAAATGGGTAAATGGTTTGATGGAGAAGAGCTATCAAGGGGACAATGGCAAAGAATAGCTTTAAGCAGGACATTTATGAGAGATGCAGATGTTTATGTATTAGATGAACCCACTTCATCCCTTGATCCAATATCTGAAAAACAAATATTTTCATTAGCAAGGGAAAAGAGTAAAGATAAAATAGGAATTTTTATTACCCATAGAGTTGAAAATATTGCGGAAATGAACCCTAAAGTTATTGTATTTTCAGAAGGGAGAATTATTGCATCTGGAAGTAATAATGAATTAATTGAAAATTGTGAAGAGTATATTAGGCTATTAGGGTTAAAGGAGGAATGTATATAGGATACTAGTGGACAAGCTAACTACAAGCATAAAAGAAAATTTAATCAACAGTCTTTAAATCTTCTAATTAGAAATGGAGGTTAATTATGAAACCATTGATTCATATGTTTAAAACAGAAAATAATTATTACTTTTATGATGTAAATAGAAATGAAAATGTTCATATAGATGAAGAAGTATATCATAGCCTAGATAAAATTCTTAATGGTGAAATAGATGAGATTAGTATAGATGAGAAATTTAAAATGCAATTCGATGAATTAAGAAGAGAAGGCTATCTTTCTACTAATCGAATTAGAGAAATCAAGCATCCAGCTACAGATTTATTAGATACTTATTTAAGTAGAAAAATGAAAATGATAACAATTCAATTAACTCAAAATTGTAATTTGCGTTGTGAATATTGTCCTTATACAGAAAACAATGGAACTGAAAGAAAGCATTCAAATAAAAAAATAGATTTTGAAACTATAAAAAAGGCCTTGCTTATTTTCAGAGATAATTCTATAGATAATGACAATGTTTCAGTGACCTTTTATGGTGGAGAACCATTATTGGAATTTGATTTAATTAGAAAAACTGTTGATTACTGTAAGGAACTATTTAGTGGTAAGCATGTGAAATTTTCATTGACCACAAATGCCACATTGTTTACTAAAGAGATAATGGAATTTTTTGAAAAAGAAAAATTTAACTTGCTTATTAGTCTAGATGGACCTAAACACCTAAACGATAAAAATAGAAAATTCTATAATAGCAATAAAAGCGTATTTGATAAAGTAGTTAAAAATATACAAGTAATGAAAGACAGCTATAAATCTCTTTTTAATAATCTTTCGTTAAATATGGTAATAGATCCCACAACAGATCTCAATGATTACTTATCTTTATTTAGAGAAAATAAAATATTGGATGATGTTAGAGTAAGAACAACAATACTAGATGATTATACTGAAGACAATAGATTCAAATCTCTAGATTCATTTGTTGAACAGTATTGTGAATTGGAGAATAAATATAGCTCACATATTTTTGAAAATAAAGAATTAACGGATGAGAGATTTATTGAATCATTGTTTTTTAGAAAAACACAAGATTTATTAGAGGATATAGAAAAAACAAATAGTTTGGGAAATGTAGGGTGTCCATCTGGTCCTTGTGTACCAGGTGCACAAAGATTATTTGTTGATGTTGATGGAAAGTTTTATCCCTGTGAAAGAGTTAGTGAGTCAAACAAATTCAATATTATTGGGAATGTAAATGAGGGTATTATGATTGAAGAAGCAGAGAAAATTCTTAATATTGCTAAATACAATAGTGAAAAGTGTAAAAATTGTTTTGCGTTTAGAGAATGTGGTTTTTGTATAAATAGTTACGAAAAAGAATTGGACAAGGTCAAAGTATCAAACCAAATGTGTGAAAGCAGAAGGAACACTTTCCATAAAAAATTGATCAATTTACAGACAATTAAAGAGAAGAAGTACAATAAAAGCTTTAGAGGGTGATGTTATGAATGATAAAAGATATTTATTTTATCCATATTCAAATGACTCATATGGTTTTATTAGAGGGCTGATATCTCTTAATATTGATTTTGATGTAATATCCCCTGATGGATATGGGTTAATAGGTAAGGATGTGGGATATGCCATAAATGGAAAAGATATTGGCAAAAAAGTAAAGGGTTTTAATGGCGTTAACTTTAGTGCTTATGATGCAATAATTATATCAGAAGACATAAGTGAATCAAATAAAAGTGAACTAACAAAGATTATTGAAAAGAGTAAAAAAAATAATTTGGAGATTTTAAATTATAATGATGATGCAGAATATGAAAAAGAACTAATATTAAGAAAATCTATGAAAAGATATGATAAATTTAGTCTGCCTTTTTATACACCTGAGAAATTAATTATACTTGTTGGAGGGATTGTAGAAACAATCGATAATTTCTATGTTTCTCTTCAAACTAAGATTGGTTTGGAAAAAATGGGTTATAGAGTTGAGATGATAACGAATTCAAATGATGGTAGATTTTTTGATTGTATTAAATATCCAAAAGAATTTATGAGTAGTAAAATTAGTTCAGAAGAACAGATTCATAAATTAAATAAGTATATTAGAGGAATAGAAGATGAAATAAACCCACATATAATTATAATGGATATACCTAAAGGGATGATTAAATATGATAAGTATTACGATAATTCCTTTGGCATGTATACTTTTATGATTGGACAAAGTGTTAGACCTGATTATTTAATAGTGAATACTTTAAACAATTATATTAATGAAGAATATTTTAATAAGCTCAGTGACTATTTTGAAGTAATACTAGGAAAAAGAGTTGACATATTTAATATATCAAATTCATTTTTTGAAAATGACAGTACTGTGAAGTCTATGTTAGAAAAACCTATGTATTTAAAATATGATAATCTGCAAAAAATACCTGCTTTGTTTGAAAAAATGAATTTTAAAGTAGAGTGCTTATATGAACAAAAGAGAGTTGATAGTATGGTTAAGGAATTAATAGGTAATTTTACTTAATTATCTATTAATATATAAAGCCCGTGGATAAAAAAATTGTTATTTATATAAAAATGTATTTGGGAGGTGAAAGAATGAAAGAACTTAAATTAAAAAAGAAAAGTTTTAATGAAGTAGAAGCTTATGCTAATAGCTGTAGTTGCCGTTGCTCTTGTGAGTGTTACGGAGATCCATATATGACTACCTACGTTAATGATTATAATTATGACAACACATATACAAGAGCTTATGATCATAATGTTGGGGTAGAATAGTAATAAGATATAAATAATATTATATACGTTTAAAGGCAAATAAATATTTTATAATTTGAGAAATTATTAAATTAAATCCACGGGTTTTAATATTTGAGGAAATTGCATATTAAAATTTTATGCAAGAATATTTTTTCTTTATAAATATGCAATTTCCTAATTTATAAAGAAAAAAATATTAGAAAGTATAAATTAACAGAACTAAAATTTACTGAGGTCAGTTGAAATATTTATTGTTACTAATCTTATAATAACTCTTTATGGAAATTGGAAGTTTTATCAGTTATAATTAAATTAAGAAAATAAGGATATCGCAAAATATTTTGCATAATTAATGCAAAATTATTTGCGTTTTTATTTTTTTTGTTTTGCAAACAGTTAATATTTTTTTATGTAAAATTCAGAAATGTTGAAATTTACACGTTAGCAAAAAAATATTTATATATTCAAAGTTGGCTTAGATTTTGCAACTATATAAATATTGGATATAATTAACATGATACAATTAAGCATATCTCAAAGTTTAGTTGTATGTAATGCATTGATGGAAGTTGGAAAGTATATAAAAACCTATAATGACTATACTTTCTTATATGAAACTAAAATTAAAATTTTGGAGGTGTCTTTGATGGAAAATGTTAAAGTAGTGATTTGGGGATTTGGAGCAATGGGTAGTGGTATGGCTAAGATGTTATTAAAGAAAAAAGGTGTAGACATTGTTGGAGTTTGTGACAGACATGAAACTAGAGTAAACAAGAGTTTATTCGAAGTATTAGGTGTAGAAAAGGGAGATAGACCTGAAGTAATTATCAAAGATAATATTGAAGATATTATTAGTGAAGGTAGTGCAGATATAGCTTTAGTGGCTACTGATTCATTTACTAAGAAAACCTTTCCAAAGCTAAAGCTTATATTAGAAAATAAGATTAATATAATTTCAACAGCCGAAGAAATGGCATATCCAAAGGCTCAAGAGCCTGAGTTAACACAAGAGCTAGATAAGATAGCTAAAGCTAATGGAGTTTCTGTATTAGGTACTGGAATTAATCCTGGACTAATCATGGACTTATTAGTAGTTTGTCTAACAGGATGTATGACAGATGTTGAGCATATTGAAGCTAAAAGAGTTAATAGCTTATCTCCATTTGGACCAGCTGTAATGGAAGAGCAAGGGGTAGGAATTACAGTTGAAGAATTTGAAAATGGAGTTAAAGACGGTAGTCTTGCTGGACACGTTGGATTTGCTGAGTCAATTAGAATGATAGGTGATGCAATTGGCTGGAATGTAGAAAAATTTGAACAACAAATGAAACCAATAGTTACAAATGTAGATAGAAAATCACCTCATGGATTTGCTAAAGCTGGAAATGTGGCAGGAGTAAATATGACTGGTCAAGGATATGTAGATGGAGAAGCTAAGATAGATATGATTCATCCACAACAGATTGAGCCAGAAATGGAAGGAACTTATACTGGTGATTATATTACAATAAAAGGAACTCCAGAAGTTAATATGTCAATCAAGCCAGAAGTTGAAGGTGGATTAGGAACTATAGCTATGTGTGTAAATATGATTCCTCAAGTAATTAATGCTGACCCAGGTCTTAAAACAATGATTGATTTACCAGTTCCTAGAGCAATAATGGGAGATATGAGACAATTAATTAAAAGGTAGGCGATTTTGATGAATATTGCTAAAAAAGGAGATTGGGTGAGAATACATAATATTGTATTAACCCCTGATGAGAGGGCACCTCAAGTGCCAGAAGATACGAAAAAAGTACCACTAGAAATGTGGGACAAAGGGTTTTTATTAAACGATGAAGCTAAGATCGGTGAAGAAGTAGAAGTGGAAACTTATATTGGAAGAACAATTAAAGGGGAATTGATTGAGATAAATCCTTTTTATGACCATGACTATGGAAAATGTGTAACAGAGTTACTTTATATAGGTAGACAGTTACGTGACATCCTAAAGGATGGTGAATCTAATGAGTAAAGATATGAGCTATAATGCTGTGATGGGTAGAAGAAATGATATAATGAAGAAGGCAGTAGGTTTAGATTATGAAAAATTTGAATCTAAGGGTATTCTGTTTGATTACGATGCCATGATGAGAGATACTGGTTATAGTCTACAGGAAATACAAAATATACAGGAGGAAACTGGCATAGGAAATACTCCTATATATGAATTAAAGAATATAACTAACCTAGCAAGAAAATTTGCTCCAAAGGGAAAAGGTGCCAGAATATTTATTAAGGATGAAGCAGCAAACCCATCTGGAAGCTATAAAGCTAGAAGAGCAGCAACAAGTGTGTATCATGCTAAGAAAAATGGGTATAAGGGAGTAATAGCAGCAACAAGTGGGAATTATGGTGCAGCTGTGGCAAGCCAAGCTGCTATGCTAGGCTTGAAATGTATAATTGTTCAGGAATGTTATGATTCAAGAGGATATGGTCAACCTGAAATAGTTGAGAAAGCTAGAAAATGTGAAGCCTATGGTGCAGAGGTATTACAGTTAACTGTAGGCCCAGAGTTGTTCTATACATTCTTAAAGTTATTAGAAGAAACGGGGTATTTTAATGCTTCTTTATATACACCATTTGGTATTGCAGGGGTAGAAACCCTTGGGTATGAATTGGCCATGCAATTTAGGGAAAGAGAAGGAAGAGATCCTGATGTAGTAGTTGCTACCAATGCAGGTGGTGGAAACCTGACAGGAACTGCTAGGGGATTAATAAAAGCTGGAGCAGAAAATGTTCAAGTTATTGGTGCCAGTGTAAATCTTAAGGGTTTACATATGGCTAGTGATAAACAGTTTAACAGAAAATCCTTTACCACAGGACATACAGGATTTGGGATACCTTTTGCTACATGGCCAGACAGATCTGATGTGCCAAGATCAGCTGCAAGAGCTTTAAGATATATGGATAGATATGTAACTGTTAATCAAGGCGAGGTATTCTATATGACTGAAGCTTTAGCTCAGCTAGAAGGACTTGAAAGAGGTCCTGCTGGGAATACATCGTTGGCAGCTGCTTTTGCCTTGGCTCAAGAAATGGATAAGGATAAGATTATAGTAGTTCAAGAAACAGAATATACTGGGGCAGGCAAACATATTCAACCTCAGTTATCATTTGCTAAAGATAATGGTATAAAGATTATTATAGGTAATCCTGAGGACGAAGTACCCGGTGAAAACATCGTATTACCTAGGAATCCTAGTTTGATCAAGGCTAGAGATTTAGACCTTAATAAGATTAGAAAATCTTATATCAAGAATTGCTTAGCAAATAATCCAAATGCAGAAATAACTAAAGAAGATATAGAATTTCTAGCAGAGGACACTAAATCAGATGCTGAGTTTATCAAAAGTATTATTAATGAACTTAAGGAAAATTAAGAATAATAATGACATAATAAAAGTTGATTTATATTTAACAGGAGGTGCAAAATTTGAAAAGACAAGACGATTTTCAAGATAGAAGACAACATTTAAAGGACTTAACAGAAGAGCAATTAGAAGCTAAATTTTGGGAATTGGCTGAAAAGCTTGTTGATCCGTTAGTTGATTTAGCTAAAAAGAACACTACTCCTTCAATAGAAAGATCTGTATTAATTAGAATGGGATTCTCAAGTATTGAAGCTAAAGGAATAGTTGAAGGTGTCGTAGATAGGGGACTAATGGGAAAAGGTGCAGGACATGTAGTTTATAAAGTAGCAAAAAATAAAAATATGGACATAAGAGAGGCAGGACTCAAGCTTCTAGAAGGAGAATTGTGGGACGAAGCTGTTGCCGCATTTAATGGAGGTGACAAATAGTGAAATTACAACCAAATGAAAAACTAGATATAAAAAATATTCTTAAAGACTTAGATAAGTACAAACCAAGAAGAAGAGGATGGACTTGGAGAAAGGGCACTGGAGAGCATAGAAAAATTGGAGATTTTGAATACTATGATACTGCTGAAAATCTAGAGCAAAGTCAACCACTTCCAGGTGGACATTACTTTAATGAGATGGATCCACAGCCACAAAATGTAATTACTACAGAAATCGCTTCTGGTAGATTTGAAGATGATATTAGAAGAATGAGAATGGCTGCTTGGCATGGAGCCGATCATCTAATGGTTATTAGAACTGCCGGCCAAAGCCACTTTGATGGATTGATTGAAGGAACTCCACAGGGAATAGGTGGTATTCCTATAACAAGAAAGCAAGTTAGAGCACAAAGAAAAGCTTTAGATTTAATAGAAGATGAAGTGGGTAGACCAATAAACTATCACTCATATGTAAGTGGAGTTGCTGGTCCTGAAATAGCTGTTATGTTTGCAGAAGAGGGAGTTAATGGAGCTCACCAAGATCCTCAATATAACGTATTGTATAGAAATATAAACATGGTGAGATCATTTGTTGATGCTGCCAATGCTAAGAAGGTCATGGCTTGGGCAGATATGGCTCAAATAGACGGAGCACATAACGCCAATGCAACAGCTATGAAAGCTTGGAAGGTAATGCCTGAGTTAATGGTACAGCACGGACTTAACTCAATATTCTCAGTTAAATGTGGTATGGATAAAGAAAATATATGTTTATCAAGTGTACCACCAACAGCACCACCAGCACCTTGTATGAGAATTGACTTACCTTATGCAGTAGCATTAAGAGAAGTATTTAAAGACTATAAAATAAGAGCACAGCAAAATACTAAATATATGGGTTCTTCCACTAGGGAAGCAACTGTAACCCATGTACTAAATCTATTAATTTCTAAATTAACTAGGGCAGAAATACAATCTACAATTACCCCTGATGAAGGTAGAAATGTACCATGGCATATATATAATATAGAAGGTACAACTACAGCTAAACAAGCTCTAGTAGGTATGGATGGACTTCAAGAAATGGTTGAAATCAAGAGAGACCATGGAGAATTAGCTGGTAAAGTTAGAGAGCTTAAAGAAAGAGCAGTATTATTTATGGAAGAAATGATTGAAGTTGGCGGATACTTCAAGGCTGTTGAAGAAGGCTTCTTTGTTGATTCTGGTGAGTATCCAGAGAGAAATGGTGATGGTATCGCTAGAAAGATTGAAGGAGGAATTGGAGTAGGTACAGTATATGAAAGAGATGAAGAATATATGGCTCCAGTAACTGCATTCTTTGGTTATAACAATGTTGAACAATATGACAAGAATGCAATAGATAATCCTGCTTCATTAATCGGTGGATGTTCATTAGAAGATCCAGATAAGATAGTTTATATAGATGAATTAGATGAGAACGACAATGTTAATGTTAGATTAGAAGAAACTAAAGAACTTAGAGAAACAACAAAAATTAAGCCTGAAATGGAATGGGCAGGAGATGGAATAGTTCAAACTACTCTATTCTTACCTGTTGACGAGAGAACTGCAGAGTTTGCTGCTATAGAGGTTGGTAAGAAGATGGGCTTAGAAGATGTTGAAGTTATTCATAAAGAAGTTATGCAAGCAGCTGAAGGTACTAGAATAGAAATAAAAGGTAGAGTACCATTTACGATAGATACTGCTGATTTAGTTATACCACCAAAGCCTAAGGTAATGTCCGACGAAGAAATTCGAGAAGATATAGATAAAAAACCAATGAAAATTGTAGCTGGAACTGTTGGAGAAGATGAGCACTCGGTTGGATTAAGAGAGATTATTGATATCAAGCATGGTGGAATCGAAAAATATGGTATCGAATGTGAATACTTAGGAACTTCTGTACCTGTAGAAAAGCTAGTAGATGCTGCAATTGAGCTTAATGCTGATGCGATATTAGCTTCAACTATTATAAGTCATGATGATATTCACTATAAGAATATGAAGAAAATCAGTGACCTTTGTAGAGAAAAGGGAATTAGAGATAAAATTGTTTTATTAGCTGGTGGTACTCAAGTTTCTAACGAATTAGCAGTTGAAAGTGGAGTAGACGCAGGGTTCGGAAGAGGAACTAAAGGAGTTCATGTTGCCACATTCCTAGTTGAAAAGAGAAGGGAAATGAATAAATAATGAAAACCAATGTTCTCGTAGCTGAAATTGGCAGTACGACAACAGTAGTTAATGCTTTTGATGGAGTGAATGGCACCTGTCCTAAATTTTTGGGACAGGGGCAAGCTCCTACCTCAGTTTTAGAGGGAGATGTGAACATAGGTTTAAAAGGAGCAATAGATGACCTAAAAAGGAACCTGAATGTTGAAGAAATAGAATATGATGAGCTAATAGCTACTAGTAGTGCTGCAGGTGGTTTAAGAATGACTGTTCATGGTTTAGTTTATGATATGACAGTTAGAGCTGCAAAAGAAGCTGCTCTAGGTGCAGGTGCTAATATTAAGCAAATCACCTCTGGGCGTTTAAGAAGAACTGATATAAAAAAATTACAAGAGATAAATCCAAATATTATACTTATAGCTGGAGGAGTAGACTATGGTGAAAGAGATACTGCTATAGAAAATGCTGAAAAGATTGCTGACTTAGATCTTGATGTACCAGTTATTTATGCTGGCAATATAGAAAATCAAGAAGAAATTAAGCTAATATTTGAAAATACTAAATCCAAGCTATATATTGTTGACAATGTTTATCCTAAAATAGATCAGCTTAACATTGAACCAACAAGAAGAGTAATTCAGGATGTATTTGAAGAGCATATAATTCATGCACCTGGTATGACTAAGGTAAGGGAAATGGTAAATGGACCAATAATACCAACTCCTGGAGCAGTAATGCTTGCTTCAAAGCTACTCAGAGAAGAACTAGGAGACTTGATAACTCTTGATGTAGGTGGAGCCACTACCGACCTTCATTCAGTAACAGAAGGTAGTGAGGAGATAAGTAGGATTTTAATAAGTCCTGAACCAATGGCAAAGAGAACAGTTGAAGGAGATTTGGGAGTATATGTCAATATGAGAAATGTAGTAGATAGAATTGGCAAAGATGAGTTGATTAGTACTCTTAATATTTCTAAGGAAGAACTTGATAGTTTAATTGAAAATCATAAACCTATACCAAGCACTGATTTAGAACGAAGTTTCGTAGAAGAATTAGCTCTTGAGGCTGTATTGACTGCCGTAGATAGACATGCTGGAAAGCTAAGACATTTATATGGTCCAAATGGAAAGAAAACTGTGGCTGAAGGTAAGGATTTAACAAATGTGAAGTATATAGTTGGTACAGGAGGTGCCTTGACTAGGCTTCCTAATAGAATTAATATAATGAAACAAATAGCATTAAGCAATAAGGGTAATAGCTTATACCCAAATAAAGAAGCAAAAATTTTAGTAGATAATAAATACATAATGGCTTCTTTAGGTGTATTATCTAAAAGATATGCTGAAGCAGCCCTTAGCTTATTAAAGAAAAGTCTAGAAATACAATAAATATATGATAAAATTTTAGCATACTTGAGCCTAGATGAAGATTATATTACAATATAATAATACAGTATATGTACACTAAACTGGTTGTATCAATATAATAAGTTTGTTGATGCAATCAGTTATATTTTTAAAGGGAGATGATTAAATGAGCTATCCTAGAATAGAAGTCGATTTAAATAAAATAAAACACAATACAGAAATTCTTTCAGCCTTATGTGATAAAAATAATATTGATGCTATAGGGGTTACAAAGGTATTCTGTGCTTATCCGCCAATTGCACAAGCAATGGTTAAGGGTGGAGTTAAGATGCTTGCAGATTCCAGAATTGAAAATTTAGAAAAAATAAAGGATATTTCCATTCCAAAGCTACTTTTAAGACTTCCAATGATTAGTCAGGCTAATAAAGTAGTAGAACTAGCAGATATTTCTCTTAATTCTGAATTAGAGACAATACAAGCATTATCTAAGGAAGCAATAAAAGTAGGCAAGAATCATAAAATAATATTAATGGTTGATTTAGGTGATCTAAGAGAGGGTATATTTAGAGAAGAAGATATATATAGTAATGTAGAGAGTATTTTAAAGCTTAGTAGAATCAAGCTTGTAGGGTTAGGAACCAATTTAACTTGCTATGGTGGAGTTATACCAAGAAAAGAAAATCTAAATAAGCTCTTAGACTTGAAGAAAAAAATAGAAGAAAAATTTGATATTCAGCTTGATATTATTTCAGGTGGCAATTCAAGTAGTATCTACCTACTAGAGAATGGTGAAATGCCACAAGGGATAAATCAATTAAGATTAGGAGAATCTATCGTATTGGGGAGAGAAACAGCTTTTGGTGAAAAAATTAAAGATACCTATGAGGACGCTTTTAAGTTAATCGTAGAGATAGTTGAAATAAAAGATAAACCATCAATACCTATTGGGGAAATTGGAATGGATGCATTTGGTAATAAGCCCACATTTGAAGACAAAGGAATAAGAAAAAGAGCAATATGTGCCGTTGGTAGACAAGACATTGATACAGATAATGTTATACCTGATGATGATAAAATTTCAATTTTGGGGGCTAGCAGTGACCATTTTATCTTAGATATCACAGATTGTGATAATGAATATAAGGTAGGAGATAAGGTATACTTTAATTTAAGTTATGGTGGTATATTGAGTACTATGACTTCTGAATATGTTAACAAAGTTTGTAAATAAGGACTTTCATAGTTATAAAATAAATATGTCTTTGCAAAATTTTAAAAATTTATCAGACTTATTGTATTAAATTTCGTAGTAATTTTATGTAGAACAAAGCTATTAAGTTTGTGGATATTTTATGTCATTTATAATATAATGGCTATTATCAATAGGGGGTGTAAAGATGTTGACAACTGAACAAAAACTATTATGTGCTTTATCTCATTTGGGGACTTTTGTTGGAATTCCTATAATAGCTCCATTGATAGTTTTATTAGTATCCAATGATCCCTTTGTAAAGACTCAAGCAAAGGAAGCATTAGGTTTTCAAATAATGTTAGCTATAGGTGCTGCTATTTCTGCTATTTTAACCATTATTTTAATAGGTATTTTAGGATTTGTAGTGATTGTTATTGTTGGAGTAATTTTCCCAATCATAGCTATGGTTAAGGTGGTTGATGGAGTAGACTATTCTTATCCAATCTCAGGAAACTTTATAAGAAGAAATTTCTAATAATGAATAACTAAGTACAAACCTTCATTCATATATTATAAATAAGGACATATGAATGGAGGTTTTCTTTGTTATGATATTAGTCACTGGAGCAGCTGGATTTGTAGGGAGTAATATATGTAAGGTCTTATTACACAAGGGATATAATGTTCTTGGAGTTGACTGCTTTTATAACAATTATTCTAAAAGTATAAAGGAATTCAATTTAAGACATCTATATGGAAACCCAGAGTTTACTTTTCTAGAGAGTAATATACTAGACCCAAATATTTCAAAACTAATCGAAGGATTAAAAATAGATTCTATTATTCATTTAGCTGATATACCTGGTGTAACCACATGTAGCGAAGTGAACTTTGATGAATATATAAAATATAATATTACTGGAACCCAAAGATTATTGGAAGCAGTAAAAAACAAAGGTATTAAGAAACTCATTTATGCATCATCGTCAACTGTATATGGAGACACTGGTGAAATATCTATGTCAGAGCTTCATAACCCTAAGCCTATATCCTTATATGGAGTATCAAAGCTAGCAGGTGAAACTCTTTGTCATTACTATGGAAAAACCTATAATATTGATATAGATATTTTTAGATTCTTTACCATCTATGGACCAAATCAAAGACCTGATATGGCTTTCCATAAGTTTATTAGAAATATGCTCATGAATGAAGAGATTAATGTGTATGGAGATGGCAGACAAAAGAGGGATTTCATATATATAGACGATATATGTGAAATTTTACTAGAGGCAGTTGAAAATAACATTAAAGAAGAGATAATTAATATAGGTGGGGGTTTATCTTTAAGCGTAAATGAGTCAATCAAAATCATTGAGAAAGTTTTGAATAAAGAGGCTAAAGTTAATTATATTAAGCCAATACAAGAAGAACAGTTAATCACTCATGCAAACGTTGAGAAAATGAATAATATCATGTCATCTAAGAAAAGGACTGATATTTATGATGGAATAAAGGGAGAAGTAGAGTATATTAAACAACTTTATAATTTACATCATACTTAATAAATTGATTCAGTTCAGACAAAAGAATAATATTATGTAAATAGCCAAAAAATAAAATTTTAAAAAATTACAACGAGAAAAATTCATATTAGAAGTCATTTTAAAAACTAATAAGAAATAATATATGCATCAATAAAATTGCTAAACAAGTCTTTGTGACTATATTTACTGGTCGTTAAATTCTTGATTTAGCTATTTTTATATGCCTTTGCATAAGATTCTTAGTTGTTAACTATGATTAATTAAGTGTAGACTGTATTATTAAGTAGTAGTATATATTTAGGGATGCTAAAGATTATACTTTTAACTTCTTAATTGATATTATATAATTATAATATCGAATTTAATAAAAGAGGAGTTGAAATGATGAAAACTATAGATTTTAGAAGTGATACTATAACAAAGCCAACAGATGAAATGAGAGAAGCTATGTATAAGGCAGAAGTTGGTGATGATGTTTATGGAGAAGATCCGACAATAAACAGACTTGAAGAGCTTGCTGCAGAAAAGGTAGGAAAAGAAGCAGCATTATTCGTTCCAACAGGAACTATGGGAAATCAACTAGCTTTACTTTCTCATACTACGAGAGGACAAGAAGTGATCCTAGGTGATTGGTCTCATATTTTTAGATTTGAAGTTGGAGGTTTAGCTTTCTTATCAGGTCTCCAAGCCAGAACTATAAAAGAGTATAATGGTGCCATGGATGTTAATGATGTAAGACAAGCAATAGTTAAAGACGATAATATTCACCATCCTCAAACAGGACTTATATGCATGGAAAATACTCATAATATGGCTGGTGGGGTAGTAGTTCCTGTAGAAAAAATGAAAGCTATTTATGACTTAGCAAAAGAAAATGAATTACCTGTACATTTAGACGGAGCTAGAGTTTTTAATGCAGCTCTTGCACTAGAAAAAGATGTAAAGGAGATAACTCAATATACAGATAGTGTTATGTTTTGTTTATCAAAGGGTTTAAGTGCACCTGTTGGGTCAATTTTAGCAGGTGATCGGGACTTTATTAATAAAGCAAGAAGATTTAGAAAAATGCTTGGTGGAGGAATGAGACAAGCTGGAGTTATTGCAGCAGCAGGAATTATAGCTCTTGAAAAAATGACTGATAGATTATATGAAGACCATGAGAATATTATTAAATTAGCCAATGGACTAGAAAAGATTGAAGGGATTTCAATAGATAGAGATACTATTCACACCAATATTCTAATGATTAATATCAAAGATACAGGATTTATTTCTGAAGAACTTGTTGAGAAAATGAATGAAAAAGGAATTCTAGCATCATCGATAACCAATGAGATTATTAGATTTGTTACCCACAGACATATAAATGAAAGCGATATTAATGAATCAATAAATAGGATTAAAAATATATTTAATTTGTAAATATACAATTTCTTTAGATAAGAAAAATGAGGGACTTTTTATAGTTCCTCATTTTTTAAGCTACCATCATTTGAATTATAAATATCATCATAATCTATAGGGATAGAAACAAATCCATACTGGTTAAATAGACTATGATTTATTTCTTGGTCGGTTTCGTAAAGCACATAATCTACTGCTAACTCATCTTTCATTTCATATTTAATAAACTTTCCTTCAGCCTCTTGGTTAAAGGCTATGTAATCCCAAATATGACTTGGATTTCTAGACCAAATTTTATAGTACATAAAATCACCTCAGTAGGTAGTATACCTATGAATTATTTCTTTATACCATTAAGAAAGTCCATAAATCTATTTTCAATTTTATTATTACAAGGTTCATAGTATTTTGCATCAGACAATTCTTTTGGCAGATAATCTTGTTTCACATAATGATTTGGGAAGTCATGAGGGTATTGATATCCTATGCCTCTACCTAATGACTTGGCATTTTTATAATGTGCATCCTTTAAGTAATAAGGAATATCACCAATGTTTTTAGTATCTAAGTCCTTTAGTGCCTTATCTATAGCAGATATAGCAGAGTTAGATTTTGGTGAGCTAGCTAGTAATATTACTGCTTGAGCTAAAGGAATTCTGGCCTCTGGGAAACCTAGCTTCATAGCTGCATCTACACAATTATTAACGATATTAATTGCCGTGGGATAGGCTAAGCCAATATCTTCAGATGCAATAACAAGAAGTCTTCTACAAATACTTTGTAAATCTCCGGCTTTAACTAATCTAGCAAGATAATGAACTGCTGCATCAGGGTCACTCCCCCTAATGGACTTTTGAAAAGCACTTAAAATATCATAATGGTTGTCTCCAAATTTATCATAGGCAAAACCTGTAGTAAGGGTACACTCTTTAGCTATTTCAATATTTATAATAAAATCTCCATCGTTAATTTTCTCTTTATTAGAAAGCAAAGCCAATTCCAAATTAGTAATTGCCCTTCTTAAATCTCCCCCTGCGATTTGAGCTATGTAAATAAGTGCATCTTCATTATATTTTATTTCTCTCTTGAATATCTCTTCTTCAGCGATAAATAATGTTCTTTTTAAACCCTTTAAAATATCTTCTTCATCTAACTTTTTAAACTCAAAAACTGTTGATCTACTTATAATTGCTTGAAATATAGTAAAATAGGGGTTTTCAGTAGTGCTTGATATAAGAGTAATTTGTCCGTTTTCAATGAATTTCAATAGAGATTGCTGTTGCTTCTTATTAAAGTTTTGAATTTCATCCAAATATAGTAATACGCCGTTTTGAGTAAAAAGCGTATCTAGATTATTTACGATTCCCTTGATATCCTTAAGAGAAGCGTCGGTGGCATTTAATTTATATATTTTCTTGTTTGTAGCATTGGCTATGATATTTGCTACAGTTGTTTTTCCAGTACCAGGCGGTCCATAAAATATCATGTTTGGAATATGTTTGGAATCAATAACCTTTTTTAATAGCTTATTCTCTCCCAAGATATGCTCTTGCCCAACAACATCTTTGAGACTTTGGGGTCTGACTAAGTCTGCTAAGGGTTTCATACAATCACCTTCTTTATATAGAATTATATCTTATATATATCACTGTTTAAGCTATTTATCAAATATATTTTAGATTCACTAAAAAAGTTTTAGCAAAATTTCATTATGTAATTTATCACTTTAATCTTATATATGAAAAAACATATATAAGATTTTATGCAAGATTATATCCTGATGACGTAGGTGTTTATCTACATTAATGTTTAATTTAATGTAGGTTAGATTGAATAATTAACAACCCAGATATAATTTTACAAATTTGTTTAATATACCACTTACTATGGACATGAAAAAAATTTTGATATATAATGAGTGTTAATTAGAATAATATTTTAAACAACTGAATAATATATATTAAGTTTGCTAGGGGGGCCACATGGCTGAGAAGGTTTAACCTGACCCTTTGAACCTGATGTAGTTAATACTACCGAAGGGAAGCAGTTTATTTCCAGGCATGATTGAAGTAAATGGCTTACCCTAAGGGTAAGCTTTTTTTATTGCAATAAGACAAAATACAATGTGTTTTGAATTTAACTAAAGAAAGTGATAAACCCAATCAAATGAAAGGAGTGATAATGTGATTGTAAATGGAAAAGAAATGACATTTGAAGAAAATAGTAATGTTATAGATCTACTTAATAAGTTGAATCTAGACGAAGAAAAAGTAGTGGTTGAGATAAATATGGAAATTATATCTAAGGAAGTTTATTCAGAAAGAATTTTAAATGATGATGACAAGATAGAGATAGTTGGATTTATAGGTGGAGGTTAAGGAGAGAAGGATAGAAGTTTTTAAACAAAAGAAATTGTATAGTAAGTTTTATTAACAAAGATATTTGTTATTAAATATGAAATTTCTTAAAGTAATAAAATGTTAGGGTGATAATATGAAAATCTATGTAAATGAAAAGGAAATGAAGTTTAATGAGAGAAAAACAGCATTTCAAATAAGAGATGAAATCAAACCTGAAGGCGATATAGTTATTTTAAATGGTTTTATCATAAAAGAAGATAGTAAGTTAGAAGAAAATGATAGATTAGTTCTTATTAAAAGAGGAGAAAAGCCTAATGAAGATGAGCTTGAGCATTTATTAGTTTCTAGACATACTCCAGGGGTACATGGAAAAGTGAAAAATGCTATTGTAGGAATTGCTGGATTAGGAGGGTTAGGGTCTAACATTGCTATATCCTTAGCTAGATTGGGGATAGGAAAACTAATATTAGTCGATTTTGATGTAGTTGAACCAAGTAATCTAAATAGACAGCAGTATTTTGTAAAACATATAGGAATGCAAAAGACTCGAGCAATTAAGGATATAATTTCTCAAATTAATCCTTATGTTGAAGTGGAAACAGTAAATACTTATTTAGATAAAAGTAATATTAAGGAAATATTTGAAGGTGTTGATATAGTTGTAGAGGCTTTTGATAATCCAAAATGCAAGGCAGAGCTTATTAATACAGTGTTAACAGAGTGTAAAGACAAATATATTGTTGCAGCTTCAGGTATGGCTGGTTACTTCTCAAATAACATTATTAAAACTAGAAAAATTAGAGATAAATTTTATCTAGTAGGAGATGGAGTTTCAGAGGCTAAGCCTGGATGTGGATTAATGGCTCCTAGAGTTTCTATAGCAGCTAATCATCAAGCTAATACTGTTTTAAGGATAATTTTAGGGGAGAAAGAAGTTTAAAGGAGATGAATATGTATGAGTGATTTAGTAATTGGAGGTAACAAGCTAGAAAGTAGGCTATTGATTGGATCAGGTAAATTTCCTAATCATGATGTTCTACCAAATGTGATTGAGAGCTGTGGAACTCAGGTAATTACAATGGCAGTAAGAAGAGTAAATTTAGAAAGCAAGGAAGAAAATATCTTAGATTATATTCCAAAGGACTGTATTTTACTTCCAAATACTTCTGGAGCAAGAAATGCAGAAGAAGCAGTAAGAATTGCAAGATTAGCTAAAGCCATGGGATGTGGTAATTGGGTAAAGATAGAAGTTATTTCTGATAATAAATATCTTTTACCAGATAATCAAGAAACTATAAAAGCTACAGAAATCTTAGCAAAGGAAGGATTCGTAGTTTTACCATATATGAGTCCAGACTTAATGTCAGCAAAAAGAATGGTAGAAGCAGGAGCAGCAGCTGTAATGCCATTGGGAGCTCCAATAGGTACTAATAGAGGAATAAGAACTAAGGAGCTTGTACAAATATTAATTGATGAAATAGATATACCAGTTATAGTAGACGCTGGAATAGGCAGACCTTCACAAGCAGCTGAAGCTATGGAAATGGGAGCTGATGCAGTATTAGTTAATACAGCTATAGCAACTGCAGATGATCCAGTAAGGATGGCAGAAGCCTTTTCACTAGCTGTAAAAGCAGGAAGAACAGCTTATGAGGCTAAGTTAGGGGCAGAAAGTGTCTACGCAAAGGCTTCATCACCCTTAACAGGATTTTTAAATGAAGGTGATAAGTAATGGGGTTCTATGATTTATTAAAATCTTACGATGACCTAAACTATGATGATATTTTCAATAGTATGACAGATGAAGATATACTTAGAATAATTAGAAAAAGAAAATTAAGTGATGTGGACTTTTTAAAGCTATTATCTCCACAGGCTGGTAAACATTTAGAGGCCATGGCTCAAGAGGGATATAAAAAGACATTACAGCATTTTGGTAAAGCAATTTTGTTATATACACCAATGTATTTAGCAAATTATTGTGTTAATAAATGCGCTTATTGTAGTTATAATCTAGAGAATGATATAACTAGAAAAAAACTAACTGAAGCTGAAATAGAAGCAGAGGCCAAAGCTATTGCAGATACAGGTCTAAGACATATTCTAATTTTAACTGGGGAATCTAGAAAACATTCTCCTATTAGTTATGTGGTTAAAGCAGTTAATATATTAAAAAAATATTTTGATTCAATTACAATTGAGATATACCCCCTCTCAGAAGAAGAATATGGTGAGTTAATCGAGGCAGGTGTGGATGGGCTTACCGTTTATCAAGAGGTGTATAATCCAGAAATATATGATAGGGTTCACATAGCAGGACCAAAAAAGAACTATAGGTTTAGACTAGAGGCTCCAGAAAGGGCTTGCTTGCAAAAAATCAGGAGTGTAAACATAGGAGCACTACTGGGGTTAGATGATTGGAGAAAAGAAGCATTCAAGACTGGTATACATGCTAGATATTTACAGGATACATATAATGATGTGGATATTAGTGTTTCGTTACCAAGGATTAGACCCCATGTTGGTGTTTTTGAAGAAGTGCATGATGTAACTGATAAAGATATTGTTCAAATAATGTTAGCCATTAGACTTTTCTTACCTAATGCAGGTATTACAATTTCTACAAGAGAGAATCAAGCTTTTAGAGATAATATTATACAACTAGGAGTAACTAAGATGTCTGCTGGGGTATCGACAGAGGTTGGAGGGCACACTTCAAAGGAAGATGATACTAGTCAATTTGAGATATCCGATAAAAGGACTGTCGAAGAAGTAAGAGAAGCCATTTTGTCTAAGGGATATCATCCAATATATAAGGATTGGATGAAAATATAGTTGAATATAATTGATATTTATAGATCCATCTGTTTTAAACATTATATCTGTACCTTGACCTATTTAGTCGTTTTTTCTAAATTAATTAACAAAACGACTGAATGCTTAAGTCACAAAAATATAATATTGCATAAAATTTTAATATGTATTTTTATAAATAAATAAAAACTTATAAATAGTAAAAAGGGGATGAATTAAATGAATTATACAACTCAAATGGATGCAGCAAGAAAAGGTATTGTAACTGAACAAATGAAAATGGTAGCTGAAAAGGAAAAGATGAATGAAGAAGTTTTAAGAGATTTAATAGCTGAGGGGAAAGTTGTAATACCAGCTAATAAGAATCATAAATCTTTGAGTCCTGAAGGTGTAGGAGAAGGTTTAAGAACTAAAATAAATGTAAATTTAGGTATTTCTAAGGACTGTTGTAATATTGACGTAGAGATGGAGAAGGTTGAAGCTGCTTTAGACCTTAAAGCAGAGGCTATTATGGACTTAAGCTCCTATGGTAAAACTGAAGAGTTTAGAAGAAGACTAGTAGATACTTCAAATGCTATGATAGGAACAGTGCCTATTTATGATGCAGTAGGCTTCTATGATAAAGAGCTTCAAGATATAACTGCAGAAGAATTTCTAAAGGTTGTTGAAAAGCATGGAGAGGATGGAGTAGACTTTGTTACTATTCATGCTGGTATAAATAGAGAAACAGCTGAGATATTTAAAAGAAATAAAAGATTAAACCATATAGTATCAAGGGGAGGCTCCCTAATGTATGCATGGATGGAATTGAATGATAGAGAAAATCCATTCTTTGAATATTATGATGATTTATTAGATATATGTGCTAAATATGACATTACTTTAAGTCTAGGAGATGCATGTAGACCTGGAAGTATAAATGACTCTACAGATCCTAGTCAGATACATGAATTAATGATTTTAGGAGAGTTAACTAAGAGAGCTTGGGAGAAAAATGTTCAGGTAATGATTGAGGGTCCAGGACATATGGCTTTAAATGAAATAAAAGCTAATATGTTACTTGAGAAAAAGTTATGTCATGGAGCTCCTTTCTATGTATTAGGACCAATCGTAACTGATATAGCTCCAGGATATGACCATATAACAAGTGCAATAGGTGGAGCTATTGCAGCAAGTAGTGGAGCAGATTTCCTTTGCTATGTAACTCCTGCTGAGCATTTAAGATTACCTACTTTAGATGACATGAAGGAAGGTATAATTGCATCAAGAATAGCTGCCCATGCTGCAGATATAGCTAAGGGTATAAAGGGAGCAAGAGATTGGGATTATGAAATGAGTAAAGCTAGACAGCAATTAGACTGGAATAGAATGTTTGATCTTGCAATAGACCCTGAAAAGGCTAAGAGATATAGAGCAGAATCTCAACCAGAGCATGAAGATAGCTGCACCATGTGTGGTAAAATGTGCTCAATGAGAAATATGAATAAAGTTATGGAAGGGAAGAATATTAATATCCTTAGGGAAGATGACTAATAATGCTTTGTTTGATAACAAATAGAAAACTAGTAGAGGAAGAAAATTATTACAAAACTATTGAAGAAGCTATTGAAGGTGGAGTAGATATTGTTATTTTAAGAGAGAAAGACCTAACTACTAAAGAATTAACGCCAATAGCTATTAAAATAAAAAGCATAATTGATTCCTATAATGATAAAATTGCAGATAGTCATAAAAGAACTCTTCTTATAATAAATAGCAATAAAGAAGTAGCAGAAAAGGTCAGTGCCGATGGCTATCATATTAGTTTTGAGAGTTTTGAGGAAGAAGGAAAGCAATATAATGGACTATTAGGCGTTTCAGTACATAGCTTAGAAGAAGCAATCTATGCTGAAAAAAATGGTGCAGACTATGTATTGGCAAGCCACATATTTCCAACAAAGTGCAAGGAAGGGTTGGAACCAAAGGGAGTGGACTTTATTAAAAAGATAAAGACTCATCTAAAAATACCCGTGATTGCTTTAGGTGGAATAAATAGTGAAAACTGTTATCTATTAAGAGAAGCAGGAGCTAATGGCATAGCTGTAATGTCATATATTATGTCCTCATCAAAACCCAAAGAAGATACTAAAATAATAAAGAAAAATTTATTTGGAGAGCTTTAAACTATTCTAAGCTTAGTTGATTATATGGTTGCTTAATAACAGATGACTTAAAAAGGACTAGAAAAATATTTTAAAATATTTTTCTAGTCCTTTTGTATTTTCATTAGAGAAATTTTCAATAGTTATTGTATAATATACAGAAATAAGACAAATGTATATTTAAAAATTATAAGTTGATTATATAAATGTAACAAATAATTGTAGCAAATATGATTTTTATACAAATTGTGATAAAATTAGAATATGGTTCCTATAAATTTCATTTGGAGTAGGTGAATTAATGATAAAACTATTAGATGAAAGCTATAACGAAGAATTAATGGATTTTCTACAGAACAATTCAATAGTTAATTATTTTATATTGCAAGGACTTGAAAGAGAAAAATATAAAATGGTTTTTGATAAAAAATGGGGAGAGTTTGATAATAAAGGAGACCTTATATCAATTTTATTTAAAAGAAAAGCTGGAAATATGCAGTTTTTTTCTACAGGAGAATATAACGTTAATGATTTTATTGAGCTAATAAATAATGAGGATTTTAAGAAAATAATTGGAGAAAAATCCATATTGAATAAGCTAGTAAACAACTATAACTTCTCGAAGATTAAGAAGGGTTCCTATATAAGTGAATTGAGTGATTCCAAGGATTTGTATAATATTAAAGCACATAGAGAGTTTTCTATGGATAGCATAGTTAAAAAAGTTTATATTAAAGATATTGACAGAATACTTGAGCTATATTCAAAAGTCTTTACAGGCTTTACGCCAAGAGAACTAATAGTTGAAAAATATTTCAATAAAACGGGGCGTGGATATTACATTGAAAAGGATGGTAAAATCATATCAATTGCACAATCATCATATGAGAAAAAAGATTCAGCAATAATAGTAGGAGTTGCAACTGATTTTGAGTATAGAAATAAAGGGTTGGCCACTGAATGTTTATTAAAATTATGTGAGGAACTCATAAAAGAAGGAAAGAAGTTATATCTACAATATGATAATAAGAGTGTAAGAGAGATATATATGAAGCTTGGATTTAATGAAATAGGCAGAATGATAGATTGTTATAAATAAAAACATAAAAGATGTTAAAAAGTTAACAAAAAAATGTTACAATGTAGTTAAGATTTTAAAAAAGGGGTGGGTGCATTGCTTAAGAAGTTCTTTAAAAAGGAGAACAATAGCTCTGAATTAAAACAAAATATACATAAGGAAAATGAAATAGGTAAGACAAAGACAGCTGAAAAAAAGCTAGAAACATTACTTTGTCATAATCAAAGAATTACTATTAATAAGATGAATACAAGAATAGAAGAAACAGGTTTTGCTACTGAAAACCTCATGAATAATATCCAGTACATATCAGTTAATGTTGAAAAACAAAAGCAATTTATTAATGATGTGGTAAATCAAATAGAAAGTTACTCTGCTATGGCTGAGGAAGTAAGTGCAAGTACTTCTGATTCTCAAAAAATTGCGGATAAAACTTTAGATGTAGCTAAAGAAGGACATTCAGCTATAGAAGAGTCTATTGGAGCGATGAAAGAAATCGCTAATTCAGTTGATTATATGAAGGAAATGGTTAATTCTTTAGGGAAAAATGCTGTGCAAATAGATAATATGTTAAAGGTAATCAAAGAAATATCAGGTCAGACTAATCTTTTAGCTTTAAATGCTACTATTGAAGCAGCTAGAGCTGGAGAGCATGGAGCAGGATTTGCCGTTGTAGCAAATGAAGTTAGAAAGTTGGCTGATAAAAGCGATGAATCAGCTGAAGAGATCTCAAAAATAATTAAAGAGATAGACGAAAGCATAGAGAAAACAATACTAGCTATGGATGATAGTTCAAATAAAGTAGATAAGGGTGTTACTATAGCTAATAATACTAATGAAGTATTTAATAAGATTATTGATTCAATAAACACCACAACTGAGGTAACAAAAGAAATTAATAATGCAATGACAGAACAAACTACAAGTCTTGAAAGTGTAATATTATCAACTGAAGATTTAAATCAAATATTTTTTGATTTTACTTCAATGATAGAGATAATGTCTATGAATGCAGAACAAACTAAATCATCATTAAATTTTCTTTATGAAACATCAAAGGATTTAACTAAACTAAATGATAGAATCATGACTATAATAGATAAGCGTGATAAGAATAAGGATAAATATGTTTTAAGTACAAGGATGGGAGAACTTTCTACACTAGATCCAGCCATATGCTTTGAAACAGGAACTAATAAAATATTAGAAAATATTCATGCCAGACTCTTAAACAAAGGATCATCAAATGATATTTATCCAGGAGTTGCTAAAAGCTGGTATCTTAAAGAGGATAATGTAACTTGGGTTTTCAATTTAAGAAAAGGAGCAAAATTTCACAATGGAAGAGAGATTACAGCAGAAGATGTGGAGTATTCAATTAAAAGAATGTTGTCTCCTCAGCTTAAATCACCTAACGTTTGGTTTTTAACAGATATTGAAGGTGCACAGGAGTATAACAAAGGGAAGAATGATTATATTGAAGGCGTAAAGGTACTTGATAAATATAGGATAGGGATAAGGTTAACTAAACCTTATAGTGGTTTTATACTTAATTTAGCAGAGGTATGCTGTTCGATTTTACCAAAAGAAGATATTGAAAAAGGTATCTTTTCAGGTGCAGGACCTTTTATATTAGGAGAAAAGGATGATGAAAAATATTCTTTATTAGCCTTTAAAGATTATTATGGTGGACAACCATATATTGATAGAGTTGATATTTTCTATAAGAAAGAAGAGAATGAAGAAGTGGCTAATAACTTTATTAATGGGAAATATGACTTCTTAGTGTTGAACTCTAATACTATGGATATTATTAAGAATAAAGCTCAAGACATAACTATTGAATTAAAAGATATATTAAGTACAAATTTCTGGGGATTTAATTTTAGCTCTAAATCGATTTTTGCACAAAATAAAGATGTTAGAAGAGCTTTAAACTTGGCGATTGATAGAAAAAAATTAATTTCAGAATTTCTTAATGGAATAGCATCTGAATCCAAAGGAGTATTCCCACCAGCATTAATAGATAATAGTGATTTAGATGGATTTAAATATAATCCAAATGAAGCGAAGAAGATTTTAAAGGAAAATGGATATTATAATAATAAAGAAAAATTGAAAATTTTAGTTAGAGAAGGTGGTTTATCAAAAAATACTGAGTTCATTATAAGCTGTTTAGAGGATATAGATGTGGCTTATGAAATAGTTACAGTGGATAGGAAGAAATATATGAGTCCAGAAAGCATTGCTAAGTGTGATGTATTCTCAATGGGATGGATAGCTGATACAGGGGATTCAGATAATTACCTTAGACCTTTATTCCATCCTGATAATTATACTAATTTTGGTAATTATAATAATTCTAAAGTTGTTGAAAAGATGGAAGAAGCAAAAGAGATTGTTAATCCTAATAGAAGAAAAAAAGTGTATAAAGAAATACAAAATATGATTATCGACGATATTCCATGGATATTCTTGTACCATAAGAAAGAACCTTTTGGCTATAAGAAAAATGTTAAAAATGTAAGGGTCAGTTCCTTACAAAGAATTAGATTTGAAGATATTGTTATAAATGAACCAAAGGGAAAATAAGGGGTATTTACTCCTTATTTTTTTCTGTAGGAATTTCCTCAACTTATTAAAAAAATGTCTATATTCCAATAGAATTTCATATAATTTTATGAATAGGTTGTGGAGGTAATAGCATGATAATAATTTTAAGGAAATCTAGACTTTACTTAATTCTAATCATAATAGCTTTTTTAATAATAGCATCTTTTTTATTTAAGAAAGCTCCAATTACTGCATCTGTCTTTAATAAAAATCAGGCTTACGAAATTGTAAATGATATTATTAGGTTTAGAAATAATGCCCTTTTAGAGAAGGATTTAGATAGTCTTAATTATATGTATAATAAAAATAAGAAATACGGACTATGGGCATATGAACATGAGCTAAAGAAAATGAAATACCTACACATATGGTCAGAAAAACAAGGTGTAAAATTTAAAGAGGTTGATACCATAATTAGAATAAACTATACAAAGGAAACCGATGAAGGAATCCAAGTAAGCTTTACTGCTTCAACGGAGTATGAGTATTATTATCTTGATCAGCCTGATAAAATAAATATGTTTAGAATAGGAACGTATCATTTGTTAGATTTGGAAAAACAAGAGGATAAATGGCTTATTACGAGGGATTGGTATAATGATCCATTTGCAGATTCCTTGCATTTGGATAAGATTAACTCTGAGGAAGTTAATGAGTTCATTATTAACCATGAAGCAAGGGACATATCAGGAATTAATGAAAGAAGAAAGTCAGCAATTGAATATGCTGATAAGTACTGTGGAGCTGCTTCCGATGAGGAATACGGACTTAAATATAATAGTAAATATAAAGATTATAATAATCTCGGTGGAGACTGTGCAAACTTTGCTTCACAAATTCTTCATGAGGGCGGAGGATTTAAGAAAACATATTCTTGGAATTATGAAAAAGACGGTACTAGAGCTTGGGTCAATGCTCAAGGTTTCAAAGACTATATGGTAAATAGTGGAAGGGCGTCTGTAATAGCTAGAGGATCATATGACTCAGTTTATAAGAGTTCGTATAAGCTATTACCAGGAGACTTTGTTGCTTATGAAAAGAAAGGGAAAATCGTCCATATTTCAGTAGTTACAGGTGTAGATTCAAAAGGATATAGTTTAGTTAATTGCCATAATACTGATAGATATAGAGTTCCCTGGGAACTAGGATGGAGTGATAATAATATAAAGTTTTGGTTAGTAAGAGTACATTATTAAAAAAGAGCATTAAAAAAAATAAAGTTGACAATATAATAATAATTTATTATAATTCTTATTAAACTTAATAAAGTGAAATATAGGATAGAGGTGCGATATTTAATAGTACTATTATGGAGGTAAGCTCTGTGAAGTAATAGGAAAGGAAATATCGCCGAAGCACATAGCTAATGCTTTAATGCTATGATGCTGGTGTTGTATAAAATATGTACAGCACTGTCACAAATCTTATTTGTGGAGAGCTATCATTCATCTAGACACATGCTTTTATAATGCAGTGCTTAGCCTTGAGTGAATGCTCAAGGCTTTTATTATATGATTGCTCTCCTCCATGCATAATTCACTTGACAAAACTAAGGAGGAGATACTATGAAAAAAAAGGGATTTATTTTAGTTACAATTATCACATTATTACTAATTTCAAATGTTGCTTTTGGAGTAAGCTCAAGCACTTTGGATGGTACAGTTTATAGCTTTGGACTTTGGTCATTATTACCACCAATTATTGCAATACTCTTAGCTTTTATTACAAAGAATGTAATAATCTCATTGTTTATTGGGATACTTTCAGGAACCATACTATTGAACTTAAATGGGGCTGATATCCTTGGAACAATAACAAATGGGTTTCTTATGATTATAAACATTATGCTAGGTTCATTAGCTGATTCCTGGAATGCAGGGATTATACTACAATGTCTTGCAATTGGTGGGCTAATTGCTTTGATTTCTAAAATGGGCGGAGCAAAGGCTATATCCGAGAAACTAGCAAAGAAAGCCAACTCTTCTAGAAGCGCTCAGTTAATTACTTGGGTACTTGGGTTGCTAGTGTTCTTTGATGATTACTCAAATGCTTTGATTGTTGGTCCAATAATGAGACCAGTTACAGATAAGATGAAGATATCTAGAGAAAAACTTGCATTTATAATTGATGCTACAGCAGCACCAATAGCTGGAATTGCATTAATATCTACTTGGATTGGATATGAGTTAAGTTTAATAAAAGATGGATACTCATATATTGGACAAGAAGTTAACGCATATAATGTGTTTTTGGAAACAATACCTTTTAGGTTTTATAACATTCTTATCTTAATATTTATAGTAGCAACAGCCATATTTTTAAGAGAATTTGGTCCTATGTTAAAGGCTGAAAGGAGAGCACTTAAGACAGGAAAGCTACTTGGAGATAATGCAAAGCCGATGATATCATCTGATACTTCAGAAATTGTACCAGATGAAGATATTAAATTAAGTGTATGGAATGCAATAATACCAATTGGTATGTTAATAATTTCTTCGCTAGTTGGTTTTTATCATAATGGATATTTAGCTATAATGGGGGGAGAGAATATAGATTTAATTACATTGCTTCAAAACTCTCCAGTATCTCTAGCAGCAATAAGAGAAACATTTGGTGCTTCAGATGCCAGTATAGTATTGTTCCAATCCGCTATTCTTTCAACCATAGTTGCAATAATTATGGGAGTGGTCCAAAAGTTATTTACTTTAGAAGAAGCTATTGATACATGGATACAAGGTATTAAATCCCTTGTAATAACTGCAGTGATTTTAATCTTAGCTTGGTCATTGAGTAGTGTAGTTAAAGAATTAGGAACATCAACATATTTGGCTTCAATATTATCTGATGCTATCCCAAAATTCTTATTACCATCAATAATCTTTATATTAGGGGCTGTAATATCATTTGCTACAGGTACCTCATGGGGAACTATGGGAATATTAATGCCATTAACAATACCAGTTGCATTTGCTATATCTCCTGAAAATTCATTTATTGTTCTTAGTATAAGTGGTGTTTTAACTGGTTCAATATTTGGTGATCATTGTTCACCTATATCAGATACTACTATTTTAGCATCTATGGGTGCAGCTTGCGATCATGTTGATCATACAAAGACCCAACTATATTATGCAGTATCTGTAGCTTTAGTTGCAATCTTACTTGGATATATTCCTGCTGCTTTAGGAATGCCAATTTATTTAGTTCTTCCTATCTCAATTATAGCTATAATTTCAATCGTTTACTTTATAGGAAAACCTGTTAAAGATCAAGATTTAGAAACTGTGAATATTGATGAGTAAATAGTTTGCAAAAGGCTAATCCAAAATGGATTAGCCTTTTAAAGTTAATACCAAGGTCCTATTGAAGTGACTGCTATTTATATGATATCGTGGATTATGAATGCTTAAAACAGAGGAGTGATGGTATGAGATTAGTTCCAGTAAGCTCTGTGAGAGAAGGTACTGAGTTAGCTAAAACCATTTTTGACTCACAGGGAAGAATACTCTTATCAAAGGGCGTCGAGTTAAAGCAAGGTCTGATAAGAAGAATTAGAAAGAACGGCATTATGTCAGTTTATATAAATGATGAGTATAGTGATAATGAGATTGAAGATGTGATTAAACCTGAATTAAGAATTAAGGCAATTAAGTTAATGAAGGATTCCTATACTAGATTTTCAGAAATGGCGAATGAAGGTATAACTAATAAAAAACTAGCTAATAAATTAAAAACAAAATGCTTAGAAGATATAGGTGCTATAATTGAGAGTTTTATTAATGAACTCTTTTCTCAAAAAGAAATTTTAGTTAAAATGGTTGACATAAAATCAATGGATAATTATACATATCAACACTGTGTAAATGTTGCAGTTCTTTCAATAATAGTTGGAATTGAGATGCAATATAATAAAGAAAAATTAACTCATTTGGCTACAGGAGCTATATTACATGATTTAGGAAAGACCTATGTACCAAAGGAAGTGTTATTAAAGCCAGGAAAATTAACTAGTGAAGAATTTGAGGTGATTAAGAATCATTCTGAAAAAGGATATGAATACTTAAAGGATAATATGTATGTTAGTTCAATATCAAGAGTAATAGCATTACAGCATCATGAGAGAGTAGATGGTACTGGTTATCCAAGGGGTATTTCTGGAGACGAAATAAATGAATGTGCAAAGATAGTAGCTGTGGCGGATGTATATGATGCATTAGTATCTGATAGACCATATAGACAGGCGCTATCACCTAATGAAGCTATAGAATATATAATGGGTGCCTCAGGCACACATTTTGATTACAAGGTCGCTCAAGCTTTTATAAAAATGATTGTCCCATATCCAGAAGGGACGTTAGTTAGGTTAAGTAATGGAGATATTGCAGTAGTAACTAAAACAAATCCCAAATTTAGCTTAAGGCCAAAGGTAAGAGTTGTTATGCGAAATGGAAAAGCTGTGGAAAATAGTACTATTGATCTTGTTGATGAAAAGAATATAACTATTTCCGGCATACAATATGACGTAGAAAGTTAGTAATTCTGCCAAATATTTTCATTGTATTCCTTCTTTGAATTATGTAAACTAGTATAAGAGGGGGTATGCCGATGTCTAAAAGGAAAAGATTTTTTAAGTTAATAATTTTAAGCGTTTTAGTTGTTTTACCATATGTATTAATAAGCCCAATAGAAGGACAAGCCTCTGTTGAAAGATTCAATATGAGTTACTTATATTTTGGAAGTAAATATAATCATGTAGATTATGTAGATAGAGCAAATGGAGCTTTACAAGTCATTTCTCCAAGTTACTTTGATTTAAATGAAGATGGTAGCTTAAAAATAAGTAAAATCTTCTATGAAAAGTTTATTGAAGAAATGCATGACAGAGATATTAAAGTAGTGCCTTTCTTGAGTAATCATTGGGATAGAGGATTAGGAAGAAAAGCATTGGAAAACAGAGAAAGTTTATCAGAAGAAATTGCTGGAATAATTGAAAAATATAATCTTGACGGTATACACATTGATTTAGAAAATTTAACTGAATATGACCGTAATAATTATACTGATTTCATGAGATTATTAAGAGAAAAGCTACCGGAAGGTAAAGAAGTATCGATTGCAGTTGCAGCTAATCCTTGGGGATCAACGAAAGGATGGCAAGGGTCCTATGATTATAAAGCGCTAGCAGAGTACTGCGATTACTTAATGATTATGGCCTATGATCAAAGCTATTATGGTTCACAGCCAGGGCCGATTGCAGGTCGAAGTTTTGTCGAGGATGCAATTAAATATGCAGTGGACAAAATACCATCAGATAAAGTTGTTTTAGGAATTCCTTTTTATGGTCGATACTGGAACTATAGTGAATCAACAGGTGGGAGAGGTGTTCACCTTACAGATTTAGACACTCTTATTAAAAATTATGATGCAAATATATACTTTGATGACACCCAAATGTCATCAAAGGCAACATTTGATATTAAACCTGGAGACCAACCATATTATGTTTATGGAAGAAGGCTTCAAGCTGGTCATTATGAAGTTTGGTATGAAAATGAAGCATCTATAAAAGCCAAAATTGACCTAGTGAAAAAATACAATTTAAAAGGTACAGGTAGCTGGAGTTTAGGACAGGAACTACCTGGAACTTGGGATTATTTTAGCAGGGCTTTAAATGATTCATCCATGAATAGTGATTATTTTTATGATATTGAAAACCACTGGGCCGAATTAGATATATTAGAAGTAAAGGATAAGGGATGGATGAGAGGATTTGATAATGGACTTTTCAAACCTGATAGCGATTTAACCAGAGCAGAAGCAGCTGTTACAATAGTAAGGGCATTTGGATTAGAAAAAACTGAATCAATAGATTATGATTTTAAGGATGTACCTGATAATTATTGGGCTAAGCCTGAAATTGAAATAGCAAAGGAACATGGCATCATAAAAGGTGTAGATAATGAGAATTTTGCTCCGAATAAAGTTATAACAAGAGAAGAGATGACAGCGATGATGTCAAGAGTAATGGATTTTGAAGAAATTGATCAAAAGCTTAAGTTATCCTTTGATGATATTGATGAAAATAGATGGTCATATGATTATATATATACTATGACTTATTATGGACTATTTAGAGGTTATGACGATGGAACATTCCATCCAAGTGAGAATATTACTAGAGCTCAAATAGCTACTCTATTAAATAGAGTTTCAAAAAACAGTGATAAATACAACATAGCAATGGTAGAAACCCAAAATTAATTTTGGGTTTCTTTTTTTAATTGGGATATTCTTTTCTTATTTGACAAAAAATTAATAATAGTAGGAATTAAATTCTTTTTTATTAATGAAAAAATATGTTATAATATAGTCGAAAATCTGAAATAAGAAACGTTTTCATATGGATAGACTAAATATGATAACTATAATTTTTGGAGGTGTAATTTATGAAGAAAGTACTAATAACTGGGGCATTAGGGCAAATTGGCTCTGAGCTTACAATGAGATTGAGAAAAGAGTACGGGGAGAATAATGTAATAGCAAGTGGACTTAGTAAGGATAATGGTTCAGAAGAGGTTCTACAATCAGGACCTTTTGAGATTGTTGATATTACCAAAGAACACCAAATTGCTGATGCAGTAAAGAAACATAATGTAGATACAATAATAAATTTAGCTGCTATATTATCAGCAGTTGGAGAGGCTAAGCCTGGACTAGCTTGGAATGTAAATATGAATGGATTATATAATGTATTAGAAGTGGCTAGAGAGTTAAACTCTGCTGTGTTTACTCCAAGCTCAATTGCAGCATTTGGTCCATCGACGCCTGCAAAAGATACACCACAAGACACCATTCAAAGACCGACTACTATGTATGGCGTAACGAAGGTGGCTGGCGAATTACTTTGTGATTATTATTTTGAAAAATATGGTGTAGATACAAGAGGGGTTCGTTTTCCAGGATTGATATCTTATAAAACCTTACCAGGTGGAGGAACAACTGACTATGCTGTAGAAATTTATTATAAAGCAATACAAGAGGGGAAATTTACTTGTCCACTTGATAAAAGTACATACATGGATATGATGTATATGCCAGATGCTTTAGATGCAATTATTAACCTTGCAGAGGCTGATCCAAGTAAGTTGAAGCATAGAAATGCATTTAACGTTACAGCAATGAGTTTTAATCCAGAAGATATATTTGCATCAATTAAGAAATTTATGCCAGAATTTAACATGAATTATGACATAAATCCTACATTGCAAAAAATTGCCAATTCATGGCCAGACTCACTTGATGATAGTGCTGCTCGTGAAGAGTGGGGTTGGAATCCTAAATATGATTTAGATTCAATGTCTAAGGATATGCTTGAAAAGCTTAAAATTAAGCTGTCAAAATAGTCACAAATACTTAAGTCTCGGCAAATTTGATGCCGAGGCTTTTATCTTGTAGGTTTATGTCACTATATGGCTATTACCCAGGGAATACAATGAGGTTAGGCTTGAGTCTGTAAACACAAATCTAAATTTGTATGGTTACCTGAAGAAGATGATATATAGCGAAGTCTAGAATAACAGGAGAAAGTTTTGGGAACAATTTTAATCATTTCATTAGGGTTGACAGTAAATACAATTGAATCATCTATCCAATTTGAGCCATCAGGACTTATTTGTATAGCAACGTTACAAGGATTAGTGGTACCCATATTTATAACAAAATAAGTATAGGTAAATACAGTTGAAACATCATAAGTTTTAGAATACTTACTAATATCTGAAGTAGCTAAATTTTTTTCTAGCTTTGATTCGAATTTCCTACTGGCAATTTGAACTGGAGGTTCGAAAAAAATCTGGAGTCTAGGTGGATAGCTTTCATCTGAATCTTTACTATAGAATGCTACTAAAGATTGGATAGTTGAATTAATTGCTTTTAATTTTAGTCCATAATTAGGATATATTGACTTATACCAATTTTGAACAAGGCTAGTTATATCTATATTAACAAAAGTATTCACCTCATTATTAATAGTTACGGATGTCAATGGAGTTGAAGGAGTTGAAGGTTGATTATTATAGTTAACTGTATCCTCATTAAAATCATTTAAATTTCTATATACATTATAGACTTTAGAAGTAGAAGGTTGGTCATTTCTAAATATATATAAGCTTAAAATTGCTTTATTAATTTTATAATCGCTAGGAAATCCTGATAAATCAAATTTTATTAATGTATTATAAATAGTGCTACTCATAAATTTCCCTACAAATAAAGCAAGATTTTTACCAAAATTTTCAGTTGGGTAGTAGCTACTTACAAATGCATCTTGATTAGGAGTAAAAAAGAAGTTATCTGACATCATTAACATCCTCTCAAAATGAGATAATTAATCATTACTGATTAGTTTTTGGTCTATCATTTCCTTCATCATCTCTAGCCCTTCACTATCTATTTTGTCAAAAAGCTTTATTGAACGTAAGAATTCTTGGTACGATAGATTGTAATGCTTAAATCTATAATAAAGCTTTGCAAGTCTCAAAAGAACTTCATTAGAATCAAATAAGTTGAATAATTGCAATGATGTTTCAAATTCGTCAAAAGCAGATGCTTTTAATAAATTGCCTAAGAGATCCATTATTACGTCTAGAAACTCATTAGGTTCCGCTATATTTGCAAAAGGATGAGACTTATTATACATCAATAAATGTATAAATGAACTATAGACGATTATTTTCTTTCGGTCATTGAATTCATTTGTAGAGTTAATTAGATTCTTAGCTTTTTTAAAATTGCCACTCAAAGATTCACAAATAATCATCTTTGAAATAGTTTTTTCACTTAAATTTGAGTCATTAATAAGCCTAAATATTTCATTAGCTTTTTTAAACTCTCCAAGGTAAAATAGGCACATTCCTTTAAAAAATTGAATATTAGGAAGTTCATTTAAATCTATATCAATCTTTGCTATATATTCAAGGGATATGTCATACTTACATTGACTATAAAAAATATCAGATAGTGTAATGTAAGCAGAAGTATCTAGTGTATTGCCAAAATAGCTCTCCATTTTCTTCTTAACCATATTTAAATCGATATTTTTCTTATATAATAATATTTCGGCTATCCTATTTAGAGGTATAAGAAAGCTAGGTTTTGCTTGAAGAGTTTTTATATAATAACTATGGGCGGCATCATATTCTCCAGCTGAAAATAATGTCTCAGCAAGGGCGTAGTATGCTCTAAATCCACCTACTCCATCAATAAAGCTTAACTGAATAGGGGGAGGGCCCAACTCAATACATTCTTCAAAGGATTTAATTGCTGAAGGAATTCTTCCCATTTGATGAAACAAGCATCCTCTTAAGTATTCTAAATCAGTATATTTTGGATAGTATCTAAGTCCTTCTTTGATATATTGTAATTCATCATTATATCGTTCTAGCTCATTTAGTGTATTAACTATCCTCAAAATAAGTTTTGGACTATAACCTATATTTGGATTGAAATTCTTATAGGATTTCATATAATATTCTAAAGCTTTTTCATAATCACTAAGGGCAAAATATTCATTCCCCATATTGAATAGATGAAAGCTGTCTTTTGGATTTTCTTCTAAAATATTTTTAAGAATCCCTATATTTCTATTTCTCTTATCTTTATTTATTATATCTCTATTTAAATAACCATAGTGATATACCTTTATATCTTCTATTTCTATTTTTTTTCTATTTTTTGTTTCAGGATTTTCAACCTTAATTTGCTCATGAATAGCTCCATGAAATCTATAACCCATGTTATTTCTCACGAGCCTAATATTTATATTGTTTACTAGGTCATTACCAGGCTTTTTGCCTATGTAACTAAGAGTTTGAAAGAAATAAATATCTGCTTTAGAATCTTCCAATAGACTGAGAACTTTTGGTTTATCATTTTGATCTAATTCATCATCAGCATCCATTATTAAAATCCAATCTCCAGAAACCTTATCTAGTGAGAAATTTCTTGCATCGCTAAAATTACCATTCCACTTAAAAGAATAAACCTTTGCACCATAGCGTTTAGCTATATTTACAGTTTCGTCAGTAGAGCCAGTATCAACAATTATCATTTCATCTACAATATCTTTTATACTTTCTAAACATCTAGGTAAATTATTTTCTTCATTTTTTACAATCATACTTAGACTAAGCTTCATATAATCACTCCTAATTATTTGTATCATTCTATGTAAGCTATCAGGTGACCTGATAGCTTTTGGAACCTATTATACATGGGCATTATAGAATGCTTCGATACTTGTAGTATCACTAGGGTTGAAGAATAATCTAGTGAATTTCAAGAATTTTTGAGCAACTAAGACACCTTTCTCGCCAGCTCCAATAGATACTTCACCCGATGGGTCATCTACATAATAAGTTGATGAGTTAGTAGGTGCAATTTGTAATTTTACACTTACAGCTGCAGCTCCTGTATTTGCTACATAGAAGGTGTAAATATCTTGCTCTGAAGTATCAATAGTTAATGCAACACCTGTATCAGAAACTGTTAAAGTTGTGTTTGATTCAGCAAAGAAATTGCCACCTTTTGTTACTGAATCAGTAACTCCACTAAGGTCTCTAATATCTAAATTTGTAGCAGTAACAGTAACAGTATCAGTAGTAGGAGATAGACCTCTGATATCAAAGTCAGTAGCGGTAACAGTAACAGTGTCAGTAGTAGGAGATAGACCTCTGATATCAAAGTCAGTAGCAGTAACAGTAACAGTATCAGTGGTAGGAGATAGACTTCTAATATCAAAGTCTGTAGCAGTAACGCTAACAGTATCAGTAGTAGGAGATAAACTTCTAATGTCTAAATTAGTGGCAGTAAATGTTAAATTACCACTTCCATCTACTGATAGGGGAACTGCAGTTCCACCATTATTACCGTAAATTTGTGTTTTCAGTTGACTAGCTACTTCATTAAATACTATATTGTTAGGCATATTTTCACTTCCTTTATATGAGGTTTTATTTTGAGCTACAATATAATATGAAAGAAAATTAAAATTGTTATAGTTTGTTTTATTATAAAATCAAATACAATTATCTGAAAAATAAATAAAAGTATTAGATTTTTTCAAATTAAGGATAAAAATAAATTAATTACTATTTGCATAGCCAATATAATCATCGGTTTTTTCTATAACTTTACAATATCTATTCATAAATTCATGATCATTAATCTTCCAAGTATGGTTTTGTTTTTTTGGGTATCTTATATAAACATGATTTAGTTTGCTAGTAGAATATAGCTGATAGCCTTTATAGATGCAGTCTCTACAAAAAGCTACATCCTCTGCTACTGATAGATTTCTGAACTTCACTCTATTGAAAATTTCTTTTTTGAAGATAAGTGTAGAACCATTTGCAAAGCTTACATATCGATTTTCTCCCGCAGGCGATCTTAATGCTAATGTTTTACTAGAGACGAAGTATACATAAGTAGCTGCTTTTCCAAGAACTTTGGCACCAGTAGTTTGAAAAGCATTAACTGCTTCACTTAAATATTTCGGTCCATAGTAATCATCATCATCAAATTTGGCTATAATATCAAAATTAGATTTAGTAACTGCAAAGTTCAAACAGCTACCTAGAGTTGTATTCTGACCTAGTTGAAAAACTCTAATATTATCATGTTTTTTTACTTTATTCATCCATTCTTTTAAATTTATGCTATTACTGTTAAGAATGATAATTAACTCCTTTGGCCCGTGTTCTTGTCGCATATAGTTTTCAATGATATTATTATAAAAATTTGGCCTATTAGTACAGGTTATAATTGATGTGCCGGGTCCAATGTTAATGTTCTTCTTCTTAGAAGGAGGTTTTAAACTGTTTTTGATTCTAAGTCTGTTATTAAGTCTTTTTAGTACTGTCTTATTTATATTTTTATTAACTGGATTTCCTGGCGGGATTTTAACATGGCTTCCTGGAGGCATTTGTGAAAGGATAGTTTTATCTTTGGTAACTTTAAATTTGATGTCATTACTCCTTGGTTCCATAATCTCATCTCCTAATAATCTTTTTTGCACTATATATTATTAGGAAGTTTAATATTTGTTACTGTTTGTCTTTACAAATTTATCTATCGACGTATCTTTTATAGTCATTTGTCTTTGCAACGACAGCACAATTTTTTATAAGAGTTTTCTCGTTAGCTTTCCAAGTATGGGTTGTCAGATCATTCCTACGAATACAAACATAATTAAATCTATCAGAAGAATATAGAGAAAAACCTTTCTTAAGACAGTCTTGCAGAAACTTAGTGTCTTCCCCTAGATTTGTATGTGGGAATTTTACTTTTGAAAATACTTCTCTTTTAATTATCAGAGCAGATCCAGATAGCATATGCACATATTTATTTTCTTTTTTTGGATTAGTTAATGCCAGTGTATTACTTCCTTCAAAGTAAATATAATATGAAAGCTTACCAACAATTTGGGCTTCTGACCAAGTGAAAGAGAGCATTAATCGTTTTACAAAGTTTGGAGAATAGTAATTATCATCATCAAATTTAGTTATATAATTAAATTTTGCCTTATTAACAGCAAAATTTAGGCATTCTCCTAGAGTTTTATTTTCATCAATTTTATAGATACTAACATTATTATATTTCTGAGCTTTTTTCTGCCATTTATTTAAATTCATACTATTTTTATTTAGAATTATTATTAATTCTCTTGGATAATGGGTTTGAGATTCATAATTGTTAAATATATTATCCATACAATTATCTCGGATTGTACTAGTAATGATTGAAATACCTTGATTTAAGATACTAGGTTCATAGTGTCGTTCATGCCTTATTCCCATGTAATTCATTTGATTACAAAAAGGTTTTTCAAATATTTGAATAGGGGGCTTTTCAGCTTTTGATATTACAATTTTCACATCTTTATTTGTCATTAACTCACCTCATTCATTGTTATGAAAAATGTTATCTTAATTAAACTGTTACATATTTTATTAAACCTTCATTTAATTTAATAGGATTTAATTTTACACCTAAACTTTTTTTATACATTCCCTTTTTAATTGGATAAGGGATACCATTAATAAAAGAAATATAATTAAATCTATCAGAAGAAAAAAGTTTAATACTATTTAATAAGCAAGCTTTTATAAAGTCATAGCCTGGTTCGTCAGACTGCTCTGAGAACCGAATTTTATCAAATACGCTTTTGTTTGCTACAAGGGCAGAGGGCAAAAGAGAATTAACTTGTTCAAATTCTTTAATATCATTTGCCGTCAATAAAATATTCTTTTTACTATAATAAACATAATGAGATTGCTTTCCTACTATATCAGCATCAGTATATTTAAATCCATTAATAAGGTCTGTAATAAAATGAGGACTGTAATAGTCATTTGGGTCAATAAAGGTAACGTATTGACAGCTACTTTTGTATACTCCCATATTTAAGCAATTACTAAAGTTTTTATTTGTAGATTTTAGAATGCTAATACATTGAATAGTTTTGAGGTTGTTTTTCCAAAAATCAATATCAATAGTTTCATCTCTTAAAATTAGAATTAACTCCTTGAACTTGTAGTTTTGAGAAGTATAAATCTCTACTGCATTTTTTATTTCTGAATTGCTATTCACTACACATATGAATGATACATTTGGTTCAGGAGTTTTTTTATAATCAAGACCTATTTTACTAAACATATATTCTAAACGATGGGCATATGTGTGTTTTTTAAAAACTTCTCTTAGTCCTAACAAGGATAATTTATCAGCATATTGTTGATTATTTAGAAGCTTTCTTATGTGATTGGTTGTTTGTTCTTTAGACTTAGATAGTAAGACAATATTTGGAAACATTTTTTCAACGCCTAAAGCATAGCCACTAATAGTATTAACACCACATCCAAGTAGTTCAAAAACACGACATGAGAACATAGTAGGACTGTCTTGCACAGTATTTACATTAAGAAAAACATCATATTTTTTATACATTTCCATCATGTCTTCATAAGGAAGTCCACCACGTATATAGGGTTGATAGATTTTAGGGAATCTATAATCGTCACTATTAAGGTCATACAACCTATCATAGATGTGCAAATCAAAATTAATAGAAGGCTTTACTAAAGTCTCAATATCCTTTTTTCGAGTTTCATAACCAATATTATACCAGGATCCTGCAAAGGCCACTTTACCTAATCTTTGTTTATATCTATTGATAGGGTTATGAATATTAGGTTGAGCAGCCATGGGTAAAGTATAGACATTGTTATGGCCTACTTTTTCCTTGTAGTTTTTTATACAGTTTTCATCGGTGGTAAATATAAAGTCAAAAAGCTTTGCTGTCTGAATAAAAGTATTAAACATATAGGAATCATCAATGTTCCAAAATGCAGTAGGAATATTATTTTTCTTACACCAAGAAACAATTTGCTTTAAAAGGGAATTTTCATTTGGCTTTAAAGAGGCAATCTTGAGCTCCCATTTGTTCTTATAGCCATGCCAAGCTGACTGAACTAGAAGGAGGTCGGGTTTTTGATCTTCCATAACTTCTTTCCAGTTATAAGGTTCTATAGTTACGAGGTTTAAGTGATATTTAAGCCAATGATATGGCAGTTCATCAAGTATACATGCTACTTTAACATTGCTACTAAATGATTGAACCTTTATTGTCATAAGGTTTCCTCCTTAAAAAAGCTAAAATTCTATTTTCCTACTTTATTTATATGCGGATTATCAGTTTTAGTTAAAAGCTTATTCAATTTTTAAATAAAAAAATAAAACCTTGCAAAAAAAGCAAAGTTTTATTTTAAAGTTCACATTAAACTGTGACTATATTTTTGAAGTCATCACATTTACAAACAATATTACAATTTTTCAACATAGTTTTCTCAGGGACTTTCCAGGTGTGATTTTTTGCTGTAGGTTTTCTTATACAAACATAATTGAACCTATCGGCTGAATAAAGCTTAAAGTTATTTTTAATACAATCCTTTAAGAACTTAGTATCTTCGCCAATAGTTTCATTACTAAATTTCACTTTATTGAATACCTTTTTATTTATAATTAGGGCTGAACCAGATAAGAAATCAATATATCTATTTTCTTTCTTTACACATCTGATGGCTAATGTTTTACTACCCTCAAAATATACATAATATGACAACTTACCTACTATATCAGCCTTTGTATATTTAAAGGCATTCATTAAATCTGTTAAAAAGTTTGGAGCGTAGTAATTATCATCATCGAACTTAGAAACGTAATTGAACTTTGATTTTTCTATTCCAAAGTTTAAGCACTTACCTAGAGATTCTTTCTCATCTATTCTATAAATCTTAATATTTTTATAAATACTAGCTTTGTTTCTCCATTTTTCTATATCCATAGAGTTATTATTTAGAATTACTATTAACTCTTTCTTGGAATAGTTTTGACTATTAAAGTTTTTAAAAACATTTTCCATATTTTCTTCTCTTATTGTACTGGTAATAATTGAAACACCAGGAGTAGTATCTTTTTTATATTTAATTCCTACTTTATCTAAGATTTTTTCAAATCTATCCTTATATGTGTGTTTATTAAAAACTTCTCTTTGTCCTAATAATGACAGCTTATCTCTATAGTCTTTATTATTTAGTAGTTTCTGTAGATTGAGTTTTGTATCATTCTTATTTCTACTTAGTAGTACAATATTAGGAAAGAGCTTATTTATACCTAAGGAATAGCCACTTATAACATTTGTTCCTGTAGCTAGAGCTTCAAAGACTCTACAGGAAAACATAGTCGGGCTATTTTGAACTGTATTAACATTTAATATTACATCATATTTTTTAAATGTGGAATTTGTTTTCGAATAAGGAAGATATCCTTTCATATGCTTTTGATAAATGTCTGGAAATTTGAAATTGATATCTTTTGTCAGCGAGTACATTCTATCATAAATATGAAAATTATATGCAGTAGCTGGTTTCAATACTATCTCCATATCTCTTTTTCTTGCTTCGTGACCAATTCTATACCATGAGCCCGCAAAAGCAACTTGACCAATTTTTTCTATATCTTTATTGATTGGATTGTGTATCTTTGGTTGGGCAGCAAAAGGAAGAGTAAAAACATTATTATGACCGAGTGCCTGTTTATATTTTGGAACAGAATTAGAATCAGAAGTAAAAACATAATCAAATAGTTTTGCAGCACCTAAGAAAGTATTAAAGTCATAAGGATCTTCAATATTCCAAAATACAGTAGGAATATTAAGACTTTTACAAAAGTTTACTAGGTTTCTTAAAGTTCTATCTTTAGACCTGTGGAGATTTATCATTTTATATTTCCAATCCCACTTATAATCTTGCCAAGTAGATTGAACTAATAGCATATGAGGCTTTTCTTTTTGAATAATATTCATCCAATTATCAGAAGATAGAGGAATTGAATTACATTCATATCTAAACCAATCCGTCGGGATAATGTCTAAAATGGTTGCTACCTTAATATTGGGATAGCTTATGTTTTTTAACTTTGTGTTATTTACTATAATATTTTTTTGACTTGAATTAGAATGATTTGATCTTTGTCGTTTTGCTATTATTTTTCTTATTAGTTTACTGGGGTCATTATTTACAGGAAGGTGATTTCTAACCCTTTTCTTAACACTAGTTTTACTTTGAAAATTCATGCTATTATACATAGGTTTATTAGGGTTATCTATTTTAATTTTAACATCATTTTTGGTCATTATTTCACCTCGATTAAAAGAAGATAATTTAACACATAAAATTTATGAATTTGCATAAATACGGTAATCATTAACTTGACCTATTTGATTGCATAACTTTAGATAATAATTGTCATTAATACCCCAGGTATGTTTTGAATAATTTCCATTTCTGATGTAAACAAAATTAGATTTGTCAGTAGAATATATTCTAATTTTGTTTTTGCAGCAATCCTTACAGAACTGTACATCCTCACCTAGGTTTTTTTCACTAAAGCGAACTTTATCAAATATTTTTCTTTTCATTACAAGTGTGGGACCTTCGACTCTAGGAACGTATCGATTTTCTCTTCCAGAATTTCTTATAGCTAATGTTTTGCTCCTAGAAAAATATACATATGAAGTTGATTTACCTACTACATCAGCAATAGTGTTTTTCAAAAAATATATTGCTTGAGATAGGTACCTTGGACCGTAATAGTCATCGTCGTCAAACTTTGCAATAATACCATACTTTGATTTATTAATTGCAAAGTTTAAACATTCACCAAGGGTTACTTTTTCATCCAACTGATATATATTTACATTATTATATTGTTGAACGTTTTGCCGCCATGAATATAGGTTTAACTTATTACTATTTAATACTATTATCAATTCCTTCTTTTCATAAGATTGTCTATTGAAATTATTTATAATGGAATCTAATGTGTGAGGCTTGTTAGTGCAGGTAATTACTGAAACATCAGTATCACTTATTGTTATATTTTTAGATTTCTCAGTGTTCATTCTATTTAAATGTTTTTCTTTGTTTTTATTTATTAAATCTTGAATAGATTTATTGACTGGATTGAATTTATTAGAGTCATTTAAAATCTTATTAGATATGCAAAATACGAGTTTTTTTGGATTATTTGAGTCGTCTAAAGACAAAAGAGTTACCTCCCCTTAAGTATTCTTGTTTCAATATATGTAACAGCTTTTTTATATGTGACTGGGCTTGTCCTAAAATAAAAATTGATAAACAAAAATCTAGAATATATGGAGGATATTAATAAAAAAATTGTAACACATTAACTATTGAATAAATATATTAATACTAGAATATCAAACTAGGGGTGATATGATGCAAAACAATCTTTCAAGTAAAGGGGAGTACTATATAGCTGTATTTAACTCTAAGAATCATGCTGTGAGATTAAACTATTTACTCGAAAAAAAAGGGTATAGAAAATTTAAGTTAATATCTACACCCTGCAGCTTAAGTAATGGTTGTAGCTACTCTCTAAGATTTAATAACTTAACTGACTTAGAATACTTAAAAAGAGAGGCCAGCGATTTTAAACAAATACTTAATAGCATATATGAAGTTCAAAGGTTAAATGGTAGAAAAGCATATAAAAGAATTAGTTATCTTATTTAAAAATATTTTTAAATTTATCTAAAAGAGCTGGTGTTGCAGAGTTCTCAAGAAGCCTATGTATCTCCTTAATTTTTTCTTCAATTTTTTTAATATCCCTTGTATTACTATAATATAGAGCTTCGATAGACTTTAGTAACTCTTGAAGATTATTATTTTCAGCCTTGTACTGAGTGATCAATAACTCTAAAGATGTTAAATTGCTTTTAAGTTCATTTAGAATATCACTGTTAGTAAATATTTTTCTATCTAGTTCTTTGATATTGCTAAAAATCACCTTTTCAATTTCATTAGTCTTTTTATCTAGTGCATCAGTATTAGTTAATAAGCTGTCTAGGCTGACTTTAGTGTTTTCAATAAATGTTTTTACAGCTTCATTACTTAAAGAATTTAGCTCTTTAACAAAAGGAGAAACTTCATTATTTATTAGCTCAGGAGTTTGATTCTCTATTGAATCTGAATCTGCTGAGATAGAATCATCTAGTTTATTTTCATCCTGCTGAGAGCTACTATTATTATCTTTAACAGTAAGATCTTTTTCATCAGAAGTTTTGCTGAGATTAGATTGATTTTCATCATTGGAATACTGTATATTATCATCATTATTATTATCATTAGAACTAGTATAGTTTTCTATCGGAACATTATATGTACCAAAATTAAATAGTTGCAAATCTTTTTCTGAGCTTGCATAGATATGATTTAAATTCATTCTTACTTTTTCCATTGACTGATTAGTAGAGTATTTTGTCAAATTAAAATTACTAAAATCAACTTTATTAGGAGACGTTTCTATATCCCAATTAAAGCCGTAGTCCTTGGAATGTAGGCACTTCAAGTTCTCTTTATCTTTAAAGATGATTCTCAATATTCCATTATCTTGTAACATTATTGCATGGGAAATGCTACTGTCTGGTTGCGGTAGACTGTAGCTTTTCCAATCATAAATAGCATTAGAAGATGAAGGCATCTGCTTATAGAAAATATGTTGTATAGGTCCGTTTTGTGCTAACCAAAGTGCATGTAATGTGTTATTATTATCAGCAAAAACATATGGATGTAGATTATCATAGTTAAAGTCTGAAATCTTTTGAGGAGATTTCATCCATCTCTTCAAAAATGGATTAAAGTTTGTATAATAAATTTGTTTAGTACCCTTAAAAGTATCTTCATAAATAAGATGGATATTTCCTAATTTGTCAAAATCGACATGATAAGGACTAGATGATTTACCTGGAGTCATACTAATAATATTTGCCTTGTTCCATTTCCTTTTTCCACCATGGGCATGAACAATAGTCCATAGGTTAGAATTAAGAAGATTACTAATTCCGTAAAAAATATGAACATCATTTTTAATTACTCTTAAGGTTAAATAGTTAAACTTATTTGATTTAATATCAAATTTTGTTAGTGTATGGCTTGACCAGTGTCCATCTACCATAATATTGTAAAGAAAGTTTCCATCGGTTGTTATACAAACAAGGTGTATTCTATCACTTTTATCAATGTCAGCTGAAAAATCAAGTATTTTTAGATCTAAAATATTGTTCTTTTTTTCAAGTATTCCGTTTTGGTTGTAATGACTTAAAATTATTTCATTATCTTCCGAAAGACAGAAATAGTATGATTTAGATTTTGATGATTTAATCAAACAGCACTTAGAAGATGATTTCCCCATTATTTATTCACCTCACAAAAATTATTAATTTCAAAAAAATATGCACCAAAGTTGCTTTAATACATAATATGTAAGTGAAGATGATTTTATTAAAAAAAAGGAGTGAAATAGTATGACAAACGGATTTGATCCAAGTCCTGGTGAAGGGATAATGCAAGAAGACCTAAGTTATATAACTGAGTCAGTATGTATCATTACAGACAAAGTATACGCTCATTGTCAACAAAGAGAATGTTACCCAGAACTAGAGCAAGTGCTTCCAAATGGATGTACTTTCGAAAGCATCAGATTTAGACCAGGTTTTATTGTTGAAGGAACACTAACAGTAACACCACTAAGAAATAGACCTAACTTTAAGAGAGTTAGATTTACCTTAAGAATACCTTATGAAATTACTTGTGAAAACGGAGATGTTGTTGAAGGCTTCTTACCAGATATACTTAAAGATATAATAATATTTATCCCACAAGCTAGAGATGAATTTGACTTTAGAATAGTTGTAGAAACAAGTTCTCAATTATTAACTGAACCATTAGTAATAGACAGTACAGTGGTATTATCTGTAGGAGTTTTCATTATAATTAAAGTTGTAGGAAGAGTACAGTTATTAATTCCTGCATTTGGTTTCTGTCCGGAACCACCAGAGTGTGAAGAATTTAGTCCTAATGGAGATATTTGTGAAGACTTTGATTATCGTCCATTCCCAGACTTCTTCCCACAACAATACGAAGACCTATATCCACAATAGAATGTTTAACGAAAGGGAGTGCCAGCTCCCTTTTTTTTATGTCCACCTTTCAATTATTTAATATTCATCAATGAACAAAATTGTTACACTTACATATTCTATAATACAAAAAGCAAATAAAATATGGAGGTATTAAAATGGAGCTAGTTATATCAGCTATTTGTCAGAGAACCGGATCTACTCTCCTCCAAAGAATTTTTAATAAAAGAGATAAGACCCTAATTTGGGGAGAACATGGAGGAGCACTAACACATTTTATTAGAGGATATCAAGTAGCTAAATATTTTTCTAATTACTCTACTAAAATAAGAGAAGAATACCTTTCTAATAGAAAAGATGGTAAATGGATTGCAAATATGGCTCCAGATGAAAAATTAGCAAAAGAAGGATTAGTTAATTCAACTAGAGTTTTTTTAGATTCATATTATCGTCAGCTTGAAGATGAGTATGATATTATTGGGTTTAAAGAAGTTAGATATGGTAGAGATGAGATAAATTTATTATTAGAATGCTATCCTGATATAAATATTATTCTACTTGTAAGAAACCCTATAGATATCTGGAAAAGTATTCCTAAAAAAAAGGATGGTAGTGCTCAAGATCCATGGATTAATTTAGAGAATTTAATTCAACAATGGAATAGTTACTCGTTTCACTATATCAATCTTTCTAAACATAATTTAGGAGTACATTTATTTAAATATGAGGATATCATTTCAAGGGATAGAGAAACTTTGAGGCAGATTTGTGAAATAGGGCAGCTTAATGTTGATCAAATAGAAGAGGTATTATTGAAAAAGACTTATAGCACTAGACAAGCTATTTCTGAAGAAGATAAAAATAAAATTTTAGAAGGATGTAGAAATAGGATGAAGTCCTTCAAATATATATAAATGAAGAAATTAAATATATAGTTTGTTTGCAACTAATATATAAGATAGTAATCAAGCAACTGTTAAAGTGATGCTTTAATCAGTTGCTATTTTTTATAATTACCAGTTCATATCTTTTTCATAACCTAATTCTATTAATAATTTTCCAGCTTCTTCTTTGAAATCTTTTTTATCAGATTCACTAAATTCTTTTTCCCATCTTTTAATGGATTTTGAGTATAGATTCTTTGAGACTTGGTCTGTACTAGATTCCTTTGGCTCATACCCTCTTTCTATTTTATGATAATCTAGAATTTTCTCATTCCATGGTTCATTTAAGAAAGATAATATATCCTTTAAAGTTTGTTCTGTATTAAGAATTAAATCCTCATACTTTACAGTATATACCTTATTATTAAGATAACTTGTATTAGAATCTGAGATGGCCTTTGCAACAATCTGATTCCAATATGCAGCCGCTTTTTTAATGTTTTGAGTGTATGGAACTTTATTTCCATTGAAGTCAACCCAATTCATTTTTAAGAGTGAAGAAGCTACATCTCTACCATCTCTAATCACATGTATAAATTTTGCATCTGGGAAGATCTCACAAAGTTCTTTCATTATTAATACATTATGGGGAGTTTTTTCAACTAATCTTTTGGCTTTAGACTCCTCGATATGCTTTTCAAAAAAACTATATATAAACTCTCTAAAAGAATTTTGAATGTCAGACAAATCTTGACTATAAGCTTCCATTATGCCACCAAATTTTTTGCATTGCATATATAGATTTATGATACTAGGAAAAAGTTTGAATTCTGGACCACTACATAAATAGGGATGGGCATTAAGCATAACTCTTAGAAGTGTGGTTCCAGAACGGCCTGCGCCTCCCATTATAATGGGATTATAATTGACAGATTCTTTTATATTTTTTGTCATAAAAACACTCCTTTCTTATATCATTTTATTTCTAAAAATTTGTATTGTTACAGAGAAATAAGATACTGATGATTAAATATAGTTAAAAATAATCTCAGTTACAATAAAAACACTTACACAAAGATTTAATCTATGAATATTATATTGTGAAAAAGGATTAAGGGGGTAAATAAATGAATCGCTTAGAGAAATTGGAAGCTAAGAGTATTTATATTTTAAGAGAAGCCTATAGCGAGTTTAAGAATCTTTGTATGTTATGGTCAATAGGAAAGGATAGTACGGTCTTATTATGGCTAGCAAGAAAAGCATTTTTTGGTCACGTTCCTTTTCCGTTGGTTCATATAGACACTAGCTATAAAATACCTGAAATGATAGAGCATAGAAATAAAGTTGCCATAGATTGGGGACTAGATATGATTTATGGTCAAAATGTTAAAGCTTTAGAAAATAAAGAAACATATCCAGATGGAAACATAACTAGAATTCAATGCTGTAAGAAGCTAAAAACTGAAGCTTTACAGAAGACGTTATCAGGAGAAGGAAATAGATTTAGATTAAATCATGAAACTAAAAAATATGAGATAGATGATAATAATGAACCTTATGAAGGGGTTATATTAGGTATTAGGTCAGATGAGGAAGGGACACGCTCAAAAGAAAGATATTTTTCACCTAGAGATGAGAATAATAACTGGGACTTAGGAGACCAGCCTCCAGAATTTTGGGATCAGTTCAATACAGATTTTCCATTAGGTACTCATGTAAGAATTCATCCATTGCTTGATTGGACAGAATTAGATATATGGGAATATATTAAAAAAGAGAATATTCCAGTTGTTTCATTATATTTTGACCAAGGCGATGGAACAAGATATAGATCATTAGGTTGTGCACCATGCACTAGCCCTATAAAATCTAATGCTAAGACGGTAGAAGCTATTATTGAAGAGTTGAAAACTGGTAAGCTATCTAAAATTGCAGAAAGATCTGGTAGAGAGCAAGATAAAGAAGATGGCGGAGGTCTAGAGGAATTGAGGAAAGATGGATATATGTAATTATTAGAACAGTAGGGGGAATATCATATGATTGAGCAAATAAGTAATCAACGTGACAAAAATGATATGAATATTGTAATAGTGGGGCATGTGGATCACGGAAAGAGCACTATAATAGGTAGAATGTTGGTGGATACTGATTCTTTGCCCGAAGGAAAGCTAGAGCAGGTGAGAGAAACTTGTAGAAGAAATTCTAAACCCTTTGAATACGCATTCTTACTAGATGCTTTAAAGGATGAACAGTCTCAGGGAATTACTATTGATAATGCACGATGCTTTTTTAAAACTAATAAGAGAAGGTATATTATTATTGATTCACCAGGACATATAGAGTTTTTAAAAAATATGATAACAGGAGCATCAAGAGCTGAAGCAGCTCTTTTAGTAATAGATGCTAATGAGGGAATTCAAGAAAATTCATTAAGACATGGATATATGTTGTCAATGCTAGGAATAAAGCAGGTAACTGTATTAATTAATAAGATGGATTTAGTTAATTATGATAGAGAAGTATATAAAAGTATTGTTAATGAATACATCAAATTTTTAAATAAAATTGATGTTATGCCAAAATCTTTTATCCCAGTTAGTGGTATGATTGGTGACAATATAGCATCTAAATCAAATAAGATGGAATGGTATGAAGGAAATACTGTGTTGGAAGAACTAGATGATTTTAAAAATGAAGAGATGGATGATAATAAAAATTTCAGAATGCCTGTTCAAGGTGTATATAAGTTTACTAGAGATGGTGATAAGAGGAGGATTGTTGCTGGTACTGTTTCCACTGGTAACATAAATGTGGGTGATGAGGTTACATTCTTACCTTCTGGCAAAAAAAGTAGAATAAAATCTATAGAAGGATTTAATATTGCGAAAAAATATAACGCTAGTGCCGGTCAACCAGTTGGCTTTACATTGGAAGAGCAAATATATATTAAAAGAGGAGAAGTAATGGTTTCGTCAAAGGATGACTCTTCTGTAGTGACTAGTAGGTTTAAAGCAAATCTATTTTGGCTAGGTAATAAGCCTATGAATGTTGGAAAAAAATATTTATTAAAGATAGGGACAACTAAGGTAGGAGTGACTCTTGAAAAAGTCGTCAGAGTAATAGATGCTTCAAGCTTAAAAGAACAGGAAAGTAATACTATAAGAAAGCACATGGTTGCAGAATGCATAATGAGAACTGATAGTGCAATAGCCTTTGATATAGCAACAGAAATTCTTGAAACTGGGCGATTTGTTATTATAGATGATTATATAATATCCGGCGGAGGATTAATATTAGAAGAAATTGAAGACACCCAGATGTGGGTTAGAGATAAGGTGCTAAAAAGAAACTCAAGATGGGAAAAAAGTATGATAGGATATGAAGAACGAATAAGGCAATATAATCAGGTTCCAACGTTGATAATGATTTCTGGCAATAATAGTGAATTAAGAAAATCTTTTGCAAAAGAGTTAGAAAAAAGACTATTTATGGATGAAAAAATTGTATACTATATAGGAATTAGTAGTGTTTTATATGGCATAGATGCAGATATCAAAGATATATCTCCAAGCAGTGATAAAGAATATATGAGAAGGCTTGCAGAAGTAGCAAACATTTTATTAGATGCAGGGCTAATATTAATTGTAACAGCAAAAGATATCTGTAACTATGACTTAAATATAATTAAGACTTCTATAAACAATCATAATTTAATATCCGTATGGATTGGTGATAATATATGTACAGATTTAAATCCTACAATTAAAATAGATGAAAAAAGTATAGAGGATGGGTTAACTGATATAGTTTCTATGATATACGAAGATAAATTATAAAATACTAAAATAAAGAGCTGCCAACACACTGGCAGCTCTTTACTGTTTAAGAAGATCTTTTACTTTTGAATAAATACTTCTGTATAATAATTACCTACAATACCTAACCCAATATGAGTATAGTTTGGATTCATAATATTGGCCTTGTGACCGGGAGAGTTCATAAAACCATTGTGAGCTCTATAAACGCTATAAGTTCTACCTATGTTCTCTCCATAGGAATAATATCTTATTCCTTGCTTTCTAATTAAAGAAGATGTTTTACCAAAAACAGGTGATTCATGTGAGAAATATGAATTATCATACATGTCCTGAGATTTTAATTGTGCAATTCTAGTTAAATCAGGGTCAATTTTTAACGGATTTAATCCAGCTGCTACTCTTTCCTTATTAATTAAGTTTAATAATGTTTGTTTCTCGCTTGTCAATTCATAATCAGGTAGCGAAGATAAAACTTCCTCTGAAGGTTTTTTGGTAACAGTATCAGTGGCAGGTTTAGTCGCTTTTGGCAAAGTATATGAATTGCTTCCACCTGAATTTGAATTATCAATTATAACACCACTATTTGAATTGCCTGTATCTACAGGATTGTATGTAGTTCCTGAGTTGTTATTAGTATTATTTTGATTAGAAGTATTTGAATTCTTATTATCTACATTATCATTATATGTTTTAGCACTAGATAATGACACTGAATTACTTCTACCATTATTTGAATTATAGGGAGAAACATAATAATATCCTCCACCTGAAGAGGTGTTTGATGAATTACTGTTATTAGATTTACCTCCTGTAGTTGTATCCTTACTTTGATTATTATTTGTCTGGTTATCTTTATTAGGTTTAGTTGTCACTGTATTATTTGATGATGAAGTACTATGCCCGGAAAGACTGTAACCATAAGAATTATTATAATTACTATTTCCTATTACGATATCCGCATAACTAGCACTGGTAGATGCTAGTAATAGAGCTGATCCTGCCACAAATCCTATTATTTTTCCTTTATTTTTCAATATAATCTACCTCCAATTTTTAATTAAATAACTGCCTTTCTTTATACAAATTCGACATATATCTACATCAACCTTTATGTAATATTTGGTCTACTAGGTAATAATAGAAAAATAAAAAGAAAAAATTGTTAAATTTTTTTCATTATTTATAATGAGTTTGAATGTTGACAAAAATACTTGGGTATATTATACTTAGGATGAAATACCAAGTATAACACTAGGGATTCAAAAAGAGGTGATTAAATGAAGTTATCTACAAAGGGTAGATACGGTCTTAAGGCAATGTTTGAACTTGCTTTGCATTACGGAGAAGGACCAACACCATTAAAAAACATAGCTGATAGCCAGGATATTTCAGAACATTATTTAGAGCAGTTAATTGCTGTTCTTAGAAAAAGTGGTCTGGTGAACAGTGTGAGGGGCGCTCAGGGTGGATATCTGTTAAATGATTCACCTAAAAATATAACAGTGGGTAATGTTATTAGAGCTTTAGAAGGTGATATTGCGCCAGCAGATTGTGTCTTAGAAAATGAAGAGGTAAATTGTGACAAGCTAAATTATTGTGTTACAAAAACCATTTGGATGAAAATTAGAGATAGTATAAATGATGTAATTGATTCTATAACTTTGCAAGATATGGTCGATGAGCATAAAGAGAAGAATGAAGGCCAGGGTTATATGTATTACATTTAGTATAAATTTATTTCTAACTTTGGGAGGTAGATTAGAGTGGTAAAGAACGTTTATATGGATAATGCTGCAACGACTCCAGTTAAAAAGGAGGTTCTAGATGAAATGCTCCCATATTTTACTGAAAAATATGGAAATCCATCTAGTATATATAGATTAGGGAGAGAAGGGAAAGCAGCAATTGATGATTCAAGGAATAAAGTTGCCAATGCAATAGGAGCTAATCCTAAAGAGATATATTTTACAAGTGGAGGAAGCGAAGCTGATAACTGGGCTATAAAGGGAGTTGCTTTTGCTAATAAGAAAAAAGGAAATCATATTATAACTAGTAAAGTTGAGCATCATGGAATTTTACACACCTGTGAATACTTAGAAAGAAATGGATTTGATGTTACTTACTTAGATGTAGATGAAAATGGTATTGTGGATTTAAAGGAATTAGAAGAAGCGATAACTGATAAAACAATACTTATATCAATTATGTTTGCAAATAATGAAATTGGAACTATTCAACCTGTAAAAGAAATCGGTGAGATAGCTAAGAAAAATGGAGTTTTTTTCCATACTGACGGCGTACAGGCAGTTGGGAAAATAGAGATAGATGTAGATGATTTAAATATAGATATGCTTTCTATGTCAGCCCATAAAATATATGGTCCAAAGGGTATTGGGGCTTTATATATAAGGAAGGGAGTAAAAATTCATCCCCATATTCATGGAGGAGCTCAAGAAAAGAATAGAAGAGCAGGAACTGAAAATGTACCTTCTATAGTTGGGTTTGCTAAGGCAATTGAAATGGCATGTGAAAATATAGATGAACATAATAAAAAATTAATAAAACTTAGAGATAAGTTAATAAAAGATATAGCTAATAATATTAGTCATGTTAAATTAAATGGGCATCCTGAAAAGAGGCTTTCTAATAATGTAAATTTCTCATTTGAGTTTATTGAAGGAGAGGCGTTGTTATTAAGTCTAGATATGGTAGGTGTGGCAGGTTCAAGTGGTTCAGCTTGTACATCAGGGTCATTAGATCCATCCCATGTTTTGTTATCTATAGGATTGCCTCATGAAATAGCCCATGGCTCTCTAAGATTATCATTGGGAGATTTTAATACAGAAGAAGAAGTGGATTATGTTGTTGAAAATCTCATAACTATAGTGGATAGATTAAGAAAAATGTCTCCACTATATGAGAACGTAAAGGAGGACAAATAGATGTATTCAGAAAAAGTAATGGATCATTTCTCTAATCCAAGGAATGTTGGGGAAATAGAAAATGCTGATGGGGTGGGTCAAGTAGGAAACCCTAAATGTGGAGATATAATGAAGATGTACTTAAAGATTGAAGATGACGTAATAGTTGATATTAAATTTAAAACATTTGGATGTGGTTCTGCTATAGCAACTTCAAGTATGGCAACTGAACTTATAAAGGGAAAGACTATTGAAGAGGCATTAAAACTAACTAATAAAGCTGTTGCTGAAGCGTTAGGTGGATTACCACCAGTAAAAATGCACTGTTCAGTATTAGCTGAACAAGCTGTAAAAGCTGCACTATTAGATTATTCTAAAAAAAATGGCATTGAAATTGAACAATTAAAGGATTTTGATCCCGATGAAGATGTACACGAACATTAAATAATAGTGATAATAGATTAAAGACTCGACATTAGTCGAGTCTAGTCTTTATAAAAACTACTGTTTAACAGTAGTTTTTTTGTTGATAATAATCTAATTTAGTGTTACATTAATAAGAGAATATATTAGTAAATTTCATATTATAATTTATGCAATTTCTCCTAAGAGAGATTTTGGCGAAGAAGATTTTGAGGTGAAGATTTATGGATAAGAAAAAGGTAGTCATTGGAATGAGTGGCGGTGTGGATAGCTCAGTAGCAGCCTATCTACTTAAAAAACAAGGTTATGATGTTATTGGAGTAACCATGCAAATATGGCAGGATAAGGATGGAAATGCTGTTGAAAAGGAGGGTGGATGCTGTTCACTTTCAGCTGTAGAAGATGCTAGAATGGTATGTAATAAGCTATCTATTCCTCACTACGTAATGAATTTTAAGGATATATTTAAAGAGAAAGTAATTGACTATTTTATAGATGAGTATGGTCAAGGGAAAACGCCAAACCCATGTATAGCTTGTAATAGATATGTAAAGTTTGAAGAACTGCTAAGAAGAGCAAATAGTTTAGGAGCATATTATGTATCTACAGGTCATTATGGAACAATTGTATATAATGAAGAAAAGGATAGATATCTACTTAAAAAATCAGATGCAGCTGAGAAAGACCAAACCTATGCTTTATATAATATGACCCAAGAACAACTTAAGCATACTTTAATGCCTTTGGGGGAATTTAACAATAAGGACGAAGTACGTGAAATTGCTAGAGAACTAGGATTAATAGTTGCAGATAAACCTGATAGCCAAGAGATTTGTTTTGTTGAAGATGATAATTATGGAAAATTTATAGAGGAAAATGCAGATTATAAAATAAAGCCTGGAAATTTTGTCGATACTAAAGGGAAAATAGTTGGAGAACATAAAGGTATTACTAATTACACAATTGGACAAAGAAAAGGACTGGGAATTGCATTAGGTAAACCTGTATATGTAATTGATATTAATCCAGAAAAAAATGAGGTTGTTGTAGGAGAAAATAAAGAAGTATTTGCTACTGAACTCATAGCTGATGATATTAATTTTATATCTATAGAAAAGCTTACAGAGCCTATGAAGGTATCTGCCAAAATTAGATATAATTCCAAAGGTCAGGAAGCTACTATATACCCTTTGAAAAATAACAAAATTAAGGTAGAATTTGAAAATGCTGTAAGAGCAATAACACCTGGTCAATCAGTAGTTTTTTATGATGGAGACTTGGTTATTGGTGGAGGAACTATTATTAGAAGTAAATAATACAAATCCTTTTAATGTGGAATAATAATTAATGTAAAATTTTAATTATATATTGACATTTAAGAGGAGTTTTTGCCATGAAAAGAGAAAGAGATGTTATAAGTCTTCCAATTTTGGACAAAAATCAAGGTAATAAAATAGCAACTATTAAGGATATCGTTTATTCAAAAAATAAGCTTAGAATTCTTGGGTTTTTAGTGTCAGATGGCAATTTCTTTCCTACATTAAAATATATTCAATTTAAAAATATTGAATCTATTGGAAGTGATGCTATAATGATAAAAAGTAGGATGGCTCTTGAAGACCCTCGGGCATTTCCTGAGATTGAGTCTCTTATAGAAGAAAAACGAAGAATTAATGGTGAAGAAGTCTTAACTGAAAATGGTGATAGTCTTGGATTGGTATATGATACAATCTTTGATGGTAGTAATGGAAAAATCCTTGGATTTGTTTTAACAGATGGATTATTTCAAGATTTAAAGGAAGGACGTAATATATTACCTTGTATGAAGGGTATAACATATGGAGATCAAGCATTAATTGTTTCAAATGAAATTAAGGGTCAATTTGAAAAAAACAAGGAAACTTTCAAAAAACTTCTAGAATTGCAATAGCACAATTGAAGCAAACTAATAATATCCAGCAAAATAAAGGAGTGAATACAATGAAAGGTAAATTCATGTCTGGTATGATGGCTGGAAGTATTATTGGTGCTACTGCAGGAATGTACGCATTCAATAAAATGAGCCCAAGACAAAGAAAGAAAGCTATGAAAACTAGCAAGAAAATGCTATCTAATGTAGTTAGTAACATGGGAATGGGCATGTTTTAAATTGTTTAGAAGTTAAAGAAGGCAGCTTTGCTGCCTTTTCTTTTAAGTACATATTGGAATATTTTAAGTAATTAATTATTTATTTCTAATTAAGGGGGTAAATCATGGATAACATCTTTTTTTTAACAGTATTAGGATATGCAAAAGAAATCTTTTTGACTTGCTTTATTGGCTTACTTATTTATTATTTAATACATATAGGTAATAAATATGTTTTGGAGGACGAAAGATTTAAAATTACAAGAAAATACATAATTTGGCTAGTATTTATAGTCCTAGGGTTATTTTTATTGTATTACATATTTAGAGATTCATCAGATATTAAAGGCTTGTTTATGCCAGTTATTTATTCGATAGCATTTGCATATTTATTAAATCCTCTTGTAAATATTTTAGAGGATAAAGGGATAAAAAGGCTATGGGGAGTATTGTTGATTTATTTATTATTAATTGGAATTATAGTAGTACTTGCAATAATCATTTTTCCACGAATTAGCTTAGAGTTTCAAAAGCTTGGTAAAAATATAGATGTTTACTTTGAAGAGCTAATAGGATACTTTAATAATTTAAATGAGCTTTATTTAAGGTATGCTGACAACCTTAAGGATTTACCACCAGAACTTCAAGGAATTCAAGAAGTCATTAAGAATAATTTGAATAAAGTGCAAGGCTCTTTGGTTGAAGGTATACAAAATTTTACTACTTCTATTATAAATATGTTTTCAAAGATATTAGGATTAATTATTATACCAATACTAACATTCTATTTTCTTAAGGATAAAGATTATTTTAAGAAAAAAATATATTTATTAATTCCTAAGAGATTTAGGCCTGATACAATGAAAGTAGGAAGAGAAATAGATACAGTACTTAGTAAGTTTATTAGAGGGCAAATAATAGTAGCTTTATTCGTTGGAGTTTTTACCGTTATAGGATTAGCTATATTGGGTATTGATTTCGCCTTGATAATTGGATTGATTGCAGGAATAGCTAACTTTATTCCTTTCTTTGGACCAATAATTGGTACAATTCCAGCAGTATTCTTTGCACTTTTAGATAGACCTATTAAAGCAATATGGGTTATAATACTTTTTGTAGTTATTCAACAGATAGAGAGTAATATCCTATCTCCTAAGATTGTAGGAGAAAGTGTTGGATTGCATCCAGTAATAGTTATTGTTGCTTTATTGATTGGTGCTAATATTGGTGGAATTCTCGGAATGCTTTTAGCTGTACCTGTTGCAGCAATAATAAGGATATTATCAGGGTTTATTATAGAAAAAGTTACGAATATTTAGGGTATATTGACATGAAAATACTTTTTATTTATAATCCTACATATAGATAATTGGGACGAGATATTCCCATATTTTGAGAGGGAGTGACATATATGAAAAAATTAGGATTGCATGAAATTAGGGAAGAATTTTTGAATTTCTTTAAGGAAAAGGATCATTTAGTTACATCGAGTTTTTCATTAGTACCAAAAAATGATAAGAGTTTATTGCTAATAAATGCAGGTATGGCTCCATTAAAACCATATTTTATGGGAACAGAAGAACCTCCAAAAAGAAGGATGGCTAATTGTCAGAAGTGTTTAAGAACTGGAGATATAGATAATGTGGGTAAGACTTCAAGACATGGTACTTTTTTTGAGATGTTAGGAAACTTTTCCTTTGGAGATTATTTCAAAAAAGAAGCTATTGAATGGGCATGGGAATTTATGACCGAAAGGATGGAAGTTTCACCTGATATACTTTGGGCTTCTGTATATGAGGAAGATGATGAGGCTTATGATATTTGGAAAGATGTTATAAAAATGCCTGAAGAAAAGATAGTTAGATTGGGTAAGGATGATAATTTCTGGGAATTAGAGGTTGGACCCTGTGGGCCATGTTCAGAAATTTATATCGATAGAGGAGAAGAACATGGGTGTGATAGTGAAGATTGTAAACCAGGATGTGATGATTGTGAAAGATTCGTTGAGGTTTGGAATCTAGTATTCTCTCAATATGATAAAGATGAACAAGGTAATTACAACACATTGCCAAATCCTAATATAGACACTGGAATGGGTATAGAAAGAATGGCTGTTGTTTCACAACAGGTTAATAATATATTTGAAATAGAACCAATAGTTAGTATTTTAAAAGCTGTTGAAGAAGCAAGTAACGTTAAGTACGGAAGTAACGACAAAAATGACATGTCATTGAGAGTTATAACTGATCACTTAAGGGCAATGACTTTCTTAGTATCTGATGGTATATTACCAAGTAATGAAGGTAGAGGATATGTTTTAAGAAGATTGATTAGGAGAGCTGCAAGACATGGCAAATTATTAGGAATTACTGACAATTTTCTTTATAAACTAGTGCCAGTAGTAATAGATCTTTGGAAGGGAGTATACCCTGAAACGAAGGAAAAGCAGGAACAAATCCAAAAAATCATTAGAATTGAAGAAGAGAAATTCCAAGAGACAATTGATCAAGGAATAAATATTTTAAAGGATTACATAGATATTATTAAAAATGAAGGTAAAACTGAATTAGCAGGTGAAAAAGCCTTTAAATTATATGACACATATGGTTTCCCATTGGATTTAACAAAAGAGATTTTGGAAGAAGAAGGATTAACTGTTGATGAAGAATCCTTTAATCATGAAATGGAACAGCAAAGAGAAAGAGCTAGAAAAGCAAGAGAAGAAGGAAGCAATAGTGTATGGAATTCAAGCTCATATAATCTTACAAATCTTAATAGTACAGAGTTTGAAGGTTATGAAAGTTTAACTTCCTCTTCAAGGGTGGTATCTATTATTAAGGAAGATAATAAGGTTGATAGATTAGGTGAAGATGAAGAAGGAATAGTTATACTAGATAAAACTCCTTTTTATGCTGAAAGTGGTGGACAGATAGGAGATAAAGGGATTTTTATTAATAATTTCTGTGAAGCAAAGGTTACTGATACAAAGAAAGAAAGTGGAAATATATTCCTTCACTTTGTGAGTGTAAATAAAGGTCAAATAAAAGTTGGAGATACAATAGAAACTATTGTAGACAGAAAACAGAGAATAAATACAGCTAGAAATCACTCAGTAACTCATATACTTCATAAAGCGTTGAAAGAAGTTTTAGGTGAACATGTAAATCAGGCAGGATCCTTAGTTATGCCAGAAAGACTAAGATTTGACTTTACTCACTTTGAAGCTCTTAAAGAAGATGAACTGAGAGTAGTTGAAGAGAAGGTAAATACAGTAATACTAGAAGGTTTAGATGTTAAGACTATAGAAACATCTTTAGAGGAAGCTAAGAAACTTGGAGCAGAAGCATTGTTTGATGAGAAATATGGTTCCAATGTGAGAGTAGTTATGGTAGGAGAATATAGCAAGGAACTATGTGGAGGAACTCATATCAAAAACTCTAGTAATATTGGTTTATTTAAGATAATTAGTGAATCTGGAATTGCTTCTGGAGTTAGAAGAATAGAGGCTATTACTGGAGAGTATGTTTATGAGTATATGAATAATATGGAAGAGCAAATCAATGATGTTGCGGGCATACTAAAGACTAATAAAAATGATTTGTTAAATAAAGCTCAGTCTATAACAGAAGAGACAAAGAGCCTTGAAAAAGAAATTGATAAGTTGAAATCTAAATTGGCAATGACTCAATTAGATGACATAGTAAATGATATTAGAGATGTTGATGGAGTAAATGTTATTTCTAAGGTAGTTGAAGGAATGGATGCTAATGGCTTAAGGCAACTAGGAGATAAGATAAAGGATTCAATGGATTCCATATTATTAGTTCTAGGGACTGTAAGTAATGGAAAAGTTAATTTAGTTGCAATGTGTACTAAAGATTTAGTATCAAAAGGGATACATTCTGGTAAAATAATTAAGGAAGTTTCTAAGATAACTGGAGGAGGCGGCGGTGGTCGTCCAGATATGGCTCAGGCTGGTGGAAAAGATCCTGGGAAGCTAGAAGAAGCACTTAATAAGGTTGAAAATTTAGTAAAAGAACAAATGAAATAAATATCTTTGAAGACTGTTTTTTAAGTTCTTTTTACTATATAATAAGAGTAAAGGGGTGAGTTTCTATGAATAAAGATATGAATCAAACCATGAAATTTACTGTTGAGAAGGATAATGTTAATGAAGCAAAGGAAATCATTACTAGTGTGTATAAAGCACTAGAGGAGAAGGGCTATAAGCCAATAAATCAAATGATAGGATACATATTATCTGGAGATCCAACCTATATAACTAGCTATAATAATGCTAGAAGTATAATTAGGAAGCTAGAAAGAGATGAATTGTTAGAAGAACTACTAAAGAGCTACCTTAGGGAGAATATGTAGCATTATAGGAGAGGTTTAATTGATTCCTAAAAAAACAATGATAACCTTATTAACTTTAGCTTTGCTGAGTATGGCTTTAATTAGGGTTAATGGGGCTTCAATTGACAAAGCTAGGATAACTACTTCTGATTATGGTGACAAAAGAGTTTATGCAATAATAATAAACACTATTACATTAGAAGATATTGAAAAAATGAATAACTTAAGCTACTTGGCGGATACTGGTAGCATTGCTTTAATGAACATTAGAGGGGCTAAGGGATATGATGGATTCCAGGGGTATCTTACTATAAATGCTTCATCTAGAGCATATGCAAATAACAGTAGTGCAGAATTTTTTATAATCAATAATGAGAACAAGGAAATATACCATAATAGAGTGGGACAAGACTTAGCTGACTTAGGGATTATTAATTTGAATATAATGGAATTATTAAAAAATAATAAGAACATGGATTATTCTCCTTATATAGGAGCATTAGGAGATAGTATTCATGAAAATGGCTATAAAACAGCAGTATTTGGTAACTCAGATACTGCTGATTCATTTGGTAGAGAAAGTTGTTTAATTGCCATGGACAGTAATGGTTATATTGATTATGGTAATATTGATGATATTGTAATTAATGATAAGACTTTTATTGGCAATATTAGGACAGATTATGATAAGATAATAAACGAAGTGAAAAAGACTGAAAAAAAAGCTAATTTAATAGTTGTTGATACAGGAGATTTGAATAGATTAAATGAAAATAAAAAATATCTATCGGAAGAGATGTATTTATATCATAGAAATATAGCTTTAAAATACATAGATAATTTTATTGGTAATTTAATAGATGAAATAGATGATAGAGAGTCTATGGTTATGATAATAAGCCCAAATGGACAAGAATATTTTGAAGATAAAAGTAGATTATCGCCATTAATTATCTGGCAAGGAAATAAAAATAAAGGCTTATTGACCTCAGGAACAACAAGAAGAAAAGGAATTGTATCAAATATAGATATAGCACCAACCATTTCAAGTTATCTAGGAGCTTCAAGTGATAGCTTTTTAGGATATCCCATGACGATTAAATACTTGGAAGATAATTATGAATACATAAAAAATTTGAATAATAAAACCATTTTAATATCTGAAATCAGACCAAAAGCGCTAAAAATATTTAGTTATATAACTATATTTATGGTGACTATTTTAACTATTATATTGTGGATTTTTGCTAAACATAAAGATTTAGAAGGAATTCTATTTAATACAATAATTAATATTTTAAGAATACTTTTATTACTTGTACTTGTCATTCCCTTAGTTTTTATACTTATATCCATTATAGATGTAGAAAGTTATTTTGGATTTATTTTATATAGTATTTTGATTTTTGTTATTATTTGTTTATTAATATTAACTATTAAAGAAAAGTATAGGCTAATTTGTATAAGTGGAGCTACTTTACTTTTACTAATTATTGATATGGTAACTGGTGGAAGTCTAATTAAATTTTCTGTTTTAGGATATGATCCTATTATAGGAGCAAGATATTTTGGAATTGGCAATGAAATGGTTGGAGTTTTACTAGGTGTAAGCGGAGTCTTTATCGGTTGTTTCTTACAAATATTTAATAAACACTATTATATACTATCTTTTTTGGGAATAATCTTATTAGTAACGTCTCATCCTCAAATAGGTGCTAATGTAGGTGGAAGTATAGCAGTATTTTTTATGATTACTATATTCATCTTTGGGGTATTTAATTACAAGATTAATTTAAAAAGGATTTTTATTTTATTAACACTATTATTTTTAGGAATTGGTATAATTGCAATAATAGATGGTTTTTTTAATGAAAATCCAACGCACTTAGGAAGATTACTATTAGTAATCTTAAAACAGAATCCTTTATATATTTTAGAAATAGCTAGAAGAAAAATATTTATGAATTTAAGACTTTTTGGAATTACGATTTGGACTAAGGTTCTTATAATTACGGCATTAAGCATGATAGTTCTTATGAAGAACTTTGAAAAGATAATTATAGATATTTTTAAAGAACATAAATATATTGCCATAGGATTTACCAGTACTTTAGTTGCAAATTTAGTGGGACTTATGGTCAATGATTCAGGTATAATAATGGCAAGTATTTCAAATATTTATATTACTATCTCCTTGATATATGTTACAATAGTTAGGATAAATGAAACAAATATATTAGGGAAGTGAGTATAATGAAATATAAAAAATTGGGTAATACTGACATAGAGGTATCGGGTTTGTGTTTTGGTTCTTTAACTATTAGTCCATTACAGGCTGCTCTTCCGATTAAAAGGGGAGCTGAGATAATTAAATACTCCTTTGATAGGGGCATAAATTTTATAGATACTGCTGAATTATATGATAATTATGGATATATAAAGGAAGCTCTAAAGCATATTAATAGAAAAGATTTTGTTATTGCAACTAAGTCATATTCATATTCAAAGGAAACGGCGGAAGCCAGTCTACGGAAGGCTCTAAATGATTTGGATACTGATTACATAGATATATTTCTTTTGCATGAGCAAGAAAGTGAGCATACCATTAGAGGACATTATGAAGCTATTGAATATTTTTTAAAGGCTAAGGAAAAGGGTTTAATAAGGGCATTTGGTATTTCTACCCATCGTGTACAAGGTGTAGTAGATTCACTAAAGTATGACGAGATAGAGGTACTTCATCCAATTGTTAATAAACTAGGGATAGGTATTAGCGATGGTACAATTGAAGATATGATTAAGGGAATAGAAATGGCATATAATAAAGGAAAAGGTATATATGGTATGAAACCCCTTGGTGGAGGACACCTTATAAAAAGTGTTGAAGAAGCCTTTAATTTTGTTAGAGATATTCCTTTTTTACATTCAATAGCCATAGGAATGCAGTCACAGGATGAAGTAGATGCAAATGTTAACCTTTTGGAAAAAGGCTCAATACCTAAGTATATTAAAGATAAATTAAATAAAAAGGGTAGAAAACTACATATTGCTGAATGGTGTTTAGGCTGTGGTAAATGTGTAGAAGTATGTCAGCATGGAGGAATAGAGATTGTTAATGGGAAAGCTGTTCCCGTATATGATAAATGTGTATTTTGTGGATACTGTGCTAAAGGGTGTCCTGAATTCTGTATTAAAGTAATATAATTGGAGGTAGGAATGAAGAGGTTATTGGGTTTAGATGTGGGAGATAAAACTATAGGAGTTGCCGTTAGTGATCCATTGGGACTTACTGCTCAAGGTGTGACTACTATTAGGAGAAAAGGAATAAAAACAGATTTACAAGAGTTATCTGAAATAATAGAAAAATATGATATAAAGGAAGTAGTAGTTGGACTTCCTAAGAATATGAATAATACTATAGGACCTCAAGGAGAAAAAGTCTTGAAGTTTATTGACAAGCTTAAAGGTAAGCTTGAAGTTGAAGTTATTCTTCAAGATGAAAGATTAACTACCGTTTCAGCTGAAAGAGCTTTAATAAATGCTGATGTTAGTAGAAAAAAGAGAAAAGGAGTAATTGATAAGGTAGCTGCTACCTTTATTTTACAATCCTATTTAGAAAAAATAAAATGATTATGGAGGGTTAATAATGAGCAAAAAAGACAATAATGAAAAGAATATAATAAGTTTAATTGATGAAAATGGTGTTGAAATCGAATTTGAAGTTGTTGCAACCTTTGAAATTGAAGAAAATGAGTATGCAGTATTGTTCCCAACTGATGAAGAAGAGGAAGAAGCATATATTTTAAGAATTGATATGGATGAAAATGGCGAAACTATATTAGTTAATATTGAAGATCAATCAGAGTTTGACGACGTAGTTGCTGCTTACGAAGCTTTAGCTGATGAAATAATATAGATTATTTGGAGCTTAAAGATGAAAATTGACTTTGAAGGGAACCTACTTGAAGGTGTCTTTAAAAAGAGATTAAATAGATTTTTAGCTGAGATAATCGTAGATGGGAATCTAGAAATGACCCATGTTCCCAACACCGGCAGAATGAAGGAGCTTTTAACAGAAGGAGCAAGAATTATTGTAAGAAAGGTAAATAGTGAAACTAGAAAAACTAATTTTGATTTATTAATGGTTTATTATAATAATATTCTTGTTTCCATAGATTCAAAGCTTCCTAATACGTTATTATATAAAGCATTTAAGGATAGACAATTGTCTTTTTTTCAAGATTATGATGATGTAAAAAAAGAAGTGGTTTATGGTAATAGTAGATTAGATATTGGTTTACTAGGTCCAAAAAAAAGAAGTCTAATAGAAGCTAAATGTGTAACCTTTGTGGAAAATGGTATAGCTAAATTTCCTGATGCTCCGACAACGAGGGGTACTAAGCATGTATATGAATTAATAGATGCTAAAGAACATGGAATAGAGGCAGGTATAATTTTTGTAATTCAAAGAAATGATGCTAAAATTTTTAGACCAAATTGGGATATGGATCCTGATTTCTCAGCTGCATTAGAAAAAGCCAAAAATTCTGGTGTATTAATAAAAGCTTTGTTATGTAAGGTTACGAATAAAAGTATTTTTATAGAAAGTGAGATAAAAATAATTATTTAATTCAACAAAAAATATTTAGAATCAATGATTTTGCTTTTTATCAAAAAAAATGGCTATAAATACAGTATTTTCGGTGAAAAATTCAAATCTAAATCAATCAAATATTTCATTATCAAAAGAAAATGATTATCAATTATTAACAAATTTGTTGACTTTTTCATATTATAAGTATAGACTATATTATAGAAAGTTTAAAAGTAGGTGTTATTGTGGAAGCTTTAATTAGTGATTTAAAATCTAGACTTAAGGAAAAGGGATATAAACTAACCACACAGAGGAGAATCATTTTAGATGTTATCTTAGAGAATCAAGGACTCCACTTAAGTCCAGAGGAAATATATGATAAAGTGAAAAATAAATATCCAGAAATCGGCTTAGCTACTGTTTATAGAACTCTCCAACTATTAGAAGAGCTAGAAATAGTATATAAGCTAAATTTTAATGATGGATGTAATAGATATGAGATAAATTCAAATTCTAATGATCATAGACATCATCACTTGATATGTCTTAATTGTGGTAAAGTAATTGAGGTTGAAATAGATTTACTGGAAAATCTTGAAGAGGAAATTGAAAAAGAAGGGAAATTTAAAATAGTGGATCACAATGTGAAGTTCTTTGGTTATTGTGAAGACTGTAGCAAATAAATCCCATGAAGGGATTTATTTTTTTGAAAATATATTTTATATTTTAATAGTGTAAATTTTTAGCTCCATGTCTGGTTAACATATATATTAAGTATGTATTTTAATATTTTTTTAGAATTAAGTAATTAAATAATAATAACTATTTTGAACGTTTTAAATAAATTTAAGTGTAGATTCGGACAAAATAAATAATTTAGGAGAGTGATACGGTGTCAAAGAAGGAAGAAAAACTAAAAATAATTCCCCTGGGAGGACTTTATGAGATTGGGAAAAACATTACAGTTATAGAGTATGAGGACGAAATAGTTGTAATTGATAGTGGACTAAGCTTCCCAGAGGATGAAATGCTAGGGATAGATGTTGTTATTCCGGACATAACATATCTATTAAAGAACAAGGATAAGATAAAAGCTATAGTTCTTACCCATGGTCATGAGGACCATATAGGAGCATTGCCATATGTATTAAAAAAGATAAATGTGCCTGTTTATGGAACTAAGCTTACATTAGGACTTGTTGAAAACAAATTAAAGGAACATAATCTTAAGAATACTACTTTAAATACTATTAAACCAGGAAGCAATATTAAAATTGGGAAATTTACACTTGAATTTATAAGAACTAGTCATAGTATACCTGATTCAGTAGCTATAGCAGTACATACACCTTTAGGAACAATACTTCATACAGGAGACTTTAAAATTGATTACACACCAATTAACGGTGAAGTAATGGACTTTCAAAAGTTTGCTGAACTAGGTAAAAAGGGCGTATTAGCATTGTTAGCTGATAGTACTAATGTAGAGAGACCTGGATATACAATGTCAGAGAGTACAGTTGGTGACACTTTTAATGATATTTTTATGACTGCTGCAAAGCAGAGGATTATAGTTGCAACCTTTGCATCAAACATACACAGAGTTCAACAGATTGTTAATGCAGCTGTTATATTTAACAGAAAGGTAGCAGTTTCTGGTAGAAGTATGGTAAATGTAGTAAGTGTTGGTGTAGAACTAGGATATTTAAATATACCAGATGGAGTACTAATTGATATTAAAGAAATAGATAAATACCCTGATAATAAAATAGTGGTTATTACCACTGGTAGTCAAGGTGAACCAATGTCAGCTTTATCAAGACTAGCTTCATCAGATCACAGGTTAATGGAATTACATTCAGGAGATTTAGTGATTATCTCGGCATCACCAATACCAGGAAATGAAAAAATGGTTTCTAAAGTAATAAATCAATTGTTTAAAAAGGGTGCTAATGTTATATATGAAGCATTGGCGGATGTACACGTTTCAGGTCATGCTTGTCAAGAAGAGTTGAAGCTAATGCATACTTTAGTGAAGCCCAAATACTTCATACCTGTTCATGGTGAGTATAGACATCTAAAGCAACATGCAGAACTTGCTGAGAATTTAGGTATGCCTAAGGAAAATATATTTGTTGGTAGAAATGGTGCTGTTATAGAATTTACTAAGAATAATGCTAAATTTGGCTCCTTTGTTCAAGCTGGCAACATTCTAGTAGATGGTCTTGGAGTAGGAGATGTAGGAAATATCGTTCTTAGAGATAGAAAACATCTTTCCGAAGATGGATTGATAGTAGTTGTTGTGACAATCAAAAGAGAAGACGGTCAAGTTGTTTCTGGGCCAGATATAATCTCAAGAGGATTCGTTTATGTTAGGGAATCAGAGGACTTAATGGAAGAAGCAAGAGGCGTAGTTAGAGATGTAATGATTGAATGTGAGAAAAAGCAAATTACTGATTGGGCTACATTAAAGTCGAACATTAGGGATGCATTGAGAAATTATTTATATAGTAAGATTAAGAGAAATCCAATGATTTTACCAATTATTATGGAAGTTTAAGTCGTAGCTAGCTACGACTTTTCTTTTTTCATTTTTCTATTTCTAATATTCATGAAATTCTTATATAATAGAAATAGAAAAATAGGGGGTATCTTAAATGTTTTATAGATTAATTTTATACTTAGGAATTTTAATTATTGGTGGTCTCGTTGGATATAAAGAATTAGCTGGAACAAAAATTATAAATAAGTTAAATCATATTCAAAGTGGGGCATTGCTCTTTCTATTATTTGTAATGGGAGTTAGAATAGGACTAGATGAAAAAGTTATCTCTTCATTCTTCAAATTAGGATTTCAGGCTATAATACTGTCCATATTTTCAATAGTATGCAGTGTACTACTAGTAAGATTTGTAGTTAAGTTTACCTTAAAGAAGGAAAGGAAGGGGGAAATATCCAATGAGTCTTAGGATAATTCTATCTGTATCAATTGGAATCTTTGCTGGTCTCTTTATATTACCAAGCTCAGTATTAGAAAATACAGATATAATAATAGATGTTGGACTTTGTATTTTGCTGTTCTTTGTTGGGATAGATATTGGAAGAAATAAAGAAGTTCTTGGAAAAATAAAAAAGATGGGCTTGAAAATTCTACTAATACCTATTATGATAATTATTGGAAGTATAGTTGGAAGTTGGATAGGTGGCCTTTTGATAAAGCTTCCGTTAAATGAATCAGGTGCGGTTGGTGCGGGGTTAGGATGGTATACCTTATCTTCTATGATGTTAACTAACTATTCTACAGAACTAAGTGCTTTAGCATTCATATCAAATGTTGTAAGGGAAATTATAGCCTTAATATCAATTCCATTTATAGCTAAGTACATAGGATATGTAGAAAGCATAGCACCAGCAGGGGCAACAGCTATGGATACTTCATTGCCTGTTATTTCTAGTGCTACGAGCCCTCAAACAGCGGTGATTTCCTTTGTTACAGGAGTGATTTTGTCAACATCAGTTCCCATTTTAGTACCAATCATGATTAATTTGCCTTTTTAGATTAATTTGTAAACATTATTAGAAGCTTTACATAGAATTAGTATGGGAGGGATATGAATGAATGTTTATGATGCAGCTCATAATTTAGCAAGAGCTTTAAAAAATTCTAATGAATATAGGGATTTTACTGAAAAAAGAAAAAGAGTTATGTCTAATCCTAAATCCAAAGAAATGCTAGAGGATTTTAGAAAAAAAGCTATGGAAGTACAAATGGCTCAGATGCAAGGACAAAAGATAGAGCAATCTAAAAATGATGAGCTAAAAAGATTAGAGAAGGTTTTAGTTGAAAATCCTGCAGTCAATGAATTTTTTAATTCAGAAATGAGGTTCTCTCAGGTTATGAATGATATATATAAGATATTGGGAGAAGCTATAGATACTGAAACAGAGAAGTAAAGGATAAAATAAGGTTTAGCATAAATAAACCTAGGAGGATTAGGATGAATGTTAGATATTTAGCAAGAGCTGGTTTGATTGCAGCGATTTATGTTATATTAGTTATGCTTGAGATACCATTACCAGCTATGGCATACGGACCAATACAAGTAAGAATAGCTGAAGGACTAGTACTGTTGCCACTTATAGATAGAGCAGCTATACCTGGTGTTTTTATAGGTTGCTTATTAGCCAATTTTATATTAGTTTTTATTGCTCCCTTTGGTTTAATTGATGTAATCGGAGGTAGTATAGTTACATTAGTAGCTGCTTATCTAACCAGTAAAATGCCTAACACTTTTTTAGGAGTTCTTCCACCAGTTATTCTTAATGGGCTAATAGTATCAATATGGGTGTCTGCTGCTATGGGTGCACCTTATTGGATTACTGTATTTGGAATAGGTGCTGGAGAATTGATAGCAGTCGGTATAGGTGGAAGTATAGTTTTATATTCATATAAAAGGATACTAAAACGAGTTTGATTAATAAAGGCTGTACATAGCGTACAGTTTTTATTATGAAAGTTCTTTAGTTATTTTTTTATGTCTAAATGAGTACATACCTTGTAAAAAAATAAAGAAAATTGTATAATAAAATAAATATGTTAAAAAGGGGGAGTTTTTTGTGATTAAATCCCTGAATAAGAGTGGTAATAATATGGACAAGAAACCTTCAAAATTTAAAAAAATAATAATTTCTATTCTAATTATAGTGTTAGTGGTTGCTTTAATTAGCTTCTTTGGATTAAGAAGCTATTATAATTCACAAATGGCTCCTATGGCAGTTGAGAATATTAAAGATATAACTGTTGAAATACCTCAAGGTAGCTCTACAGTTAGAATAGCAAGTATATTAAAGGATAGAGGTCTTATTAGAAATGAACTCTTTTTTAGATATACTGCAAAAACACTAGGATTAGATGGAAGCCTTAAAGCAGGTAAGTATGTTTTAAATAACGGTATGACACCTGAAGAGATTTTAGAAAGTCTACAAACAGGTGGTATATTGAAGGAAACAGTATCTTTTACTATACCAGAAGGGTTTGAACTACATGAGATAATATCAAGATTAAGTGATATGGGATTAATTGATAAAGTAAGATTTGAAGAATTAGTATCTAATCCTAAATCTTTTGAAGAAAAGTATCCAATTCTTAAGGATATACCTGAAGGATTAAATTTAGAGGGATATTTATATCCTGACACTTATGAGATTTTTGTAGATGCAAAGGAAGAAGATATTATTGAAAAGATGCTTTCTAGATTTACACAGGTTTATAGTGATGAAATAGCTAATAAGGCAAATGATTTAAATATGACTCTTAATGAAGTAATATCTCTTGCTTCTATAATCGAGAGGGAAGGAAAATTAGATGAAGAAAGACCTATGATTTCTGCTGTTTTCCATAATAGATTATCCATTAATCAACCACTAGAATCCTGTGCTACAATCCAATTTGCTTTGGGAGAAAGGAAGCAAGTTCTAAGCTATAAGGATTTAGAAATAGAATCTGACTATAATACTTATAGAAATAGTGGGTTACCTCCTGGACCAATCGCTTCACCAGGAAAGAAATCAATCGAAGCAGCTGTAAATCCAGCGGATGTTCCTTATAAGTATTTTGTTTCTAATGAAGACGGTACTGGTAGTCATACTTTTAGTATAACTTATCAAGATCATTTAAATGCTATAGATAGAATTAGAAATAAATAAGACTAGTATCTAAAATTAGGTATTGGGAAAAATAATACGTGGTATAGTTGCCACGTATTATTAATTGTACATATTAAAAACCATAAGGAGGATTGCTTTGAGTAATATTAATGAAGATTATATAGAAGACTATATACGAGAGGTAATACCAGAAAGTACAGGATACTTAAAGGAAATGGAAAGGTATGCAGAGGAAAATCATGTTCCTATAATACATCCAGAAGTAGCTCAGTTTATGAAAGTATTAATAAATATAAAAAAACCTAAAAGAATATTAGAAATAGGAGCTGCAATAGGGTATTCATCAATAGTTATGGTTAATTCTATGGGAATAGAGGGAAAAGTTGTTACAATTGAACGTAGAGATGATATGATAGAATTAGCTAGAAGGAATATTGAAAAGTATGGTTATCATGACAGGATAAAAATTATCAAAGGAGAAGCTCAAGATGTATTACCAAATATTGAAGATACCTTTGATATGATCTTTCTAGATGCAGCCAAAAGTAAGTACATGGACTTCTTACCATATTGCATAAAAAATCTAGCTAAGGAAGGTGTGATTATATCTGATAATGTTCTATACAAAGGTATGATTGCCAATGATGATTTAGTGGTTAGAAGACAAAAAACAATAGTAAGAAGAATGAGAGAATATTTAGACTACATCTGTAATAATCCTATGTTTGAATCTAGTATTATACCTATAGGAGATGGAGTAGCTTTAACATATAAGAAGGAGGATACTAATGAATAAGGTTGAACTACTAGCGCCTGCTGGAAGTCTAGATAAACTTAAGATGGCTTTTGTATATGGTGCTGATGCAGTATACTTAGGAGGATTAGCTTTTGGTATGAGAGCAGGAGCTAAAAACTTCACTATTGAAGAACTAGAAGAAGGAGTTAAATTTGCCCATGATCGTGGTAAAAGAGTTTATACAACTTTAAATATAATCCCTCATAATGAAGATTTAGATGGACTACCTGAGTATGTTAGGAAATTAGATGAAATTGGAGTAGATGCAGTTATAGTTTCTGATCCAGGAGTATTATATATAGTTAAGGAAAATGCCCCTGATATGGAAATACATCTAAGTACTCAAGCAAATACAACTAATTTTGCAACTGCTAACTTTTGGCACAGTCAAGGACTTAAAAGAGTTGTGTTAGCAAGAGAACTATCACTTGATGAGATTAAAGAAGTAATAGATAAAAAACCTGAGGATTTAGAAGTTGAAACCTTTGTACATGGAGCAATGTGTATATCCTATTCAGGTAGATGTTTATTAAGTAATTATATGACTGAAAGAGGATTAAATAGAGATGCTAATAGAGGTGCATGTGCTCAATCATGTAGATGGAAGTATCATTTGGTGGAGCAAAAAAGACCTGGAGAATACTTCCCGGTATATGAAGATGAAAAGGGAACTTTTATTTTCAATTCCAAAGATTTATGTATGATTAAACATCTTCCAGAATTAATCGAGGCTGGAATTGGCAGTCTTAAGATAGAGGGTAGAATGAAGAGTCCATACTATGTAGCAACAGTTGTAAGATCATACAGAATGCTTTTGGACAAATATTACGCTGACCCTAAAAATTATAGATATGAAGAAAAGTGGCTTGATGAAATAAAAAAAGCTAGTCATAGAGATTTTACGACTGGATTTTATTTTGAGAAACCATCAGGGAAAGAGCAATTGTATACTAGTAGCTCATATATAAGAGAATATGATTTTGTTGGCTTGGTTTTAGACTATGATGAAGAAAATCAAGTTGCTATTGTCGAGCAAAGAAATAGAATTTTTGTAGGAGATAAAATAGAGATATTCGGTCCTAATAAAGAGCATTTTACTCAAACTATTGAAAAAATGTGGGATTCAAAAGGAGAAGAAATTGATGTGGCTCCTCATCCACAACAAAAGATTAGGATTAAGGTCAATCAACCTGTAGAAAAATACGATATGCTAAGAAAATCAAGAAAGGAATGATGTCTTTGAAAAGGCCTATTTTGATTGGTATTACAGGGGGCTCTGGGTCTGGGAAAAGTACTGTTGCCAATGAGATATATAATGCATTAGATGAAAAAGATATAGTAATGATAGAGCAAGATTCATATTATAAAGATCAAAGTCATTTAACATTTGAAGAGAGAATAAATACCAATTATGACCATCCATTAGCTTTTGATAATGAGTTACTTATTAAACAGCTTAAGAAGTTAATCAAAGGCAAAAGTATTGAAAAACCAATTTATGACTTTGAGAGACATACAAGGAGAAGTGAGACAATTAAAGTCGATTCTAGAGATATCATAATTCTTGAAGGTATTTTAATATTAGATGATGAGAGAATAAGGGACTTATTAGATATAAAAATATTTGTGGATACTGATTCCGATGTTAGAGTTGTTAGAAGGATAGTTAGGGATATTAGAGACAGAGGTAGAACTCTTGAATCAGTTATTGATCAATACCTAACAACCGTCCGTCCTGCACATATGCAGTTTATTGAACCAAGCAAGAGATATGCTGATATTATAATTCCAGAGGGTGGATACAACAAAGTAGCAATAGACCTAATGGTTACAAAAATGAATTCAATAATTTCTAGGGAACTAGAAGATTAAGTTATAACTCCATGACAAGATGTTAATACTCTTAGTATCAATATCTTATCGTGGAGGTTTTTTTATGGAAGAAAAAGATATAAAAAGAATACGAAAGAGAATGTATTCTTTTGCATATATTATATTATTAGTATTTAGCTTACTAGGAGCTAGGTTGTTTTGGGTTAGCTTTATAAAGGGAGATGAATACTCCCAAGCAGCGTCTAGCCAGAGGCAGAAGGAAGTGAGACTATCTATGCCTAGGGGAATGATTTATGATAGAAATTTAATTCCTCTAACTAATAGAGAGAAACAACCCACTCTTTTTATATTTTATAAGGAAATAGCTAGGGAAAATGAAAATTTATTAGAATATATAAAAGAGAATGCTAATATGACAGAAGATGAGGTGGCAAGTGTTTTTGATAAATCAAGTGGAGTAATTGAAATACCTTTGAAAGAGGATAGCCCTCCATTAGAAGAAAATGTTAATGGTGTATTAATGGCTTCTAAGGTTGAGAGATATCATAAGGACAATCTTTTATCCCATGTTATAGGATATGTTCATAGAAGTGAGTATACTGGAGAAAGTGGAATTGAATTAGCTTATGAAAATATATTAAAAATGGATGATGAAAATGGATTAGTATCTTTTATCGTTGATGGCAAGGAAAGACCTATACCTGGGATGGGTGTTACACAGGTTATAAAGGATAATAGTGGAGTAGGTAATAGTGTACAACTAACTGTTGATTATCATATACAGAAGATTGTTGAAGAGGCTATGGACACTGAAGGAAGGAATGGAGCTGTTATTGTTGCTGAAGTAGATACAGGAGACATAGTAGCAATGGCAAGTAGGCCTAATTTAAATCAAGATGATGTGAGTGAGCATGAAGATAGCACAGAAATGGATTTATATAATAAAGCTATAAGAGTGTCTTATCCGCCAGGTTCTATATTTAAAATAGTAGTATTATTATCTGCATTAGAGAATGATGTGGTTGATGTAGATGAAGAATTTACTTGTGATGGATATGAGATTGTAATGGGTAATAGATTTGATTGCAGTAAAGCTGATGGACATGGACAATTGAATTTAAAGGAAGCATTTGCTCAATCGTGTAACGCTACTTTTATTCAAATTGGTCAACGATTAGGTGGAAAAAAAATAATAGAGACTGCTGAGAAATTAGGATTTGGTAAGGAGATAAGTATTGGTCCACTTACACAGCAATCGGGTAGATTGCCAGAAGGAGATGATTTATTAGGTCCAGCAATTGGATTGATTTCCATTGGACAAGGGAAGATAGAGGTCACTCCTTTGCAGGTCACTAATTTAGTTATGATTATTGCAAATAGAGGAATAAAAAAGGATCTATCAATAATTAAAGGAAGTTTGGTATCTGAAGATGGTCATATGATCAAACCTTGGAATAAGGATGAAGATGAAAGAGTGATTTCTACCTTAGATAGTTTAGTATTACAAGATTTTATGGAAGAAGTTTTTAGTAACGGAACTGCTAGCTCACTAAGGTTAGATAGCATAGGAGGGGCTGCAGGAAAAACTGGTTCAGCCCAGGCTGGAGCCCATAATGAAATAGTACATGGATGGTTATCAGGGTATTTTCCTAAAAATGATCCTAAGTATGTTATAACTGTATTTGCTGAAGATGGAGGCTCTGGAGGAGGAGCTGCTGGACCTATATTTGAAAAGATTGCTAAAGGAATAAGCAAACTAGGTAAATAATAAATAAAAAATAAAATAATTTAATGCTGTACTTGCACACCTTCATTTTATAATACATATACTTAAGTAGAAGCTATTATAAAATGGAGGTGTATTTTCTCATGTTGGTCGAGTTGTTAACATTACTAGGGGTCCTATTAAAACCAGTTTTTCTACTAGTAGGATACATCTCTAATAACAATTCATTTCCGCAACCATTATCACCAGAAGATGAAGAACTATATTTAATGAGATACGAGGAAGGCGATGAAGAAGCAAAAAATATACTTATAGAGAGAAATCTTCGCTTGGTAGCACATATAGTAAAGAAATATCATAATACAGGAAGGGACCAAGACGATTTGATTTCCATTGGAACAATTGGTCTAATAAAAGCTATAGCTACCTTTGATAGAGATAAAGGAACTAGGCTGGCTACCTATGCAGCTAGATGTATAGATAATGAAATATTGATGACTATAAGATCAAGCAAGAAAACAAGATCAGAAGTATCACTTCAAGATCCAATAGGAATTGATAAAGAGGGCAATGAGATTTCTTTGATGGATATATTAGGATCAGATGCTGATGATGTAATCGATGAGGTTGATTTAAAAATCCAAGTTAAGAAATTGTATCAGAAGATGAGTAAATGCTTAAAGGACAGAGAAAAGATAATCATCTTATTAAGATATGGATTAACCAGTGAAGGGTGTAAGACCCAAAGAGAAATAGCAAAAAGATTGGGAATATCAAGGTCTTATGTGTCTAGAATTGAAAAGAGAGCAGTGAAAAAGTTAAGTAAAGCATTTTGCTGTAAGTAGAAGTAGTATATAGATATGATTTAGAATAGTTTAAATTAAATACATTTGGGGGAAAACACTGCCTGTTAGGGTGGTGTTTTTTTGAGAGTCAGTTGCTAAAAACTACCTAAAACTGTAGTAGATTTGAAAAGATGCTTGGTTAAATGTTATCATTTATAATGTAAGGATAATTAGTTGAAAAATGTTTTGTCTTAATTTTATGGGGTAAGGTAATAATAATGGCTTATATGTAAAAATAATAAATAACTTTTAAGTAAAATAAGCCGTTTATAATTTAAGGAGGTATTTTTGTAAAATATGAGTATTCAAGAAATTAGAGACACTAAGTTTGAGGTAATCGAAGACATTCCTGCTGTTATGGAAATAGGAGCTAAAAAGGGGGATGTATTGACTGTAGATAATCATGGCGGAGTAGCAGTTAGCACGTGGACATTATTAAAAAATGGTAAAAAAGTTTGTAACTTAGCCACTGAATATGGAAGAAACAACTGCAAGATTATTGTATAAAATAAATTTAAATAAAATGTATTTTATAAATAAAAAGATAGGATTAAACCTATCTTTTTTATTTTTTTGAGATTATTTAAACATTAGTAAATATTGAAATAGTCCTATATAAAATCAGAAATGGATTAGAAGTTTAAATTATGAAAAATTCACTCTGATGTATGTATAGGCAATAAAATGTCTTCTATGGATATATCTAAATCAGATGTTAATAAACTTTATACTAGAAACAATTTGGTTCGACAAATTAAAACTAATTTTTCAGATTAGTAATGATATAATCAGTTTAATTGTAGCTAATGTTATCTAATTTTATATCATCGAAAGAAGGTGAATTCTTGAAGAATACGAAATTAGAAATCATAAAGAAAATTAATGAAATTGACAAAAAAAATGAAAAATATAACAAATATTTCTCAGAAAAAATTAAAGCAGAAAGAATTAAAATAAACAGATGTATAAGTGATGCTTTAGGAGATTTAAATATGGTTAAGAAAGTAAATCGAAAAGAAAAAAAAGCAAAATATCTTTATAAAGCGGCAAATGAATTGGAGACTATGTCAGAATACCTATTGAATTATCTAGACGGATATGGAAAGGGTGAAGAATTCTTTAGTTTCTATAGCTCGGTCATAAATTGGTGGGGAGATGACTTATTAAGTGAGAATAGGGACCAATATCCATCAGAAAAGAATATTAATAATATGGCGAAAGATATTGAAAACATTACTATACTATTTAACCACTACAAATTTAATTATTAGTAATAATCCTCAGTTAGCTGAAATACAACAAATTATGGGTAATGGGGTAATGCTATCGAAAAAGGTTTCAGATAATCCTTTTATTAATTATTTTGAAGATTTAGATGGAAAGACAAATAATATACAATATAAGTTTTATGATAAAAGTGGAAACATTATTCAGTAGAAATACATAGTGGAGTGATGGTTCCGATTAACTTTAGTCACAACTAGATAACAGATAATCATCTTACTGAGATGCATTAACAAAGGGGGAAAACAAAAGATGTTAAGAAAATTGGAAGAAAATGAGATAGAAGTAGCAGTAAATCTTGCATATTCACTTTCAAAAAGTCCGTCGACTAATAGTTATCCATTGCGAAATTCTCAAGAAGAATTTTTAGATAAGTTTAATCAAATTTCAAAATATCCAGACGATGAATTGCTTGGATTTTTCATTGATAATGAATTAATAGGTGTTATTTATCTTAATGTGTTAAAAAGTGATTTATATTTACAAACAAGTTCAATATTTATTAAAGATAATATTGATATAGTAATGCCAACATTTATAGAATATTTACATGAGAAATATAAAGGTTATGAGATTTATATAGGTTATACTAAAGAAAATAAAAAATCAATTAACTGTTTATTAAGTCATGGCTTTCAAATAGTTGACTCAAGTATTGATCAAAGGATTAAAAGAAATGAGTTTAGACCAAGTAGTTTACAACACTCTATAATAAAAATCAATCAGACTAATTATACATCATTTGGAGAATATCATGATTCAAATGAAACTGATATTTATTGGAATAGTTCGAGAATAAAAGGTGATTTCAATAATTGGATTATATATTCATATTGGTCAGATTCTCAAATAAGGGGAAGTATTGCTGCTAAAAAGAGTAAGATGGCTCCAGATGAGCTAGAGATTTTTTCTTTAGCTATTGATAAAGATATGACCAATAAAGGTATTGAAGAAGATTTAATTACTGCGGTACTAAAAGATGGTTTTAAAAATCATAATATAGAAAATGTACTCTTCTTTATTGAGTCTAATGATAATAATGCTTTCGAGTATTCAAAAAAACTAGGATTTAAAGTGCATAGCAACTATGAATGTCTTACAGCCAAATTGTAAATTAATGAATATTTTTAAAAGAAATAGCTTGTTTTTAGAATTACTCTTAATTCAATATAATATCTATAGGGGAAAAAAGGAGTACTTTCAGTATATAGAAATCAGATGATTTCTTGAGAGGGTCTTTGTAATAAAGGTCTTATGAAATATATATGAGAAACATAAAGTTTATTTAAAACACTGCCTGTGAGGGTGGTGTTTTTCAATAAACTTATATATAGCATAAAGAAAGGAAAATAAAGAATATAATTGAACTCTCGACAATTTTTAGTAAACAACAGAATTGAATAGTGATATAATTTTGATATAAGCTCAAGATTTGTGAGGTGAAAAAAGTCAAAGGAAGCCATTTGTGTTGCTAATGCAGATGCAATAGATTATGCCTATAAATAATTATATAGAAGTGAAGAGGGGGAAATATATATATGATAAAGGGGAATTTAATCAATTTAAGACTTGTTGAAGAAAGTGACTTAGAAAAGATGAACAAATTACAAAATGATGTATCTGAAAAAGGTCTATACTCTGATTTAACATTGAGATCCAAAGCTCAATTAGAAAAGCAATTTCAAGAATTTGGACTGGTAAAGAAAGAATATTCTATACTGCTCATAACTGATAAACAAGATAATATTATTGGTATGATACAACATTTCAAAGGTTCTATTTATTCAACAGGTTATGAGATAGGTTTATTGATTTATAAGAAGGAAAATAGAAAAAATGGATATGCAACAGAAGCATTAAAGCTGTACACATCATACATGTTTGAGTCACATCCTATAGAAAGATTAGAACTAAGTACATCTGTTGATAATATTGGAGCACAGAAAGTAGCAACAAAGTGTGGTTATGTACTTGAAGGTATAAACAGAAAATCATGCTATATCAGAGGTGTGGCAACTGATTTGAAAAAATATTCTATATTAAGAGATGAAGCAATTTCTTTATCAGAATTATTAAGTAGTATGTAAAGGAATAAAAAATGAACGAAATTCATCAATTATAAAAGGATTACCCATGAGTTATCCCAGAAATTTGAATTATATAACTAAAATTAAAGCCATTCAAGGAGGAGAAAAATGAGCAATTCTGTTATTATTGGAGCTATTATAATTAGTATTTTAATCGTATTTTATTGTATGATGAAGGTTTTAGGTACACCTAAACAAAATCGGGATGAACGTATTAAAATGTTAGAAACTGAGATTAAATCCTTTGGTGCTAAAATAATTAGTGCAACCAAGTCTAAGAAAATAGACTGTCCTTACAGTTCAGAGTTAGAAGACGATGGCTCGATATATGTTCCATATAAGATAAAATACTTATTAGAGGGTGAAGAAAAAGAAGGGTGGGCTATTCTTAAGATAGAACAGTCTTTTATAAATAGGATGGGAACGTCTGAGAAAAAAATTATTTGGAAGTTATAATAATTAAAATCTAAAGTTAAACGCTGCCTAGAAAGGTAGTGTTTTTTATTTGCTAAAAATAGTGGAAAAAGGATTAAGAATATAATTGGATTTTCGACATTTTACAACAAATACCAAACTTTACTAATGATATAATATGACATAAGTTAAGAGATAATTAATTATCTATGGGGATTTCATAACTATATAGCATATAAATATTTGGTGTAAGATTATCCAATTTATACTATTTCAGATATTTATGCCTGAGTGAGGTGGTTTTATGTATGAAAGAAAGCTAGAATATTTTAACACATTCGATGAGAAGGTTTGGCCCCAAAATAGGCGAGAAGCAGAAAGGCTAGGTGTTGATTTAGGATACGATACACTTATATGTTTGATGGATAAAGGTGAGCTTATGGGAAGAAGTCCATGGGGAATATGGTGTGTTGGGATTGAAAAGAATCTTACACGTATAAAAAGAGTTTTAAATTATGAGAGAAAAAATAAAAGAAAAGTAGTTTTGTGGGCAAAGAAGAAAGAACAGGTATATGATTTATATAATATTTTTGGTGGAAATATTTCAATGGAAGATTATGAAGAATTAATAAATTTACCAAAGTATCTTTGTCACTCAACAGCAATAAATAATTTTAAGCAAATAGTTAAGGATAATGCTTTATTAAGTTACAATGAATTAATCAAAATGAATAGAACCGTAAAAACTATAAGAGGAAAATTAAGAGAACCTCACGATTTTTTAGATTATATTGATTTAGCTTCAATAGACAGCTTATCACCAGAAAAAGTAGTAGCGTCCAGACAATATAGTAAATTGAACTTCAATTTGGATTTGAGATATAGTCCAGGAGTAAGAATTTATTTCTCTTCAAATAAAGTAAAAAAACTTTATGACACTTGCTGTGATGGATTGCATATTTTAAAGATTTACAAAAAAATAAATTTAGAAAGTGCAATAGGCATAGTATTTCCTTCTAAAAAAGAAATGGAGACATTTATTATAAATAATAGAGAGCATATTAATAGCAATATTATTTCTAAATTTTTGTTCGCTGAAACAGAGAATGAATGGACACCTAGAAAATTTACAAGAGAGGCCAATAAGACTTTTATAGAATCAAAAACCGAAGGTAGGTCATGAAGATATAAGAAGGTCCTTAGTAGCATTGGAAAATGAAGGAACTGCAGATATGTGTACATCAACACATTAAGTAGAATTAATATTAATTATCATTCTTAATAATATAATAAGACCTAAGATAAGAAGTATTTTACTTTGGTAGTTGAGATATCTAAGTTCATTTGTAAGTACTAATAGGATAGATATTTGCTAGATAAAATTCTTTCATAGAGGGTCAAAGTATTCAATTTAATTAATAATATAATTTGATAAAGGTAAACCTGGGGGTTATATTAACAGACAAGTTAAATTAATTACTTGCGATAAGATGAGCCATACCACAAGTATCTGTGCTTTTTTCTATAAATATGAGACGATTTTTTAAACAATTATTTGAATTTCCTGATGCAAGAAATTTACAAACTTTTGGGGGGATAAAATGAGGTATATAGAGGATAAAAATTTTAAATATAAAGATGAACTGATAAAAAAATTAAGAGCTTACAATTTAAAATATACTGGTGAAAAAGATTCATCAACTGAATACTTTTATGCTATTGATGGTGAAAAATTGGTTGGAAGTGTATGTACAAATTATTCTTGGGATTGGGTAAGTATTGGTAGTATGTTTTATGAGGATATTGATGTTTTAAAAAAGTTGATTTCAGAAGTTAGTCATTACTATAAAAATAAAGCAGTAGGTATGAAATTATATATAGAAGTTGAATCTAGAGTAGAAGATTTTAAGTCTATTGGTTTTGATATTGGAGGAATTACAGAAAAAACACCAAGAACAACTAGATATTTCTATTTGAAGAATATTGATTTTCATATAGAAAGTAATGCTCAGATAGAAGTTATAGCTGTTACTGAAAAAATAGATAAATATAATGCTATTATATTAAATCAAATAGAGAGATTTAATAGAGATAATAATATTTATCCAATGGAAGAAAGAAATATAATGTTTGTTGCATTAGATGATGATGATTTTGTTGGAGGAGTTCATGGGATAATTACTGAAGATTCAATGTATATAGGTTGGCTTGTAGTTGATGAAAAATATAGAGGAAATGGAATTGGTAAAAATCTTATGTATAAAATAGAGGAAAAAGCAAAAGAGCTAAATGTCTATAGCATTAATTTAGGTACAGTAGAGTTTCAAGCAGAAAAATTCTATGATAAATTAGGATACAAGATAGTATTAATAAAAGAGAATGATCCAAGAGGTTATAAATCATATAGTATGGTAAAAAAAATATAAATAATTTAGAAATTACTGATGATTAATTATACTGAGGTATTCCTTTGGAGTGACTGAAAGAACTTCATCTAACAAAGTGTTGCCAACATGCACAGAAAAGCGGATTGATGTGTACATCGGCAACACCGAGATGTTAGTCAACATGGAAAACAATGTGCGAATTAGAAAAGTTACTAAGAATATTAGGAATTTAATTAGGGGAGAAAAATTATATGAGAAAAATATCAATTACTCTATATATTTTAATATGTATTATTATTTTAACAGCTTGTCAAAGACATGTAACTAAGTATAAGACAAATGGCAGTGTAGAGAATAAAGGTTTAGATACTCAATTTGATAATGAATTAGAAATCGAAAATCAGAATAACTCTGAAGAAGAAAAAAACAAAACGAGAAACTATGGAGATGAAGAACAAGAGATTGAAAATGGTTCCAAAAACACTTATGAAGTTGAAAAACCTTTAAATCATGAAGACAATCCTTTATTTAAACAAGTGAAAGAAGGAAAGTTGGAAGGTATAGAATTTGGAATTGGAACATATAGTCGTGATATTGTGGAAAAATGGGGTATGCCTGATAGGTATGATAACTTTATGGGGGGATTGTACTTAGCATATGATGATAAAGGCGTTGTTTTTTCAACTTATACATCTTTAAATGATGGAAAAATTGAATATGCAGATGTTATGTGGATAGGTATTTATGGTGATGACAAAGAAATTTGTAATGTGAAACTTGGAATGAATTTTAAAGAAATTATTTCTGTATTAGGAGAGCCAAGTTATCAGAGAAATTCAACTCAGAATGAAGCAATGGAACTTTATGATGGTGAGTGTACTATTGAATATGAGACAGATAAATATATACTAGTTTTTGTTGCAAATAAAGTAGACGAACCTGTTAGTGTAGCATACTTATTTGAAAATAGATAAGCTGAGGTCAATCTAGCAAAACAAAAGTTTTAGTATAAACCACATCGACTAACACTATATTTGCGGTGCGTCCTGGCAGGGCGTACATTCTAGCGGGTGTGAATCCCGTCAGGGTAAATCTAGCCAACAGCCCTGTATCGAGTTTTGGAGATATTATGGTGACATAATATTTTAAGCGTAGACAGAAAGTCAGCGAGGTAGAATTGA
>NZ_JAETGO010000001.1 GCF_016765695.1 Sporosalibacterium faouarense | reverse complement strand
GGATTCGAACCCCTGGCACACGGATTAGAAGTCCGTTGCTCTATCCTACTGAGCTACAGGTGCTTAAAGCCAGTTTTTTTAACTGACAATAATAAATTATAGCAGATAAAAATAATGTTGTCAACAAAAAATCCATAGTAATTGTTACCATTTTCGAATTAATTTATTTTAGATTGTATATATTAAATGTTACTTCATCATTTATATCTATTATCCCAAAACTTTTTTTACTTCCCCCTCTAGGTAATACAGGACTTCCTGGATTAAAAAGCTGGACTCCATCATAATTAATTGATTCTGGCACATGACTATGTCCAAATAGAGCAATCTCAGCATCTAGCTCTTTTGCCCTATAATATAAAGTATTTAAATGACTCTTGACACTATAATTATGTCCATGAGTTAGAAAAACTCTTTTACCCTTAATATTAATTAATTGCTCCTCTGGAGTTTCACTATCTCTAAAGTCACAATTCCCTTTTACATTATATATGTCTACAGGAAAGACCTTTCTAGTCATTTCTACATCCTTGGTATTATCTCCAAGATGAATAACCATATGTATATTATTAAATCTTTCTTTAATTTTATTTAAGAATTTTGTATTACCATGGGTATCACTAAGCACTAAAATCTTCATTCTTTTCATCCTTCTACTACTAATATTCTCCAATCAATTTCTTAAGTTCTTTTTTTAGGTTCTTAAGGGCATTGGCCCTATGACTTATTCTATTCTTTGTTTCCTCTCCAAGCTCAGCAAATGTCTTACCATAACCATCTACAATAAATAGTGGGTCATAGCCAAATCCATTTTCTCCTCTGGCTTCAAAACCAATTTTACCACTACATTCCCCTACAACGTTTTTTTCTAGTTTGTCTTTTTGAACTATGGCTATCACTGTCTTAAATTTTGCTGTTCTCTCTTCTACAGGTACATCCTTTAGCTCTTCCAAAAGCTTTTTATTATTATCCTGATAGGTAGCATCCTCTCCTGCATATCTTGCAGAATAAACTCCTGGTTTTCCATCTAACTTATCAACAAAAAGACCAGTATCATCGGCAATGACAATATCGTTAACTTTTTCAGAGATTTCCTTTGCTTTTTTCATTGCATTTCCTTCTAAAGTATCTTTATCTTCTATAACCTCAAAATCTTCTAGACCAATTTCATTCTTAGATAAAACATTAAATGGTAGATCAGATAGTATCTTTTTAATTTCCTTGATTTTATGTTGATTTCCGCTAGATAATACTAAATTAATTTTATCCATATCTTTGCTCCTTTTTACTCTGTTTTTCCTACAAGTTGGCTTATATCTCCTAAAGCTTCTTTTTGACCTGCTATAAGGTCATTTATACCCTTCTGAGCTAATTCTAAAAGCTTGTTTAGTTCTGTCATTGAAAATGGTGCCTCTTCTCCTGTTCCTTGAATTTCTACAAATTCACCTTTTTCTGTCATAACAACATTCATATCAACCTTAGCATTAGAATCTTCCTGATAATTTAAATCTAATAATTTTGTTTCTTCAACAACCCCTACACTTACTGCCGCCAAAAAACTAGTAACTGGTATGTAAGAAATCAACTTATCTTCATATAACTTATTTAATGCATCTATCATAGCTACAAATGCTCCTGTTATTGATGCTGTTCTCGTTCCACCATCAGCTTGTATAACATCACAGTCTAACCATATAGTCCTCTCTCCTAGGTCTTCCAGCTTTACAACTGATCTTAGAGCTCTACCAATCAATCTTTGTATCTCTTGAGTTCTACCACCTATCTTACCTCTACTAGATTCTCTAATTTTTCTTGAAACAGTTGATCCAGGAAGCATTGAATATTCAGCTGTTACCCATCCTTTTCCGGAATCATATAAAAAAGGTGGAACTCTATCTTCTACCATGGCTGTACAAATAACCTTAGTATTTCCCATTTCAATTAATACTGACCCTTGGGGATGCTTTAAATAATTTCTCGTTATTTTTACATCTCTTAGTTGATTAAATTCTCTATCATTAATTCTTTTCATACTTTATCTCTCCAATCTATTATATTAATATCCTTATATTGTTCCACAACTATTATTTATAATAACAAACTATATGCATTTTTACCATGTTTTTAAGAAATCAAATCACTTTTCTCCCATTTATTAAGTTAGGGAATTACATATTTACACATTCAATATATTTTTTGAGGATATAATCTTACGATAAAAAAAACAGTCCTAAATAGGACTGCTAAAAACTTTTTTTAATACTCATTTGCAAAGACTGGCATAGTATCTGGCTCTGCTATGTTTATCCCTGCTTCTTCAACTGTTTGACCTCCTATCAAAAGGTCTACACTTTCAACACTATCAAATTGACTTAATGTTAATCCAATATTTTTAGCCATTCTATCAAAGGTGATTTGCTGAGATATTACATCTACATTATCAACTATTAAGTCAACAAATACTAAACCTTCACTAAATACTACATCTTGTAGATATACACCGTCTGGTATGTCAGTGTATAATCCCGAATCAACTGGTGGTCCTTCAAACAGCTTATCCACTGCTGTATACATTTCTGATTCTGAGGTAGCTACAGGTACAGTTACTGGCACATAATATTCATATTCACCATTTGAAGTTCCTTTATAAAATACGACAATATTTGGATCTTCACTATCATTTGATGCCATTGAGTTTATATCTTCTCTTTTTAATGCACTTCCTATCTGTGTACCATACTCTAGTTGAGCTAGTGACTGTCCATCTACCATCAACTGAACTTCACTAATTGTTGGGAACTCTGTTAATGTATACACAACTCCCTTTACTAGATTTTCTTCTTCTTTTTGACTTTGATAGTTTAATACTTGACTATTAAAGTTTACCTTACATAGTCCTTCTTCACTTATTGACATTCCTAATATTTCTGCACCAGTTGGTATCACTGGTTCTAATCCTATTGCTGATATGTCTTCTCTTACCGCTGGGGAGTCTATCATACTCCTTAGTGCAGCTTTTGCAATTCCTGTTTCCCAAGGTATTTTTCTTTTAACTGGAACTAAATAACCATTTTCATTTTGATAGTATAATACTGTATCTCTTAAATTTGCATCTGCTGTTACTTCTGTTCCTTCATCACCACTTCTCACAATTTCTATGTCCTGTGATCCTTCATCAGATACTAGACCTTTCATTACATCAACTGCCTTGCATCCAAATAAACTAAATGCTAGTGCTATCATAAGTACAAGCGTTATTACCTTTTTTGTAAACATTTAGTACCCCCCTTGCTATTATTCATTTATAAATTATATTAGAAAGAGGGCCATACTATGATTAATTTGAGTTAATTTTGCTTTTTTATTTAAAAACAAAAAGGACGAAGACTAATTTGTCTCCATCCTTTTATTTGTTATGTGCATATTATTTGTCGAAATACTCCATTAATCCTTCTGATATACCATCAACAGCTTTATCTATATAATCAAAAGAAAGAATTGCTTTCTCTTCTTCAGGATTAGAAATGAAACCAAGCTCAACTAAAGCTGCCACCATCTTACTTTCTCTAGTAACAACAATTTCAGGTCTTCTATTTATTCCCCTATCTATTCCACCTATTGCATCAACAACAGCACTATGAATGGTCTCAGCAAATGGATACTGATCCTCAGTTTTTTGATCACTTCCATAGGACGGGCAATATATAGTTTCTATACCCTTAACATCTGGATTATTATGGGCATTAAAGTGAATACTAATGAATGCATCTCCATCCATTGAATTAGCTTTATCTGTTCTTTCATATAGACCTATATATTCGTCATTATCCCTAGTGAGATAAGTTTTAAATCCAATCTCATTAAGTTTCTTCTCTAATCTCTTTGCTACCATTAAAGTGAGTTCCTTTTCATGTATCTTTGAGTTAATTGCTGTAGTTCCTGGGTCCTTGCCTCCATGACCTGCATCAATTATTATTAATTTATCTCCATACTTTTTATTCTTATACTCCATTACTATTAAAATATTCTTTTTCCCATTTTTTTCAAAGCTCGTATACTCTATGTTCTTTTTGAGCTTAATTTCAAAAACTTTTTCTTCTCCATCTTCTTTGATTGTTATATCCTCAACTAAATCATCATCTATATTTAGTTTACCATTATCTATTTCTATATTATCCTTTGGCATCCTAACATGCATTGTGTTAACTTCGTCATCATATACAACATCATAATCAGTTTCCTTTAATCCAGTTATTTCTAAAGATCCTTTGTCACTCTCTAGAGTATTATAATCTATTGAGCTAAAGTCCTTATCTTCTAGAAATATAACTAAATTATTGTCTATAGTCTCTATTTGTGGTTCTGGCATGTAAGCATTTTCTTTAATGTCTAATACTACTCTAACTACCTTTTCATTCTCATTGTAATATCCGTCATGATCAAATTGAGCCACTCTAATTCCTGATATTAGCTCATCATCAATCTCATATTCATACTTATCCACATCATAATTTGAACTCATTAAATCTATAACAATTCTATTCGGGTCCTGTAATACAAAAGAGCTATATTCCACCTTATTAGAATTTTTTATTATTATAGCCTTATTACCATCAATCTCTTCAGCTACAACATCTGACACATTATTAATAAACTTAATTTCAAATCCTTCACCATTACTTAAATAATTTATTTCATAGTCAGTTAGGTTGTCCAAATCAATAGCAATTCTAGTTACATTAGGGTCTACTTTAAATTGTGATGATCTGACAGCCTTAATTGGATATTTTTCTACTTCAAGATTTAGAATTCCTTTTGTATCAACTTTTGATTCATCTTCAATATTCAAAGTAGAGTTAGGTATATCTATTACTAGCTTATTAAAATCTCCTAATTCAATCGTATTATATAAGACAGGTCCACTAGTTTTAACTACCACCCTTGGATAATCAGTATTCATATCCACATCTATATCTAGTACTTCTTGTGACTCTGCCTGTATTGAGGCTGTCAGTGTTTCTTGATCCCATTTAACACTACACCCTAATTCTTCTGAAACAAATCTAAGGGGTACCATTGTCCTGCCATCATTTACTATTTTAGCAGGAACTCCATAGGGTAGCTCTTTCTTTTCTCCATCTATTATAACTTGAGAACTATTTGGTTTTAGAATTATTTCTTTTCCAAGTGCATTAATTACTGCTTCTTGTTCTTCTTGATGCCAATTAACCTCAGCATTCAAATTTTCTGCCACAAATCTAATAGGAACTAAAGTCCTCTCATCATAAACAAGAGGTGGAACATCAGATTCAAGGGCTTGTCCATTTATTTCAACGTTTACTTTCATTAAACTTACTTCTTTACCATCCATATGTACTTTAACATAGCCTGCTTTATCTGCAAAAATCAATGCAGGTGCATTTAGAACTACATTAAATACTAGAAATGCTACAACAAATAATATTGCAATTTTTTTCATTCCCTTACCACCCCTACTCTATTTTTTTATAAGGAATCTTGTCTTTATATACCTTCTTTTTTTAGTTTTCGACATTATAAATATGTAATTCTCGACAATAAATTACCTTACATTTAATTTATATCATTTCTAAAAATCTTATGTCAACTAATTTGAGGCTTTGTAATGGTAACTTAATATACCAGTAATATTTGAAATATATTTATACTACTTTATACAATTCATCACTATCTGGGGAATCAATTTCAAGTATATCTCCATCTTCTTTTATCTTAATATCCTTTTCTACTACTTCTCCAATAATAGATGCTTCTATATTACTTGACTCTAATTCTCCTATTAATAAATCACTCTTTGCTGAATCCACTATTATTAGCATACTACCACTTGATATTAATCTTAAGGGATCAATATTTAAAATATTGCATATTCTTTCTGTAGGTTCTTTAATTGGTATAGCTTCTTTGTCTATAATTACACCTTTATTTATAGCCTTAGCAGCTTCCCAAACGGCACCAAGAATTCCACCTTCTGTCACATCATGCATATAAGGCACTCCTACTCTTCCACAAATGATACCTTCTTTAATAACACTTAAATATTTAGAATATTCTTGGGCTTCCTTTAGCATTTTATCATCTATTTTATCCTTAAGCCTGTCCTCAAGCTCATTAGCAATAATCGAAGTGCCTTCTATCCCTGCCCACTTAGTAATAATTATTTTATCGCCTATTTTCACTTCATTAGTTTTTAATATATCCTTTTTTTTCTGTTTTCCAATAACAGTTGTAGATATTACTACTTTATTTACTGCATTGGTTATTTCAGTGTGCCCACCAATTATTTCTACATTGAGATTAGCAGCAGTTTGTCCTGCATCCTTCATTATATTCTCTAAATCACTTTCAGTAGTATTCTCAGGAGCAAGTATTGTCATTAATATTCCTATTGGCTCAGCTCCGTTTGATGCTACATCATTACACGATATATGTATTGCAAGACTTCCTATATTTTCACTTGCGCCTGTTATTGGGTCTGTTGAAACTACACATGCAAATTCACCAAAATCTATTACACCACAGTCTTCTCCGATAGACGGTCTAGTTAAAATCTCAGATCGTTTTCCAGTAATATTTGAGAACACTAATTTTTCTAAGACTTCATTTGGCAGTTTACCTATTTTCATTATATTATATCCCCCTTTAAAAACCTTTTCCATTCTTCTATTTTCATATTTTTATGATCTGACACAATTGAAAGTAACTTAATCTCACTAGGTTTGATATCATGAAAAATCATTACCTCTGCATCGTATCTCTTTTCTCTATCTTTTCTAATCTTTAGATTCTCTTTAAAGCTTAATGATGTATCCCAGTATTTTTTCACTATTTCTTCTCCCTTTTCTTTGAGATACAATTTTGCTTCTGAGAATCCTATTGTATCTTTCAATATAAATGGCTCATATAATATATTAGCAAGATTTTCATTAGCTATCCAGCATTTCTCTGGGCTTATTTTTAATGCCATAAGCACACTATGAGAATGCCAACAGTGATTTCCTGAATAATTTAGACTAGCAAATATGGCCTTTTCTCTATTTAGCCAGACTGGCGAATCCTTCGGTTTAAACTTATTTATATATTGGTGAAATGATAAGTATTTAGATACATATGTCTTTTTATCATCATATCTTATTCCGTTCTTCATTATTTTATCTAAATCTGTAATGGGTGCAACATGATAAACCACTTTAGTTTCTGTATAATCTTCAAATAACATTTTACAACTCCTTATTATATGTATAACCCCTATAACTAGACGATAAATCATTTATTAATGTTCCTTAATACATAGTTAATGTAAATACATTAAAAAAACAAAATGTGAATTTTTATTTCCATGACTTGTTTATTATTTGCATTTACAAGGATTCATTATTCTAGTTAGTATTTTATACTTTAGGATAAAGTCATCTACTTAAAGTATTTGTATTAAGTATGATTTTAACTTTTATAGAGTTTTAAAGTGGAATTATATTATTGCATAGCTTCATAAAATTACCAACAAATTAATAATACCATATTTTTTAGTATTTTTTTATTAAATGGAAATAATAATTTATACTAATTAAGAAAAACGGGGTGATTGAAATAGCAATAAATTGTTCTGAGAAGTGTTTATACCAAGATGATGGTGTGTGTAATCTTACTCATGTAGTAAGCTCTTCTGGGAGTATAAAGTCGAATTGCCCATATTTCTTAGAAAAAAATGATGTAAAAAAATAAAGCAGTGGCCATGGCCACTGCTTTATTTTTTATTAAATTGGAAATTTTAGTGCTCTAAAACGTAAGCCCATTTCTTTCCATCATATACTTGAAGTGGAAGTCTTACTATTCCTTTAACATATGGTCTTTGAACATAAATTTTTGTACCATATGAGTAAGGAGCTATTGGCATATCTTCCATGAATACTTTCTCTGCTGCAACCATAGCATCTA
>NZ_JAETGO010000068.1 GCF_016765695.1 Sporosalibacterium faouarense | reverse complement strand
GGTGGAGTAGAGTCTCCATCTGAAGCCCCGATGTTCTGCTTTAGCAGAACGAGTTCACTAAGTGGATTACATATTTACAAATTAAATATGATGTTGCTTGGAATTTAAATATGCAATTTCTTTAAATATCTGTATTGAGATTAATTAAGAAATTTGAAGTTTAAAATTAGTGTTAGAAAGGAGAGTTACTATGAATAAGAAAATGATTATGACACCAGGTCCAACTAGTATTCACGAAGATGTAAGATTGGCAATGGCAAAACCCATTACAAATCCTGACTTAGATCCAGAGTTTTATGAGTTCTATAAAAACACTGCTGAAAAGATAGGCAAATTAATGAATACAGATAATGAAGTTCTTATTTTATCAGGGGAAGGTATATTAGGTTTGGAGGCGGCATGCGCTTCATTAATAGAGCCAGGAGATAAAGTTCTTTGTATAGAAAATGGAATTTTTGGAAGGGGTTTTGGTGACTTTATTAAGATGTATGGAGGAGAATGCACTTTTTTCTCTGGAGATCCTAGAAGGTCAATTGATATTCACAAGCTAGAGGACTTTTTGAGCGAGAATAATGATTTTAAACTAGCTACAATGGTACATTGTGAAACCCCTTCAGGAATGTTAAATTCTATCAAAGAAATATCTCTGCTCCTTAAAAAGTATAATATATTAACAGTAGTAGATGCAGTATCCTCAATAGGAGGAGAAGATGTAAAGGTAGACGATTGGAAGATTGATATTGTTTTAGGAGGATCTCAGAAATGTTTATCTGCTTCACCAGGATTAACATTTTTGAGTGTAAGTGAAGATGCATGGTATTCTATTAGGAATAGGAAGCAGCCTATAATTGGATACTATTGTAATCTAAATATATGGCAAGACTGGTACAAGAAGAAATGGTTTCCATATACACAACCGATTAGTGATATATATGGTTTAGAAGTAGCCGTGGATAGGCTACTAAAAGATGATAAGAAATTCAAGAGACATGAAAGAATCGCTAATGCAGTTAGATATGCATTAACAGAGAGTGGAATTGAACTTTATCCTAAGGATGGATGGTCAAATACTGTAACTTCCTTTAAAACTCCTGGGGGAATAAAGGAAGAAGAAGTTAGAAATTATCTAGTTAATAATTATGGAATTATGATTGCCGGAGCATTTTCTGATTTAGCTGGAAAAGTTATGAGGATCGGTCATATGGGAGAGAACTGTAGAGAAGAAAAAGTGTTTATGACATTGAAGTGTTTAGATAAAGCTTTGAGATCATTTGGAATAAAATTAAAAAAAGAAATACATAAGGAATTTATAAATTGTTTAGATTAGATAGGGGTGGATACACCTCTATTTTTTATTAAGGAAGTTTTTGAAAATAAATTCTACAGGAGATTAGGAGAAGTATTCCATTTCAAAATATCAAGAAATATTATAAAATAAAGTAAAACTATAGTTATGGGGGATTTAGATGCTACTGCCAGAAATAAGAAATTGGAAGCATTGGGGAGAAATTTTCACCAATGAAGAAATATGGTTACCAATTGTGAAAGCAATATGTAGTAATGAAGGAATATGTTTTGATAATATTCGGGCTGGATATCCTGGCACAAATGCTGTTTTTATATTGGATAATAAATATGTTATAAAAATCTATCCAGAGAGATGTCATAAGGATTATGAGCATGAGGTAGAAGTGCATAAAGCATTACAAGAAAATAGAAAAATACCTATACCTAAAGTTATCTGTAATGGAAGTTTTCAAGATAGGATAGTTTGGCCATATATGATAATGGAATATAAATATGGTAAAGCAATAAGGGATATAAGGGATAAGATAAGCCACGAAAATTTAATGGATATATATAAGGATCTAGGTGAAATAGTAAAAGAAATACATAATACATCTTCAATTAAGCTAGAACAAATGGGTACTTCAAATATTAATTGGATAAAATTTGTTAATAATAGGGAAAAAAATTATATAAAAAATAATAAAGGCATCAGTAGGTTATCAAATACAGCTAAAATAAAGATACCTAGTTTAATCCGACAGTGGTTTGAGAATAATAAAGACTCCTCCTTGAATTTAGTGAATGGAGATTTAACTGAAGATCATTTATTATTAGAGTTTAAAAATAGCAAATGGCAAATTTCATCAATAATAGACTTAGCTGATAGCCTGATTGGTCAAAAGGAATATGAGTGGGTTCCTCTTTGGTTTGGTTTAATTAATAGAAACAAGTTAGGAATGGAGACATTTATGAATGCATATGATTCAAATACTGCATTAGATGAAGAGTTTAGAGAAAAAGCTATGGTATTTACTTTTTTACATCAATTTGGAGAGGAAATTATAGATGAAACTCTGGAAAAATTAGGGGTAAGTAACGTTGAAACTATTGATGAATTAAAGGATATTTTGTGGCCAAATTTTAAATAGTGGAAATTACATGTTCATAATTATAAATCAAATAGAATCTTGTGTAAAATTTAAACATGGGATTTCCATAATGAAGAATACTATATATAAGGAGATGTTTATGGATTTAAATACTATTAAAAATAAAATTGAAGGAAGAAATGCTAAGCCTTTAAACGTAGTAAAAAAGTACTCTGTAATATTACCACTAGTAATTGTTGATGGAGAATTACATATACTATATGAAGTTAGATCAAAAAATTTAAATACTCAGCCAGGTGAAATATCATTCCCTGGAGGTAAAGTTGAAGAAGGAGAAAATTATAAAGAGGCAGCAATTAGAGAGACCTGTGAAGAATTAAATATATGCAAGGACGATATTAAGGTACTAGGAGAGTTAGACTATATAGTATCTCCCTATAATTTTAAGTTACATATATATTGTGGAATTATAGATAACGTTGATGTAAATGATATACGATGTAATAAGGACGAAGTTGATCATATATTTACAGTTCCATTGAACTATTTCCTAAGAAATAATCCAATGGAGTACAATATAGAATTGGAAACAGTTATAGGAGAAGATTTTCCATATCATTTAATTCAAAATGGGAAGGAGTATAACTGGAGAAAAGGATTATATCCTGTATTTTTTTATGAATATAATAATTATGTTATTTGGGGCATGACTGCAAGATTTACGAAAAACTTTATAGATATATTAAATGGAGAAGTAAAGTGAAGTTTTGCCATATAGTGTTTAGGGTATTTATATAATAGATCTTAATTAAAAAAAGTGTGGTGATATTATGACTATAACTAAAAAATCAATAGCAACTCTTATTTTAATAATCGCTGCCGTTACCATAATAACAATTTTTATTTTTGGTATTCAAACGATTGATATTTATAAGGAAGTATTTAAAAGATTAGGTAAATTCTTAGGATTATTTCTTACCTTGTATACTGTATTTATAGCAATAGTAATATTTATGGAAAGCAAGAATCCATCTAAAACCGTTGCTTGGCTCATGGTGTTATTTATTATACCTTTTCTAGGCTTTATTTTATATATTTTTTTAGGTCAGAACATCAGAAAAAAATATAAGTATAAGAAGAAGAAGTATAATGATTATAAACATCTATCTAATAATGTGAGTACTCAGAAAGAACTTCTAAGGGAATCAGGAATCTTTAAAAACAAAGGTAGTAAAGTTAAAAGTAGACTGATTAATTTATTATTAAAAAATTCAGATTCACCATTTACTATAAATAACAAGGTGGAAATTTTGACAGATGGAGTTGCTACTTTTAGTGCTATAATAGATGAACTAGAGCAAGCTACTCATCATATTCATCTTGAGTATTTTATTATAAGAAATGATGAAATTGGGAATAAGATTAAGGATATTTTGATAAAGAAAGCGAATGCAGGGATAGAGGTCAGATTAATATATGATAGCGTAGGTTGCTGGAAAATAGGCAAGAAGTACATTAATGAGATGAAGCTTGCAGGGATAAAGGTATTTGCCTTTTCTCCAACAGCTATACCAGTACTAAGTAGAGAGCTGAACTATAGGAATCATAGAAAAATAATAGTTATAGATGGTAAAGTAGGGTTCTTGGGAGGACTTAATATTGGAGATGAATATCTAGGCCACGATCCAAAACTTGGCTATTGGAGAGATACCCATATGAAGATAAAAGGAGAAGGAGTTTATAGTCTTCAAAATATATTTTTAAAGGATTGGGAATTTGTTTCAGGTGAATATGTATCATCAGAAATATATTATCCAAAGTTAAAGTACTATGGTGAAGAATTGCTACAGCTTACATCTAGTGGACCAGATTCAGACTGGAAATCTATAATGCAAGCATACTTTACAATGATTTCTAATGCAGAGAATAGGATATGGATTGAAACTCCATATTTAGTACCAGGAGAAAGTATTACCACAGCTTTAATGGCAGCTGCGCTAAGTGGAGTAGATGTAAGAGTAATAATTCCAAATAAACCCGATCATTTACTAGTTTATTGGGCATCTAGAGGGAATGTAGAAGATTTATTAAGGGCGGGTGTAAAGGTTTATACATATGAGAAGGGATTTATACATAGTAAAGTGCTTCTTGTTGATGGGTCTGCTGCCACAGTGGGAAGTGCAAATTTAGATATTAGAAGCTTAGAGATTAACTTTGAGGTTAATTCATTTATTTATGATGAAGATGTTATTAATAGGTTAGAGGATGACTTTAAAAATGATTTAAAACATAGTAATGAAATTTTATTGGAAGAATTTTCAAAGCGTAGTATTTTCGAAAAATTTAAAGAGTCATTGGGAGTTCTCTTTTCTCCATTATTATAAATTATTAATCTAATCCTATATATACAAGTAAAAGTCTTTTGTATTATAATTATATATATTAAGAAATTTCATAAATAAATCGAATAATTATTTGAAATGAATTATGAAATTTTTACATATTAAGTATTTTGAAAGAGGTGATTGAATGCAACAGATAAAAAAGATAAAGACTGATGATAAGAAGAAGTTCTATAACTATGTAAATCTAAAGCTTACTGGATTAATCTGTGAAGAACCTGATTGGCTTGCTAATCTTTCTAATGCTTCGGCACTTTTATGGCTATTACTGGATGATATTAATTGGGTAGGGTTCTATCTTCATAAAAATAATGAGCTAGTATTAGGCCCTTTTCAAGGGAAACCAGCATGTACTCATATTGAAATAGGCAGAGGAGTATGTGGTACAGCAGCTGAAAGTCTAGAGACACAATTAGTTAAAGATGTACATGATTTCCCTGGACATATTGCATGTGATTCTGCATCTAAATCTGAAATAGTAGTGCCAATAGTTAGGGACGAGCAGTTAATTGGTGTGTTAGATGTCGACAGTCCTATTGTTGATAGATTTGATGAAGAGGATAAGGTATATCTAGAGAGATTTGTAGCTACTTTAAACAAGTATATGGACTGGAGTAATATAAAATAGAATCTATGTTTCTAAAGAGTTTTCTTATGTTTTTATGGGAATTATATAAAACTCTTCTCTAGATTAATCATTGATATTAATCACTTTTAGAGAAGAGTTTTATTTATGTTTTATGCAGATTTTATGACTTATAATAAATCTTGTTAGGGTATCAAATTAATGTATTCATTTGCTTATTACTTTATAATAACTTGATGATATACTTTTTTACCTTTTCTTATCATTAGCTTACCATCTTCAAAATCATTTAGAGATACTTCTAATCTAAAGTCAGTAACTCTATCCTCATTAACATAAACTCCACCTTGTTTAACTAGACGTCTAGCTTCACCATTTGAGCTTGTTAGTCCTACTTCTGTTAATAATGCTAGTATACCCATACCTTCATCAAACATAGAAGAATCAAGCTCTGTTGAAGGAATGGAAGCTGCCTTATCACCACCAGTAAATAGAGCTTTTGCGGCATCTTGAGATTTCTTAGCTTCTTCTTCTCCGTGTACGATTTTTGTTACTTCAAAAGCTAGTACTTCTTTTGCTTTATTGATTTCAGAACCCTCTAATGCTCCTAGTCTTCTAACTTCATCCATAGGTAAGAAAGTTAATAATGCTAAACACTTTTCTACTACCTTATCATCAACATTTCTCCAATATTGATAGAAATCATAAGGTGTGGTTTTCTTAGGATCAAGCCATAGAGCGCCATCTTCAGTTTTTCCCATTTTCTTACCGTCAGGGGTAGTGAGAAGAGTGAAGGTCATAACATATGAGCTCTCTCCTTCTTTCTTTCTAATTAAATCAATTCCACCTAGCATGTTTGACCACTGATCATTTCCTCCTACTTGAAGTTTACATTCGTATTTTCTATTAAGCTCTAAAAAATCATAAGATTGCATTATCATGTAGTTAAATTCAAGGAAAGTAAGTCCTTTTTCCATTCTTGACTTATAACACTCTGCGCTTAACATTCTATTAACTGAGAAATGTGCACCGATTTCTCTTAGAAATGGTAAATATTCTAAATTCATAAGCCAATCAGCATTATTATCCATAATTGCTTTATCGTCTTCGAAATCTATAAATCTTTTCATCTGTTCTTTAAAGCATTCAGCATTATTGTTAATATCATCTAAAGTAAGCATTTTTCTCATGTCAGTCTTTCCTGTTGGGTCACCAACCATAGTTGTTCCCCCACCAATTAGAATTATTGGTCTATGTCCAGCTTTTTGCATATGGGATATGGCCATTAAAGTTAGGAAATGACCTGCTGTTAAACTATCGGCAGTAGGGTCATACCCACAATAAAAAGTAACAGGTTCCTTTCCAAGTAATTCTCTAAGCTCATCTTCGTGGGAAGTTTGTTCAATAAAGCCTCTTTCCATTAAAATATCAAAAACATTTCTATCCATAGTATTCCTCCTATAATTAATATTTTTTATAAATCAATATACATGGTTTTATTTATGTCAATAAATCCTTTGTTAGAATAAAACTCTACTGCATCTTTATTAAAGGTATAAACCTTCAATTCCACTCTTTTTATACCATTTATATTAGACCAGTTAGTTACTTCCTTTAACAATAAATCTCCAACTCCCAGGTTTCTGAAACCTCTCTTAACTGCTATACTATCTAACTGAACCCATTTTCGCTTTTTAAGAATTGGAAAATCAGGTGATTCAATAATATAGCATTCAGCTAGACCAATAACTTTAGATTCATATTCAGCAACAAACAAAGCCTTGGAAGCATCGTTAATTAATCCTTCAATATAATTCCTTGATCTACCAATGGTATTAGGCTTGACGAAAAGCTCAGTATGTTCTTGTCTATGAAGTTCATCAAGTTCTGAATATATAGTACATAAGTCATGATAATCTTCTATCCTTGCTCCTCTGATTTGAATAGCCATATTAATCTCCCCCTTTATAATAGGTGAAGAAGTTATATAATTCATGATTAAGTATATATTGTATAAAGTTCTATATATAAAATCTTCTCAGAAAAATAAAAAGAGTCTTCTATCCATATAAGGACGAGAAGACCCGTGGTACCACCTTAGTTCACATCAAAAGATGCCTCTATGTCATAGTAACCCTTGACTAGGGCAATGTTTTCCATTGAAACTCCAGAGTGTAATTCATCTTCTTATGAACTGCAACTTTTCACCAACCAGCTTGCTCTCTAAATATTTAGTCATAAGAGACTACTAATTCCTTCAACGTTTATAATTTTCATTTAATTTGCTTTATATAATATTATAATGTTTGCTATTTTGTCAAGTGAAAATTGTATTATTATTATACTAAATCGATGATGATTTGTGATAGATTGTAATTAATCTATGAAACTGTATATTTACTAACTAAATATTTCTTTTACATGATTTGATCCCAAATAGAAGTCAATTATTCAATCTCTTTATTCATAAAATTAGTTGTATAGTAGCTGAATACTGGAGTCATAATGATAGAAACTTGAATAATATTTTAATGTGCAAGTTTGTCAATCAAATCTAATTAAAACTTTAATTCGGCTTTATTTTCCCACAGACCGTGAATATTACAGTAAGCCATAGCGTAGATAAAACCTGGTTTATTTAGAACTACATTAGTAGCTCCTGATGGTTCAGTATATACTCCAGCTTCACCGTGGGCAGTAAAATCAAAATTGGCTATTTGGATTGGGAATTTACCGTTTTCTTCAAAATAGAAGACTTTAATCCATTTAATGTGATGCTCAAGTTTATTGGGATGTTTAACTTCATCACCGATTGAAACCTTTAACTGAAAACCTTCGCTTTTTTTTACACTATCAGGCAAGTGAATTACAGGAACGTGTTTTTCACCTTTCCAATCGCCTGTTTGTAGTAGTTGACCTAAGCTTTGCATGATTACTCCTCCTTATCTAAATTTAATTTATATCAAGTTGTAATTTCTAATTTATTATTACCTATAATTTCAATAATATAAATGAAAATAAAAAAGTGACCGTTTTGGTTACGGTCACTTAAGAGTAGCTATAAATTAAGTAGAAAATTATTCTACTGTGATATCTATACTATTTTCCCACAATCCGTGGATATTACAGTAGCTTAAAGCATGAATAGTTCCTGATTTATTTAGTTTAACATGAGTTAAACTAACTGGTTCATCAAACATGTCTCCTTCGCCATGGGCAGAAAATTGGAATGTACCTAGCTCAACTGGAAACTTACTACCTTCTGCATGGAAGAACACTTTAAACCATGAAATATGATGCTCTAAAGTATTAGGATGCTTAATTTCGTCACCAATAGAAATTTTTAAATCAAAGCCTTCTCCAGCTTTAACTTTTTCAGGTACATGAATTACAGGAACATGCTTTTCGCCTTTCCAATCGCCCGTTTGTAAAAAATCTTTTAAACTTTTCATAAAACAATTCCTCCTTATTAATTTGAACTAATAATTTTATACCCAAATAATTTTAATAACAACATTTTTTTAGAAAAAAGGATAAAATTAAAGGATAAAATTACATGAAGTTCTGTTCATTGGGTTAAAAAACAATTATATGAGAAACTTTTGTAATTTAATCCTATATATACTTATGCAAGATTTAATTTGTTATGTGTATTATGAAGTTTTTCTGTAAAACTAATGATATAGTACATAAAGATTCCAGTTTCAGATATTAATTTTAGTGTGATTTTCAATATCTAAATTTCTTCTCTTAGTATAAAGTATGCTATAATGGATTTTTTCCAATAATATCTGTATAATGTTAATTAAATAGAAAAAGCTTAGAATATTTTATTAGGAGAGATATAAATGTCCACAGTTGAATTAATAGCAACTTCTACCTTCGGATTAGAAGCAGTTGTAAAGAGAGAAGTAACAGATTTAGGATTTGATATAATTTCTGTAGAAAATGGAAAAGTAACTTTTAAGTCAGATTTTTCAGGAATAGCCAAGGCTAATTTATGGCTTAGATCTGCTGATAGAGTTTTATTAAAAATTGGAGAATTTAAGGCAGAAAGCTTTGAAGAGTTATTTGATAAAACAAAAGCATTACCCTGGGGCGAATGGATTACTCAAGATGGAGAATTCACAGTTACAGGCAAATCAATAAAGTCTAAATTATTCAGTGTTCCCGATTGTCAGTCCATAGTAAAAAAAGCAGTGGTAGAAAAGCTAAAAGAAAAATATGAAGTTGATTGGTTTGAAGAAACTGGAGCTAAGTATACTATTCAAGTAGCCCTACTTAAGAATATTGCGACTTTAACTATTGATACCAGTGGAGAGGGATTACATAAAAGAGGATATAGAGAAACGGCTTTAGAAGCCCCTCTTAAGGAAACACTAGCTGCAGCGATGATACAGCTTAGTTTTTGGGATAAGAATAGACTATTAGTAGACCCCTTTTGTGGATCAGGGACTATACCAATCGAAGCGGCAATGATTGGTAGAAATATGGCACCAGGGCTACATAGAAAATTTGCATCTGAGGAATGGCCCCAAATTGGTGAGAAGATATGGAAGGAAGAAAGGGTAAAAGCGTTAAAGGCTATTAGACAAGATGTAGAAATAAATATTATTGCTTCAGATATAGATAAAAGGGCAATTGAAGTAGCAGAAAATAATGCTTTTGAAGCTGGAGTAGATGACTGTATAGAATTTAAGAGTATAGATATGGCAAAATTAAGGCTTAATGAAAAATATGGTGTAATAATATGTAATCCACCCTATGGAGAAAGATTAGGAGAAAAGGAAGAAGTAAGAGAATTATATAAGACTATGGGTATAAAGTTTAATAAGCTAGATACTTGGTCTAAATATGTTATAACTTCTGAGGAAGATTTTGAAAAATACTATAAAAAGAAAGCTGATAAAAAAAGAAAATTATATAATGGTAGAATAAAAGTAGATTATTATCAATATTATGGACCAAGACCACCTAAAAAATAAGGAAAATATAATAGATGAGGAAATTGTATGCAAAGATATATTTAAATTGTAAATATGCAATTTTTTCAAATATAAATAAAGGAGGAGTAAGAAATGATAGTTTCTCATAAAAGAAATGTGAATGGAACTAAGCTTGAAAGCCCAGAGGTAAAGAATGCATTGATGAAGGTGCTAATATCACCTAAGGAAGGCTGGGAAGGGCATGTTATGAGAATAATCGAATTAGAAGAGGGAGGATATTCTCCAAGACATACTCATCCATGGCCACATATAAATTATATAATTAGTGGTAAAGGAATATTGCATCTAGATGGAGAGGACAATGAATTGGAAGCAGGCTCTTTTGCATATGTTCCTGCTGGCAAGTTACATCAATTCAAAAACAATGGTAGTGAAAAGTTTGAGTTTATTTGTATAGTTCCAGAAGAAGGACATAAATAAGGAAAGTGCATATTGAAATTTTGTGCAAGATTATATCCTTTGAATAAGAGCATAAGAAAAGAGGGCGATTAAATAGCCCTCTTTTTTACTACCTTAGTTTCCCATCTTCCAGTCATATATAAGCCTAAACCAACTAAACAAATTACAGCATTACTCAAAATCATTGCATACCATACTGAGTTAGCACCTAAATTAGTATAGTTCTTAAATATAATAATCAGTGGAATTCTTACTGCCCAAAGTCGACCCATCATAATAATCATTGCCATTATAGTATGGCCTGACCCTTGAAAGGTTCCTATAAATATTTGGAAGAAGCCCATAAGAGGTATAGCTGTCACTATTAATTTAAGGTAAAAGGTCCCTTGGCTAAGAACGTCAGGATCTTTTGTAAACAATCCTATTACACTCTCTGAAATCATAAAAATAATTGACCCGCCAATAACTAGAACTACAGTAGATAATATTGCACTAGTTTTAACCGCTTTTTTTGCTCTATGGAGGTTATTTGCACCAAGGTTTTGCCCTACTATTGTAGCTAAAGCATTACCGATTCCCATGGCAGGCATTAGAATTAGAGAATTGATTCTATTTCCAATACCGAAAGCAGCCATTGTTGATTGGCCAAAGGATATTATAAAAATATTCAATATAGCAAACCCTAAGGCAGAAGTAGACTGGCCTAAAGATGATGGCCATGCCACTTTAATTAGCTTAGTTAAAACCTTTTTATTCCATGCTAAATGTCTCTTATGAAGACGTATACCTTCATTCGATAAGAAAAGTCTATATACAGCATATAAGGCAAATATACCCCTAGCAGTTATAGTTGCAATTGCAGCTCCTCTGATACCTAAGTCAAAGTAAAGTATAAGTATAGGGTCCAATATTATATTTAATGCAACTGATAATCCACCATAAATCATAGGGGAAACAGTATCACCTTGCCCCTGTTTAATTGAATTGAATCCAAAGAAAACAAACATAGTAGGAAGCCCTAATAACATCAAACTTAAAAATTCAACTGCTCTATTATAAAGCTCTCCTTCGCCACCCATAGCTTTAACAATATAAGGTGTTAAAAAATAACCTATAACACCTAATACTAAAGATGCTATAAAAGTGAAGGATATAACTTGACCTGCTACTTCAGTTGCGTCTTCTAAATCATTTGAGCCTGTATATTGGGAAATAAGTGCAGTACCAGCTATAGCAACTCCCATTCCCAATGACATCATAAAGAAAATGATAGGCCAAATAAGGGTCATAGCAGCTACTTCAGTCTCCCCTAATTTACTTACCCAAAAAGTATCGGTAAGATTATATATAGTTTGAATAAAATTATTGAGCATAATAGGTAAAGCAAGGGTAATGATTACCTTTGTCATATTTCCATTAAGTATTAAATCTCTTTTTTGTTTGAATTTCATATTATTCCTCCAATTACTTCACCAGTAAGTAATAAAATTTCAGTCCTTCATCATTATATCATGATTTATTTCGAGTATCAAAATAAATTTCTTTTTTATTTCTTCTCTAAGATAAGCAAACGTAGTAAAATACTAAGACGGAATTGTTTTTATAAATAAAATTGGAATGTGTTTATTGGACTAGCGAAAAATTAAGCAAGGGATTTAAAAATAGTTATGTAATTTAAATAGCAAGGGATTCCATAAATTATATAGAATATAAAGTATATAAGTAAAGAAATTGCACGTCAAAAGATTATTCGAATTTACGAAAAATATTTAATTTATAAATAGGTAGTTTCCTCAAATAATTATATATGAGGGATATTATTACAAAAATAGGGGGCAATTATGATGTATAAGGTTTTAATAAACTTATTAAGTGAGAATAACAATGATAATCTTATTCCTATAATGAAATTTAGACCTGAGGTGATAGTATTCATTTTTAAAAATAAAAGAGAAGATATAGAGACATTTAATGAAATTAAAAAATTTTTAGAAGAAAGAATGGATGGAGTAAAGGTAGTTGGAGAGAAGATTAAAGGGAATAGTATTTTAGTAATCGAAGAAATAATATCTAAGTATAAAGGTCAGGATTCATGTGTGAATTTATCGGGAGGAAGTAGAGTAATGGGGATAATAGCCTCTAAATGTGCACATAAATATGGAATTGATAATATAACTATGGATATAGATAATGGATTTATGCTCAGATCTGATGGAAAACAATCTTTAAAGTTAGACAAAGAATTAACTGATATATCAATTGAAGATATAATAGAAAGTACTGGTGGAGAGATTCTCTCAGAGAATAGCTTTACTATAGATATATTAATGAAATATGGTATTGTGAACTATATAATAAATAACACAGATATTTGGCATGAGTTTACAAGGATCTTTGCTGATAGAAAAACGACTATATCCTTTAGTTTTCTAGATAAGCCCCTTGAGATGTTGATAAAATGGGATAGAGTTAAGGATGATATCAAAAAAATCTTAATAGATTTTATGGATAGATTAGATAGAACGGGTCTCATAAATATATTTTATAATACTGAAAAATCAATGAGATTTAAGTTTAGAAATATTGGTCTAAAAAAATATTTTCTTACTTCAGGTAGCTGGCTTGAATCAGTGGTTTATAGTGCATTTAAAGATGTGAAAAACGCCGATGATATTAAAAGTGGAGTTTTCTTTATGTGGGATGATGATGCTAAGGATATTAGAAATGAATTAGATGTAATGGCTTCAATAGATTCCAAACTTATATGCATATCTTGTAAGGATACCTCAAGATTCGATGAAGATGATTTGAATGAATTGCACGTTTACTCTGAAAGATTAGGGGGAAAGAATGTAGTAAAAATACTCGTATCAACTAGTGAATCTTATAAGGGTACGACTGTCCATAGGGCAAGGGAGATGAATATTAGATTAATCCAGTTTGATGGTAATATGGATAGACTAGTAAAGAATCTTAGAAAGGCTATAAAAAAATAGTCAATAGACAAACCACAATAAAAAGCAGCCACTATTTATGTGACTGCTTTAATATTGCTAATAATCGTTCTAGTATATTTATAATACAATTAATTATATAATTTGCTTTAAATTAAGCTCCTAAGAACATTTTCATATCATCTTCTACATTAGTAATTCCGCCGATTCCAAACTTCTCAACTAAAACATTTGCTACATTTGGAGATAGGAATGCAGGTAGAGATGGCCCTAAGTGAATATTCTTCACTCCTAGGTATAATAGAGCTAGAAGAACAATTACAGCTTTTTGCTCGTACCAAGCTATATTATATGAGATTGGAAGCTCATTAATATCGTTTAATTCAAATACTTCTTTTAATTTTAAGGCAATAACTGCAAGTGAGTATGAGTCGTTACATTGTCCAGCATCTAATACTCTAGGGATTCCACTTATATCACCTAATTCTAATTTATTATATCTATATTTTGCACATCCAGCAGTAAGAATTACTGTATCATTTGGTAACTGCTCTGCAAAGTCTGTATAATAACTTCTTCCCTTCATTCTACCGTCACATCCAGCCATTACAAAGAATTGCTTAATTGCACCTGACTTAACAGCATCTACAACTTTATCTGCAAGTTGCATAACTTGGTTATGAGCGAATCCACCAACGATTTCTCCCTTTTCTATTTCTGTTGGAGAGTCACATTTTTTAGCATGTTCGATAATTGCAGAGAAGTCTTTTTCTCCATTTTCGTTTTTATCTATATATTTAATACCTTCAAAACCAACTGCTCCTGTTGCATAAACTCTATCTTTATATGAAGCTTTAGGTGGAACAAGACAGTTTGTAGTCATTAAAATAGGTCCGTTAAACTTTTCAAACTCTTCGTTTTGTTTCCACCAAGCATTTCCATAGTTTCCAACAAAGTGATCATATTTTTTAAATGCTGGATAGTAGTTAGCTGGTAGCATTTCACTGTGAGTATAAACGTCTACACCAGTTCCTTTAGTTTGCTCTAATAACTGCTCCATGTCTTTTAGGTCATGGCCACTAATTAAAATAGCAGGATTATTTTTCACTCCAATGTTAACCTTAGTTAACTCAGGGTTACCATAAGTTGAAGTATTAGCCGTATCTAATAAAGCCATAACATCTACACCATACTTACCTGTTTCCATAACTAATGCAACTAATTCGTCAGCAGTTAAGCTGTCATCAGTTGTAGCAATAAGAGCTTTTTGAATAAAAGCATCTAATTCTTTATTGTGACTATCAAGATTCATGGCATGATGATAATAAGCTGCCATACCTTTTAGTCCATAAATAGTTAGTTCTCTTAATGATCTTACATCTTCATTCTCTGTTGATAGAACACCTACTAATTTAGCTTTTTCTTCAAAAGCTTCAACAGAATTTGCAAACCATAAAGCTGAATCATGGTTTATATCGTCCACATTTCCACCAGCTTCAACTACAGATTTTTTAGTTTCTTCACGTAAGCTTAACGCCTTTTTAATTCTTTCAATGAATTCTGCCTTATTGAAGTTAGCATTTGTAATAGTTGTGAATAAACTTTCAATTATAAACTCATCAGCTTCATCAGTTAAAATATTAAGGTTTCTAGCCTTAGTATTGTAGAATGAAATTCCCTTTAAAGTATAGATTAATAAATCCTGTAAATTAGCTACATCATCAGGTTTACCACACACACCCCTTACTGTACATCCTTGACCTTTTGATGCTTCTTGACATTGATAACAAAACATACTCATATACAATACCTCCTCATTTTATCTAGTATTTTATAAATACACTTGAAATTTTATTTTAAATACGCATCTATGGGATTATTATGCGTAACAAGTACTTAAGTTGGTAAAATCAAATGTTTGCTTATCCCTTACAACTATATGATATCTGATAGAGTAATCTACCACTGTGATTGCTATCAAAGTAAATTGTGATGTATATCACAAAATAGGAAATAGTGTATTTAAATACTATAAAATAGGAAATAATCTAAATGATTGAGGAAATTGCATACTAAAATTTTATATGTAGAAATATATTTAATTTGTAAATATGCATTTCCTCAATCAAGAAAATCAGTTGGAGGGTTTATTTATGAATAAGGTATTATTAATTGGATTTTATAATGAAAAGGCATTAGGAGTTAAATATCTAGCAAATAGTTTAAATAAAAATGGGTTTGTTACTAGTATTGTATATTTTAAAGAGTTTAATAGTGTTAAACCAAGTAAAGGTAGTGAAGTAGAGATAAATTTATTATTGAAATTGATTGAGGATGTAAAGCCAAATTATATAGGATTAAGTGTTATGTCATCACTATATCTAGAGACCGTTATACAGGTCAATAAAGCCATAAAGGCTGAATGTGATATTCCTATAATATGGGGTGGAGTATATCCTACTCTATTTCCAAAGGATACAATGAAGTATGCAGATTATGTAATTAGAGGAGAAGGAGAATTAGCTTTAGTTGAGTTGTTAAGAGAATTAGATAGAAATGGAAACATTGAAAAAGTAGAAAATCTAGCATATGAAACAAAAACTAAAAATATTAAAATAAATGATGTGAGACCTTTAGTAAGTAATCTAGACGAGTTGGGCTATCCACAAATAATGAACAAAGAAAGCTACTTTATACATAATAATAAAATTGAAATAGGTGATCCCCAGGAAAAAGATATAGTCTATGAGATGACTGCATCAAGGGGATGTCCTTTTACATGCTCATATTGTAGTTCTATTAATTTAAAAAGGTTATATATGCACAAAGGCAAATATGTTAGGTTCAGAAGTGTTGATAGTGTTATTAATGAGTTAAAAGATGTTAAAAATAGGATAAAGAGATTAAGAGTAATTCATTTCTGGGATGAGATATTTTCAGACGATCCTAATTGGATTAAAGAATTTGAAAAAAGGTATAAATCTGAAATTAATTTACCATTTAAAATATGGGGGCATCCATTGAAGATAAATCAGAGAACAGTCAAAGGTCTAGTTAATGCAGGGTTATATCAAATGGTAGTAGGAATTCAAAGTGGATCGCCTAAAATAAGAAAAGATATCTTTCATAGAGGAGAAACTCAAGAGGATATCATAGATGCTAGCAGAATATTATCCCATAATAAGGTTCCTAAAGTAATATATGACCTTATGCTTCAACATCCCTTTGAAACAACTGAAAGCTTAATAGAGACATTTGAGCTCTGCTTAGAACTAGCACATCCGTTTGAATTGCAGATTCATGGGTTAAATTTCTTACCAGGGACAGATATCGTAGAAAAAGCAGTATTAAATGGATATCTAACAATGGAAGAAATGAAAAAGACTATGTATGGTAATATAGACAAACAATATGACGCATATTGGGGAGTTGAAGATAGAGATAAAAAAGAGGTTGATAATATTTGGGTTTCTCTAATATATCTTACTCAATTTCCTAAATTAAAGCCAGTGGTCGAATTATTGGCAAATGAAGTTAGAAAAGGACATAGTAAGAGTGTAGTTATTACATTGCAAAAAATCATGTCTCATGCTAAAATGTTTAAAAGCTTGGCACAAAAAGCCAAGTTAGCTTCAGGTTTAAAGTGACCGTGTAAATAGGCAAGCTCCTTACTTTATATTTAATCTTACAAAATTATAAATAGATAAACATTATGGATCTTGCTCAATTAATAATTAGAGTCTTAAAAAAAGGAGATATATAATGAAAAGAATCGACGAAAGAGATACTATGTTTGCGAGAATGAATTATAAAGAAGGAACTGAGCAGTATAATGATTATTATGAAAGAAATAAAGACAAGAAGGAAAAAGATGATGACATAAGACAAAGACCTCAAATATGTGGAGAAGGTACTGCAACATATAGCCCTATTAATTCACCTATAGCAGATGCTAATTTTAGGTTTTTAAGTGATATAAAGGCGTTATCGGAGGGACCTGTAAACCCTAATAAAGTAGAGATAAATGAGGATGAAATGACTAGAAAAATCAAAGGATTGACACTTCATTATGGAGCTAAATTAGTAGGTGTAACTAAAATGGAGGACTATCATTATTATAGTCATAGGGGAAGACATGAAGAAGTATATGGCGAAGAAGTAAAGGCAAATCATTCCTACGGGATAGTTTTTGCAGTGGAGATGGACAAGCAAATGATTAATAGGTCTCCACAGGTATCAGAAGTTATAGAAACTTCAAAGGCCTATGTAGATGCAGCTATAATAGGGATGCAAATTTCATACTATATTAGAGAACTAGGGTACGAAGCAAGAAATCATATGGATGCCAATTACTTAGTCGTTGCACCATTAGTGGCTATGGATGGTGGTATAGGAGATATAGGGAGAAATGGAATTCTTATTACCAAAGAGTATGGTCAAAGAGTAAGGTTAGGTGTAGTAACTACGAATATACCTTTAGTTTGTGACGAAAGAGTTGATTTTGGGGTTAGAGAATTTTGCAAGGAATGTAATAGATGCATTAGAACCTGTCCAGGAAAGGCCATACCATCAGGAGATCCTGTAGAAATAGATGGTATTGAAAGATGGAAGATAATACAGGAAGACTGTTATAAAATGTGGAGGAGTTTAGGAACGGACTGTGGCATTTGTATAAGTAGTTGTCCCTTTAGTCAAGGTGTGCCTTTAGAAATGATTGAGAGAATAAAAGACTCTAAGGAGACAATAAGTGAAGCATTAAGGAGGCATGACGAAAAGCATGGCATAAGGCCATATATAAAAGAGCCACCAGAGTGGCTCTAAAATTTTAGAAATTATGAAAATTATCCAATAGTAGCTGCTGAAGTGGCAGTAATAGAAGATATTAGTGCGGCATTTTGTGCTTGAACTAATGCCTCTATTGATGTGCTAATACCTGTTTCAATAATGGTTATATCATCGTAGAGGTTTTTTATTACACTTGAAATAACTAATAAAGTAGCCATTGTTAGGTTCATATCCTTTGAAGATTTAAACTCTTTAGTATTATTAAATCTATTAGAAATCTCATTTATTAGTGTTATTTCTTCATCTAGCTCTCTGTCTACAATAGACATCAAACCAATTTGAGGATAGTGCATTTTTCTGATTTTCAAGTCTTCATTAATTAGTTGCTCAAGCAATCTATTACATCTATTGATAATAAGTAGTTTATTTTCAGTGTTTGTTAACATGAGTATGTGAGATAAAAACTGTAAGTCATTTCCCTTTTTAAAGTCAAGCTGTGATAGATTAGAATAATAAAACTCAATTTCTTCCATTAGCACTTCAGTTGGTAATTCGGATTTAGATAACAGTATAGCTAATGGATAATCACCTTGAGATGTTAAGAAAAAGTGATAGCCTTTCATACCTTTGTAAATAGCCAAAGCTTTATCAATTCTCTCCTCTAAGCTAATATCATGTTGTCTAGTAGTCATCAAAGCTAAAGCAGATATAATAGTGTAAGGACCCTTTTTAAGGCCTGATGATACTAATAAATCATGCAACTCAATTAACTCATTAAAAGCCTTTTTAGGCTCATCAAACTTAGTAATTAAACTGGCGGCTGTTGTAAACCTTTGATGAGAGCGTAGTGTTGAGAATATACTAGCATTCTTTCTTATATATTCACTTAAGTCTATGAGATCACTTAATACGAATTTCTTTTCATTTATAGTATATAAAAGCGATATCATCATTAAAATTTGATTATTAGTTTTCCATTTAAGTTCCCTATAAAGTTCATGATAGATTTCTAAATAGTTTTCTACACTCTCATGTATGTGACTATTCAAAAAACCAACCCCTTTTTAAAGTATTTGCTTATATTATAGCATAAGTAATGAAAAATATCTTAAGTCTTAATAGCTGATTATTTTTTTATAATAGAAGATTTGGAAAGTATTTCTTTATCACATAAATCAATAGTATCATTATTCGGTGCTAGAATGTATAGGACGAAGGTCATTTTATATTCATCAATATATTTAGCATAAATTCTTCCCTTTAGAGTTCTTATTGGAAATTCTTCTTTAGTATAGTATTTAGATATAGGCTCACCATATTGCAAATAACCTCTTTGATGTTCTTTATACTTATGAATGGGAGTATTTGTTTTTATAGTGGAATCTATCTTCATCCATTGATTTAATCCCAAATAACTTATATTCGTTTCAATATTGTCAACTTTACTTTCAAAGATACGTGAATTGCTAGGACATCCCAGAGAAGAAAGAACTAGCTTTAATTGATCATACTTTGGAATTTGAGTTAGTTCTTTTATGTTTATGGAACCATCTTCGTTAAAGCCATACATATTGTCAGGATTCTCATTATTATATATGACATATCCACCGTAGAAACTGCCAAAATAGGGAGAATTAGGGTCATAATAAGAGGAGCATCCTTCTAAGGCCTTAAAGTGTCCAAAATTATATAAAATAGTCAAAGATAAATCCTGATCTGTATATTTTGAAAAACCTTTATCGCTGTTAAAATACATCATGAAAGGATACCAATCTCTTTTTAAGGTACTATTGCCTCCAGGAATGTTAAAGTCAATATTTTTTTCACATAAAATACTCTTTTTTTCTTGTAATAGACTATAAGGAAACATAATAATATAGCTTCTAAACATAAAATAAATGGGAGTTAGAGAAAATAGGTAAATAGCTAACATAATAAGTAGTATCTTAAAAAATCTTTTCTTAAAAACCATAGACGCCTCCTATTTGACACTAGTTACTATTATATATTTCCAATTTATATAAATAATAATAGTTTTTCAATTTAAATACAATGATATCAATAAAAAAAGATATAAAAGAGTGATTATGGGTAAATATAAAGATAATGATAAAAGCCTTTTTATTAATATTAAGGAGTGATTAGAGTGAATATATATACCAAAACTGGAGACAAGGGAAAAACTAGTCTTTTTGATAGCAAAAGAGTGTCTAAGGATGATCTAAGAGTTGAAAGCTATGGAACTATAGATGAACTTAATTCTCATTTAGGCCTAGCTAAGAATTTCATTGAAGATAAAGAAATGTATGACCTTATTCATGATATTCAGAGAAAACTTTTTAATGTAGGAGCTGAACTTGCAACTAGTGAACCAGAAAAAACGCCAGTCAAGATAAAAGAAGAGGATATAGCCTTTCTAGAGAAAATGATAGATAAATTTATGAATAAAGTAAAAAAACCAGATCACTTCATAATACCTGGAACTAGCAAACCAGCTGGCTTTCTTCATATAGCAAGAACTGTTTGCAGGAGGGCAGAGAGAAGAATAGTTTCATTATCTGGAGAAGTAGAGGTAAATCCTTTTCTTGTAAAGTATGTTAACAGACTTTCGGATTTGATTTATACATTGGCTAGGGTTTCAGAAAAAGAATTAGATGAAGTTGAATTTTAAAAAGAAGTAGTTTCTTTTGAACAGATTATGTTTTTTTATAATAGATAGGTTATAGAATGAAGACATTAAAATACACTCTGGATAGAGTGTATTTTAATGTCTATTCGCAGTTTTCTTGTTAGCAATCTCTTTAATAGTAGAAGCCCTGACTCATAGAAATAAATGATACAATTGCAATAATAAAAGAAATAATACCTAAAGCTAGAGAAATGATAATTAGAATCCCTTGAATTTTAAAATATGAACCTAAATTTTCAAATATACTATTAATTTGGTCACTGCTACCAGATAAGTAAAGGTCAATAGAAGCCTTAGTACTTCTAAGCTTGAGACCTAAAATAATAGCTAAGACTCCAGGTATGATACCTACAATTGAAATACAAGATAAAATTCCAGAAATAATAGTCATAATTCCAACAAAATTCACCCATTTGCTAAGGGTTTCCATTAACAATCTATCAGGGGTAGTATAAGTAGGTTGATTGTTATTTTCCATATTGACACCTCCTATTTATGAGTTTCTTACAACCATTATATATAATATAAAACAATTATATAACAAAAATGGAAAACTAATCAATAAATAGTATGGTTACATAAGTAAGGAAATTGCATAAAATTTTAATATGCAATTTTTTCAAGTATTAAGGGATAACTTTACAAATAAAGTTATCCCCTAAAGTTATTGTAACTATAAGGTTTCTTGACCTTCTTCCCAGTTTACAGGACAGGCGGCTCCTGCTTGCAAAGCTTTAAGAATTCTAAGGATTTCTTCAATATTTCTTCCTACATTTGTGTTATAGATTGAATATTGTTGAAGATTACCATCAGGGTCAATAATAAAAGTCCCTCTTAAAGCAATTCCACCAGCTGCATCATAATAAACTTCATACTCCTTTGAAATTTTCTTATCATAATCTGCAAGCAGAGGGTAGTCTATGCCACCTAGACTATCAATCCATGCCTTATGGGTAGGAATACTATCTGTGTTAGCACCTAAAACAACTGCATTAAATTTTTCGAATTCTTTTAACCTACGGTTAAATTCGGGAACCTCAGTGCTTCAGACAGGAGTAAAGTCTAATGGATAGAAGAATAAAACTACCCATTTTCCTCTTAGTTTACTTAAAGTGATATCTTTATCTTGAGTACTTGGTAGAGTAAATTCTGGTGCTTGTTCTCCAATTTTAATAATAATGTTCACCTCCAAAACAATAAATAGATAGATTTTATAGTACAGCCAACTAATATTAATTATGTCTATAAATAAAAAATTAATTCATGTTTTTATTTTAATCAACTCTTTTTATTTATCTATGTTATAATAAGCTTATATGGAGAAAGTGATAAACTTTTTTCCTTAAATGAGGGGGATAATATGCTAAATAAGAAAATGACTATATCTTCTGAGAAAATAAAGGGTCATACAAGGCTTAATTATGATATATTAGATGGAATGGTTGATTGGGTAAGAGTGATTGATACAAATAATATAATTATATATGCAAACAAGCCTATGAAAGATGAACTTGGAGAGGACATCGTCGGTAGTGTTTGTTATACAGCATTAGGTAAATGTTGTAGTTGCAAAAGATGTATAACCAATACAACTATTACCACAGGATTTCCGTCTGAAAAAGAAGAATCAGTAGGTGATAAGATATATTCTGTAAAAAGCTCACCAGTAAAGGATAAAGATGGAAATATATATGCAGCTGTAGAAGTATTTAGAGATGTTACTAGAGAAAGAATCTTAGAAAGAGAAATAAAAAAGAAGAATAAAAAAATGAGTAAGGATTTAAACTTTGCAAAGACACTCCAAGAAAAAATATTACCATCTAAGGGTCAATATGATAATGTTAATATTGATTATATATATAGACCATCAGAGATGTTAAGTGGTGATATTTTTGATATATTCCATATTGATAAAAACCATATTGGAATTTACATCAGCGATGTAGTTGGTCACGGAGTGACATCTTCAATGATGACTATGTTTATTAGGCAAACTATGAAAGCTATTAAAGATGAAATATTTGAACCTGGTAAAGCTTTATCTGAACTCCATAAGAGGTTTTTATCTCTAAACTTAGATGATGATAGATACTTCACAATTTTCTATGGTGTTTTAGACAAACGCGATAATATTTTTAAGTATGCTAATGGTGGACATAATAGTATTCCGATATTGTTTAACAAAGATAGATTTCGATTGCTTGAAGCAACTGGTTTTCCAATTTCATATTTATTTGAAAACATTGAATATGAGGAAAAATTAATTAAGCTAAAGCAAAGAGACAAAGTGGTTTTTTATACTGATGGTATAATAGAGGCTAAGAATAATTTGCGTGAACAGTTTGGGTTAGATAGACTTGTAAATATAGTTAAGAACTCAAAAGATAAACTAATAAACAATATAGAAAGAGAAATATATGATTTTAAATGTGATGAACAGGAAGATGATTTCGCTATTTTAACAATGGAAATACTTTAAATATAAAATTAGTCGTATTAATACGGCTAATTTTATTATTTCATATACAGTCTATAATGGAATCGATGTAGCCATATATACAAAGTATATTTTAAGCTAAGGTAAGCTAATGATAAAAATTAAATTAAAGCTTCTTATCTTAAAAAGAGTTTGGAATATAAAAATGTTAAAAAAATACTATTGACTGTACCATTGTATGGTTGTAATATATTCTTAGTGTATTTTTCTTTAACCTAAGGAAGGGGGATGGCAGCAGTGAAGTTAATTTCTTTTAATCCATTTAGAACCATTGGAATACCGGGGATAACATATATTAAACCTGAGAATTTATTTAAGGAAATTGAAATAGTAAAAGAGGCAGATTATATTCTGTTTCCAGAATATTGGCAAGTGAATTTATTGGTATATGGGTTAGGGAAGAAAATATTCCCTAATATTAGCACATTCCATTTAGGTCATAACAAGATAGAAATGACTAGGGGGTTATGGGCAACCTTCCCTGAAAATGTACCATATACAAAAATAATGGGTAGAAACGATTCAGCTGTTGCTGCTACCATTGATGTAGTTGAAGATGAACTAGGATACCCCTGTGTGGCGAAGGAAATCAAAAACTCCATGGGTCAAGGTGTGTTCCTTGTTAATAATAAACAGGAATTAAAAGAGTATATTAATAGGAATGAGACTTTATACATTCAGGAAAAACTACCAATAGATAGAGACTTAAGAGTTGTATATGTTGGAAATCAAGTTATAGCTGCATATTGGAGAATTGCCCAAGAGGGTAGTTTTCATAATAATGTTGCTAAGGGGGGATCCTATAGTTTTGAAAACATCCCAATAGCTGCGGTAGATTTAGTTGATAGAATAGCGAAGGAATTAGGAATAAATCATGCTGGCTTTGATGTGGTTGAAGTCGGTGATAAATATTATATATTAGAGTTTAACGTTCTTTTTGGTAACGAGGGGCTCAAAAGTCTAGGAGTGTCAGTAGAAGATAAAATATACGAATATATTTTATCAGACTTAGGTCCACATAAACCAATAACTCCTCCAATGGGAAAGAAGAGAATATCTTAAGAGTTGGATTGATTTCAGCTCTTTTTTTATACAGTTTTCATATATTTTATTTACAAGTATGTGATATTTTGGTGATATTATATAGTATGAGGAGAACTATGTTATTTTATTAACAATTAATTTAAAATCAAACTAACTGAATATAAATAGTCTCTAAGGGTATATAGTTAACACAAAGAAAGTTATTGTTTTGAAGTATTTAATAATAGGAAAACTTATTAGGAGGGTTCGCAAATGGATAACTTTAAAAAGATAAATCGTGGAGATTTAGCATTATTTTCTTTTGATACAAAATCTGGCAACCAACTTATATTTTCCTTAAACTTGAGCGATGCTAATGACAATATAGATATTGCTTCGGTAATTAAAAATGAAGATATAATAGAAGTAAGAGAATATATAGAAAATCGGCTTAATAAGTTGTATTACAAAAGAAATGTAGATAAAAATGAAGAGCTTGAGGAAATAAAAGTGAAAGATCTTAAGAGTGAAGAACTGATAGAATTTGCACTTAAGCTCTTTGAAATGATTAGTGAATAAATATAAGATATTAGTAGTGATAGTGTAAAGAAAAAGCTAAATGTTGACAGGTTTTTAACATAACTTTGTTCATAAATAAACAAAGTTATGTTTTTTTATTTTGTTATTGGAGTATTGGATTCAATATGATAGTATTATAATGATAAAAAAACTTTTTAGTTTAAATATAGATATAAATCAATTGAATTATGAGTTAAAATGCATATAATATCAAATAATATGTAAATATAACACTACAATTGATTACTTTGTTACAAAATGTTATACTTTTCTTATACAGGCGACTAAAAACTGTAAAAACAAATACTTAAAGGAGTAATGTCAAATGAATCAAAAAGATATGATAAAAGAAATAGATAGGTTAAAGAAGGAGAAAGATGTTATAATTTTAGCTCATAATTATCAAGTCCCTGAAGTGCAGGAAGTGGCCGACGTGATTGGAGATTCATTAGCTTTAAGTAGAGCTGCAGCAGAGGTTGATAATAAAGTTATTGTTTTCTGTGGAGTGCATTTTATGGCAGAAAGTGCAAAGATACTTTCACCAAATAAAAAAATACTTTTACCTGCTAAGGATGCAGGTTGTCCAATGGCAGATATGATAACGGCTGAAGATCTAAAAAAATATAAAGCTGAAAATCCTAATACTACGATAGTAACCTATGTAAATTCATCTGCAGAAGTTAAAGCAGAAAGCGATATATGTTGTACATCTTCAAATGCTTTAAAGATAATCGAAAGCTTAGATGCGGAGAATATTTTATTTGTACCAGACCAAAATTTAGGTAGATATGTGAAAGAAAAAGTTAAAAATAAAAATATAGAGTTATGGCCTGGATTCTGTATAACTCATCATAGAGTTAAGGGAACTGATGTTGATAAAGTTAGAAAAGCTCATCCTGATGCAGAGATATTAGCTCATCCAGAATGTAATGAAGAGGTTGTTAATGCAGCAGACTTTGTTGGAAGCACTTCTCAGATAATCAAATATGCCTCAGAGTCTGATAATGACAAGTTTATAATAGGTACAGAAATGGGAGTTCTTCATAAAATGGAAAAGGATAATCCAGATAAAAAGTTCTATTTATTATCAACTGGATTGATTTGTAATAATATGAAGAAAACTTCTTTAAAAGAAGTTTATGAAGCATTGAAAAATGATCAACATGAAATTGATGTTGATGAAGAAATAAGAATTAAAGCTTTAAAATCACTTGATAGGATGTTAGAGCTTAGCTAGAGGTGAGTACTTGTGAAATTAAACTATAATGTAGATGTTGTTATAGTAGGAGCAGGATTAGCAGGAATGTATACTGCATTAAAGATTAATCCTGATTTTGAGGTATTATTATTATCGAAAGAAGCAGTTGATGAAAATAATTCATCCCTTGCTCAAGGTGGAATTGCTGCCTGTGTGAAAAGTGACGATTCTTTTAAATTGCATATTGAAGATACACTTGAAGCTGGTTCTAATATGAATGACATTGACAAATTGGAGCAGCTTGTTAAGTGTGCTCCGAATAATATAGAAGAATTAATTGCTCTAGGTGTAGAATTTGACAGAGAAGATAATGGAAGTATTAAATCTACCATGGAGGGTGGACATAGTCGAAGAAGAGTCCTGCATGCTGGCGGTGATGCAACAGGCAGAGAAATAGTGAAAGCGCTTAGCATACAGGTTAAGAATAGGAGTAATATAACTGTTTTAGAAGATATTATGGCTTTAGATTTAATCTTGAATGATTCAAAATGTGTTGGAATAACTGCATTAAAGGATAGTAAAATTCTAAATATATATTCAAATGACACAGTTATAGCTACTGGAGGAATAGGAGAAATATATAACAATAGCACAAACTCTACTATAGCTACTGGCGATGGTATAGCTATGGCTTATAGAGGTGGCTGTGAAATTAATAATATGGAATTTATACAGTTTCATCCAACTGCCTTTTATTCTAAGGATAAAGGGAAAAAATTTCTGATATCTGAAGCCGTAAGAGGAGAGGGAGCTGTTCTTAGAAATAAATCTGGAGAAAGGTTTATGGAGAAATATCATCCTAGTAAGGATTTAGCTCCAAGAGACATAGTATCACAATGTATTTATAAAGAAATGGAAAAAAGTAATACAGACCATGTTTATTTAGACATTACTCATAGAGATAAGGAATATTTAGAAAATAGATTCCCTACCATATACAATCAATGCTTAGCAAATGGAATAGACATGTCTAAGGACTTAATACCCGTATTGCCAGTTCAACATTATTCCATTGGGGGAATTAAGGTTGATATGGTAGGCAGGACCAATATACCTAGTTTGTATGCTTGTGGGGAATGCTCTAATACAGGAGTTCATGGAGCAAATAGATTGGCTAGCAATTCCCTACTTGAATGTATAGTATTCGGAAAGAAAATATCTAACGATATAAATAAGAATTTAGAATGCTTTGAACAAGCAAAACTTTCAGATAAAGATACTCTCGTAAAGAATCAATATAATGTTCAATCAAATACTGATATAGATATATACAAAGTAAAGAAAGAGATTAAAGAAACTATGGAAAAATATGTTGGCATAGTCAGATGGGAATCAGGCTTATTGAATGCAAAAAAGAAAATTGAAGGATTAAGTGAAAAGCTTAAATCATGTCTTGAGAGTGAGAGAGCGTGTCAAGAAGCTAAGAACATGATAACCATTGCGTTATTGATAATCAATGCTTGCTTGGATAGAAAAGAAAGTATTGGATGTCATTTTAGAATAGATAAAAATAATGGTGAGCAGATATAAAAAGGAGGGCTTTGTTTGAATATCTTAAATCTTGATAGATTGATTGAAATGACCCTTATTGAAGATATGAATAATGGGGATATAACTACGGATAATTTGATAGATGCCTCATCTGTATCAGAAGCTGAAATTATGGCCAAAGAAGATGGAGTAATTTGTGGGCTAGAATTAGCTGAGAGAATCTTCACATTTTTGGACGGAGCGGTTAAATTCAATAGATTAAGAAAAGATGGAGATTCTGTTAAGAAAGGCGATATAATTGCCAAAATACAAGGAAGCACTAGGACTATATTAACAGGAGAAAGAACAGCGCTAAATTTTATGCAAAGATTATCAGGAATTGCAACTATGGCATCGAGATATTCAGAACGTGCTAAAGGGTACAAGGCTAGAGTTGTTGATACTAGAAAAACAACACCGGGATTAAGAGCTTTAGAAAAATATGCGGTGAAGACAGGTGGAGCATATAACCATAGATTTAATCTTTCTGATGCTGTGATGATAAAGGACAATCATATAAAAGCTGCTGGTGGAATTAAGGAAGCAGTGGAACAAATTAGAGTTAAAATTCCTCATACAGTTAAAATAGAAGTAGAAGTGGAAGATTTAGAAGGACTGCAAGAAGCATTAGATGTTAATACTGATATTATTATGCTAGATAATATGAGTGACGAAGAAATGAAGGAAGCAGTTGAAATAAATAATGGAAAAGCGATATTAGAAGCGTCAGGGAACATAACATTAGAGAGAGTTGAGAGCGTGGCTCAAACTGGTGTAGATGTTATATCTGTTGGAGCTCTTACTCACTCGGTAAAGGCTTTGGATATTAGCTTAAATATATTATAATTAGGTGGAAACTTAAATATCAAACTTCTTTTAAATAAGAATCCCCAGCTTTTTTAAGTGGGGAAGGTTCAAATGCTATTAATAATTTAAGAAGAAATGAAAAAAGAGATGAGTTTCTAGTTAGAAACGCATCTCTTTTTTAAATGAGCAAATTACATATTAAAATTTTATGAAAGATTATATTTTCGTATATATTTTATTTATCCCAGTTACCTTTTCTAAAAATAGGTTCTATTTTTCCATCGGGGGTTTCACCATCTATATTTAGTTCTGCTGACCCAATCATAAAATCAACATGGATTAGGCTAGTATTAAGATCGTTACCCTCTAGTTCATCCTTACTCATTTTGCCACCATTCTCAATACAGCTTGCATATGCACTTCCAACAGCTAAATGGCAAGAAGCATTTTCATCAAAAAGAGTATTGTAGAATACAGTTTTGGTATTGGATATAGGAGAATCATGGGGAACTAATGCAACTTCTCCCAAATAGGGTGAAGTTTCGTCAGTTTCTAGCATTTTCTTCAATACCTCATATCCTTGTTCTGCACTAAAATCAACTATTTTTCCATTCTCAAAGGTAAAGGAAAAATTGTCTATTAAACTTCCATTATAACTCAGTGGTTTAGTGCTCTTCACAGTACCATTTACAGTACTTTTAAGTGGAGCTGTAAAAACTTCTTCAGTAGGGACATTTGGTACACAGAAGATTCCACTTTCAGTAGTCATTCCACCGCCTATCCACACTTGGTCATCAGGAAGATTCATTGTCAAATCAGTGCCGGGCCCTTTAAAGTGTAATTTTTTATACTTTTTACTATTTAATAATTCAAGTTTTGCTTGTAGATTATTTATATGTTCTTTCCAAGCAGATATAGGATCAGGTGTAGCTACTCTTGTTATTTTAAAAATATCATCCCATAGCTTATGTAATCCATCTTCTGTAGTTAAATCAGGATATACTTTTTCTGCCCAAGATTCTGTTGGAATTACTAGGGCAGTCCAATTTACTTTACCAGAACGCATCATAAAGCTGAAATCTTTCATTGCCATTGCAGAAGTCTTACGAGATAATGCTACTCTACTAGGATCAATATCCTTCAATAAATCAGGATTAGGAGCAGAAACAGTCAAAAATGCAGTTCCATTCTTGGCCATTTCAGCATATCCTTCAGCCTTCCATTTAGGAAATTCTTTAAGAGCTTCTTTTGGAGCATTCATAAATCTAATTAATGAGACTTCGTCATCGGACCACTCCACTAACACATCCTTACCACCAGCCTCATAAGCTTTTTTTACTATTTTTCTAACTATATCCTTAGCATTGATAGAAGCTCGAATAACTAAGCTTTGATTTTCCTGTAAATTAACTCCAATTTTTATAGCAATCTCAGCATATTTTTCTAAGTTTTTTTGAAAATCAGTCAAAGAAATTTACCTCCTTGTTATAGTTTTCTCTTTTATTGTAGCACTTTTCAAGTGATTCTCAAAATAAAATTGATTTGAAAATAATAGATACTAAAAGTAAAATATAATTAATGTGTGATATGATGAACTAAAGTAAAAAAATATAGGAGGTTATACAATGGGGGAAATAACTTTAGACATTTCAAAAACAAAATTACAATTAGAAGATTTATCAAGTATTAATGATGAATTATTGAAAGCTCACGGGAATTTACATAATAGAACAGGATTAGGCAAGGAATTTATAGGATGGATAGACCAAGCACTAAGGTATGATTACGATGAGTTTCAGAGAATAAAAGAGACTGCTAGTATAATTAGGGAAAACTCAGATGTTTTTATTGTTGTTGGCATTGGTGGATCTTATCTGGGGGCTAGAGCAGCAATAGAATCTTTAACCCATTCATTTTATAATCAACTTCTTAGAGATCAAAGGAAGGCTCCAGAAATATATTTTATTGGAAATAATATAAGTGGAAGCTATTTAAATGAACTATTAGAAATAATAGACGGAAAAGATATTAGTATCAATGTTATATCTAAATCAGGAACTACAACAGAACCTGCTATAGCTTTTAGGATATTAAAAGAATATATGGAAGAAAAATATGAAAAGAGTGAAGTGAAGAAAAGAATTTTTGCAACTACTGATAAGTCAAAAGGGGCATTAAAGGAGCTAGCTAATCAGGAAGGATATGAAACTTTTATAATACCAGATGATATAGGAGGTAGATTTTCTGTAATAACTCCTGTAGGACTGTTACCAATAGCTGTTGCAGGATTGGATATTGATAGTATGGTAGAAGGCGTTAAAGATGGTGTAGAAGAATATAAAAATGAGAAATTAGATGAGAATCCATGTTACCAATATGCAGTAGTAAGAAACCTTTTATATAGAAAGAATAAATTAATTGAAATCCTTGTAGGCTATGAGCCATCCTTATTTTATATAGGAGAGTGGTGGAAACAGCTCTATGGGGAAAGTGAAGGTAAGGATGGAAAAGGAATTTTTCCAGCTTCAGTAACATTTTCTACTGATCTTCACTCTCTAGGACAATATATACAGGAAGGCAGAAGAAATTTATTTGAAACTGTTATAAATGTAGATAAGCCTAAGAGTGATATTAGAATTAAGGCAAACTCTGATAACCTTGATAATCTAAACTATCTCAAGGGTAAGACAATGAACTTTGTAAATAAAAAAGCCATGGAGGCAACTGCTCTAGCCCATGAAGATGGTGGAGTTCCAAATATCATAATCAATGTGCCAGAAATGAATGAGTATTATTTTGGTAAATTAATATATTTCTTTATGAAGGCCTGTGGAATAAGTGGATATATATTAGGAGTGAATCCTTTTAATCAGCCAGGAGTAGAGTCCTATAAGAAAAACATGTTTGCTTTATTAGGAAAACCAGGATTTGAAGAATTAAGGAATAAGCTAAACGAAAGATAAAAGATAAGGATATTTTTACAAAAGATAAAGGAGTGATTTATGGAAATGGGATTATGGGGAATGGTTTCATCTATAGTTTTTGTATTAATAATCATTGCAATATCTGAAACTTTAAAAGTTAAAATGAAATTAAGCAATGAGGCTACCAGAAAATTTATACATATAGGTGTGTCCCATTGGTGGATTTTCTCAATGATTTTTATTCCTGAAATTGAGTACGCTATAATTCCACCTATTTTATTTATAATTTTAAATTATATTTCCTATAAGAAAAGTGTTTTTAAGAGTATGGAAAGAAATGAGAGTAAAGCAGATTTAGGAACGATATACTTTCCAGTATCCTTGTTATTTCTAATAATTTTAACTTGGAAAAATGGACTATTAGGAAATAATTTGAAGTATATTGGAGCTGTAGGAATACTAGTCATGGGTTATGGTGATGGGTTTGCTGCAATAATAGGGAAAAAACTAGGGAAAAATAAAATTAAAATCTATAATAATGTTAAGAGCTTAGAAGGCTCTATAACCATGTTTATACTTTCTTATCTAGTAGCATTATTAATATTAATATTTTCCAACGGATATAGTTTTAAAATTTTAGCAATTAGCTTTATCTTAGCAGTAATAGCAACTGTAGTAGAAGCTCTGACTCCTTGGGGATTAGACAACTTAACAGTTCCTTTAATAACAGCTTTAAGTGCATATTTCTTACTGAAGATTTCAATTCAATCTCAACTGTTTAATATATTACTTAGGGGTGGTATTGGTTTAATTTTTAGCGTATTTATAGCCTATGTCGCCTATAATGTAGAATCTTTAAGTGTGAGCGGTTCAATAGGAGCTATTATTCTAGGAACAGGAATATTTGCAACATCAGGAATATATGGAGCTGCATTAATGATATTGTTTTTTATTAGTTCAAGCATACTTAGTCACTTTAAGAAGAGTAAGAAGAAATCTATAGCCGACCAATTTGATAAAACTGGAAAAAGGGATATAATACAGGTATTTGCCAATGGTGGGGTAGGACTTATATTCTCTATTCTATATGCTATCACTGGTAATGTAAGCTTCTTAGTGGTCGTAGCTATTTCCTATGCTGCTGCAAATGCAGATACTTGGTCAACTGAGCTAGGTGTATTGAATAATAGTAAACCTTTGTCGTTAAGGACATTTAGGAGGGTAGCCAAAGGAACTTCAGGAGCGGTTAGTTTATGGGGAACTCTAGCTGGATTCTTTGGTTCAGCTTTCATATCAGTTTCTTTTGTTATTTTAATATCCATAATAGGAATAACAGGTTTAGATATAGATATTTTAAGTATTTTTCTAATAGTAGCTATATGTGGATTTTTAGGAGGAATAATAGATTCTATTTTAGGAGCAACAGTCCAAGGAATATATTATTCAGATGAAGCCGCAAGGGAAACAGAGAAAAAGGTATATAGAGGTAAGCCAACAAAGTTAATAAGAGGGGTTAGTTACTTTAATAATGATTTAGTTAACTTCTTAAGTATAGGATTGGCTGCCTGCATTTCCTTAGGAATCTTAATATAATGGTGCAATTTTTATGAATCTAGATAGACTTATAGTTATAATAATGATTTTATCGTTAAAAGCACTGAGTATAAGTCATTAATAAGAACAGAAAATTAAGTTAAAGAAAAGCAAGCAGTAAATATAACTCTTAATGAACTAAAAGGCTATGATTGCTAATCATAGCCTTTTAGTGTCATATTAGATTAACTATTTATTTCTCGAAGATCTGATATAGGGACCTCCATATCCGTATTGTTTCTTAGGCTTTCAACATGAGCTATACCTGAAGATTCATCTAAGTTTTTAATCCAAACTGAGTCATCATTATAGAAAACTTCTATTTCAACATTACTATTTATGATATTCTTAGCTCTACTAATATCCATTACTAGCCCTCCTTCTATGCAATTATTGTGAAGAAAATTATAAAATAATATTTCCTTCAAATTGCTATTTTAATATATTTTCTCAAGTTCTACTTATAATATACAATTTTCATAAAAAAGAACTAATAGATATTGATAACAAGAGTAATTTATAAAATACTTTCATAATTATACTAATTATAAAGCAACTAAGTACTATAGCATTTAGATTAATTTTGCATGTAAAGTTAATAGCTAAAGCTTATTATAAATTCAATCAATTATTGTTAAAACATCATCTAGAGATTTACGAGGAGGTCTGCTTGGCTTAGAATCCTCTGGAATGCCTAAAGGAGTCATGGTAGCTAGATGATAGCCTTCCTTTTCGAATCCTATTAATTTTTCAATCTCCTTAGCTGCATAATTTGGGCCAGTCATCCAACATCCACCATAACCCATGTTGGCAGCAGCAAGAAGCAGATTTTCCATAGCAGCACTTATATTTTGGATTCCTGATGAAGACTTAATTAAGTTTTTTATATCTTCTTCATTATTTTTTTTAGCCATTAAAAATTCTATTCCAGTGCTGTCATAAGGACCTGCATATATTAATACGACAGATGTATTTTACTATATTATACTCATGAATTAGTAGAATTACAAATAATATCAAATGAGCATATTTGATTTTCAAGTGATATAATGAATAATTATAGGGAAAGAATTATTAGATTTCTAATATAGGCTAGTTAGAAATACACTCCAGTGGGTAAATAATTAAAAATTGATAATTGAATATATGTATATTCTTTTAAATATAATAACTGTTAGGTGAGGAAATAATATAATAAATATATATTGATAGATATAGTGAGAAAATAGGTAGTCTTATTGAGGTTAAAGACTGGAGGGATTACATTGGAAATTAAAATAAGTGATAAAGTTAAAAGATATCTTAAGGATTTAGGGCGGAGCTCAATCACTGTTTATAGCGAAAAAATAGGAAGTTGTTGACAGCCTATTGAAGAAGTCTTTGTAAAGACTATAGCACCAAAGGAAGAGGAGAAGTTTACTCAATACCATATAGAAGGATTTAACATATATTTTCATGAAAAAATAAAAGTTGGTAATACAGTAATGGTAAATATGGCGGAATATACTTCGGACTTGCCTAATAAAGAAATAGAAGTAAGTGGAATAGAAATAATATAGTTTATATAGGAGGTAATATATGCCAGATATTATAACCCATATTCTGTTCGGACAAGATATGCTTAGTAAGCTTAAGGATAATGAATTTCACAAAAACTTTGTAGATAATAAAGGATTATTTATTCTTGGATGTCAGGGACCAGATATATTTTTTTATAATGATTTTTTACCATGGGTTAAGGATAAAAGAGGTCCTAAGATAGGTAAATTAATGCATCTAAAGAATACAGGTGAGTTTTTTATTGAAGGATTGAAGTATATAAAAAACAAAATAAATAATTCAAATGAAAAAAAAGTTTTATTCACATATCTATCAGGGTTTATGTGTCACTTTGCTTTAGATAGAAAGGCTCACCCTTATATATATTATTTTACTGGAGAATATGATAAAAATCGCCCAGATACATATAAGTATAAAGGATATCATAAGAGATTTGAATTAATAATAGATACCATTTTGCTTATGAAGAAACAAAATAAAAGAAGCTATAAATATAAAGTTACTGACAAAATTAACGCTGGAGAAAATTTACCTGATTCTATACAGAAATTTTATAATTATATAATAGAGCTATTATATAAGATTGAAATAGATTCTCATTTAGCTAATGATGCTTATAGAGATATGAAAAAGGTATTTAAGCTTATATATGACCCAATAGGAATAAAGAAAGGGATGCTTTGTATATTAGAGATACTATTAAATGATAAAGGAAATTATTGTAATCTTACTTATCCACGTCATATAGAAGATGATATAGACTATATGAATGACCTTAAGTTACAATGGAATCATCCATGTGATAAAAAAGATGTTTGTAATGATAGCTTTTACGATATTTATAATAAAGCTTTAGATGATGGAAGACGAATGATACTTAATGCTATAGAATATATACAAGGAAATAAGAATATTGAAGATATTGTATATATTTTTCCCAATACCACATATACAACCGGAAGATTACCAGAAAATGACTCAGTCAAGAAATACTTTTCGCCTATCTTTGATTAAGATAGGTAATGATATTTGTAAAAAAATTTTAAAAAAAGATACACTATTAGTAACTATATAATTAGAACTGAATATATCAAAGGGGAAATATACTATATGATGAATAAATTAAAGGTTAAGAACCATAGGTGTATAGAATGAGAAGCTTTAAAGGCATAAAAGGAAAGTTTCTAATTTTATTTTTTACAACGGTTATTATAATAACAGCACTTCCAATAGTAATGGCATATAGGCTTTCAGCTAATAGTATAAAGGATATTGTGAATACAGAAGGGCAGAAGGATGCTACTGCTTATTCAGAATATATAAATTATTGGATTAGTGAAAGAAGAAGTGAAATGGACATATTTGCTCAAAGTCCATTTGTGGAGAATTTAGAATGGGATAATATCAATTCTCTTTTTGACAAACAATTGAATATGGGAAACAATATGTATGAATATTTATTTATTGCAGATACAAGAGGAAACTACTATTCTACATCAGATTATAGCTATAATAATTCGACACTTCGAAAGCTCATAGAAGAAAATATGTATGGAAAAACAACAATTTCTGATCCGATATCTACAAACACAGAGTCAAAAGCTGCTTTCTTTATATTTTCACCTATAGAAGATGAAAGTGGAAATAGAGTTGGAATACTTGGTGGAGCCATTGATTTAAAGAGCATGTATGCATATATTAGGGATTTTAGAGTAGATTATGATAGCTCATATTCTTTTTTGGCTACAGGTAAAGGTCTGATTTTTGCCCATCCTGATTCTAATATATGTATGAAGGAAAATATTATGATATCTTCTGAAGTTATGACTGAAGAAATGGTAACTGCTGTAAAGAAAAATATGGTAGAAGAAAAAGGTTTCTTTAGATTTTATTTTAGGGGAAAAGAAAGTTTATACTTTTTCAATAGAATACCTAATACAAATAACTGGAGTATCATAACGAAAATTCCTATTGGATATGTGTATTCACCTATAGAGAGTATGAATAAATATCTTATTTTTATTGGTATCTTAAGTATAATATTAGCATATATTTTTGGTAGTATTTTTGTTAAAACAATTTCAAGGCCGATAATTAACTTAAAAAATATGTTTGTAAAGGCAGCCAATGGAGATATGACAGTTAGAGCTAAGAATATAACAGATGATGAAATAGGACAAGCTAGCAGAAGTTTTAATAAAATGATGGATAAAATAACACGTCTAACCTACTACGATAACTTAACGGGATTACCCAATAGAGATGTTTTTACAAATCAGCTAAATCTATCAATAGCCCATTGTAAAAGAAATGATGAGAGATTAGCAGTTGTTGTGATAGGTATGGATAAATTTAAGAAAGTTAATGATACTTTTGGACATGAATTAGGAGATAAACTTCTGGAACAGGTGGCAGTAGAGTTAAAGGGACTATTGAAGAAAGAAAATGTAATATCTCGTATTGGTGGAGATGAATACGGAATACTTATACCAGAAGTTACAAATATAAAGAAAGTAATAACTTTAGTTGAAGACTTGATTAGGAAGATTAAGTCTCCTAGAACAGTAGAAGATCATGAACTATTTGTGACATACAGCATTGGTATATCCTTCTACCCCAAAGATGGAGAAGATGAATTTTCATTATTAAAGAATGCGAATATTGCTATGCATAGAGCTAAGGATATGGGAGGAAATACATATCAACTATATTCCCCATCTATGAAAGAATCTTTACTGGAGGAAATAGCCCTTGATGCCAGCATGAGATATGCTTTAAAAAATAATGAGTTTATACTATATTATCAACCAATAGTAAATGGTCAGAGTAGAAGAATTGAGGGTATGGAAGCCTTAGTTAGGTGGATGCATCCCAAATTAGGAATGATTTCACCAGCTAAGTTTATACCTATAGCGGAAGAAAATGGACTTATTATTCCTTTGGGAGAAAAAATATTAGAAACTGCGTGTATTGAAGCAAAGCAATTGCAAGAGCAGTATAATCAGAATCTATTTATATCAGTAAATATATCGGCAATACAATTTAAAGAAGAAGGTTTTATAGATAAAGTGGCAAGAATAATAAAGGAAACAGATTTTGATCCTAAGTTTCTAAAGCTTGAGATTACTGAATCAATGGCAGTTACTAATACTAATTATACTATTGAGACATTAGAGGCATTAAAGAAAATGGGTATAAGCATTTCAATTGACGATTTTGGAACTGGATACTCGTCACTTAGATATTTAAAAGAATTTGCCATAGATAATTTAAAGATAGATCAATCTTTTGTAAAGGACATAACTGAGCATTCAAAGAATGCTGCGATTGTGTCATCAATTATCGCTATAGCACAAAATCTAAACCTTGATGTAATTGCAGAAGGGGTAGAGACTGAGATGGAATTAGATTTTTTGAAGAAGCTTGACTGTAAGTATATGCAAGGATATTTATTTAGCAAACCAGTAAGTATGGGCACACTAAAAGAGATGCTTGATGGATTTGATGAGGTGGCAATAACCTTAGATGAGTAAAAAAAGTGAGATCAGATTAATCTGATCTCACTTTTTTTCAAAATAACTTAATACCATAGTAGACAGTGGTAATAAATAGCATAAGATAGCAAATGGAGCGTATTTAATTACACTTGCACCTAGTGCCACTGATATAACTAATCCATTAATATTCCAAGGGATTAAAGGTGCTACAACAGTTCCAGAATCTCCAATGGTACGGGCTAATATATTGTTAGATACGTTAAGTTCTTTATAAGTATTTTTCATAGATTTTCCTGGGACTATTATGGATAAGGTTTGGTTAAGAGTGATGATATCCATAAGTATACTTAATATACATGTTTTTATAATTAAAGAAGGAATGGTATTAATATTCTTTATAAAGGAATTTATAATAGGTTTAATCATATTTGTACCTTCTAAGATACCATACAATGCTGTTGCACCACCAACTATAGATAGAATTCCCTTCATAGCTATAAATCCTCCACCTGAAATGATTTCATTTATATTTGGGTTAGAGCTATTAAAGCCGAATATGGCAGTCTGTATAATTTCGTATATGTTACTATTTTGATATATAAAGGATAGAAGTATTCCTAAGATTATGCCTGAGATCAAATTATACTTAATATTAACTTTTAATAGTGACATTACTATTATTACTACTGGTGGCAATAATAGTAAAGGACTGATATTAAAATTATCATTAATAAGGGATTTGATAGTGCTTATTTCTCCTAATACATTTTGAGTCAAAACATAATTTTTCCCTATGAGATAATAGAATAATAATGAGAATATGAGAACTGGAATCAGGGTTACAATCATGTATTTAATATTTTCATAGAGATCTGTATCTGTAATTACGGCTGTAAGATTTGCACTACTTGACATAGGCGAGGTTCTATCTCCGAGGAAAGCTCCTGAAACTATTGCTCCAGCCGTTACATATGGTGGAACACCTATACCGATGCCAATTCCCATTAAGGGAATCCCTGCTGTACTTATGGTGCCTACGCTAGTACCTAAAATTAGTGATATGAAACTAGAAATAATAAATGTAGCTAAGGTGAAATTAGTATTCGATAAATAATTAAATCCATAATACATAAGTGCTGGAATTGTACCACTACCCATCCAAATAGAGATAATAATACCTATTAATATCATAATTATTAGAACAATATAGGCTGACTTAATACCATTATAGGCCATATCTAGAATATTGATAAAACTAAATCCATTTATTTTACTAAATATTACACAAACTATAATTCCGCCTAGTATACCCCAGAAAGCAGAATAACCGAGTAAAACAGATGAAATTATTAAAATTAAAGTAGAAATTATTGAAGTGATAGAATGACTTAATGGGATATTTCTTGTCATGATTTCTCTCCTCTCTGATTAACTATTTCAGTATATCATAATTTAAAAGTAGGGAATATAAGACAATAATATTTAACTATAAATTAATTTAACTATAATATTGGATTAAATATGGATTGTTAATATATAACTAAAACATATAGGAGGGATATTATGACAGGATTAAATATTTGCATAGACATTGATGGAACCATAACAGAGCCGTATTGTTGGATAGACATAGCTAATGAATATTTTAAGGTGAATCTACAGCCAGAAGATGTAACTGAATATGAAATACACAAGGTTTTAAATATCCCTAGAGAAGATTATTTAAAATTTTATGAAAAATGGGGTAAGGAAGTTCATAGAAGAGCAACTATAAGAGAAAATGCCTATGAAATACTTCATAAAATACATGATGAACATAATATTTACTATGTAACTGCAAGGGAAGAAAAAATGACTGAGATAACAAAAGATTGGTTAGTTGAAAAAAGACTTCCACAAGCCCAGTTATTTTTACTAGGTAGTCATTATAAGGTTGATAAAGCAAAGGATTTAGGCTGTCATGTATTTATAGAAGATAGGTATGAGAATGCATTACAATTGTCAATGGCTGGATATAAAGTACTATTAATAGATTGCTATTATAATAGATATCCTATTATGCCAGGAATGACAAGAGTGAGAAATTGGAAAGAAATTTTTAGAGAAATCAATAGATATGCTTCAACTCTGGTTCAAAACAAAAACTGCCAAGGAATAGCGTAATATATAAAACCCACGATGATCATCGTGGGTTTACTTATTGAGCCTTACTTCTATACAAATTAGGATTGTCTTACGTAATATTTAGATTTGTTCTTTTATAGTACATATTATAGTTGAGCAACTTTCCTACCTTCATCTTCATTTACCCTTGAAAGAATTATAAGTCCAACTATAAAGAACAATATAAGCGAGAATATGCCATATCTACTTGAGCCAGTTAAATCTGCAACTAGAGCAAAGGTAAAGGGACCAAAGATAGCTGCAAATTTGCTTGATATACCTAAGAAACCGTAAAACTCTGCTGATTTATTCTTCGGAACCATGGATCCATATAGAGATCTACTTAAAGCCTGACTTCCACCTTGAACGGTTCCCACTAGAACAGCTAATATCCAGAAATCTAATGCAGAATCTAAGAAATATCCCCATGTAACTATAATAATATATACAGTTAAAGAGATGTAAATAGATTTTTTGGCTCCTATCTTTTTAGCAATATACCCAAATAGAAAGGAGAATGGAAAACCAACAAATTGAGTTAATAATAGGGCTCCAATAAGATCAGTTTTTCCAATACCTATTTCTCTTCCGTAAATAGTAGCCATCCTCATAATAGTTCCTATTCCATCATTATATAGCCAAAACGCCATAAGGAACTTAAATAATTCCTTGTATTTTTTTATCTCTTTAAAGGTTTTAAAAATTCTTGAAAAGCCTATGGCTACGTAGGATTTGTTATTTTTATCTTCTGGTACTCCTTCTTCTTTAAGATTTCTTAATAATGGAATTGAGAATATAAACCACCAAATACCAACTGTTAAAAAAGAAATTCGAGTAGCCCATAGTGTATTAGGTATGAAGAATAGATGAGGCATTTGAATCATTAGTAAATTTACAATAAGTAGAAGTCCACCACCTAGATAACCCATGGCGAAACCTTTTGATGAAACATAATCAATTTCATCTTTATCGGCAATTACAGGAAGAAAACTATCATAAAATACATTTGCACCTGAAAAGCCTATATTTCCAAATATAAACAGCACTGAACATAGTAAATAGTCACCAGTGCTTACAAATATTAGTAAAGAAGTTGCTATAATTCCCATGAAAGCAAAAAAACGCAAGAATTTCTTTTTGGCTTTTGAGTGGTCGGAGATTGCTCCTAAGATTGGAACTAGAATTGCTATTATAAGCATAGCAATAGATGTTGTATAGCCCCAATAAGATGTGGCTTTAGTGTTTTCTAGGCCTGAGGCAGCTACATCGGTATAGAATATAGGCAGTACAGCAGCCATTATAGTTGTAGCAAAAGCTGAATTAGCCCAATCATACATAACCCAACCTCTAATGGTTCTTTTCTTTTTTAAATTATCTAACGATGTATCTTTCAAAACATAAACCTCCTTTCAAAATTGAAATTATTATTATAAGTATTCTAATAATATCAATAGAAATCCTTTTTATTTTAATAATGTATAATAATATTGTAAATCAAAAGGAATAAAAATAGTTAAGAAATATAAAAAATCATGTTATTTTATGGTAAACTAAAAATAGTATAGCAAAAGGGGGAATTGCTTTGAATATTTTACTAGTTGATGATGAAAGACTATTAGTTAAGGGGCTAAAGAATAGTTTAGAGCAAGAAGGTTTTGAAGTTTTCACTGCATATGATGGCAATGAAGCAATAAATATAGTTAAATATGAAAAGGTAGACTTAATAGTATTGGATTTAATGCTTCCGGAAATAGACGGAATGACTGTTTGTAAGATAATAAGAAGTAACAAGGATATACCAATAATTATGTTGACAGCTAAAGATGATTATATAGATAAAATATTGGGACTAGAAATGGGAGCCGATGATTATATGACTAAGCCATTTCACACAAGGGAATTGATAGCGAGAATTAAGGCAGTACATAGAAGATTTAAAAAGAATCAAAGAGAAAATAATGTGATTAAAGTTCATAATCTAAAACTATACCCTCTAGAAAGAGCATTTTTCATAGATGATAAGGAGGTAACATTGACTGCTAAAGAATTCGATATATTAAATATATTTTTTAGTAATCAGGGAATAGTTTTTTCAAGACAAAGTTTATATGAACATGTATGGAATGAACCAGGTTTAGATACTAGAACTGTCGATGTACATATTAGCAAACTTCGAGAAAAGATAGAAGAGGATCCATCAAATCCTAAAGTAATTCTTACGAAATGGGGTGTTGGGTACTATGTTAAAAAGGATAGGTTATGATGTTTAATAAATTAAGTATAAAGATGACTTTTTTATATGGATTAATCATAATTATTACTATTGTGTATTTAATATTTATACTTATGTTTAAGTATGAAGATAATCAGTTTAAGAAAAATGAGATTGAATATCTGTCATATGTCAATATGTTTAGTAATTTATTAAAGGATGATATGTCAAATATTACTTCATTAATAGATAAGACGCCTGAGTATGGAAAAAGTATTGATGGAAGGATTCTAGTGCTTAACTCTGATGGATATGTTATATCTGATGAGTATAATAAGATTATAGGTGAAAAGATAACTAATAAAGAAATGACGAGCTCTATAGACAATAAAGAGGAGTCTATGGGATATTATAAAATGGATAATGAGTATATAATGATAATAACAGCTCCCATTTTACAAATAAATGAAGTTGTAGGAGTCGTGCTTATTTCCACAAGCGTAACTCATATTAAGCAAGATGTACAAAGCTTGAGAAACCAAGCAGCAGGGATATCAGTTATAGCGATAATAATAGCATTTGTACTATTAATTTTTACTGGCAAGAAAATAACCAAGCCTGTAAGTAAGCTTACTGATGCTTCGCAAAGTATTCTTAAAGGTCAGCTAAATACAAAAGTTGATATCACAAGGAAAGATGAAATAGGAAAATTAGCCTTAACATTTAATAAAATGAGTGAGGAGCTATATAAGCTTGACGAAAATAGGAGAAGGTTTATAACAAATGTTTCCCATGAATTAAAGACACCTCTAGCATCAATAAAAGCTTTAATCGAATCTCTAATAAACAGTAAGAATGATATAGATACATATAATGAGTATCTAACCGATGTAAATGTTGAGATTGATAGACTATCTGGATTAGTAAAATCATTATTGGCAGTAGCTAGGCTAGAGGAAGAAAAAATAAAGAAAGAACCTATGAATCTCTATTTAGAAATACAAAGAATAATAAGAATGTTTGAACCATTAACTAATGAAAAAAATATTAATATAATAAATAAGTGTAAAGAGGATATTGTAATAGTAGCTGATAAGTATAAGTTCAAGGAAGTAATTATTAATTTAATAGATAATGGGATCAAATATAATAGAGATAATGGGTATGTTGAAATAAGTTACAGAGAAAAAATGTGGAGGAAAATGTTGATAGTTAGAGATTCTGGGCAAGGTATTCCCAAAGAAGATATTAATTTAATCTTTGACAATTTTTATAGAGTAGATAAATCTAGAAAAAATGAAAAAGGCGGAAGTGGTATCGGTCTATATATAGTTAAAAAAATTATAGATTTGCATCAATGGTCTATTACGGTAAATAGTCAATTGGGAAAAGGAACTGAGTTTATAATTGAAATTGGTTAAACAAAAGCTAGATCTTATACTTAAGGTCTAGCTTTTAAAGTCATCGATATTAGGATCATATAGGGGGCGAGTAATTTCACTAAGAGTCTCATTATTTATTGGAGTATCAATTCTTACTTTTTCTATAAATATATTGCTCTTATGTCCGTCTATAAGAAACATAACATTTTCTACAGAATCTAAATCACAAAGACTTTTAACTATTGAAGATATAATGTCCATCTCTATACCTTTGTAAGTATCTTTGTATAACTCTAGGTCACCACTGGAAAAATTAATAAATATGGTAGTGTTTTCTTGAGTAATATTCACAATATATGGTAATGTAAAATTCGGATCAATTTCTTGATGTGGTGGCGTAATCAACAAACTGGAAATAATATCTACTGGGGTAGGAGAAGATAAGAAAGATCTTTCCCACCTAACGAATTCTAAAGGCACATTAGATGATGTAGGATGGTATATATTTGCTACGAAATTTTTCTTATCAGTTGAAGGAGGAACATCATCCTTAACTACAAAATCGGATTCAGTAAAAGGTTCATCAATAGCAATTTTCTCTATCAATCTAAAACCTTTTTTCCCATTTATTAAGAAAACTACCTTGTCTGTACTATCTAGTTGTAATAGAGATTTAGTAATGGAATTTTGTATATTGTATTCTATAGAATAATTTCCTTTATATAAAAAGAGGTTTTTGCTAGAAAGATTTACATATGTAGTACTTGTTTCTGACCAAACATCTAGAATTTCTATATTTGATGGAATGCATCCCTTTGCCACAGGGCTTGTAGGACCAATTAAAAGATTTCCTATAACCGTTTTAGGATTAGGAGAATGATTAATTAACCTCACTTCTTTAACTAACTTTGAATAAAAGTCACCATTTTTATCTGGAAACCAAAGGGTAAGTGGATATAAAGACTCTTGGTCTTTAAGTAATATGTCAACAGAATCCTTAGTAAAATAATTCTGAGTAGCTATGTTACCCATAAGAGAATCAGTTTTTTTTCCATCGACCAAGAAATAAACTTTGCTAATTTCACCCATTTCAGTTAGTGTTTTAACAATAGAGGCAATTAGTAAAGACTCTTCTTTCTTACCACCATAAAGGTTCTTACTTGAAAAATTAACAAAGATACTTTCTTTAGCTACGTTAACGTCTAGAATTTCTAAATGAGGAGCCATAATATTTTTGAATAGAATATTATTCTTAGGCCCCGATTTGAGGGCAGATAGAACTGCTTCTTCTAAATGTCCAGGTGAATATTCTATAGTGGCAGCTTCTTTATAAAGACTTGAAATTCTGGAAGGAGATAACTTGCCGAAATATAAATCTATTTCTTTAGTTAATACTTCGGGAAAAGGATTAATAACTTTATCATCAAAATCATCACTTGAAACCTCTATATAATTGATAGAGTTGCTACAAGAACTAAGAGACAAAGAAATTATTATAACTGTGATAATTTTAAGATATACATTATTCATACGAAAACTCCTCCTTAAATACTATAATACTAGATTTTTTATTACGTGTCTAAATAATATTCAAAAGCATATGTCTATTTATCAAACATAGTGTACTAAATTTAGTACACTATTTGTTATAGTAGGTAGAAATATAAGTATTATTAAATTGGGTAAAATAAATATTATACCTCATAACTTACCTTTATCACTTTACAAAAAATGATGGCATAATAATTGCACTATATTATTTTGTAAATAATAAGGGAAAATTTGAGGAGGTTATAAAATGAGATTAAAGGGAAAGGTTGCAATAATAACTGGTGCAGGAAGAGGTATTGGTGAGTTTACTGCTAAAAGATTCGCAGAAGAAGGAGCTAAGGTAGTAGTAGCTAGTATTGCACAAGAAGAAGTAACCCAAGTCGTAGAGGAAATAAAAACTAACAATGGAGAAGTGATGGGACTAGTAGTAGATGTTACAAAGGGTGATCAAGTTAATGATATGATTAGTCAAGTAATAAATAAATATGGAAAAGTTGATATCATTGTAAATAATGCGGGGATCACTGCAGATGCAACACTTCTAAAGATGAATGAAGATCAATGGGATAAAGTAATAGATGTTAATTTAAAAGGTGTATATAATTGTGGTCAAGCAGCAGCTAAGGTGATGGCTGAACAAGGTAGTGGAGTTATATTAAATGCATCGTCTGTAGTTGGTCTTTATGGTAATTATGGGCAAACAAACTATGCTGCTACAAAATGGGGTGTTATTGGAATGACAAAAACATGGGCAAAAGAACTAGGAAAGAAGGGTATACGAGTTAATGCCGTAGCTCCTGGTTTTATTCTTACTCCAATGGTTAAGAAAATGCCTGATAAAGTTCTAGATATGATGAAGAAAAAATCACCATTAGGATTACTTGGTGAGCCTGAGGATATTGCTAATGCTTACTTATATTTGGCATCTGATGAAGCAAGATTTATAACTGGATCAGTATTAGAGATAACAGGTGGAGTTATATTATAATTAGAAATTAAGAAAACAGGAAAGAAAATGCTATCAAATGAAGAGTTTGAATATTAAAATTTTATGAAGAAATATTTTTATTTTGTAAATATGCAATTTTCTAAATAAAAAGAGGAGGCTAGAAAATGAGAGATGTTGTTATCGTATCAGCTGCTAGAACTCCCATAGGAAGCTATGGTGGAAGCTTATCTAAACTATCAGCAGTTGATCTAGGAGTTGTAGCTGGAAAGGGAGCAATTGAAAGAGCAGGCATCGATCCTAGTTTAATTGATAATGTTCTTATTGGAAATATTTTATCAGCTGGATTGGGACAAAATCCTGCAAGACAGATATCCATTAATGCGGGAATTCCAGATACAACTCCAGCTATGACTATAAACAAGCTTTGTGGTTCAGGCTTAAGAACTGTAAGTATGGCCGCACAATTTATAATGCTTGGTGATGCAGATGTGGTATTAGCTGGAGGGGTCGAAAGTATGAGCAATGCACCATACTTGATTCCAAAGGCTAGGTGGGGGCATAGAATGGGTCATGGTCAGCTTATTGATACCATGATTTCTGATGGATTAACTGATGCCTTCAATGACTATCATATGGGAATTACTGCAGAAAATATCGCTGATCAATGGAAAATTTCTAGAGAAGAGCAGGATGAATTTGCAGTGAAGAGTCAAAATAAAGCTGAAAAAGCTCAGAAAGAAGGAAAATTTAAAGATGAGATAGTTCCAGTTATGATACCTCAGAGAAAAGGAGAATCAATAACTGTAGACGTAGATGAATACCCTAAACATGGTGTTACAATTGATAAATTGGCAAAGTTAAGACCTGCTTTTAAGAAGGATGGAACTGTTACAGCAGGAAATGCTTCAGGAATAAATGATGGTGCAGCTATGTTAATTGTTATGGCTAAAGAAAAGGCAGAAGAGCTTGGATTAAAACCTTTAGTAACGATAAAAGGATATGCATCGGCTGCCCTAGATCCTAAGATAATGGGATATGGACCAGTGCCTGCAACCAAGAAAGCATTAAAAAGAGCTAATATGTCTATAGAAGATATTGACTTAATTGAAGCAAATGAAGCTTTTGCTGCCCAATCAATAGCAGTGACTAGAGATCTTAGTCTTGACTTGGATAAAGTAAATGTGAATGGTGGAGCAATAGCTTTAGGGCACCCAATAGGTGCATCGGGAGCAAGAATCCTAGTTACATTAATATATGAAATGATTAAAAGAGATTCTAAAAGAGGACTTGCAACTCTTTGTATAGGTGGCGGACAAGGAACTTCTTTAATAGTTGAAAGATAGGGTTTTAGTTATTGTAATAAAGGAAGAAGATCTCATATTTATTAGAGGTCTTCTTTTTTTAGAGTTAAATTAGGATTTAAATAATAATTTAGAAAATATATTAAATGAGTATCTAATCTTAACATTGGGTAATAAGGGGGACAAATACTTTCAATAAAATGCTTAATATTCTATAAAAATAGGTTTAAGTAATGTTAAAGGATTTCTCTAAAAATTGTAGAAATAATATAGTACTAGATAAAAGGATGCATATTGGGAGGTATTCGTGAATGATTAAAGATAATAGTCAGACTGAACAAAATAGTCAAGATCCTGTATTAACAGATTATCTTGTATCTACCCTTCAAAAAATATTTGATCCTGTTCCAGTTCCAATAATTTTAGTAGACCATGAGGCTAAAGTTAGAATGATTAATCAAGTTTTTGCCAATTACCTTGGATATAATATAGAAGATATAATAGGAAAAAAGGTATTTGAAGTAGATAAACATACCAGATTTCCATATGTCCTTAAAAATAAGAAAGCAGAAATAGCATGGAAGCATAGATTTGAAAATGGTCATACAGCCATTGTTCATAGAATTCCTGTACTTGACGAAGATAATAATGTCAAATATGGCTTTGGGATGGTATTGTTTCAAGATTTAGAAGAGTTTAAGGATATAATAGAAAAGAATAAGCTACTTTCAACAGAGATACACCACTATAAGAAACAGTTAAAGGAAATATATGGTTCTAAGTATTCATGGGAGACAATAATAGGCAATAGTCCAATAATGGCCCAAGCGAAATATATGGGGAGGAAAGCTGCTCAAACTAATTCGAATGTTTTGTTGTTGGGAGAAAGTGGCACTGGTAAAGAGTTATTCGCCCACGCAATACATAATGACAGTGCAAGGAATTATTGTCCTTTTGTAAAAGTTAATTGTGCAGCTATTCCATCTGATTTATTGGAGTCAGAATTATTTGGATATGATGAAGGTGCATTTACAGGAGCAAAAAGAGGAGGTAAAATAGGGAAATTTGAGCTTGCAAATGGTGGGAGTATTTTCCTAGATGAGATAGGAGATATGCCTATGGAAATGCAGGCTAAGCTTCTAAGGGTATTACAGGAAAGAGAGTTTGAGAGGATTGGCAGTAACAAACCTATAAAGGTTGATATAAGAGTAATAGCAGCAACTAATAAAGAATTAAGAGAATTAATAGATCAAGGAAAATTTAGAGAGGACTTGTACTATAGATTGAATGTTATGACCATTGAAATACCTCCATTAAGAGAAAGATATGGGGATATAGAGAAGCTAACTCATATACTAATTGAAAAAGTATCTAATCAGATTGGTAAATATGTATCAGATATATCAAAAAAAGCTATGGATTATCTTAGTGTTCACAGTTGGCCAGGAAATGTAAGAGAGCTTGAGAATGTATTAGAGAGAGCTATAAATTTAACAGAAACAGATATTATTAAACCTGTTCACTTACCTGTATATATTACTCAGAATACTAAAAAAGCAATGAGTGGACCTGTGAGGCCCTTAAAAGATATCGTTGAGGATGCTGAAAAGGAAGCAATAGTACGATGCTTAGAACATACTAATGGAAATAAGCTCAGAGCTGCAAAAATGTTAGATATAAGTAGATCAAGCTTATATGATAAGATTGAAAAATATAATATACAGTAGTGTAGAAAAAATGTACACATTGTACAGAAAAGTACACACTATTATTTATAATTTAAAATATTTAAAGACAATACGAAGCTTAAAATCTGTTTTAAAATTTCAGATTTAAGCTTTTTTCTCTATATATCTGAAACCATTTTAACTAAATTCAAATAATTGATCTAGTGGCATGTAAATTGCATGATATATTTTGTAGCAAAACATATATTAGATAAAATGATTTCACAGGATTAAAAAACTAAACAACAATAATATAAGGGGAGGACAAGACAATATGGCAGTTTTTTTTCAAAACGTAATAGCTGGATTGGAGACTGGTAGTTTGTATGCTCTAGCAGCATTAGGTTTGGTGTTGATTTTTAGAACTTCAGATGTCATAAACTTTGCACAAGGTGAAATGGCTATGTTTAGTAGTTTTATTGCTTATCAGCTATGGAAGCCATTAGGGTTACCTTATCCAGTGGTTTTTATTGGAGCTATTCTATTTGCAATTTTATTTGGATTTCTAGTAGAAAGGATTTTTATTAGACCTGCCAGCAAGGCTTCGCTGGTTAGTAAAATGATAATTACATTAGGTCTTATTATGATTATAAATGGTTCAGCTTCAGCTTTGTTTGGAATTGATTCATATTTTTTCAGGAAAGCGTTAACAGCAGACAATATTGATGTTAGAGGAGTAATCATTCAGCCTAATGCACTATTTATAATTACTATTACTATTGCAATAATGGCAGTACTTTTTTATTTAATTAGAAAAACAATGATGGGTATATCTATTAGAGCTACAGCTCAAAATGAGACTACTGCAAAATTAATGGGAATACCTGTTTCTAGAGTGTACTCTATGTCGTGGATTATTGCCACTGTACTTGGTGCCATAGCAGGGATATTAATTGCACCAACAACGAATATTTCCACTACAATGATGACTGAAGTACACTTAAAATCATTTATCGCTGCAGTACTCGGTGGATTTGGATCCTTTATAGGACCTGTAGTTGGAGGGCTAATAATAGGAGTTTTAGACAATTTAGTTGGTATGTATATATCTTTAACTTGGAAAACAGTTATAGTATATGGGCTACTGATTGTAACATTAGTAATTAAGCCTACGGGGCTATTCGGCAAAGTTCATAGAAAGAAGGTGTAACCTATGAAAAAATCTAAAATAAACAATAAAAAACTTTTGGCCTTTATTGCAATTCTCTTAGTTGCCATATTGCCATTAATATTTAATTTCAAACGTGGAACAATGACAATGTTAAATACAGTTATCATATACGCAATAATAGCAATAGGCTTTAATATTCTTTTAGGTTATGCTGGGCAAATATCTTTAGGCCATGCTGCTTTTATGGGAATTGGAGCATATGTTTCTGCCTTTGTTTCAAATCATCTTACCTTACCTTTAGGCTTACATTTTATAGTGGCTATATTACTTTCAGGGTTAGTACCATTAGTTGTTGGACTTTTACTAGGATTGGTTGCCTTAAGGCTTGAAGGACATTATTTAGCTATAGCAACATTAGGCTTTGGAGTAGCCATACAACAAGTGTTTAAAGAGTGGATAGGATTCACTAATGGGTACTCTGGTATGAGAGCAGATCCAATAGAAATATTTAATATTAGCTTTAGAAGTAGGGAAATGTATTTTGTCTTATCTGTCCTAGTATTAGTATTGTTATCAATATTCGCATATAACCTTCTTAGATCTAAAACAGGTAGAGCCTTAGTCGCAATGAGGGATAGCGAGCATGCTGCTCAGGCTATGGGAATTAGTCTATTTAAATATAAGTTAGTAGCTTTTGCTGTAAGTGCTTTTTATGCGGGAGTAGCAGGCTCTTTATATATGCATCTTATACGATTCACTATGCCTGACCAATGGGGAGTTATGCTATCCTTAAATCTTTTAGCCATGGTTGTCATTGGTGGACTTGCATCAATTGAAGGTGGTATCGTTGGGGCAGCATTTATAATTATAATACCTGAAATTATAAAAGGAATTCCGGTTATAGGGGAAATCCGTAGCTTGCCATATATATTTACAGGAGTATCAATGATACTAGTAATAATGTTCTTTCCATATGGGTTAGCAAAGATAGGGGCACAAATAAAGCAGTTGATACGAAATAAAAATCGAGCACCAAAGAACAATGAAGTATAGGAGGACTAGATATGAGTGAAATTTTAAAGGTAGAGAATTTATCTATTAGCTTTGGTGGATTAAAGGCTGTTGATGATTTAAGCTTTGAAGTTGAAGAAAATAGTATATACGGACTTATTGGCCCCAATGGTGCAGGAAAAACTACCATTTTTAATTGTATAAGTAGATTTTATACTCCAGATGAAGGGAAGATAAGTTTCATTCCCCCAAAAGATGATAATCATATGGAATATGATCTCTTAGAATATGATGTGCATGAAGTTATAGAAATAGGGCTAGTAAGGACATTTCAAAATGTTGAGCTAGTAAAACAAATGACCGTATTAGAGAATTTAATACTAGGAATACATTCAAAAACAAAAGGCAGTATTTTATCCCAAGGTTTTAATCTTCCTTTAATAAGAAAAGAGGAGAAAAGAATTAGAGAAAAGGCTTATAAAATAATGGAATTCTTAGGATTGAAGGGAATAGAGAATCAGCTTGCCACTTCACAGCCTTATGGGATTCAAAAATTAATAGAACTTGGAAGGGCATTAATAACGGAACCTAAAATGATAATACTTGATGAGCCTGCTGCGGGAATGAACCATACGGAAACTGAAGAATTGGCAAATTTAATAAGAAAGATCAGAGACAAGTTTAATATAACTATCCTATTAGTTGAACATGATATGGGACTTGTAATGAAGATATGTGAAAGGATTTGTGCTATCAATTTTGGAAAGAAAATCGCCGAAGGAAGTCCTATTGAGATTCAGAATGATCCCAAAGTTCAAGAAGCTTATCTTGGAAAGGGGGAGAATTAATGCTTAAATTAGAGGGCGTAAATGCTTATTATGGATATATACATGCTCTTAAAGACGTATCTATTGAAATTCCAGAAGGTAAAATAGTCACATTACTAGGAGCAAATGGAGCTGGCAAGACTTCTAGTCTTAAGGTAATATCAGGATTATTGAAGCCCGAAACAGGAAAAATCCAATTTGAAGGTAAAGATATTACAAATCTTTCTGTTGAAAAGATAGTTTCTAAGGGAATAGTTCAGTCGCCAGAAGGTCGACAAATATTTCCAGAATTAACTGTCTATGAAAATTTAATAGCAGGTTCATATACTAGAAAAGATAAGAATAATGTAAAAAGTACTCTTGAAAGGGTATATAACTATTTTCCTATTTTAAAGGATAGAGAAAAGCAAAGTGCAGGAACTCTTTCTGGTGGAGAGCAGCAGATGCTAGCCATAGCAAGAGCATTAATGGCAAAACCTAGATTATTATTATTAGATGAGCCTTCATTAGGATTAGCACCATTAATTGTCAAAGAGATATTTGAGATAGTACAAGAAATCAATAACGAAGGAACAACGATACTATTGGTTGAGCAAAATGCTTATCAAGCATTATCTATAGCTCATTATGGATATATCTTGGAAACTGGTAAAGTTGTACATCAAGGAGAAGCAAAAGAACTAAGAGATAATGAGAAGGTTAAGAAAGCATATCTTGGAAGTAGTTAAAGGTCAAACTAGTTGATAGCTAAGCGTTTTGGCTTAGATAATCATAAATAATTTTAAAATTAAGGGGGAAATAAAATGCTAAAAGGAAAAAGAATATTAGCTATAATGTTAAGTGTTATGCTTGTTATTTCATTGGCAGCGTGTGCAAAGGAGACTGAGCAAGCGAGCCAAGGTGTTACTGAAGGCACAATTAAAGTTGGTACAATTGGAGTTCAATCAGGAGCATTGTCTTTCATAGGAGTTCCTTATTTTGCAGGAATGGAAGCTTACTTTAATACTGTAAATGATGAAGGAGGAGTAAACGGCAGAAAGATTGAATTAATTAAAAAGGATGATGAATTTAACGTAGAAAAATCAATTGCTGCTGTAGAAGAACTAATATATGATGAAGAAGTGTTTGCTTTAGTTGGACATCTTGGAACTCCAGGAATTAAGGCTTCAATAGACATAGTTAAAGAAGCAGGAATACCTGATGTATATTTTGGAGGAGGAGCTGAAGAATTTGCAACAGCAGGAGAAAACTTTTTCCCAGTTCAACCAATCTATGCTTATGAAGGTAAATTGATGGCTAAATATGCAGTAGAAGAATTTAACGCAGATAAATTAGTTGTAATTTATAGAACTGACGATGTTGGTAGAGATGGATTAGAAGGAGTGGAACAAGGGCTAGATGCGTTGGGTAAATCAGAAATACTATCAGAAGAAGGTAAAATAGCATTTAATTCAGGAGATACTGATTTTACTGTTCAAATTCAAAAAGCTAAGAGCTTAGATCCAGATTTAGTGATATTATATGGATTGTCTACTGGAGTATCAGGTATACTTAAGGAAGCAGAAAAGGTTGGATTTAATGTGCCTATGCTTACTACTTATTCAAATGCTGATGCATCATTCCTAGCAGTAGCAGCTCCAGGAGCGCCTAATGTAATTAAAAACCTTAATGTATTAGGATGGCTAGAGGTTACAGAAGATAGCTTGGAACCATTAAACACAGCAATGGCTAAATACTTCCCAGACACTCCAATAAATGCTTATACAATGGCAGGTTGGGTTGCAGCTGAGACATTTGTAGCAGGATTAAATGAAGTTGGAGACAACTTATCTTGGGAAGGTTATATAGAGGGAATGAATGGTCTACAATTCACTACAGGATTAGCTCCTGAAATAACTTACTCAGAAGGAGTTCGTCAAGGTGTTACTAAGATGGCTATGAGTAGAGTAGTTCAAGAAAATGATGGTAGTTATGTGTTTGAACAAGTAACAGATTTTAAAGAATTCCAAGAATAAATAAATTAATAGATATAAGAGATAGAAGCCTAGGTTACTAGGCTTCTATTTTTCTGTCTGCAATTCAACATAAAGGTTGGGTTTTTAAAAATACATAATGTATGAAATATGAACATGTATTTTTTTTGTACATCTAATTTGGAAAGTTAAAGGGTAGTGAAATCAAAGGGTTACTTTTTACAATATAGTGGAAATAGAATTTTATCCATTATTATGCCTTTAAATCAGCTTTAAATAAAACGTTTTCTTATATGGCACAACATTTGCATATTTAAATTAAAAAGATGAAGTGGTGGTGCCCACATGGGACATGTAAAAGCAAATGGTATCAATATTTATTATGAGATATATGGAGATGGAATACCACTAGTGTTAATAGGTGGATTAGGATATTCATCATGGATTTGGTATAAACAGGTTCATGAGCTGTCTAAAGATTTTAGGGTGATTGTATACGATAACAGAGGAATTGGGAAAACAGATATGCCTGATACAGAGTATACAATCGAAATTTTTGCCGATGATTTAGCTGAACTTTTAATTGCATTAGATATAAAGCATAGTCATATATTGGGGTTTTCTATGGGAGGATATATTGCTCAATATTTTGCAATTAAATACCCCGATATGATAGACAAATTAATTCTTTGCTCAACATCCTATGGAGGTCCAAATTGTATTCCTATTCCAAAACAATCCTTAAGAACTATTTTTGCTGGGGGAGAGCCACTCATAGCTCAGACCGAAGCCAGAGCTATGATAGAAATGTCTATATCAAGAAGTACTCAAAATAATAAAAACACCGTTGAAGAGCTTTTAGAGAAAAAAACAATGACTTCCCAGCCCAAATATGCTTATCAAAGACAGTTAATGGCAGCGGCGGGCTTTAATGTTGAAGATGAACTTCAAAAAATTAAATCAGAGACTTTGATCTTATCTGGAAGAGAAGATAAGATAATACCTTCAGAGAATTCACAGTTATTAAGTAGAAACATTCCAGGGTCAAAAGTCTATACTGTTGAGGATGCTGGCCACTTGTTTTTTATAGAAAAAGCAGTATTTACTAATAAGCTTATTGTCGAGTTTTTAAAAGACTCAAATACATCAATAATGTGGAGTACTACATTCTAGCCAGGTACTTAATATTTTAAAATAGAGTACTGCTATGAATGAAGTATTAAGAGTTTAGGACAGTAATAGGTAATTTGAGAAAGTATCAAAAAATATTTATAACAAAGTCAATGAATTAACTGAATTTCTTATAGCTAAGAACTCAGAAGAGGTGAGGTTGATTTTAAATAAATAATATATAGCTAATAAAGGAGGAGACTAGAAGAAATGATAAATCAAAAACCGAATGTGGGAATAGTAGGAACAGGAATATATGTTCCAGAAAAAAGAATGACTGCTAAAGAAATATCTGAGGCTACCCAAGGATATTGGACAGAGGAAGCAGTTAAAGAAAAATTAGGTATTATAGAAAAGTCAGTCCCAGATACAGAAGATGGCACTCAGGAAATGGGGGTTAAAGCAGGATTACATGCAATAGAAAGAACAGGGATAGACCCAAAAGATATAGATTTAATATTATGTATGGGTGAAGAGTGGAAGGAATATCCATTGACCACCTCAGGTATCTATATACAAGAGCAAATAGGTGCAGTAAATGCTTGGGCAATAGATATCCAACAAAGATGTTGTACTACAGTTGCTGCAATGAAAATAGCAAAGGATATGATGATGTCTGATGATGATATTAAAATAGCTATGGTAGTTGGTGGCTATAGAAACGGAGATTTTGTGGACTACTCAGATAAGAATATGTCAATGATGTATAACTTGTCTGCCGGCGGTGGAGCCATAATATTGAAGAAAAACTACAATAAGAATCTTTTATTAGGAAGTCATATAATATCTGATGGATCATTAGCTAGAGATGCAGGAGTTGAAATTGGCGGTACGACAAATCCGATAAATAAGGAAAATATAGACGAGGCATATAAATCTCTTAGACTTATGAATCCTCAACATATGAAGGATAGATTAAATGAGGTATCCATGAGTAATTGGATTAATTGTATAGATAAAGCTTTTGAAAAGTCTGGAGTATCTAAAGATGAGTTAGGATATCTTGCAGTATTACATTTTAAGAAATCTATGTATAAATATATGATAGATCTATTGAATTTAACTGAAGATCAATCTATATATTTAAATAGTTATGGCCATATGGGTCAGGTAGATCAAATATTATCTCTACATTTAGGGTTAGAAAACAACAAAATAAACGATGGTACAGTAATATCCATGATTGCCGCTGGAATCGGTTACGCATGGGCAGCTAATGTAATAAAATGGGGACCAGCTGAGTAAAAAAATGTAAATATAAGGGGGAATAATAATGAATATAAAAGAAATATATAATAACAAGTTAATAACAGTTGAAGAAGGATTAAATAAAATAAAGTCAAACTATAATGTAATATCAGCTTTAGCTGCAGCTGAGCCTAGAGAGCTTTTATCAAAATTGCACACAATATCTGATAGAGTAGAAAATGTAAATGTAGTAACATGTCTACCAATGGGAGCCTATGAATATTTTACAGACCCCCAAAATAAAGATAGCTTTTTGATGGAAGGTTGGTTCTATAGTCCAGCCATAAGAAAAACTCATAAGAATAAAAATGTATCGTTTATACCTAATCATTTGCATTTAGCAGCTACGAAGAGATTAGATCATAGAAAGACAAATGTTTTTGTTGGGACTGCCTCTTGTATGGATAAACATGGATATATTTCATTGTCTTTAAGTGCAACATATGAGAGGGAAGTTATAGATGATGCCGATATAGTTATATTAGAAGTCAACCCAAATATGCCAAGGACATTTGGTGATACAATAATTCATATAAGTGAAGTGGATCATGTTATTGAGACAGATTATTCTATACCAGAGTTTCCAGTAACAGAACCTTCAGAAAAGGATAAAATCATAGGAAAATACATTGCAGAATTAGTAGAAGATGGATCAACTATACAATTGGGTATAGGAGGAATACCAAATGCAGTAGCAGCTGAATTGATGAGTAAAAAGGATCTGGGAATACACACAGAAATGTTTACCGATGGAATGGTCGATTTATATGAGGCAGGGGTAATAACTAGTAAGAAGAAGACTCTAATGCCTGGTAAAATGGTTGCAACTTTTGCCCTTGGAACAAAGAAGCTATATGATTTTATTGACAATAATCCTGCAGTTAATATTATGAATGGTAAATGGGTTAATGACCCCTATGTAATAGGTCAGAATTATAAAATGATATCCATAAATACAACTCTTCAGATAGATTTAACTGGTCAGTGTTGTTCAGAATCCATAGGTCATAAGCAATTTAGCGGAACTGGAGGACAGGCTGATACTGCTATTGGAGCTCAAAATTCTCAAGGCGGAAAGTCAATAATTGCCTTATATTCTACTGCCAAAATTAGAGTGCCAGGTAGTGAAGAAAGAAAGGTAGTTTCTAAGATCGTTCCTAGATTAGATCATGGTGCTATTGTTTCATTATCAAGAAACGACGTAGATTATGTAGTTACCGAATATGGAGTAGCAGAATTAAGGGGAACCTCAGTAAGAGATAGAGTTGAAAGACTTATAAATATTGCTCATCCAGATTTTAGGGAGCAATTAAAGAAAAATGCAGAAGAGTTAATGATTTGGTAAATTTAAAATAGGAGGGTTACTATGTTAAGATCAAAGATTATTGGGACAGGTAGATATTCACCTACAAATTTAGTTACTAATGCAGATTTAGAAAAGTACTTTGGAAAACCTTTAAAGCCAAGCTTAGAAGGAAAATTAGGGATTAAACAAAGATATATTACTGGAGATGATGAGAGCTCTGCAGATTTGGCAACGAAAGCAGCTGAGAAGGCGATTGAAGATGCAGGAATTAATGCTAAAGATATAGACTTAGTAATAGTTACAACAGATACTCCAGAATACATTAGTCCAGCAACTTCATCTGTAGTACAGGGTAGACTTAAAGCAGTTAATGCTGGTACATTTGATATAAATGCCTCTTGTGCAGGATTTGTGACAGCTTTAGATGTAGCTTCAAGAATGATAATGACAGGAGGATATAAAAAAATATTAGTGGTTGGAGTTTATAATATGACTAAATTTGTGGATAAAACTAATATGTCAGTATATCCTATTTTTGCAGATGGTGGGGGAGCAGTAGTCTTAGAAGCTACCGAAGAAGAAAAAGGATTTTTAGCTTCAGAGTTAGTTGCTGATGGGACTCAGTATGACCTGTTAGGAATTTATGCAGGAGGAACGAAGAACCCAATCACTAAGGAAAGATTAGATAAGAAAGAACATATGCTGCAATTCCTACAGCCATTACCTCCTGATAGAAATATTAAGCTATGGCCGCCAATGATTAAGGATGTTTTAGAAAAAGCAGGTCTAGAACTAAATGACGTAGATCATTTTCTATTTACTCAAATAAATAAATGGGTAATTGAAGAGGTTATGAAGGTTTTAAATTTACCTATGGAAATGACTACATGTATAATGGGAGAGTATGGATATACTGGTTCTGCTTGTATACCTATGGCCCTTGACATTGCCATAAAGGAAGGTAAGGTTCAGAAAGGCGATAAAGTTGTAATGGTAGCCTCAGGTGTTGGTTTTGCTGTAGCTGCAGCAGTATTTGAAATGTAATAGGGGGTATTTTTATGTCAAAGGTTGAAATTCAAGGGAAGAATATTTATTATGAGACTTATGGTGAAGGCGAACCACTTATAATTCTTAATGGAATAATGATGAGTACTGCCAGCTGGATACCTTTTAAAGATGTAATAAGTGATGAATATAAGCTTGTAGTCTTTGATATGGTAGACCAAGGACAATCTGACAAGATGGATAAGCCATATACTCAAGATTTACATGTAGATATGTTATTTGAACTAATTGAAAAACTTGAATTAGGAGAAAAAGTTCACTTATTTGGAATTTCCTATGGAGCTGAGGTAGCAATGAAATTTGCTATAAAGCATCAAGAAAAGCTACATAGTTTAATACTTTCGAATTGTCCTTATAAAACGACGTCTTTACTTAGATATATAGCAAATAGATGGGCTGATACTTTCAAGACGTATGACGGTATTCAGTTTTATACTGAAGTAAATCAGCATTTATATGCAGAAGACTTTTATGAGAAGCATATGGGTTGGCTTGAGAAACAAGCAAAGCTATTTGATCATATTCTGCCAAATGAATGGTATGATGGAATGATAAGGCTTTTAGAAAGTGGCGATCAATTTGATGTAACTAATGATCTTCATAGGATAAAAGTTCCTACTCTGATAATTAGCGCTTCTGAAGATAGAATAACACCAACCAAGTATCAGAGAGAGATAGAAAAGAAGATTGAAAATTCAAGACTTATTATAGTTGAAGGGGCAGCCCATGTACTTCCTTATGAAAAACCCTATGCATTTTTAACTGCTATCTTAGGCTTTTTAAAGGTACATGATAAAGAGTTTAATTTATTTAAATAAAATAGACTGTATATTTTTGGTATTTTCCTTTTGCTAGAAACTAGGAGGTTCATGATATCATGAACCTCCTAGTTTTTCCATTTAATTAGTATTTTATTCCTATTTTCCTATAAGATTTGTAAATATCAAGGCTTTCAATTGAAAAATAAATATAAAAGTGATATAATTTTAAAGAATTAAATCTTTTGTAATAGAAATTTAATTTATTATAAGGGTTGTCCATGATATACTTTACATGTGTGTAAAGTGTTTTAGTAAGTAGGTCTATGATTAAACGGAAACTAGATATAAAAATAAACTAGGGATAAGTTTTACTTAATTTCGGGGGAAGGTGAATATTTAATGAAGCACTTTTTGACAGTGTTTACTATAGTTTTTTTATGCTGTATTCTAGCAATAACAGCAGGATTTATTGTGTACAGCAAAGTGAGTCCAGAAAATGGAAATCCAGACAATGATATTATAGATGATGGAGATAATGATTCAGATAATGACCCAGATGGTACAGATCAAGATGACGACTTAGATCAAGAAACGCCTTTAGAAAAGGCTTTTAAAGAGAAAAACAGAGTAAATTTCTTAGTATTAGGATTAGAAGGTAGCAGAACAGATACAATAATATTTGCTAGTTTTGATCGTGATACGAAAAAAGTTGATATGATATCAATACCTAGGGATACTTATTATTTGAGACAAGGGCAGGAATATAGTGCTGCAGAAGAAAGAAAAATTAATGCCATATATGGAGATAATGGAACTAAGGAAGTAGAAAAAGTAGTTTCAAATATGTTATATGGAGTACCGATTCATAATTATGTAAAGGTTAAATATGAAGGTGTAGAAAAGATAGTTGATTCTTTAGGTGGAGTAGAAGTAGATGTTCCTATGGATATGAAATATGAAGATCCTTATGACGATCCACCACTTGTAATTGATATCCCTAAGGGAAGACAGGTGTTAAATGGAGAGAATGCAGTTAAGTTTTTAAGATTTAGAAGTGGATATAAAGGTGGAGATTTAGATAGGGTTAAGACACAGCAGGAATTTATCAAATCCGCTGCTAAAAAGGCTCTTAGTTTTAAAATAGTTAGCGTTATTAGGACAGCCTTTCACTATGTAGATACAGATATCACATTAACAAATGCATTATTTTATGGAGCGGATGCTGCACAGATTAACATAAGTGAAGATCTTAATATGATGACGATGCCTGGACATGAAGAAAAGAGAACATATAAAGGCGTTAAATTAAGCTATTTTATTAAGGATGATACAAAGTTAAAGAAATTAATCATGGAACTTTATGACGTAGAAGAAGAAAACACTGACCAATAGACCAATAAGAATTATCACCAAAAAGAGAATATAATTTAGAATGATAAATAGATTAAATAAAAAAGGCCTTAGGCCTTTTTTATTTTTATTTAACTTTATCTAACAAGATCTCTCCAACAGTGTATATATCTCCCGCTCCCATTGTTAAGACTATGTCTCCTTCTTTGCAGTTATCTAAAAGATAACCTGCTATATCTTCAAAATCCTTTATATAAACTGCATCTACATTTCTTTCTTTTAAGTTATTAACTAAATCTTTTGAGTGAACTAAACCAGTATCTTTTTCTCTAGCTGCATATATGTCAGAAATTATTACCTTATTTGCATTATCAAACGATTCCGTAAATTCGTCTAATAATGCGTTTGTCCTTGTATAGGTATGGGGTTGAAAAACACACCAAACATCATTCTTAGCAATTTTTTGTATAGAGCTTAATGTTGCTTTTACTGCTGTTGGGTGATGGGCATAATCATCTATAATACCTATTCCATTATAAGAGCCTTTATGCTCAAGCCTTCTATGAGTACCAGTATAAAGTTGAATGGAATTAATGATAGTTTCTAAAGGAACACCACATATATGGGTTGAAGCAATAGCAGCTAGAGAATTATATATATTATGTATCCCCATAACACTCAAATTAGCTTCATATGAATTTCCATCTATTACAAGAGAAAATTTAGGCATCCCATTGTCATCGAATTCAATATTTTTAGCTTGATAAGTGCTATCATTTTCAATGCCAAAGGTAACAATATTACAGTTTGCTGAATCCTTAATATGAGCGACATTAACATCATCATTATTAAGCACTAAATACCCTGATTTAGGTATGCTTTCAGCAAATGAAGTAAAGGTTTCTATTATATGATTTAAGTCTTTAAAAAAATCTAAATGGTCTTCCTCAATATTAAGAATTATTCCGATACTTGGGAAAAATTTAAGTATATTTCCTTTATATTCACATGCCTCAGCTAATAAATAACTGTCTTTTCCCAATCGAACATTTCCTCCTATTTGGTCTAACTCACCACCTAATAAAATGGTAGGATCTAATGTTGATTTATCTAGTATAATAGATATCATGCCTGTAGTCGTAGTTTTACCATGGGTTCCAGAGACAGCTATAGAATTTTCATAGGTTCTCATAAGCTGTCCCAAAAAGCTCCCTCTATCTATTACTGTTATACCTCTTTTATTTGCTTCGATGAACTCAGGATTATCATCACTGATTGCATCGGTATAAACTACTAAGTCTGCATCACTTAAATTGTTATCATCATGACCAATAAAGACTGTTGCCCCTTTTTTTCTAAGCTTACTGATAATAGGTGAATCTTTCATATCAGAGCCTGTTACTCTATACCCCTCATTTAATAATATCTCTGCTAAACCACTCATGCTAATTCCACCGATTCCAATAAAATGCACGTGGGAAAAATCATGGTTAAATATATCTGATAGTAGCATTACTAGACCTCCCTATAGGAAAAGATTAATCATATTATTTCCAATTTATATCTTATTATTATTTTATTAGTTTGCTATCTTTTTGACACTGATTATATCACAATACTACCAATAGAACAAAAGGTTTCTCGACATTTAGTAATATTTTTTGATTTTTTTGCATATATAAACTTAATGGACAAGTTTTTTTGGTAAAATAACAGAGAAAAATGGACTTTGCAAATTTCTTATCTAAGAATAATAAAAAATCTATTGAATATTTTGATTAATACGAATAAAATGGAAAGTAAAAGAACTAATATTCGTGTTCGGGAGGGTTTTATGGAAAAGCTAAAAAGAAATCAAAGAATAGGTGCCTTGATGAAGATTCTAGCAGATAATCCAAATCAGGTTCTCACATATAATTATTTTACAGAAAAGTTTGATGCTGCTAAATCATCCATAAGTGAAGACATAGTTATAGCTAAAAAGTTAGTAGATAGATTGGAACTAGGCAACATAGAAACAATATCTGGAGCTGCAGGAGGAGTTAAATTCATACCTACCTTATCTAAGGAAAGTATAAGAACTTTTTTAAAAGAGTTGGGGAATAAACTGGCTGACAAATCTAGAATAATCCCTGGTGGCTTTATATATATGACAGATATCTTATACTCGCCTAAGAATGCTAAGAATATAGGTAAAATTTTCGCTACCATGTACATGGGACAAGAAATTGATTATGTAGTAACGGTCGAGACTAAAGGAATCCCTATTGCAATTATGACTGCTGAGGTTTTAAATGTTCCTCTTGTCATTATTAGAAGAAACGCTAAAGTAACGGAGGGATCAACTGTAAATATAAATTATGTAAGTGGCTCCACTAGGAAAATACAAACTATGTCTCTCTCTAGAAGAGCTATGCAAGAAGGCTCTAAAGTATTAATAGTAGATGACTTTATGAAAGCAGGTGGAACTGCAAAGGGAATGCGAGATATGATGAATGAGTTTAATGCAGAGGTAGTTGGGATAGGGGTTGTAATTGCAACAGAAAGACCTAAGGAAAAATTAGTTGATAATTATGTGTCTCTACTCACACTAAAGGAAGTATATGAAAAAGAGGAAGAGATAACCATATATCCTAATGAATTATTAGCTAATATAACAGAAAAAAATTAAATTTTGAGCTAAAAAGAAGGATTTTCGAAATAAAAAGAGAATAGTAAAGTAAAATACAAATATTGGCATATGTCAGACTTCTGGGGGAAGGTGGTGAACGTATGACTGTTACAGATGTAAGAATTAGGAGGATTAATTCCGAAGGCAAAATGAAAGCCATAGTTTCAGTAACATTTGATGATGAATTTGTTGTTCATGATATTAAGATTATTGAAGGACAGAACGGGTTATTTATCGCCATGCCAAGTAGGAAAACAGCAGATGGAGAATTCAGAGACATAGCTCATCCAATTAATTCTGAAACTAGAAACAAGATCCAAGAAGCGGTTTTCGCAGAGTACGAAAAAGAGTTGGTAGAATAGTTAAGTAGCTAAAAGGGTCATATGACCCTTTTACTTTTTGTATAAATTAATATTTTTTCTTAATAGTATATATTTTTCGCTAGAAATTGTATAAAATGAATATATAGGCCCTACGGATAAAAAGTGTTGAAAATAAGAATATTATGATAGTAGGTAATTGACCGAGGGAAAAGGAGTGAATTTTATGATTAAATCGATAATACTTGCTGCAGGTGAAGGTACAAGAATGAAATCGAAAAAGCCTAAAGGATTGCATAGAATCTCCGGAAAAACTATGATAGACTATGTAATTGACTCTGCTAGCAAAGCTGGTATAGAAGAAAATATTTTAGTGGTTGGCCATAAGAAAGAAGAAGTTGTTAATACTATATCTAATAAAGATACTATTACAGTTTCTCAACCTATGGGAGAAGATGTTCCTTATGGAACAGGATTTGCTGTTATGCAAGCAAAGGATTATATAGATAAAGATTCTTATATTTTAATATTATATGGAGATACTCCACTAATAACGAAGAATACTCTAGATGGATTGATATCTTACCATAAAAGAGAAGATAATGTTGCTACAGTCCTTACAGCAGAATTTGACGACCCTAAAGGATATGGTAGAATAGTTAGGGATGAAAATAACAGAGTTCTTTCAATAGTAGAAGATAAGGATGCAAAAGACCATCAAAAGACCATCAAAGAAATAAATTCTGGGATTTATTGTTTTAATGGAAAGCATCTTAATGAAGTTTTAGATAACCTTACTAATGACAATGCTCAAAATGAATACTATATCACAGATGCTATAGCAATATTAAATCAAGCAGGTTACAAAGTTGGAGGATATAAAATTGATGATATATCCGATATATTTGGTGTTAATTCGAGAGTTCAGTTGGCTGAAGCAGAAGAAATCATGAGGAAGAGAATTAATGCTCAGTTTATGCTTTCAGGTGCTACTATTATAGACCCTAATAATACATATATTGAAGAATCAGTTGAAATAGGAAGGGATACAACTATTTATCCAGGTGTAATTATTAAGGGAAATACAAAAATTGGCGATGATTGTGTTATTGGACATAACTGTAGAATTGAAAATAGTAAAATTGGCAATGGAGTAGAGATTCAATCATCTACTATAATAGATAGTGAGGTTGACGATGGCACTAAAGTAGGTCCATATGCCTATCTAAGACCAAATAGCTCAATTGGCAAAAATGTGAAGATAGGTGACTTTGTTGAGGTTAAGAATGCAACAATAGGTGATAATTCCAAAGCATCTCATCTTGCATATATCGGAGATGCTGAAGTTGGAAGCAATGTGAATATTGGCTGTGGAGTAGTTTTTGTTAATTATGACGGAGCTAAGAAATATAAAACTATAGTTGAGGATAACGCTTTCGTTGGGAGCAATTCTAATTTAATAGCACCTGTGCTTGTAAAGAAAGATGGATATATTGCGGCAGGTTCTACAATAACAGACGAAGTTCCAAGTGGAGCATTATCTATTGCAAGAGCAAGACAAGTCAACAAAGAGGGTTGGAAAGAAAAAAATAAAAAATAAAATATTTAGGAGGATAATAACATGAACATAGGAGGAAAAGATATTAAAATTTTTTCTGGGAATTCTAATCAAGAGTTAGCTAAAAAAATATGCAAGGAATTAGGTACAGGCTTAGGTCAAAGTGAAGCAGGTAGATTTAGTGATGGAGAAATTTCAGTTTTTATTAATGAAACAGTTAGAGGTGCAGATGTTTTTCTAATTCAGCCTACATGTCCACCTGTAAATGAAAGTCTAATGGAACTTTTAATAATGATAGATGCATTAAAAAGAGCTTCAGCTGGTAGAGTTAATGCAGTTATTCCTTATTATGGTTATGCTAGACAAGATAGAAAAGCTAAAGCAAGAGATCCAATTACTGCTAAACTCGTAGCTAATCTTATTACAAAAGCTGGAGCAGACAGAGTTATAAGTATGGATCTACATGCTGGTCAGATACAAGGATATTTTGATATTCCAGTGGATCATTTATTTGGCGGACCTATTCTTGCTAATCATTTTAGAGATATTATTGATAAAGAAACTATAGTTGTTTCTCCAGACCTAGGAGGAGTTACTAGAGCCAGAAATTTTGCTAGTATTTTGGACCTTCCTATAGCTATAATAGAAAAAAGAAGACCTAAAGCAAATGTATCAGAAGTTATGAATGTAATTGGAGACATAGAAGGTAAGAATGTTATTATCGTTGATGATATAGCAGATACAGCAGGTACATTAACTAAGGCTGCAAAGGTATTAAAGGATTTTGGAGCTAAGAAGGTTTACGCAGCGTGTACCCATGCTTTATTATCTGGTCCTGCCATTGAAAGGATAGAAAACTCAGAGATTGAGAAATTTATAGTTACAGATACAATTCCTTTATCTGAAGAGAAGAAAATAGATAAAATAGAGGTTGTATCAGTAGCACCATTATTTGCAGAAGCTATTAGAAGGATTTATGAAAATAAATCAGTTAGCAAATTGTTTGACTAAGATATAGAGGGGCTGATTTCGTTGTATGCAATAATAGGCCTAGGAAATCCAGGTAATAAATATGATTCAACAAGACATAATGTTGGATTTAATGCAATTGATTGTCTTGCAGAGAGACATAATGTTAAAATAACTAAGATAAAGTTCAAATCTGTTTATGGTGAAATGAGGATAGGTAGCGAAAAAGTACTTTTAGTTAAGCCACAGACATATATGAATAATAGTGGTTTATGTGTTATGGAACTACAAAAGTATTATAATATTCCCATTGAAAATATCATAGTTATCTATGATGATATAGATATTGAGTTTGCTGCATTAAGGATTAGACCAAGGGGAAGTGCTGGAAGTCATAACGGTATGAAGTCTATTATTTATCATCTTCAAGATGATAACTTCCCCAGAATTAGAATTGGGATAGGAAGTCCTAGAGAAGGGCAAGACTTGGCTAATTTTGTTTTAAGTGGCTTTAATAAAGAAGAGAGACAAATGGTCGATGAAACAATAGAGAGGGCTGCTAAGGCAGTAGAAATGCTAATAGCAAATGATGTGAATAGAGCTATGAATGAATATAATGGTTAAGGTATAAATAGAATATTAAGGAATAATTAAACACAGCCCAGGATAGAAACCTGGGCTTAAGGTGTTTGCTTGAGGAGTTGGTTGCATTGATTGACAATATGTTTTTTAATAATTTAAAAAATCTGCCATCATATAATAATTTAATAAAAAGTATAGAAAAAGGTACTTCACCAATATCCATTAATGGGTTATCAGAAGAAAATATCAGTCATGTAATTTCGGCATTAAAAGAACATACTGATAGACAGATACTCTTCTTATCTTATAATGAGATAAAATCAAAAAAGATTATAGATGATTTGAAATTTTATAACAAAAATAATATAGAGATATTTCCATCGAGAGAATTGGTTTTCTATGATATAGATGCCCACAGTCATGAAATATCTAATCAAAGAATTAAAGTCTTAAATAAATTGAGTAACGATGAAAATGTTATAGTAGTTGCCTCAATAAACTCTTTTTTGAATAAAATCACAAATAAAGAACTATTTAATAGATATGGATTTAGTCTAGAATTTGGAGAAATAGTTGATTTAGATAAAATGAGAATGGATTTTGATGTTCTAGGATATGAAAGAGTAGACATGCTTCAAGGTATGGGGCAATATTCTATCAGAGGGGGAATAATAGATTTTTTCCCTGTTGATTCTGTAGTTCCTTACAGAGTTGAATTATTTGATGATGAGATAGACTCAATAAGAAAATTTGACATAAAGACTCAAAGGTCTATTGAGAATGTAACTAAGGTTAAAATAGCACCTGCCAGGGAAATTTTAGTTGAAAATATAAAAAAAGACGATATAAGTAAAGCTTTAGAATCAGACCTCAAGCAGACAGTTAAGAAAATGAGAAAAAAGGGCAATGAAATTGCAGCAAATAGACTTGAAGAAAAATTTAATTATTATATTGATAGACTTAGAAGTGGCGTTACAATTGATAATATGGATATGTTTGTACCATATATTCATAACGTTGATTCTAGTATAATTGATTATCTAAAGGAAGATGCTATTGTAATCATAGATGAACCGAGAAGAATAGAGGAAAGTGTTAAAGGACTAAAGGAAGACTTTGTTAACAGATATACTGATCTTTTTGAAAGGGGAGAGGTCTTACCTAAGCAGGAAAACATTAATCACTCATATGATGAGTTAATAGAAGAAATCCAAAAGAAAATATGTGTTACGACATCTAACCTTTTAAAGACAAATCCTCATTTTAAACCAAAGGAAATTATTAACTTTATAAGTAAAGGGATGCAATCCTTTCATAATAAATTAGATCTATTAGCGGAGCAATTGAATCATTACAAATATAGAGGCTACAAGGTCATTATACTCTCAGGAGTTGAAGAAAAGGGTAGAAGGCTTCAAGAAAGTTTAATAGATAAAGGGTTACATTGCCAGTATGTTAAAGATCCTAATAGAGAAATTAAATCTAGTCAAATAATAATTACTGAGGGATCGATTAATAGAGGGTTTGAGTATCCACGACTTAAATTTGCAGTAATTAGCGATAAAGAAGTATTCGGAGTATCTAAAAAGAAGCGAAAAAAGAAAAAAAGAAAAGAAGAAGGAAAAATTGAATCCTTTACAGACTTAAATCCAGGAGATTATATAGTACATGAAAGCCATGGTATAGGTAAATACATTGGAATAGAACAATTGAAGGTTCAAGGTATAAAAAAGGATTATCTGACAATTAAATATCATGGTGAAGATAAACTCTATGTTCCTGTTGATCAAATGAACTTGATTCAAAAGTATATAGGAGCAGACTCTATTAAACCTAAGGTAAACAAGTTAGGGAGTAGTGAGTGGACAAAGACTAAGAATAAAGCTAAAAAAGCAATTGAGGACATGGCACAGGACTTAATTAAATTGTATGCAAAGAGACAGACAGTTAAAGGATTTGCTTTTTCTAAGGATCAACCATGGCAGAAACAGTTTGAGGATATCTTTCCATATGAAGAGACAGATGACCAGTTAAAATGTATTGAGCAAATAAAAAGAGATATGGAAAAAAGTAGACCTATGGACAGACTACTTTGTGGAGACGTAGGTTATGGTAAAACTGAAGTAGCATTGAGAGCAGCTTTTAAAGCTGTACTTGATAGTAAGCAGGTTGCTTTCTTAGTTCCAACAACTATTTTAGCTCAGCAACACTATAATACATTAGTGGAACGATTTAGTCAGTTTCCTGTTAAAGTAGAAATGTTAAGTAGATTTAGGAATCCTGGACAGCAAAGAAAGATTATAAACGACTTAAAGAGTGGAAATATCGACATAATTGTGGGAACGCATAGACTGTTATCAAAAGATGTTAAGTTTTTAGACTTGGGATTATTGATTGTAGACGAAGAACAGAGGTTTGGAGTGAAACATAAAGAAAGTTTAAAGACACTGAAAGAATCAATTGATGTTTTAACTTTAACTGCTACACCAATTCCCAGAACACTACATATGTCAATGATAGGTATAAGAGATATGAGTGTAATAGAAGAACCACCGGAAGAAAGATATCCTGTTCAGACCTATGTAGTTGAACATAATCGTCAGCTTATTCGTGATGCGGTAGTTAAGGAAATAAATAGAGGCGGACAGATATATGTAGTTTATAATAGAGTTAAAGGGATCAGAAAGGTGGCAGCTGAGCTTAAGGAACTGGTACCTGAGGCAAGAATAGCCGTAGGTCATGGACAGATGAATGAAAGAGAGCTAGAAAAAGTTATGGTAGACTTTTTAGATCAGGAATATGATGTACTAGTATGTACAACAATAATTGAAACAGGATTAGATATACCAAATGTTAATACCATAATTATTTATGATTCTGATAAAATGGGATTATCTCAATTATATCAATTAAGAGGTAGAGTGGGTCGTTCTAATAGATTGGCCTTTGCATATCTTACGTATCAGAGGGATAAAGTACTATCTGAAGTTGCAGAAAAAAGATTAAAGGCTATAAAGGAGTTTACCGAATTTGGTTCTGGGTTTAAAATAGCTATGAGAGATTTAGAGATAAGAGGTGCAGGAAATCTATTAGGACAAGAGCAGCATGGACATATGGCTGCCATAGGATATGATTTGTATGTAAAATATCTAGAACAAACAGTAAGACAGTTAAATGGAGAAATCAAAGAAGAAAAAGTAGAGACTACTATTGAATTAAATGTAGATGGATATATACCAGATAAATATATTCAAAGTGAAGAACAGAAGATAGAAATGTATAAGAGGATTTCTTCAATTGAAAATAAAGAAGAGATATCTGATGTTGTTGAAGAGCTCATAGATAGATTTGGAGATGTGCCTACTCAAGTAGATAATTTAATAAAAATATCTTATATTAAATCCCTATGTCAAATTGGAAAGATTAGTACTCTATCTCAAAATGGAAATTATATAAAAATAGAGTTTTTAAGTACAAATTATGTAACACCACAATTAATTAATTTACTAACTGTTCATTTCCCGAGGAGAATGAATTTTGATATTTCTAATAAGCCAAAGGTTGTTTATAGACTCAGAAAGACTAGACAAAATGAAGTATTAACAGAGATTGAAGAGGTCATAGAAAAAATTAGTAGTTTTCATAGAGGGTAAATTAATATATAATGTACAATAGAGGTTTTATTACTCTGAACACAAAATTAAGGGAGATGATTTAGTTGACTATAAAGAAGAATAGGTTGATAACAGTAGCAATCGCTTTTATATTAATGGTTTCTATAATTTTTACTGGATGTAGCTCCAATGAAAGTGATATAGTTGCTAAGGTTAATGGAGAAGAAATTACTAAAACACAACTTGACGATAACTTTGCAATGCAAAGAAAAATGATAGAAAACCAATATGGTACTGATGTTTGGACTCAAGAAATGGGAGACGGAAGATTATTTGAAGATGTTTTTAAAGAAAAAGTTTTAGAGGGACTTGTACAAGAAGCTATATTAGTACAAGAAGCTAAAGAACAAGGCATCGAAGTAACAGATGAAGAAGTAAATACTGAGATAGAAAACCTAAAGGAAGCAAATGGTGGAGAGGAAAACTTTAATAAATCCCTTGAAAATAGTGGAATTACAATTGACTACTTAAAAGATGCATTAAGAAAAGAAATGATTATAAGCCAATATCAAGAAAAATATATGGGTGACTTAGAGGTATCTGATGCTGAGGCAGAAGAACAGTTTAATGCAAATAAAGATAATTACATTCAAGCTAAGGTAAGACATATACTTGTAAATACTGAAGAAGAAGCTCAAGATATCATTTCACAGCTTAATGATGGGTCAGATTTTGCTGAATTAGCAAAGGAAAATTCTATAGACCCAGGATCAGCTTCTCAAGGTGGAATGTATGATTACTTTACTAAAGGAACAATGGTTCCAGAATTCGAAGAAGTAGCATTTTCATTAGAACCAGGAAAAGTAAGTGAACCCGTTAAGACTGACTACGGATATCATATTATTAAGGTAGAAGATAGAAGAGAAACATTTGATGATTTAAAAGAAAGTGTTGTAGATGATATTAAATATCAAAGATTTAGTGAAAACGTAGAAAAGTTAAGTGATGATGCGGATGTTGAAACTTTTTTAGATGAGAAGTAGAATTTTGCATTTTATAATATAATTTGGTAATGCTAAAAGAGATGAGCTAATTAAGCTTATCTCTTTTTTTAATGAGTTAACTTAATTATTGTAAAAAAACATTAGATTTTTTGTTCTTATTTGCCATTGGTGTATAAAATACTCTAAAAAGTAAAATAATAATCACACAGTTCTATGTTACAATCTTTATTTTAGGAGGGAAAACATGAAAGCCACAGGTATAGTTAGAAGAATTGATGATTTAGGAAGGGTAGTTATTCCTAAAGAAATAAGGCGTACTTTGCGGATAAGAGAAGGAGATCCTTTGGAAATATTTACTGATAGAGAAGGAGAAGTAATCCTTAAGAAATATTCGCCTATTGGAGAATTAAGTGAGTTTGCTAGTGAGTATGCAGAGGCTTTATATGAATCAGTGGGTCATATGGCAATAATATCAGATAGAGATACTGTAGTTGCAATTGCGGGTGGTCCTAAAAAGGAATATATGGACCAAAGAATTAGTTCTGAGTTAGAAAAATTTATTGAAAGTAGAGAAACTTATATAGCATCAGGACAAAATAAGCCTGTTAAGGTCGCAAATGAGGATTTTGGGGCTGATACATACTCTACTGAAGTCATAACACCTATAGTAAGTCAAGGTGACCCAATTGGAGCAGTAATATTAGTTTCCAAAGATTCAAATACGGAAATGGGAGAATTGGAGGTTAAGCTAGCAGAAACTGCTGCAGGTTTTTTAGCAAAGCAAATGGAGCACTAGAAGTTCTTATAGTCTACCTTTTTAGGTAGACTATATTATTTTAAAATAAAAATGTTTAATACAATATCCCATTTTGATATAATAGTAATATTGATGTATGGAATATAGAATGGGAGGATTATATATGACGAAGGAAAATTTTCTTAAAGGAGCAGCGATATTAGGTATTGCTGGAATTATAGTAAAAATATTAGGAGCAATTTATAGAATACCACTAGGAAATATTATAACAGATGAGGGTCTTGGATATTATCAAACCTCCTATCCTATTTATGTATTGTTACTAACAATATCAACATCTGGCTTTCCAACTGCAATTGCAAAGTTGGTGGCAGAAAAAAGGGCGTTAGGTAGATATAGAGAAGCATATAAAGTCTTTAAGACATCTTTCTTTATTATGGCGACCATTGGTGTAATAACATCAGTTTTTATATTTTTTAATTCAAAATTTTTAGCAGGAAATGTTATACAAAATGAAAATGCTTATTATTCGTTCCTTGCATTAATTCCTGCTCTTTTATTTGTACCTATAATGGCCACGTTCAGAGGATACTTTCAGGGACGTCAAACTATGCTGCCAACAGCCATTTCTCAAATAATAGAACAGTTATTTAGATTGATAGTTGGATTCTCCCTTGCAATATATTTATTAGATTATGGAATTCCACAAGCTGCAGGAGGAGCTGCTTTTGGAGCATCGGCAGGGGCTATAGCAGGAACCATATGTATAATAATTATATTTTTAACCAGGAGAAAGAAAATATCTGCTGACATAGAAAGAGGATTGGACGATTCTGTAGAAAGCTCAAAAATTATAATAAAGAGGCTATTATCTATAGCAATACCAATAACAATAGGAGCAGCAATAGTTCCAATTATGGATAATATTGATGTATTCATAGTAATGAGAAGGCTTAGGTCAATAGGATATACTCAAGCAGAAGCAAATAGTTTATTTGGACAGCTAGGTGGATTTGCCAAAACACTTATTAACTTCCCGCAAGTTTTCTCTCTGGCGTTGGCTATGAGCTTAGTACCAGCTGTTTCAGATGCATATGCCAGAAGAAATTATGCTGGTATTAGAAAGATAACTCGTTCTGGAGTAAGGGTTACCCTATTAATAGGATTACCATCGGCATTAGGTTTGTTTATTCTAGCAACACCTATTATGAAGCTTTTATACTACAAGAATGATTTACAAACACTTATTAGTTCTGGACAGATACTTCAGATTTTGTCCTTCAGCGTTATATTTTTGACTTTAGTTCAATCATTAACTGCTGTGCTTCAAGGATTAGGAAAGCCACATATACCAGTTAGAAATCTAGTTATTGGAGCTTTAGTTAAGTTAGCTGCTACATTTATATTAACAGGAATTCCTGAGATAAATATTAAAGGAGCTGCTATAGGTACTGTAATTGCGTATATGACAGCGGCAGTATTGAATTTTATTGAGGTGAAAAGACATACCAAAACAAGCTTTAACGTAGTTAATGTATTTTTAAAGCCTATCTTTTCTGTAATAGTGATGACGATAGTTGTATGGTATTCTTATGGATTCATGGATTCAATATTAGGCGAGAAATTAGCTACTGTAGCATCTATTGGAGTTGGAGTGATAGTATATGGAATTATGCTATTAATATTAGGTGCAATTACTTCAAGAGATTTTGAGTTATTACCTGGAGGTTCAAAAATAGCTAAATTACTAAAATCTGTGGGGTTATTAAGAAATTAATGTGATTGCATGAAAGTGCATATGAATTTGGAGGATTATTTATGAAAAAGATAACAGTTATAGGATTAGGTCCGGGGAATATAGGAGATCTTACACTAAAGGCAGTGGATAAGCTTAAAAGTGGATTGCCAGTATATTTAAGGACAAAGGAACACCCAGCAACTAAGTATTTAATAGATAATAATATTCATTTTGAATCTTTTGATTATATATATGAACATGGAAATACAATGGATGAAGTATATAATGAGATTGTTGAAAGTCTTTTAAAGTATGCTGAAGAGTTTGGACATATAAATTATTGTGTGCCTGGTAATCCCATTTTAGGTGAAAAAACCATTACTACTTTAAATAGGTTGAAAGAACAAGGAGAAATTTCTATTGAAATAATAACTGGGATGAGCTTTATAGAATCGGTAATATCTACTATTGAAAAAGATGTAATAGATGGATTGAAGCTAATAGATGGTCTTGATTTTAAAGAGGCTAGCTTGGACATAAATTCTGCAAATATAATTACCCATGTCTATAAGCCTGAAATAGCGTCAGAAGTAAAGCTGAAGCTTGTAGAAAGGTATGGAGACGAATATGAGGTGTATGTAATAAGAGCAGCGGGCATAGAGGGTGAAGAAAGGATACACAAAATTCCAATATATGAAGTTGATAGGATTGAATGGGTAGATCATTTAACTAGTATATATGTCCCAAAATGCGATAAAATCAACAAAAAACTATATGACATGTATAATTTAATAGATATTATGGAAAAATTAAGAAGTAAAGAGGGTTGCAAGTGGGATATAAAACAAAATCACCAGTCATTGAGGGAATACATAGTTGAAGAAGCTTATGAAGTTGTTGATGCAATTGACGATGAAGATTATGACCTCTTATCTGAAGAATTGGGAGATGTTTTGCTTCAAGTTGTTTTTCATAGCCAGATAGCTAGTGAAGAAGGATACTTCAGTATATGGGATGTTGTAAGGAATATAAGTGAAAAGCTAATATATAGACATCCCCATGTGTTTGGAGATGAAGAAGCTAGAGATGATAAAGAGGCTGTTGATAGCTGGAATAGTATGAAGGATAAGGAAAAATCTGTAGCAAATTACACAGAAAAATTAAAAAATATAACAAAAAACTTGCCATCCCTGCTAAAAAGCTATAAAATACAAGATAAAGTAGCTGATGTAGGATTTGATTGGCCCAATGTACAAGGTGCAATGTCTAAAGTTGAAGAAGAGCTTATAGAAGTGAAAGAGGTCTATGAAGGGGATGATACTGAGAGAAGAGAAGAAGAACTTGGTGACTTATTATTTGCAGTAGTGAATATTTGTAGATTCGCCAATGTGAATCCGGAAATAGCATTGAATAAGACAATAAACAAGTTTATCAACAGATTCAGTTATATAGAAAGTGAAAGCAAAAAACTGAAAAAGGATCTCAAAAATATGACTTTAGAAGAAATGGATGTATTATGGGAAAAATCAAAGATACATAATTATGGAAAATTTTAAAAAAATACTTCGAAAAGAAGGATTTTGCAAAGAAACATAGAATAGAGTAATACGTAGTACTAAAAATTAATTATTATTTTGAAAAATGAGGAGGTTTTTTTAATGAACAAAGCGAGTTTAGTAGCAAATATGGCAGAGAAAAGTGGATTAACTAAGAAGGATGCTGAGAGTGCATTAAATGCATTTATGAAGAGCGTAGAGGAAGCTCTAATGAATGAAGAAAAGGTACAATTAGTTGGATTTGGAACTTTTGAAGTAAGACATAGAAAAGCAAGAGAAGGAAGAAATCCAAGAAATCCTGAGCAAGTTATTCAAATACCTGCATCAAAAGCTCCAGTATTTAAAGCTGGTAAAACATTAAAAGAAACAGTTAATAAATAAAAAAGTCAGGTCATAGACCTGATTTTTTATTTATTATTTAGAAGGAGTGATTTCGGTGAGAATCGATAAGTTTCTTAAAAATTCTAGGATAATTAAGAGAAGAACAGTAGCTAAGGAAGCCTGTGAAAAAGGAAGAGTTTTTATAAACGGCAAAGAAGCAAAGCCAGGTTCAGAGGTTGAAGTTGGAGATGTTATTGAAATAAACTTTGGGACAAATGCCTTGAAGGTCGAAGTGCTAGAGGTATTGGAGCATGTTCCTAAGAATAAAGCAGTAGAACTTTATAAAACTTTATAGTACATAAAAAGACTCTCAGGTAGATTTAAAAGAGAGTCTTTTTTAGTTTTTTGATTTTTTTACATTGAAAAAGAGTAATAAAAAAAGATAGTGCTGCATATTCTGTAACATAAATGGAATATGAGGGGGGAATAGGATGAATGAAAATAAACAGACGGGTAAAACTAGCAAGAATCAAAATATAATATTAGAAAATAGAGAGAAGTTAAGTATATCAGGAGTTGAGCATGTAGATAGCTTTAATGAAAATATAATTGCAGTTCAAACAAATAGAGGACTAGCGACTATTAAAGGGAACTCATTAAATATAAGTAAATTGAATTTAGATGATGGAAATGTAATAATTGAAGGTTCAATAGACTCCATAATTTATAGTGATAGAGGATCTTCAAAATCTAAAGGAAATGGACTATTATCAAAAATGTTTAAATAAACCGATGGTATAAACCATTGGTTTTAAAATTTCTAGTCAGTTTAGTATATGGGTCAGAGGTGGTAATATGGAAGGTGTTATCCACAGCGAGGTGTATGTATTTTTAACAACCTTGTATGGAGGAATAATTATTGGATTTATTTATGACATATATAGAATCTTTAGATATTTCTTTAAACCAAAGAGAGTTGCTACCTTTATTGAAGATTTGGTGTTCTGGATAATAGTATCAGTTCTATCACTGTTAATCATAATTTTTAGTAATTGGGGGGAATTAAGGGGGTATGTGTTTTTAGGATTTATCCTAGGAGCACTGTTATATAATAGATTATTAAGTAAGATAGTAATAACAATCTTAGTAAAGGTAATAACAATTTTGTGGAGAGGGATAAAATTCATTTTAAATATTGTTTTTTATCCATTCAAATTGTTGGAAGGGGTCTTAATAGAACCCTATCGAAAAAGTAGAAGAAAGATGCAGAGAGGATACAGTAGATTAAAGAGGAAATCAAAATTACCTTTTAGAATATTCAAGGATTTTAAAAAGCAAACCAAAAATATTCTATTTAAGAAATAATAGTTTATATTATATTTAATTGTACACCAAAAACTTTTCTTTTTTAAAAGGATTTACAGACTGAATATAGAAGAATTAGATATAGAAGAGTTGTTACTAGAGAGACTGATTGTAAATTACATGAAGGATTGGTGTATCATGGAAAAAAGGCCCGTAAGGAAGAAAAGAAAAAAAATTAGAATAAGATATATATTTTTTTTAATAATTTTTATTTATGGAATATCTTCCTTTTTTAACCAACAAGGAATGTTAAATGAATTAGATAACAAAAAGGCAATAAAAGAAAAAGAGGTAAGAAAGCTAACCCAGGAAATAGAAGAGCTTGAGGATAAAATCAAGTATTCTAACACTCCTGAGTATGTTGAGAAAATCGCAAGAGATGAGTTAGGAATGGTTAAGCCTTGGGAAGTTATATTTATTGATAAAAACAAAAACAAATTTATTAAGGGATTGAAAGACTAAATATAACGGATTGACATATTTTATAGTATAATATATACTAAAAGAGTTAAACGAGATAAATTTTAAAAGGAGGAGTATTTAACTTATGCCCGTTACTGTAGGAAAGGTAGTTGAGGGAGTTGTTTCAGGGATTACGAACTTTGGGGCATTTGTTCAATTGCCGGAAGGGAAAACAGGACTAGTTCATATATCCGAAATTTCTCATGATTATGTAAAAAAAGTTAGTGACTATTTAAAGAAAAGTCAAAAAGTTAAAGTCAAAGTAATATCCATTAGTGATGATGGGAAGATAAGCTTATCCATTAGACAAGCCGAACCAAAACCAAAACCTACATCTCAGCCAGAAGAGATAGATTGGAATAATAAAAATGACTATAAACAAAAAAGAATGTCATTTGAAGATAAGTTGTCATCTTTCTTGAAGGATAGTAATGAAAGACTAGAACAGATAAAAAGTAGAGAGAATAAAAGATCAAGTAGCTTTAAGCGAGGATAAACCGGGATTACCCCGGTTTTTTTATTTTATAAATTAAAATCTTTAAAATTTTTTAAATTTAAGTCTTAGAGAATATGGATAAGGGTTGTTAAGGATAATTGAGTTAACCTTATGGTGCAACCTAGCATTTATCGGCAGTGTAATTTCAGATACAAAATTATACATTAGATTAATCTCAAAGCCTTAGGTTGGAAAAGTTGAAAAAAGATGTCGATTGCTGAATAATACAAACTTATAATAAGATTACTCTATTCATGTTAGGGTTTAATATAAAAACATTAGCTGTCTTTACATAAGAAAAACCTAGGTATTTAATAAAAGATTCAGTAAAAATGTCAAAAACTTTTTTGATAGAGACAAGCCATCTTGACAAATATTTCATTTGCTATTTGTTACAATAATCACACTAATTCAAAAGAATAGGTGGTGTCGTTTAATGATAAGCAAAGTGGAAATGCTTCCCTTAAGAGAGGGAAGAAGAAAAGGTAAAAGTAAGGGAGTTAAGAATTCTATTGAAAAAGTTTTTAGTAATTTAAAAACAGATAATATTTTATTAGGAGTATTATCGTTCTTTATATCAAGAGCACTAATAATGGATGGATTAACTCCATTTGGAATAGCATTTGTGACGGCGTATTTAGGTAAGTGTGGACAAGCCATATTAATACCTATTACTTCAACAATTGGTTTGCTTACCATGAAAGGACTACAGGGGTATGAATATATAGCAGTAATATGGTTAATATATTTTCTTCATTCATTTATTTCTAGAAAATCAAATCAATCAGTTCTAAAGCTATCAATGCTATCCTGTATAACTTTTATGATTGTAAGAATTACTTTATTAATAATCTCAGAGTATTTTTTATATGATATTGTGATGGTTGGATTTGAAGCGGTGGCAATTTTTACTCTTACATATATTTTTAGCTATAGTATTACAACAATTAAAGGGAAAAATAAGGTTTTTACTGGCGAAGAAATCATATGTGGAGCAATAATGCTAGCTTTAGCAATATCAGGGATAGGAACAATAGAATTATATAATATATCTCTTCAAAATATTATGGGAATATTTCTAATAATATTATTCTCATATAGTAAAGGTCCAGCTATAGGAGCAGCAGTAGGGGTCACCATAGGAGTAGTCTGCGGCATGTCGACGCCTCATATGCCTATACTCATCTCCATTCTTGGATTTTCAGGATTATTAGCAGGGTTATTCAAGGATTTGGGAAAGATTGGAACAGGGATAGGATTTATATTAGGAAATGGAATAATAACCTTTTATATTAACGGATATAGTGAAACCTTTATAAGTTATAAAGAGATAGTAGTAGCAACTGTATTAGTTATAATAGCATCTAAACTATTTGATGGACTAGATAGTCGACTTGCTATTGGCATAGCAAAAAATACAGAGTTCAAGGATGCATATAGCCAGAGATTAAAGGATATAACCTTTAATAGACTAAATGAAATATCTCAAGTATTTGACGAACTTGCATCCACCTTCAATAGAGTGTCTCAAAAGGAAAGGGTTGTTGAACAAGGGGATATTTCAAACTATGTAAATTGTGTGGCTGAAGATGTTTGTAAGAATTGTGCTATGCACAGATATTGTTGGGAGAATGACTTTTATTCAACGTACTATGCAATGTTTGATGTTATGAACTATATTGAGACTAAAGGCAAAGTATCCAAGGATAAATTACCAGATCTTTTAAAGAGAAGATGTATAAAACCAGAGGATATAAGCAATAAATGTAATCATTTGTTTAATGTGTACAAGCTTAATTACCAATGGGAAAATAAAATATCAGAAAGTAGACAATTGGTTTCCCAACAACTTGATGGTGTTTCTAAAATAATAAAAGACTTGGCTAATGAAATAGATAGTAAAATCTATTTTAAGGAAGATGTAGAGAAAAGCATATACTCTACTTTAAGGAATCAAGGAATAGACATTAAAGAAGTAATAGTGACAGAATCTGAAAAAGATAATTTTGAGATATTAATAGAAATGATTTCTGAAAAGGATGAAGAGGTAGCTGTAAGAGAAGTAATACCTATAGTATCGGAAACTGTTGGCTTTAATCTTATTAGAAATAAATATTCATGCAGTATTCCTTCAGATAGTAGAAGAATAAGGTTTAAATTAATTAGAGCAAATAAATTTGAAGCTATAACGAAGGTAGCTAGGTCGGAAGAGTCTTTTAATTATATTTCTGGTGATACATACACCTTTGGAGAAAGGAAGAATAACTATTTTGCTGTTTTAAGCGATGGAATGGGCATGGGACAAAAAGCTAATCAAGAAAGTGATATAACAATTTCTTTATTAGAAAAGTTTCTAGAAGCAGGATTTGACAAAGAATTGGCTTTGAAAACAATAAATTCAATATTGGTTCTCAAATCTACTGATGAGATATTTGCGACTATTGATATGTCAATAATAGATTTATATAGGGGGGAAACCCAATTTATTAAGATAGGCTCAGCACCTACTTTTATTAAAAAGAGGGATAGTGTAAATACAATAAATACACACTCATTACCTGTAGGTATATTAAATGATGTAGACTTTCAAATGTATGAGGAGCAGCTAGAGGACGGGGATTTTATAATTATGATGTCTGATGGAGTATTAGATGCCAATGCAAAAGTTGAAAATAAGGAAACTTGGATGAGAGAAGTAATTGATAACATTGATAGCTTAAATCCTCAAGTGATAGCTGATACTATAATGGAGAAAGCCAAGGATGCAGGGAAAGATCAAAAGAAAGATGATATGACAGTTTTAGTAACAAAGGTATGGAAAAGTAGAAGGTAACTATAAAGTTATGAGTACCCTAGAAGAGACCAGAAATGGTCTCTTTTTTGAATACAATCCCTAATATTGGAAATAATCATTAGAAGAATGGAGGGATAATATGGAGAAAGAAATTGAATTAAAACAAATTATACTAGCTACAGATGGTGAATCAAATGTAGGTGCAGACCCAATAGACGTCGCAAAGGATATCCATAATAAGGGAATTACAATAAGTACTATTGGCATAATAGACAATAATAAGAGTGAAAAGCCCTTAGCTGAAGTACATAGCATAGCAGAAGTAGGAGGAGGGATATCTGAAATAACAAACATTGAGAACTTCTCAAGAACTATGGAAATGGTTACTCAAAAATCAGTATACAAGACAATAGAACATGCAGTTAATAAAGAATTAAAAGAAATTCTCGGTACTGAATTAAAGGATACACCACCACAAACAAGGAATCAGATTACAGAGCTAATTGATAAATATGGTGAAGAAGTTGATCTTAAGTGTTGTGTAGCAATAGACTGTAGCGGGAGTATGACGAATAAGATTAATATTGCTAAGAATAGTGTGTTGAATTTATTGAAAGTTCTGAAAGCAAGAAAAGGCAGGGCAGAAATTGCGGTGATTGGATATCCTGGTAGTAATAAAATAAAGCCTACTATACTTTGTCCATTTACAGAGAAAATAGAAGATTTAGAAAGAGGGCTACAAAAGATTAAGACAGGAGGAATTACACCAACAGGAGACGCATTAGAATGGGCATCAAGATTACTTATGGAAGGAAACTGGGAAGAAGATAGAATAGATTCAGTAACTAGCGAGGATAATAGGGACACAGAAGAAGGTATATTGGAAAGTAATATTATATAACATATAACGGGAAAGACTGTAAAGGCTTAAAGGAGTTTTTACAGTCTTTTTAAAGGAGAGCGTAAATAAGGTGATAGAGTCAATTAAAGATATTACAGGAAAATGGAACAAAAATAGGTACAAAGTAATTAAAAAAATCGGTCAAGGTGGAACTGGAGTAATTTTAAAGGTAAAAGATGAAAATGGATGCATAAAGGCAATTAAGATTAGTGAAGATATAAGTTCAATTACTAGAGAATATAATACTTTGAAAAGATTTAATGGATTAAAAGGAATAGTAAAGGCTTATGAATTAGACGATTATATCCACAATAATAAGATTTTATATTTTTTTGTAATGGAATTTATAGAAGGAAAAAACTTAAAAGAGTATATGAAGCGCTCACGAGTTAAGATAAAAGAAATATTAGGAATAGCATTGATTATAATAAAGATGATAAACGAGATAAGTAACAAAGGATATATATATACTGATATAAAATTAGAAAATATTTTAATTGATAGCAAGGATAATAGAATTGTTTTTATAGATTTTGGTGGAGTGATAGAGAAAGAATGGGGTATAAGAGAATATACACCTGCTTATAATATGATATCTTGGGGAATGAAAAAAAATTATAATCATAATGATGGAACCGTATTTGCTATAACTATGTTAGTTATTTCTATGATCTTAAAAAAAGAATTCAACCCATTAACAGATAAATTGCAAGAGGTATATAAAGAATTAAATAGGATAGATATTAATATTCATATAAAAAAAATAGTAATAAGAGGTTTGAATCTAGGATATAGGGATACAAGTAAGTTTGAGAAGGATATCAAAGATGCAATTATATCTATTAAGCACAATGATATTATTGCTAATGATAACAGGTTGAAAAGTTTCAACCTAGTTAATATAGTTTTCTTTTCTAGCATAAGTATTTTTATATTAACCCTAATATTAGGAGTTAGTTTGACTTAAATAAAGGATATATGTATATAAATATAGAAAATATTTTAAGACAAAAATCATATATTTAGGAATAGGTGGTAAAATGAAAGAGAGAGTTATTGATGCTGTAGTAGAAAATAATTTGATTAAGAAAGGCGAGAATATATTACTAGGGCTATCTGGAGGACCAGACTCCATGGCTTTACTATATATCTTAAAGGACATCAGAGAGATTATCCCATTTAACTTACTAGCAGCCCATATAAATCATGGGATAAGAGGTGAAGATGCAGATAATGATGAGAATTATGTAAAAGACCAATGTAATAAGTTAAACATTCCAATTTATTCCCAAAAGATTAATATGAATAAATATGCTAAAAAGAATAAGTTATCATCTGAAGAGGCAGGAAGAGAAATAAGATATAGCTTTTTTAGAAAAACTTTAGATAATATTGGTGGAGGAAAAATTGCTGTCGCTCATAACAAAAATGACCAGGCAGAGACCTTGTTGATGAGATTTTTAAGAGGTACTGGAATAGATGGACTAAGAGGAATGGAATATGCAAGTAATGACATTATAAGACCTTTGTTAGATATTAGTAGAACTGAAATCGAAAAATATTGTAGAGAGAATGAAATTAATCCAAGAATTGACAAAACAAATTTAGAAGCTATTTATGGACGTAATAAGATAAGGCTAGAACTTATACCGTATATTGAGAATAACTTTAATCTTGGAATAATTGAAACACTAACAAGAACAGCAAGGGTTATGCAAACAGAAAGTGATTTCTTATCAGAATATACAAAAGAGCAATTCAGTGAAATATTGATAAAAGAAAATAGGAATAATATAAAATTACATAATAATAAGTTTATTAGGCTTCATAAAAGCATTCGCTCTCGAGTTATAAGAATGGGTATTGAGAGATTGAAAGGTAATCTCAAGGGAGTTGAAGAAAAGCATGTTTCCGATATACTTGATTTAAGTAATAGTGAGAATACGGGAAAGAGAATCAATATAGGTAACAACATAAATATTAGGATTAGTTACAAACAATTAATAATTGAAAAGAATGATAAGTTAAAAGGGAAGACTGAATTTCATGAGAATTTGTATTTAAAAAGCAAATTAAATATTGAAGAATTAGATATGACAATAGAAGCAAAGGTTATAAATAAAGAAGATTTAAATTTTAATTCTAAAGATAGGTTTATAAAATATTTCGATTATGATAAAATTAATGGTGACTTGTCTGTAAGGAATAGAAACCCTGGTGATAGGTTTATTCCTCTAGGTATGAAGGGAAGCAAAAAAATAAAAGATTTCTACATTGATGAAAAAATACCTAGAGAGGACAGAGATAGAATACCCTTAGTAGTTGATAATAAAAACATTATATGGGTTGTGGGGTATAGAATTAGTGACATATACAAAGTTACTGAATGCACCAAGAGAATTTTAGAAATCAAAGTTTCACAAAATGAATATTAAATCTAGCACAAATTAAAAAGGACAAACAACATAAGCCGAGGAGGTAAGCAATTGAAGGATTATATTAAGAAGATACTTATTACGTCAGAAGAAATAGAAAGCAAGGTTAAAGAGCTAGCAAATGGAATAACTAATGATTATAAAGACAAGGATCTTGTTGTTATCGGTGTACTAAAAGGTGCAGCAGTTTTTATGTCAGACTTAATTAAATACATAGATGTTCCTTTGACTATGGACTTTATTGCAGTTTCTAGCTATGGAAGGTCAACTGAATCCTCAGGAGTTGTAAAGATGATAAAGGATTTAGAAGAAAGTATAGAAGGAAAAGATGTATTAATAGTAGAGGATATAATTGATACAGGACTTACATTGAGCTATCTAATAGAAAATTTAAAATCAAGGGGTCCTAGAAGTGTAAGAATATGTACGCTTCTCGACAAGCCTGAAAGAAGAAAAGTGGATGTGAAGGTAGATTATATGGGATTTAAAATTCCTGATGAGTTTGTAGTTGGCTACGGAATAGACTTTGCTGAGAATTATAGAAATTCTCCTTTTATTTCTGTGGTAAAAGAAGAGTGCTATAAATAGTGATTTCTATATGAATTGTTTTTTTTGCACTTATATGTTAGAATATATTGATATGATAAAAGAGAGATGTCATGGGAGGAGGACTATAATTGAGAAGGTTTTTTAGGAGTATAAGTTTTTATTTACTTATATTCATTGTGATAATACTAGTTGTTCAATTCATGGGAAGAGATGTAGAACAACCTAAAGAATTAAATATAACTGAATTAGTTAAGGAAATAAAGAATGATAATATAAAGAGCATGACTTCTGTAGATAATGGTGAGGTAAGAGGACAATTTAGAGATGGTAAAGCCTTTACTTCGTTTATATCGGAAGATGCGAAGTTAAGCTTCTATGAGAATTATTTAAAACAACCAGTGGATGATGGTCTTATTCAATATGGTGGGGAGCCACAACCAACTACTCCATGGTTCTTACAAATGTTGCCTACTATATTTATTGTGCTGATATTTGTTGTTTTCTGGTTTGTATTTATGCAACAGTCCCAGGGTGGAGGAAGCAGAGTAATGTCCTTTGGGAAAAGTAAGGCTAAGCTTCATAAGGAAGATAGTAGCAAGAAGATTACTTTTGAAGACGTTGCGGGATTAGAAGAAGAAAAGGAAGAGCTAGAAGAAGTAGTAGACTTCTTAAAGAATCCAAAGAAGTTTATTGAATTGGGAGCAAGGATACCGAAGGGATTATTGATGGTTGGACCTCCTGGTACAGGTAAAACCTATTTATCTAAAGCAGTAGCAGGAGAAGCGGGAGTACCATTCTTCAGCATAAGTGGTTCTGATTTTGTTGAAATGTTTGTTGGTGTTGGTGCTTCTAGAGTTAGAGATTTATTTGAAAATGCGAAGAAGAGTTCCCCATGTATAGTGTTTATAGATGAGATTGATGCTGTAGGGAGAAGAAGAGGCGCTGGTCTTGGTGGAGGACATGATGAAAGAGAGCAAACTCTAAATCAATTGCTAGTAGAAATGGATGGATTTGGTGAGAATGAAGGTATCATTATAATAGCAGCAACAAACCGTCCTGATATATTAGACCCTGCACTTTTAAGACCAGGTAGATTTGATAGACAGGTACATGTAGGTGTACCAGATATTAAGGGTAGAGAAGCTATCCTTAAGATTCACACAAGAGGTAAGCCACTATCCGATGATGTTGACTTAACTGTTGTAGCAAGAAGAACAATTGGATTTACTCCAGCAGATTTAGAAAATCTTTTAAATGAGGCTGCATTGTTATCTGCTAGAGAAGATCTTAAGAAGATACCAATGAGATTAATTGAAGAAGCAATAACTAAGGTAGTAGCTGGTCCTGAAAAAAGAAGTAGGGTAAGAAGTGAAAAAGAAAACAAGCTTACAGCCTTCCACGAGGCAGGTCATGCTGTGGTTTCAAGGTTATTGCCAAATATAGATCCAGTTCATATGGTAACTATTATGCCGAGGGGTAGAGCTGGTGGATTTACTATGAATCTTCCTAAAGAAGATAAAAGCTATATGTCAAAAACTCAGATGGAAGAAGAAATTGTTGTTCTTTTAGGTGGTAGAGTAGCAGAAAAACTGGTACTAGAAGATATTAGTACTGGAGCTTCTAATGATATAGAGAGAGCTACTAAAATAGCTAGAGCTATGGTAACTCATTATGGAATGAGTGATAAGCTTGGACCTATGACTTATGGAGAAGATGACAATGAAGTGTTTATTGGTAGGGATTTAGGAAGAAGTAAAAACTATAGTGAGCAAATTGCTGCTGAAATAGATAACGAGATGAGACAAATAGTTGGTACAGGATATAATAAAGCTGAACAATTATTAACTGAGAATATGGATGTACTTCACAGAGTAGCAGATGCCCTATTAGCTAAAGAAACATTAAATGCTGAGGAGTTTGAGAAGGTATTTAAAAATGAAACTATTGATTATGATATAAATACAGATTTTGATATAGACAATAGTTTTGAAGAAGATAATGATGATAATTCACAAGAAGATAACTAAAATAGAATTAATTCAATTAATATAACCAGCCTTTTAAAAGGCTGGTTTGTTTTTTCTATTATTATGTTATAATAATGATGATATGTCATTAAGGAAATTTTACAGTATCGTTCTAAAATTTTCTCTATTAATTAAGTGAGGTGATTATGTGGATTTTAAATTAAGAGAAGGAATGGAAGCAACTGTTGAAAAAATCGTAACTGAAAATGATACTGCTGCTAAATTCGGTAGTGGAAATATCAGAGTTTATGCTACACCAATGATGATAGGTTTAATGGAGAATAGTGCTTTAACTGCTGTTGATAAGGAATTAGGGGAGGAATATGCTACAGTTGGAATACATGTAGACATAAAGCATTTGGCTGCAACACCAGTTGGTATGAAGGTTACAGCAACGGCAAAGCTGAACAAAGTTGAAGGTAAAAAGTTATTTTTTGATGTAGTAGCATATGATGAAGAGAAGAAAATAGGTGAAGGAACTCATTCTAGATATATAATTAATGTGAAAGACTTTTTAAATAAAATTGAAAAAAATAGTTAATGATAATAATAGAATTTAAAGACTGCTTGATATAGAATCCTACTCTTTATAAAAGATAATTTGGCATATCAAGTAGTCTTATTTTGTTTAAGTGATGTAATGTCAAAGTGAATTTTGTAATAGGATATTAAAAAATAATATTAGAATAGAAAGTGGTTATTATAAACATAACTAGTGGGAAAAAATAATAAATTTTTAAAAATAAGATTAAATATGAGCTCAGATGGACCAAGCAAGAACGAATAAAAATTAGATGCAAGACTTTGGTTTTAATATTTCAATATTTCATTAACTTATCATTAAATATAGGGATAAAATGACTTGATAAGACGCAAATGGATCTCTATCTTGCAAAACTATATCTGAATAATGATTATGTAATTTTAGCAATTTTAATCATATATTTTGTTTAAATATTAATAAAAATTAATAATCAAAAAATTTTCATTATTCAATGGAAGTACAGTTAATGATATGTTAAAATGCTTAGTAGGAAACAAGGATAAAAGACTATTTAATTAACATAATATTGGAAACAATGTAATATGTAGAAAAAAGTCAAATTAATATTGCAAATTTTCTTATTATATAATAGTCTATATTTGGATGTAATTCGAGCTTAAGAATCATTAGGCAAACTACATAGATGGTTGTAAATACCTTAAGGTTTTTATGTAGGTGCCTATAAAATTTGGTCTATTTGAAAATAAGGAGGCTAAAAAATGTTTGATAAGGAAAGGCTAGACCAGATACAACAGTCTAAGAAGGATTGGGAAGATAAAGTTCTCAATAAGACTCTGGAAAAGTTTCCAGAAAGACAGGATGAGTTTCAAACTGGTTCAGGAGATAAAATCGAAAGACTATACACTCCAGAAGACATTCAAGGAATTAACTACGACGAAGAAATAGGTTACCCAGGGCAATATCCGTACACTCGTGGGGCACAGCCTACAATGTACAGAGGTAGATTGTGGACAATGAGAATGTATGCAGGTTTTGCTACTGCAGAAGAATCGAACAAAAGATATAAGTACTTAATTGAACAAGGGTCTAAAGGATTATCCGTTGCATTTGACTTACCAACACAAATAGGGTATGATTCAGATCATTCTCTTTCTGCTGGAGAGGTAGGTAAGGTTGGAGTTGCTATTGATTCGTTAGCGGACATGGAAATTTTATTTGATGGTATACCTCTTGATAAAGTAAGTACATCAATGACAATAAATGCTCCTGCTTCTGTTTTATTAGCAATGTATATTGCAGTGGCAGAAAAGCAAGGGGTTTCAGCAGACAAATTAAGAGGAACTATTCAAAATGACATATTAAAGGAATATATAGCAAGGGGTACATATATATTCCCAACAGAACCGTCTATGCGATTAATTACAGACATATTCGAGTATTGTTCTGAAAGTGTCCCAAAATGGAATACTATAAGTATTTCGGGATATCACATAAGAGAAGCTGGCTCGACAGCTGCTCAAGAAGTAGGATTTACACTTGCCGATGGAATAGCATATGTTGATGCTGCAATAGAAGCTGGATTAGATGTGGATGCATTTGCTCCTAGATTGTCATTCTTTTTTAATGCACATAATGATTTACTTGAAGAAGTAGCTAAGTTTAGAGCTGCTAGAAGATTGTGGGCTAAGATAATGAAAGAAAGATTTGAAGCTAAGAGCGAAAAGTCAATGAGACTTAAATTCCATACACAAACTGGTGGATCTACCCTTACAGCACAACAACCAGATAATAATATAGTACGTGTTGCTATACAAACCCTTGCAGCAGTACTAGGAGGAACACAATCCCTACACACTAATTCAAAAGATGAAGCCTTAGCATTACCTACAGAAGACTCTGTAAGGATTGCTTTAAGAACACAACAAATTGTAGCCCATGAAAGTGGAGTAACTAATACAGTTGACCCACTAGCAGGTTCATACTATATAGAAGCTAAGACTAAAGCTATAGAAGAAGAAGCCATGAAATACATTGAGAAAATTGATGAACTTGGTGGAGCACCAAAAGCTATAGATTTAGGATATATACAACAAGAGATTATGGACTCAGCTTATGATTATCAAAGAGAAGTTGAAAGTGAGAAAAGAATAGTTGTAGGTGTTAATAAGTACAAATCAGAAGAAGAACCTCCAACAGGGTTACTCAAGGTAGATCCAGCTGTTGAAGAACTTCAAAAGAAAAAACTTCAAGAGCTAAAATCTAAGAGAGATAACGAAGAGGTTAATAATAGACTAGAAGCTTTAAGAAAAGCTTGCAATAGTAAAGAAAATGTTATGCCTTATATAATTGAAGCTGTAAAGGCATATGGTACTCTAGGAGAAATCTGTGGAGTAATGAGAGAAGTGTTTGGTGAATATCAACAATCAGTTAGAATATAAGTCATTGAACCATTTAACAATACAAACAAAAGGAGGAAAGTTAAGTGGATAGACCTATTAGAGTTATAGTTGCAAAGCCAGGATTAGATGGACATGATAGAGGTGCTAAAGTAATAGCTAGAGCATTAAGAGATGCAGGTATGGAGGTTATTTATACTGGATTGAGACAGACTCCAGAACAAATAGTTGCTGCAGCAATTCAAGAGGATGCAGATGTTATTGCAATGAGTATACTTTCTGGAGCCCATAATCACTTATTTCCTAAGGTTGTAAACCTTATGAAGGATCAGGGAGCAGATGACGTATTAATTTTAGGTGGAGGAGTTATACCAGAAGATGATATTCCAGGATTGAAAGAAGCAGGTGTGGAAGAGATATTTACACCAGGGTCAGCTACTCAAACAATTGTTGACTTTATTAAGAATAATCTTAAGAGAGACTAACAAAGGACACTTAGGTGGTGCTTGTTTTGGAATTAGAAAAAAGACTACTAGATGGAGATAAACGAGCTTGTGCAAGACTTATCTCCATGGTGGAGAATAACAACAAAGAAGCAATTTCATTGATTAAAAAACTATATAAACATACAGGTAATGCCCATGTAATTGGTATCACTGGACCGCCTGGTGGCGGGAAAAGTACTTTAACAGATAAACTAGTTAAGTCATTAAGAGATGAGGGAAAGAAAGTAGGGATTATAGCAGTAGACCCTACGAGTCCCTTTACTGGTGGCTCAATTCTAGGGGATAGAATAAGAATGAATGACTTATCTTTAGATCCAGGGGTATTTATTAGAAGTATGGGAACAAGAGGACACTTAGGTGGATTATCAAAAGCCACACAGGGAGCTGTAAAGATACTTGACATTTATGGATGTGATTATATCTTTATTGAGACTGTAGGAGTTGGGCAATCTGAAGTGGATATAGTTAGGACAGCGGATACTGTTTTAATGATTATGGTTCCTGGATTAGGTGATGACATCCAAGCTATTAAGGCTGGCACTATGGAAATTGGAGATGTTTTTGCTGTAAATAAAAGTGATTTATTCGGAGCATCAAAGACTGCTAGAGAAATAAAAACAATGTTAGAAATGAATCATAATATGGATAGAATTCCACCAGTGATGCAAGTAACAGCCCTTAAGAATGAAGGAATAAAGGAACTTTTAAATGAGATAAAAGGACATATGGAATATCTTAAGGAGAATGATAGATTAAATAAACGTAGGGAAAGCAATGCAAGAGCGGAGATTATTAATTTAATCGAAGAAGAAATATTAAGCTTAATTCTTAGAAAGAATGAATCAGTAGGAGTATTAGATGATATTTCTCAAAAGGTTGCTCTTCGTAATATGGACCCCTACACAGCTAAAGATGAAATTTTAAGAGCAATAGATCTATAAATTTTAACAATTTCTTATTTAAAGCTTAGGTGATATAAACTTAAGCTTTTAAGATAGATTGAGTCTTTGAATATATTCTCATGTATAGGAGGTATAATAAGAATGGTAAAAAAAGTTGATCATATAGGAATCGCAGTTAAAGATTTAGAGGAAACTCTAAAGTTTTACCAAGAAATACTTGGAATGGACCTTCAAGGGACTGAGATTGTAGAAGAGCAAAAGGTTAAGGTTGCATTCTTACCAATAGGAGATACAGAAGTTGAATTACTAGAATCAACTGATAAAGAAGGACCTATAGCAAAATATGTAGAGAAAAAGGGTCAAGGAGTTCAACATATTGCTTATAGAGTTGAAAATATCGAAAAGGCTATTGAGGAAATGAAAGAAAAGGGAATAAGAATGATAGATGAAAAGCCTAGATATGGTGCAGGTGGAGCTAAGATAGCTTTTGCTCATCCTAAAAGCACACATGGTGTTTTAATAGAGCTTTGTGAAAGATAATATAAAATCAAGTCATTAACTGAAGAAAAGCGCTTTCCTTAAGCGTTCTTAAAGTAAAGGAGGGGAATTATGGCAACAGAAAAGATAGAACAATTACGTGCCACCAAAGAATCAATAAGAATGGGCGGTGGTGAAAAGAGAATAGAAAAGCAACATGCTAAAGGCAAGTTAACTGCAAGAGAAAGAATACATCAATTATTAGATGAAGGTAGCTTTATAGAAGTTGATGCTTTTGTTGAGCACAGATGTACAAATTTTGGAATGGAGAAGAAAAAGGCTCCAGGTGAAGGTGTAGTTACTGGATACGGTACTGTAGACGGAAGATTAGTATATGTGTTCGCTCAAGACTTCACAGTAATAGGTGGATCTCTTGGAGAAATGCATGCAGCTAAGATTTGTAAAGTACAAGAGATGGCTATGAAGGTTGGTGCCCCTATAATAGGTATAAATGATTCTGGTGGAGCTAGAATACAAGAAGGAGTAGACGCGTTATCAGGATATGGGAATATATTCTATAACAATACTATAGCCTCTGGAGTAGTTCCACAAATATCAGTAATTATGGGTCCTTGTGCCGGTGGAGCAGTTTATTCACCAGCATTAACAGACTTTATATTCATGGTAGATAAGACTAGCAATATGTTCATAACAGGTCCTGCAGTTATCAAAACTGTAACTGGTGAAGATGTTTCTAAAGAAGAATTAGGTGGAGCAATGACTCATAATAAAGTAAGTGGTGTTGCACACTTTATGACTAATAGTGAAGAAGAATGTATTAATGACATTAAAAAGCTAATTAGTTTTTTACCTTCAAATAATATGGAAGATGCACCTATTTTTGAACCTCAAGATGATATGAATAGGTTAAGTGAAAGACTAAATGAAATAATACCTGAAAATGCTAATAAACCATATGATATGAAGGATGTTATAGCTGAAATAGCAGACGATGGAGATTTCTTCGAGGTACAACCATACTTTGCACAAAATATTATAACAGGATATATAAGATTAAATGGACAATCAGTTGGTGTAATTGCAAATCAGCCAAAAGTATTAGCAGGATGCTTAGACATAAGTGCATCAGATAAAGCAGCGAGATTTATCAGAACCTGTAATGCATTTAATATTCCATTACTTTCATTAGTTGATGTACCAGGGTTCCTACCAGGTGTTAGCCAAGAATATGGTGGAATTATTAGACATGGTGCTAAGATGCTATATGCTTATTCAGAGGCTACAGTGCCTAAAGTTACTGTAATTTTAAGAAAAGCTTATGGTGGAGCATATATTGCAATGTGTAGTAGACACCTTAAAGCAGATGTTGTATTGGCATGGCCTACAGCTGAGATTGCTGTAATGGGACCAGAGGGTGCTGCTAACATAATCTTCAAGAGAGATATTGAAAATTCAGATGATGCATTGGAAACAAGAGCTGAAAAGATAGCAGAATATAGAGATAGAATTGCTAATCCATATGTGGCTGCGTCAAGGGGATATGTTGATGATGTAATTGAACCTATGGCTACAAGACAGAGATTAATAAGCTCATTTGATATGTTAGCAACTAAGAGAGAGAGTAGACCATCCAAGAAACATGGTAATATGCCACTTTAAAATCATGTTGATAATAAAAGAGGTGATATAGTTGTTTAATAATTTGACAGATATTTCTATACCAGAAGCATTACTCATAACTGTTTTTAGTATGGGGATAGTATTTGCCGCCCTATTGATTATTGACTTAATACTTCAGGGTTTCAGATCTTTATTTTATAAAGGTAAGAGGCAAACTAAAACTAGTAAAACAAATGTTGTTATTAAAAATGATAAAAAAACAATGGAACAGGATAGAGTTACTGAAAATACTGATTCTGATGAAGAAGAGTTGGTTGCGGTTATTGCCGCAGCTTTAGCTGCTAGTTTATCAAGACCTGTTTCTGATATAAAAATTAATAAAATAAGACGTGTAGGTCAAGAGACATCTGTATGGTCAAAAGCAGGAAGACTTGAACAGATGAACTAATCATATTTTTATAAGGGAGGCATAATGATGAAAAAATATAAGATTACTGTAAACGGAAAAGCTTATGAAGTTGAAGTTGAGGACTTAGGAGGTTCTGGAGTAAGTGCCCCAGCACAAGTTACAACGCAATCTACACCAGTGGCAAAACCAGCATCTAAGCCTGCTACACCAGCACCTAAGGCGGCATCAAAGCCAGAGCCTAAAAAGGCAGAAGCTCCAAAGGCTGTACCACAAGGAGCGGAAACTGTGGAAGCTCCAATGCCTGGAACGATTTTAGATATCAAAGTAAGTGAAGGGGATTCAGTTACAGAAGGACAAGTTTTAGTAATATTAGAAGCTATGAAAATGGAAAATGAAATAGTAGCGCCGAGAGCTGGAAAGGTAGCAGCTATAAACGTTACAAATGGGGCTTCAGTTAACGCAGGAGATACACTAGTATCCTTAGGATAGTTAAAACAAACCTGGAAAGAGAGGTAAACTTAAATGTTATTTGATATACTTCATAAGTTTTGGGACAGTACAGGCTTTAAAGCCCTATTAGATTCATTCTTTAAAGTAGACAACCCTATAGAAATCCTCCAAAGTCCTTTAATTATGATTTTGGTTTCATTTATACTACTTTATTTAGCTATAAAGAAACAATTTGAACCATTATTATTAGTGCCTATTGCATTTGGTATGTTATTGACTAATTTACCTATGGCAGGATTAATGGATAATGACGGATTGCTACACTATCTATATATGGGAACTAAGCTTGGTATATATCCTCCAATAATTTTCTTAGGAGTAGGTGCAATGACAGACTTTGGACCATTGATTGCGAATCCTAAAAGTGTATTATTAGGTGCAGCAGCACAGTTTGGAATTTTCTTTACTTTTATTGGAGCAGTACTAATAAGTAAAATGGGAATACCTGGCATTGGATTTACTGGACAAGAAGCAGCTTCGATAGCAATAATTGGTGGAGCAGATGGACCAACGGCATTATATTTAACTTCTCAGTTAGCAGACCATTTACTTGGACCTATTGCCGTGGCAGCATATTCTTATATGGCACTAGTTCCGATAATTCAGCCACCGATAATGAGATTCTTTACAACTGAAGAAGAGAGAAAAGTTAAGATGGAACAGCTTAGACCTGTATCTAAAACAGAAAAAATAATTTTCCCAATAGTTGTTGCTACATTCTGTATATTACTATTGCCTTCAGCAGCACCATTAGTAGGTATGCTTATGTTTGGTAATCTAGTTAGGGAATGTGGAGTTGTTGAAAGACTTTCAAATACAATTCAAAATGAATTAACAAATATAGTAACAATATTCTTAGGAATTACTGTTGGAGCTACAGCAAAGGCTGAGGTGTTCTTGCAAGGACAAACAATAGCCATAATAGTACTTGGATTGCTTGCCTTCTCAGTAGGTACTGCAACAGGAGTTTTATTTGGTAAGATTATGCATAAGGCTACAGGTGGTAAGGTTAATCCACTTATTGGAGCAGCTGGAGTTTCAGCGGTACCGATGGCAGCTAGAGTGGTACAGAAAGAAGGACAAAAAGCTAATCCTTCTAACTTCTTATTAATGCATGCTATGGGACCTAATGTTGCAGGAGTTATAGGATCAGCCGTTGCTGCAGGGATACTATTATTATTCTTTTCATAATTAACTATTAATTGTGAAATTAGTTAAGAAAAGAAATGTATAGTAAAATCTATTGGAAGATTGTATTTGATTTATAAATATACAATTTCCTTAATTAACAAAAATTATTAAGATAAATATTTTAAAATAAGAGATGTTAGACAAGGGGGTAGATGGAAATCCATCTACCCCTTTTAGGTGAAAAAATTAATGATAAGAATAGTTATAGTTATAATTTTGATTATTCAATACTTGCATATAAAAGGCTGCAAGAGGGACTTGTATAATATATCCTAGTGCTATTATAAAGACTGCTAAGCTTTGGCCAAAGCCTGAGAGACTAAGTGCTAAGGCGATTGTAAGATTTCTCATAGTTGTACCGTATACTAAAGCTATCTTATTCTCTCTATTCAATGATTTTCTGCCTATAAAGATGCTTAGTATTAGCAAGCCTCCATAATATATAGTCAAAGGAATAATTGAATAAAGAACAAGACCACCTTGATTTATTATTGTCTTACTCTTTAAGGCCATTGCTATAAAAACAATCAGCAAAACACCTATAGAACTAATGGCTGATAGATTTGGTTTAATTGCTTTGAAACCATCATTTCCTATCTTTGATAAAATGATTCTTCTAGTTATATCCCCAAGTATCAGTGGAATAACTACTACCTTTAATAGATTAAGAATTATTGCCATGGTATTTATACTGATTACTTTTCCTAGAAAAATATTCATATAAAAAGGTATTAAAATAATAGATAGTAAAAGATTAGCAGACATTATTAATATAGCTGATTTCATATCGCCTTTAGCTAATCCAGTCCAACTAGCAGTCATTCCACTGGTTGGAATTACTGATATTAGCATTAATCCAACCATTAACATAGGGTAGTTTGAAAAAAATAATTTTCCTAGAAGGAAAGCTAATAATGGAGATGCTATAAAATTAATAGTTATACTTAGTATGATAGTTTTTGGCTTAGCTAGTCCTTTGAATAAATCAGTTATTTTAAGATTAATCATCATCGGGTAAATCATCAGAAATAAAGTAGGAGTAACTAAAATCTTTAGAAAAGAAAGATCATTAAAACTACCTAAAGAAATACCGAAAAGCATCATACCTAGGATAAAAAAAGGAAGTTTTGATTTTATTAAAAACAACGCTTTTGACATAATACCACTCCTCAAATTTATTATTAATTCTTTATATATAATATACGCAAACTCACATATACTATATACCCCTATATGGTATAATAAAAAACTAAATTTGTAAAGTATGTAATAATTAAGTTCATTACAAAATAAAGGAATAATGGAACATTTTAATATATAATCTTGAAATGTTTGAACTATGGTGATAAGCTTTGATATAGAAAAGATAAAAATTTAAAATCCCTATACACTAGCGTATAGTTAGGAGGAATTTTATGAAAGAAAAAGTGCTTAACATGCTTAAAGAAAATAAAAAAGGCTTTATTTCTGGGCAAAAGTTGAGTGAAATACTAGGGGTGAGTCGTACTGCTGTTTGGAAGGTAATCAATCATCTTAGAGATGAAGGTTATGATATAGAATCAGTTTCCAGAAAGGGATATAGACTTAAAGTATCACCAGATATATTGACACAAGGAGAACTAAATAGACTATTGAATACTAATATAATTGGGAATAAGATAATACATTTTGATTCAATAGATTCAACGAATACATATGCTAAGGAATTAGCTTCTCGACAAGAAAAAGCGGGTACTGTAATTATTGCAGAGGAGCAAACTGCAGGGAAGGGAAGATTAGGTAGGAATTGGACATCTCCTAAAGGAAAGGGCATTTGGATGTCATTAATCTTAAAGCCAGACATAGATCCAACTGACGCTGCGAAAATAACACAAATAGGAGCAGCAGCAGTATGTGAGGCAATTAGAGACATGGGAATAGAAGCTTATGTGAAATGGCCAAATGACATTATTCTTAATAATAAGAAGGTATGTGGTATATTAACTGAAATGAGTGGAGAATTAAATACTATAAATTATATAGTTATGGGTATAGGTATAAATGCAAACATAGATTCCACAGAATTTCCTGATGATATTAGAAAGATAGCTACATCCTTAAAGGAATACCATAGAGAAGAAATAGACAGAAAGCATCTAGTTGCATCTATACTTAATAGATTTGAGGATTTATATAAAGAGCTTATAGATGAGAATAGTATAAAAAGGTCAATAAAAATATGCAAAGATTCATCAATTCTTCTAGGGAAGCAAGTAAGAATAATATCAAGACATAAAGAAGAACTAGGTAAAGCAATAGATATAACTGAGAATGGTGAGTTAATTATTGAAAAGGAAAATGGAGAAGTAGAGAAAGTAATTTCTGGAGAGATATCTGTTAGGGGGATAAATGGATATGTATAAAGGAAGTATAACAGATGTACAGGGAATAAAAGTAGGCCACGCACAGAATAATGATGCTATGACAGGGTGTACAGCAATCATTTGTGATAAAGGTGCCACTGCAGGTGTTGATGTTAGAGGTGGAGCTCCAGGCACTCGGGAAACAGATTTATTGAGACCAGAAAATATGATTGATAAAATTCATGCAGTTGTCCTTGCAGGAGGAAGCGCATTTGGATTAGACGCAGCATCGGGAGCTATGGCTTTCCTAGAAGAAAATGATATAGGATTTGATGTTGGAGTAACTAAGGTTCCAATAGTAACTAGTGCAGTAATTTTTGATCTTACCATTGGGGACTATCGAGTAAGACCAGATTATAAAATGGGATATGAAGCTTGTAGAAACGCTACCAGCGAAGAAACTAGACAGGGGAATATAGGTTGTGGATTAGGGGCTACAGTAGGTAAGATATTAGGAGAGAAAAGTGTAATGAAATCGGGTCTTGGAACTGCAAGCTTAAATATAGGAGATTTATGGGTAGGTGCTTTAGTAGTTGTAAATTGCTTTGGCGATGTATTTGACTATAAATCCAATGAGCAGCTTATAGGAGCGATAAATAAAAAAGATAATCAGTTTATAAATACTTATGAAATAATGAAAAATAAAGATAAGCTTAATTTTAGTGGTCAAAATACTACTATAGGCGTGGTAGCCACTAATGCTAAGCTTACTAAAGCTGAAGCAAATAAAGTGGCTCAACTAGGGCAAAATGGACTAGCTAGATCTATCAATCCTATACATACTATGCTAGATGGAGATACTATATTTGCCATTTCAACGGGAGAAGTGGAAATAGACATAAACTTAGTAGGGACTTTGGCATCAGAGGCTGTATCTATGGCTATATCAAATGGAGCTAAATCAGCAGATGGTTATGGGGCAATACCATCATGGAAAGACTTAAAAAAATTGTAATAGGTATTGCACTAGAAAAGTATAACTGTTAAAATTAGTAAAGAATAAGCTAGTATCATTTTTGAGCTAGACTATTTTAATAATAGATAAAAAAATCGTCTGATACCCTAATAAGGGATTAGAACGGAGGGATGGAAAATGAATAATGGAAAGAAAGAGAGAGCTCTTTCAACTAGGAAAATGGCAATTATAGGTGTACTTGGGGGTATATCAATGTTATTGGGATTAACTCCCTTGGGGTTCATACCAGTAGGACCCACTAACGCAACTATAATGCATATTCCAGTGATTATAGGAGCAATAATTGAAGGTCCTATAGTTGGAGCTATGGTTGGATTGATATTTGGGATATTTAGTTTGATTAGGGCCTTTACGGCACCTACAGTAATATCACCAGTATTCTATAATCCACTAGTATCTATATTGCCAAGAGTCTTAATTGGAATAAGTGCATTTTATTCCTACGCTCTTTTTAAAAGACTTGGTAGAAAGACTTCTAAGGTTACATTAGTGCTTATTTGGGGTGGAACACTATATTTCTTAACTAGAACTTTAATGTCCCAAATAAATAAGTATACCCAAGGTGATTTAGGAATATGGTCACTTTTCTTGACTTTAGGGTTAATAATATTAGCAATACTTATTGGGATACTATCCTATAAGAAACTTAAAAATCAAGCCTTAGAGGTTGTAATATCTGCAGCTTTAGGAACACTAACAAATACAGTCGGTGTTCTAGGTATGGTTTATATATTATATGGTAGATGGTTTGTAGAAAAAATAGGTGGAGATATTACAAAGGTAGGAAAAGCAATAATTGGAGTAGGGATAGCTAATGGTATTCCAGAAACGATTGTGGCGATGCTTATAGTAACTAGTGTAGTTATGGCTATAAAGAAAAAGGTTTAAGAAGGTTAATTACTTTAATATATGATAAGAAGGTGAACTGTTTGATTTTAGTATTTGATGTAGGGAATACAAATATAGTTTTGGGTGTTTATAAAGGTAAAGAACTCATAAAGTTTTGGCGAGTTTCCACAGATAAGAATAAAACCTCTGATGAATATGGAGTTTTAATAAATGAATTATTTAGATACAGTGGATTAGACCTTTTGGACGTAGAAGCAGTAGTTATATCTTCCGTTGTACCATCACTTATGTATTCATTGCAAGCTATGACTATTAAGTACTGTGATAAGGAGCCTTTAATAGTTGGGCCTGGTATAAAAACTGGAATGAATATTATGATAAATAATCCTAAAGAATTAGGTGCTGATAGAATTGTAAATGCTATTTCAGCTTATGAAAAATATGGTGGTCCTATAATAGTAGTGGACTTCGGTACTGCCACGACATTTTGCGCAATAACTAAAAATGGAAACTACCAAGGGGGAGTCATAACACCAGGTATTAAAATATCTAGTGATGCTTTGTCTCAAAGGACAGCTAAATTACCTAAGGTTGAGTTAACTACTCCTAAGAGTGTAATCGGCAAGAATACAGTAGCTAGTATACAGTCTGGACTAGTATATGGATATGCAGGTTCAGTCGATTCTATAGTAAGTAGAATGAAGGGAGAAATTGAAGGGGAAGTTAAAGAGGTTGTTGCTACAGGTGGATTAGCTACCCTTATAGCTAGTGAGACCGAGACAATAACAAAAGTTGATAAACTACTCACCTTAGAAGGACTAAGGTTAATATACGAAAGAAACAAGTAGCCTTAGTTGCTACTTGTTTTTTCGATTAGCGTAAATGCGAATATAAAATAGGAGATAAATAATAATATATAGTGCTAATCAAGATTAACTGTTCTAATAGGATAGCTCAAACTTTAATTTTTCTAGGAAGTTATGAATCAGAATTCTATACAATGCAGCTTAAAAATTAATTGCGAAATTTCTTAACTGATAAGAACTAAAGAGAGGAAGTGAGGAATGAAAATAGGAAATATTACTTTAGATAACAATGTCTTTTTAGCCCCTATGGCAGGAATATCTGACATGTCCTATAGAATAATATGCAAGGAAATGGGCGCTGGGCTAGTTTATACTGAAATGGTAAGTAGTAAGGGATTATATTATAATGATGAAAAAACAGAACGACTAATGCGGGTATCAGAAGGAGAAAGACCAATTTCTTTACAAGTTTTTGGTTCTGATCCAGATATAATGTCTAAGGTGGTATATGAGCATCTAAATAATCGAGAAGATATAGATATTATTGATATAAATATGGGTTGTCCTACTCCTAAGATAGTCAAAAATGGTGACGGAAGTGCATTAATGAAAAATCCAAATTTGGTTGGCAAGATAATTAAAGCTATGGTTAAGGTATCTAATAAGCCAGTAACTTTTAAGATAAGAAAAGGATGGGATGACAATAGTATAAATGCCATAGAAATTGCTAAGATAGGGGAGCAATCAGGAGGAGCTGCCGTAGCAATCCATGGTAGGACTCGAGAAGAATTTTATAGTGGAACAGCAGATTGGAATATCATTAAGAATGTTAAGGAACAAGTGTCAATACCTGTGATAGGTAACGGAGATATATTTACACCTGAAGATGGTAAGAAAATGATAGAATATACTGGCTGCGATGGAATTATGATTGGTAGGGGATGTAGAGGAAACCCCTGGATATTTAAAAGAACAGTAGGGTTAATTAAAGATAATAAGAGCTTACCAGAACCAAGTAATAAAGAGCGAATAGAAATGGCTTTAAAACATCTAGATATGATTACTTCTATAAAGAAAGAGTTTGTAGCAGTTAAGGAGATGAGAAAGCATATTGCTTGGTATATTAAAGGTATGAAATATTCAGCAGAAATGAGAAATAATATTAATTCAATATCAGAGAAGTCTGAACTGGTGGATGTACTTAATCAATACTTAGAAAAGATTGAACCTAATTAATCGTAGTGTTTAATTATATTCAATAATGTTAGATAGAAGAGAAAATTTCTAATGATAGTCATACAAATTTAATGATAATCATATAATACATAATACATTTAGGTGTAATCTATGAAAGGAGGGGAAGAATGTCTGGGTGAATTCCTTTATATTTTAAATCCTATACAATATAATAAGTATATTGCAACAACAAAGTTTAGATTTTTACCTAATAAGCTATTGTTTAAGTTTGAGGGGAAAATAAGTCCTAAAGTTGTGTGTGAATATTATTTAAAGGATCAAAAGGAACCTTGTGGCTATGGTTTAGGGATTTCACTAATGGATAAAAAGAAAATCGATGGAGATTCTATAAATAGAATTATCTCAGGTATAAAAACTATTGAAGAAAATAATATAAATAGAATTCTTTTTGATGAGTATTATATATTAGAAAAGGATATGATTAAAGAAATAGAAGGAGAATATAATCTCTCGATTCCTAATGGTAGAGAAGTGTTATTAAAACTATTATATGAAGCTATTTCAAAAGTGTCTAAAGAAGCTAATATTAATACAAATGAAAAAGAAGTGCTAATAATTGGAAAAGATAATGAAGCTACTAGAAAAATCATATTAGACTTAGCAAAAGAAAGTAAGTATATAAGCTTAATAGGAAATAACGAAGAATATATGAATCAAATACATAATGAGGCTTTAATTGAAACTGGATTGTCTATACATATGATAACTAGTATGAATAATAGCTTAGGTGGATATGACTTCATTATTAATTTTGATGAAAACCCTAATATTAGAGTATCTGATATTATGAAAAAAACTATAGTATTCGATATAAGTACAAACAAAGATTTAAGTTATAGGATTAGACAGAAGAGAAGAGATGTACTAGTTATTAGTGATTTCATATTAAGAAACTCAAAGCAAATTAATTGTAGCAATAGTGAATTTCAATTGAAAGAAGAATTATCTTCAAATTTTTACTTAGGATTGGGAAAAGAAATATATATAGAAGATTTAAAAAAGATTAGGGTTGGGGATAAAGTATATACAGTAGAACAAGCTTGTGACTTATTTCTTTCTAGTAAAAAAAAGGCTGCAAATTTTTATGTAAAATATTAGTATTTTACGAAGATAAACTCTTGACAATAAAAGTTTACTAAATTAAAATAGGTAACATATAATGACGGATAAGCACCGTAGGTAATTATGGTGCTTATTATTTAAAGTAAAAAGCTTATAAACACATCTTTAGATGGGACATAAATATAGGGAGACAATATTTTAGCTATTGGTATAATTCTAAATATTTTCAAAATGAATGAAAAGGAGAGAGGTTAAGTGACTGAGAAAGAGTATTTACTTACGGCAGAAGGACTAAAGAAAATTGAGGATGAACTTGATGAACTGAAAACAGTTAAAAGAAAAGAAGTTGCCCAAAGGATTAAGGAAGCCTTAGCCTTTGGTGATATAAGTGAGAATTCAGAATATGATGAGGCTAAGAATGAGCAGGCCCAATTAGAAGAAAGAATAGCAAAATTAGAAAAGATGCTTAGAAACGCTAGAATTATTGATGATGAAGACATCCCATCAGATATAGTTAGTGTTGGTTCAAAAGTTAAAGTAAAGGATAAAGAATTTGATGAAGAAATTGAGTATACAATAGTTGGTTCAGCAGAAGCTGATCCTTATGAGGCTAAGATTTCTAATGAATCACCTGTAGGTAGAGCTTTGTTAGGCAAAAAAATTGGAGAAGTAGTAGAAGTTCAAGTGCCTGATGGAGTTATTGAATACGAGGTGCTAAATATAAGTAGATAGTTAATAGGAGGTATCAAAAGATGAGTGAGGAGAATAATCTTAATGAAATGCTCATACAGAGAAGAGAGAAATTACAGAAATTAAGAGAGCAGGGAAAAGATCCATTTAAAATTGAGAAGTACGATGTAACCCATAAGAGTCAATATATTGAAGATAATTTTGAAGAAATGGAAGGCAAGGAAGTAAGTATAGCTGGAAGAATTATGTCCAAAAGAGGACAAGGAAAAGTTGGATTCTATGATATACAAGATAATGAAGGTAGAATCCAAATGTTTGCCAAGGTTAATCTACTAGGTGAGGAAGTCTATGAGGATTTAAAAACTTATGACTTAGGAGATATCATTGGTGTTAAGGGTGAAGTTTTTAAAACTAAAAGAGGAGAAATTTCTATAAGAGCCAAAGAAGTAACATTACTTAGCAAATCTCTACAGATACTACCAGAGAAATGGCATGGATTAAAAGATCCAGATTTAAGATATAGACAGAGATATGTTGATTTAATAGTAAATCCAGATGTAAAAGATACTTTTATAAAGAGATCTAAAATTATTAAAGCCATAAAAGAGTTTTTAGATCAAAGAGATTTTATTGAGGTGGATACTCCAATATTAAACACCATAGCTGGAGGGGCATCTGCTAGACCATTTATTACTCATCATAATACTTTAGATATAGATATGTATTTAAGAATTGCAAATGAGTTATATTTAAAGAGGTTAATTGTAGGTGGATTTGACAGAGTATATGAAATGGGAAGAATGTTTAGAAATGAAGGTATGTCAATTAAACACAATCCAGAGTATACTGCAATTGAATTATATCAAGCATATGCTGATTTCAATGATATGATGGAAATTACTGAAAATGTTGTTGCCTATGCAGCTGAAAAAGCATTAGGTACAACTAAGGTTAGTTATCAAGGTCAAGAAATAGACTTAACTCCACCTTGGAAAAGATTAAGCATGGAAGATGCGGTAAAAGAATATGTAGGAATTGATTTTAATGAAATAGAAACAGATGAAGAGGCGTTAAAAGTTGCTAAGGAGAAACATATCGAAGTTAAGCAAGGTATGAAGAGAGGTCATGTTATAAACGCTTTATTTGAAGAATATGTTGAAGAACATCTAGTTCAACCTACATTTATTACACATCATCCAGTGGAAGTATCACCATTAGCTAAGCGTGATCCAGATGATCCAAGAAGAACTAAAAGATTTGAAGCTTTTATCAATACTTGGGAAATTGCTAATGCATTCTCAGAGCTTAATGATCCAGTAGATCAAAAAGAGAGATTTGAAGAACAGCTTAAGCAAAGGGAAGCTGGAGATGAAGAAGCTCATATGATGGATCTTGACTTTGTTAATGCTCTAGAAGTAGGGTTACCACCGACTGGTGGTTTAGGCATTGGAATAGATAGGTTGATTATGGTTTTAACTGATTCGCCATCTATTAGGGATGTAATATTATTCCCAACGATGAAACCTATAGATAGCAAATAATATCATATGTAAATATACAAAAATATAACTTGAAGTCATAGGGGTCTCCTATGACTTCTGTCATGTTTTTAATAAAATTAAAAATCATATTGAAAAAGAGCAAAATAATAATATATAATGGAAAGCGAATAATACTTTGGTATATTCTACGGATTTTCAGATAAATTATTTTTAGAATGTATAAAAAATATTTGACAGGGCAATATAATTGTGCTATAGTATTAAGAGTCGTCACGAAACGACAAGATTTTTGATAACTATAGAAGTTATTTAAATTAAAGATATAATGGTTTCTACCATTGTATTTGGCAGATTCAAAAAGGATGGAAAAAGGATGAATAGTAAATTGTAAAAAACATTTTAAAAAAATCCTTGACAAACTTAATCGAATTTGTTATAGTATTAAGAGTCGACAGCAAACAAGTCGGCGATAAAAGATTGAAGATGGTCTTTGAAAATTAAACAACGTAGAGATAAATTAAACACATGTAATACAATTTATTTCAA
>NZ_JAETGO010000099.1 GCF_016765695.1 Sporosalibacterium faouarense | reverse complement strand
AGGAATGACACCAAAGGGAGGCTTTTTCCCAGTAATAGCAGGTGTAGTAGTTTCAACAGTAGTTTCATTCCTAGTTGCATCCTTCTTTATCAAGAGGTCAAAGGATGATGAAGACTTAGATGAAGCAAAGGCAAGAGTAAAAGAACTTAAAAATAAAAAAGAAGATAAGAAGTTAAATATAAGAAAAGATGGTAGTATTAGTAAAATAGTATTTGCATGTGATGCAGGAATGGGCTCAAGTGCCATGGGAGCATCAAGACTAAGAAACAAGATAAAGAAAGCAGGCTTAGATATAGAGGTTATAAATAGTGCAATTGATCAGATACCAAATGATGCTGATATAGTTATAAGTCATAAGAGCTTAACAGATAGGGCAAAATCAGTAGCCCCTAATGCAGAACATATTCCAATAGATGACTTCTTAAATAGTCCTGTGTATGATGAATTGGTAAATAAACTAAAATAATAAAGCTGAAAGCGGCAAGGAAATCCTTGCTGCTTTTTCGCTATAAATTTAATATTGTCACTATCCGAAACAGACAAATTCAATTATCTTTACGTTGAATAACTGGGAAAGGCGGTGGTAAAATAATAATAACAAAAGAAATTATATAAAAATGTCATTAATGGTTCAAAAATTGATATGAAGGTGAGGAGGTGTATTGAAATTAACCTTAAATTAAAAGATAGGGCGAAATCTATTTTAATTATACTAGCTGATTCATCAGATGTTTTGACCATTAAACAAATTGCTAAGAAAATAGGAGTTAGTTCAAGAACTGTGCTAAGGGAAATGCCTCAAATAGAAAAATGGCTTGAAGAAAATGATTTTAAGCTTATTAAAAAACCTGGGGTAGGGATTCAATTAGATGAAGACATGGAAAATAGGACTAGATTAAGAGAATCCTTAAAGAATGAAGACATAGATAAAAGCTATACTCCAGCAGAAAGACAGTTTATATTGATTAGTGAATTACTGAAAATGAAGGAACCAGTGAAATTATATTATTTCACATCTATGTTTGATGTAACTAGTGGAACCATAACTAATGATTTAAATAAAATTGAGGGATGGTTTCGAAAGCATAATTTAGAACTAATTCGTAAGCCAGGATTTGGCGTTTATGTTGAAGGTAAAGAAGAAGCCTTTAGAAGTGCTTTGATTGATCTCTTATATGAGAATCTAGACATAAACCAATTAATTTATATTATTAATAATAAGGTTAAGGATTCAGTAGATAGACAAAGTAAAATAGAAGTTAAGGTACGTAATAGACTATTTAATTTAATAGACAAGCAAACAACGATGCAAATTGAAGAGTTAGTACAAAATATAGAAGGAAAAATGGGAAGGAAGCTTTCAGATAGTGCATTCGTAGGATTGGTTGTTCATCTTACCTTAGCAGTACAAAGGATTAAAAATAATGAAAAAATCATGATAAATAAGGAGCTTCTAGATGAATTAAAATTAACTAGTGAATTTCAATTTGCCCAACTATTAGGTGAAAGAATATCTAAAATATTTAAAGTTGACGTACCTGTCGATGAATTAGGATATATCACAATGCATTTGAGAGGGGCAAGGATATATAATTCCGACAAAATAGAGGAAGGCGGTATTCAAGAGCTCGAGCTAATTAATGTAGTTAAAGATATGCTTAAGATAGTAGAAAATGAAACAGGGTATATCCTAAGATATAATGATAAGCTCTTACTGGATTTAGTAACTCACCTTATACCAACAATAAATCGTCTTAAGTTAAACCTTAATATAAGAAATCCTTTATTGAAGGAAATAAAACAGAATTATCCAAGCTTATTTGAAATAAGTGCTAAAAGTTCAAAGGTACTAGAAGAAAAATATAATGTTAAAGTACCTGAATCAGAAATTGGATTTATTGCAATGCATTTTGGCGCAGTGTTAGAAAGAAATGCTTCTCAAAAGGAAGCAACATATAATGTGGTAGTTGTTTGTGCCAGTGGTATAGGAACTTCGAAGATGTTAGCCGCTAGGTTAGAAAAGAAATTTAAGAATATAAGTATAGTTGATATCTTGTCAACTGTTGAGATAGATAATAAGTGGCTAAGTAGCAATAATATCGAATTAATTATATCAACTACAGATATCGAAAATGAACAGGTTGAGACAGTAGTAGTAACTCCATTTCTTACAAATAAAGACATAGTAAAAATTGAAGCAAAACTCACAAAAATTAGTCAAATCAGAAAGATACAGAAAGAACCTAAGGAATACAAGTCAGAATCAGATTCAAGCTTTAAAAATAGTATGAAACTAATTAGTGAGTACAGTCGCTCGATATTACAGTTGTTAAATAATTTTTATTATGATGATAATGTCAATGCAAGTAATATTGAAGAATTGATTGAACATGTTAGTAGGACTATGGTTGAAGATGAGATAAAAAGAGAAATATTGAGTAATGAGCTTCTGGCTAGGGAGAAACTTGGACATACGATATTAAAAGATAAACAAATAATATTATTGCATTGCCGTTCAAAAATTATAGATGAGTTAAAATGTGGTGTAGTAAAGCTAAATTCTGAAGGCGATAACAAAATAATAAATCAGAAAATTAAGATAGCTTTAGTATTAATTGCTCCTAAGGAGAGCAGTAAGGCTAGCATAGAAGTAATAAGTAAAATTAGCAGGTCTTTAGTAGAAAATGAATATTTAGCTGAAAGATTAACAACTAGAGATAAAGATGAAATATATCAAGAATTAAGCAAATTATTAGATAATTTCTATACCTCTAAGGTTAAGCAAATCTAAATATTTAAACACAGAGAGAATTTAAAGGAGGAATTGATATGGGATCAAAGTCTATGAGCCATAATTCACAGGGAGGAGCAAGAATAAGGGTACAAAAGTTTGGAAGATTCCTAAGTGGAATGGTAATGCCAAATATAGGTGCTTTTATAGCATGGGGATTAATTACAGCTCTATTTATTCCTACAGGTTGGATACCTAATGAAAATTTATCCAAACTAGTAGATCCAATGATTTTGTACCTATTACCACTTCTTATTGGTTATACAGGTGGTAAGTTAGTAGCAGGTGCTAGAGGTGGAGTAGTTGGAGCTGTAGCAACAATTGGAGTTATAGTAGGGGTAGACATCCCAATGTTTATAGGTGCCATGATAATGGGTCCTTTAGGAGGATATGTAATCAAGAAATTTGATGACGCTGTAGAAGGTAAAATTCCAGAAGGATTTGAAATGTTAGTAAACAACTTCTCAGCAGGAATCTTAGGTATGGTAGTAGCA
>NZ_JAETGO010000082.1 GCF_016765695.1 Sporosalibacterium faouarense | reverse complement strand
GATTATTACTATCTAAGTTCATTATATCACCTATCTATACTATATTTAAGACTGATTATATATACTAAATATAGTGGTGTCAAATTATTATTATTTAGACATCGAGTCTAAATAATAATAATGCTTACATCTTCCACTTATAGAAGATGGGAGACTTACGCACTAATGGTTAAATTCATACCCAATTGTTCCAAGCCAATTTGTAACCTCTTCCGATACAACAGTACCATTCACAGCAATACCAGGTAAAATTATGGATTTTGAGCACTCTTTAGCTATATCATTTTCAATTTGTCCAAATTCACCGCCTCCATGAGTGCAAAAAGGAATTACTGTTTTGCCTGCAAAATCATGTTGTCTAAGAAAGCTCATCACTGGCGGGGCTATTGTTTTAAACCAGTTAGGTGTACCTATAAATATTGTTCGATAATCATCTGTTGACTCATTTCCAGATATTAGCTGGGGGCAAAATCCTCGAGAAATTTCATATCTCACTTCTTTAGCAGCAGTATTATAGTCAAAGGAATAATTCTTATTAGGAATTAATTCTCTTAGAGTACCACCCGTCTGTTTTTCTATTTCTAATGCTAAATTCTTTGTGTTTTGAAAAAGCGAATAATAAACAATCAATGTATTGTTCATAAGTATTATCTCCTTTCTATAATTCCAATTTATCAAGTAGTCAGAAGTAGTTCATGACACATTTTGCTGCAATGCAAATCATATTATACATCGTTTTCTTCAAGTTTTCGCCCTGGACAGAGCAAGCTAGTAGGAAATTTCACATAACGTACCAGAGATTTAAGAAATTCCTGAACTTTAGGGTAACGCCCTTAGTAAAGGAATTTAGATGAAACGTTAGTGGAATCTTAAATCTCATGTTATCTGATGTGCGGCTATTCCACAATCTTATAAAAATTTATTTGATCTGCTGTCTTCATTTCAACAAACCAATCACTCAATACCTGATTATGATGTTCAATTATTTCTACTGCGTTAAGTTTACTGCTATCACAAGTACTATGTGCATCTTTTATAAGTGTTGTTTTAAAACCTAAACTAAAAGCTCTTCTACAAGTTGTATCTATACAGTACTCTGTCTGAAGTCCAACAATAACTAGATTCTTTATACCATTATTTTTTAATTCACTGTTAAGAGAGGTTTTATAAAAAGCATCTGGAGTAAATTTTATAATTTTTTTATCTTCTTTTGAAGGTTTAATTTGTTCATATATTTGCCATACTTTACTACCTTTGGGTATCCAACTATCATCTGTATGTTGAATATATATTATAGGGATATTTGCTTCAGTAGCTTTTTTAATTACTTTTTTTATATTTTCAATTAACATTTTCTCCTTATATACCGGACATTTCGGATCTGAAAACAAACCATTTTGCACATCTATTACTAGTAAAGCTGTATTATTCATTTTTTTCTCCTTTCAATTGCTCCCGTAGTTGCATTTCAGATAACGTCCCTAGGATTCGCGACGTCCTGCTCCTTACTCAATCTACAATTCAACTGCTGAATTTCATAAGTCACCATTTATTCCACTTATAACTGACCAGCTGGATGTCGCTAGCTCTACGTTATATGACGTGCATTACTTTACCGCAAAATTTAAGATCTATTTATAGGTTTCAACTTATATACTAACTGTAATTGTTCATCAAACTAAAACAATTATCCAACAATATAACCACCATGAAAGATACACTCATACACCTTTATATCATTGCAGAAAATTTCTTCGTAACCATTAAACCACTTAAATTCGCCATTTATCACACAATGATACTTATAATCTCCATTTTGATATACTAATGGTCCACGATATGGATATTCTTTAGGTACTAATAATAAGCATTCTTTAAGAAAATCTCCTGAAAAATCATCATCTATAATACGCCCAATATAGTTCATTGACCAGAAAGGAATATCATTACGCCACAATGCTTCTTCGCCAGCAAATTTTTCTCCTCCCAAATATGTATCAATATATTTAAGCTCATCTTCTACATATTCTAAATCATGAGAACTAGGTCTAGAAGAGTGAGTTTCTGCTCCTTTACCTGCATAAGTAGCCCTTTTGGCTTTACAAAGAAATTCTATTACTCCTTCATCTATAAAGTTTTCCTGTTCTGTTTTTTCATATGAACAATTTTCATCCTCGTTCTCTTTAACCAAATTGTCAATACTTATCCTAAACAAATTACTTAAAGCAATAAGCTTATTAATATCAGGATATGAGTAACCTAGTTCCCATTTTGATATAGCTTGCCTTGATACACCTATTTTTTCTGCTAACTTTTCCTGTGAAAGACTCTTTTGTTCTCTCAAAGCCTGTAATCTTTTATGTAATTTCATTTCATCACCTCTGTTTTAAGAATATAATAATTATTATCTGTTTTCTACCAAGTGACAATAACAAAAGTGACAACTATTGGTTGCTATATTATGATATCCCTTAAAGTTAATATAGATTTAATATAAAAGTGCCATAAATTAAAATAACTCTCTCTATTCCCCATAAGACTAAGCATGTCATAGTCACAGTAGACATGCCGATTACCTAGCATACCCCGCACAGATCCTAGCATGCGGATTTCCTGCACTAGTCTCCTCAAGTATACTCGCTTCCGTAATCAGCTATATTACTTCCATAGCTTCTTGCTATTCTTCTCAGTGAGGTTTGCTTTAGTTATCCATCCCTACATGTCCGGCTAAAGTTTCCTTTAAGAACTACATATACTTGTTATCCACTTCCCCATGTAGCCGGCTCCCCGTATGAACCTCTTTACACAAAGGCTGAATTCAAGTTTATCAATTTTATTGGAC
>NZ_JAETGO010000008.1 GCF_016765695.1 Sporosalibacterium faouarense | reverse complement strand
ACTTAGTGAACTCGTTCTGCTAAAGCAGAACATCGGGGCTTCAGATGGAGACTCTACTCCACCCGAAGAGAAATCTTCTCTCCCACTTATAGAAGTGGGAGTCTTATCAAAAGATAAAACCTATATATTTTCATCCATTATAATAAAACAAAGTATTTGTGTCAACTGATTTCAAGTAAATTTTTCTTTCTTTCAATCATTTCTTTAACTCGTTCTAAATAAACTTTTAGATTTTTTACATTAGGTACTCTTTGAAATCTATTTTCATTTGGATAAAATATTTTTGATGTAGCTCCAGCCCCGAAAGCAATTATTGTCTCTTTTTCCTCCATGATAGCCATATTATAAATACATTCTTTCCCCTTTGTACTATAACCCACATTTTCAAAATTTCCAAGAATTTGTTTTTGTCTATACATATAGTATGGCTCCATTTTCATCTTTTTAGCATACTCTTTTGTTATGTCAAGCATCCTTTCTAAAGATCTTTGCTGAGTCAGGGAATACTCGTCTATCTTCTCCCTTAGTTTAGATGCTCTCTTAACTGCCATAGTATGGACCGTTAGGTTATTAGGAGATAACTTTATAATTTCCTCCATTGTATTTATAACATCTTCTTCCTTCTCATTAGGCAACCCTATAATTATATCCATATTTATAGAATCAAAGCCTATCTTATTTGCTAATTTATAGGCCCTAATAATATCTTCAGGATTATGATTCCTTCCAATCAAATCTAACGTACCTTCATTCATAGTTTGGGGATTTATACTAATCCTATCAACCTTGTTTTCTTTAAGCATTTCTAACATTTCCTCTGTTACTGTATCTGGTCTCCCAGCCTCTACTGTTACTTCTCTAATCTTATCCCTATCAAATATATTGTACACACTCTTTAAAATCCTATCTAAATTCTCAGCCGGGATTGCAGTAGGAGTCCCTCCCCCAATATATAAAGAGTTAATCCTTCTGTTAGCTAACGTTTTTCCTACCTGCTCTATTTCGAAAATCAATTTATCTGTATATTCATCAACTAGTTTGCCCCATTGAACAAGGGAATTTGATGGAAATGAACAATATAAACATCTCGTTGGACAAAAGGGTATACTTATGTACATACTAAACCTATCTCTATCCATGGGATACAAAAACTTTCTTTCTTTTAATGCAATACTCAATATTAAACTTGACTTTTCTTCATTTAGTAAATATTGTTCTGTAAGTATTTTATAAATATCATTGCTATTATATCCACTATCAAGAAAATCATGAACAATTTTAGTTGGCCTTATGCCAGTTAATATTCCCCAAGGGGCATTAACCTCTGATATCTTAGATATGGCTTTATAGATGCTTTGTTTAACTGCAATTTTTATTTTTCTATCAGAATTATTATCTAGAATTTTAATAGAGTTAATATCTTTTATTATGAATTCACTCATCTCTTTTTGATTATTATAAATTTTTGTTATAACTTTATAGCCATTCATAGTATTAGTCACTATATTTTCAATCAAAAGACCTTGGCTATCAGCCAAAGTCTTGTCAGAAATAAATTTTATGTCTCTATTAAAGTAAAATGTTTTTACAAGCGCCCCTACATCATATTCATAATTGTGACCCTGTAATCTAATATAAACCATCCTAATTCCCCTCAATAATCTTTTTGTAGATCATTTCTCAATTTATTAACATAGTCCTTCGGTATTCCCAATTCATTGGATATTTCTTCGTTGCTTAATCCCTTTTCATTCATTTCTATAAAATCATGAAAATCCACATCTGCAAATCTACTAGTTCTTCTTCCAGCAATAAAGTCATGTATATTTTTTTTCATACTATCCCTCCCAATATATCCTTATTCTTATTTTTCCACATATTATTGGGAGTATACTTTCTATTTTAAAAATATATTTTTAGCTTTCTCACTCTTCATAGTTGTGGCAGAGCCATGTCCAGGAAATACCTTTAAATTATCATCTAATTTTTTTAATTTGCTTAAAGTATTCATCATAGCTTCTTTAGAACCACTAAAAAGGTCAGTCCTTCCAATAGAACCTTTAAAAAGAGTATCTCCAGAGAATAAATTATCTTCTACTTTTAAACAAATGCTTCCTTGTGTATGACCAGGTGTATGAATCACCTCTATTTTTAAATTTCCTAAATGAATTATTTCATTATCTTCAACAAATCTATCTGAATTAGTTTCAACATCTTCCATACTCATTTGTTCAGAATAGTTTTTATTAGCATCTGATAGTAGTATTTCATCTTCCCTATGAATTAACACTTGAGCGCCAGTGCTACTTCTTAGCTCCTTAAGTCCACCTATATGGTCTCCATGTCCATGGGTTAAAATAATATATTTAATACTAAGTCCTAGTTCCTCTGTCTTTTTAATAACTTCTTCAGCTTCTCCGCCAGGATCAATTACTGCTACTTCTTTTGTTTCTTCACATCCAATAAGGTAACAATTTACTCCATATACTCCTAAAGGTAATCTCTCAACAATCATCTAAATCCTCCTAGAAAGTTTTCTTACTATCAAGCATTATAGTGACTGGACCATTATTTACAAGTTCTACATTCATATGTTCTCCAAACTCGCCAGTCTCAACTTTAATGCCTTCTGATTCGCAAGCTTTAACGAAATTTAAATATATTTTATCAGCCTTGTCCGGAGAGGCCGCACTCGTAAAATTAGGTCTTCTTCCTTTCCTAACGTCTCCATAAAGGGTGAATTGTGAGACCACTAATAGCTCTCCATCTATATCCATCAATGATAAATTCATCTTTCCATTATCATCTTCAAAAATTCTTAATCCTAAAATTTTGTCTTTTAAATACTTCATATCACTTTCATTATCATCTTCTCCAACACCTAAAAGGACTAAAAGTCCTTTGTTTATCTCGCCTACAGTAGAGTTATCTACCACTACCTTAGCCTTAGATACTCTTTGTACAACAGCTCTCATTTTATCATCCCTTCTAGGTAGTTACTCTATATACATCGATAACGCCTTTAATACTCTTGATTTTTTTCATTAAATTTTTAAGTTCATCGATATTCTTTATTTCTAATGTCATATTAATTAAAGCCAATTTTTCCTTATTAGTTCTAGCGTTTAATGAAGTCATGGCTAAATCAGCATTTGTAACTAATTGAGTAAGTTCAGTTAGCAAACCAGCCCTATCTGTACCTTTAAGTTGAATCTCAGCTTGATAGGATGTTTTCTTATTATTATCCCACTCAACATCAATGAATCTCTCATGTCCACTAAGATCATTAATATTTGGACAATCCTTTCTATGAACCGAAACACCTCTGCCTCTAGTAATGTAGCCAATTATATCATCTCCAGGAACTGGATTACAGCATTTTGAAAATCTAACCATAACATTATCAATACCTTTTATTACAACGCCTTGCTTAGGTGAATAATCCTTTTTAGTCTGATTCTGTTGTGGAGATACAGGTTCTTCTTTCTCTTTAACACCATAGTAGTCATCAAAATACTCCTTAAGCCTATTAACAATCTGTGGAATATTTATACTGCCATATCCCAATGCAGCATATAGGTCATCAATATGACTAAAGCTTAGCTTATCAGCAATCTTCTGCATCCACTCATCTTTTAGTATCTCAGTAAGCTTGTATCCTTGGCGCTTTACCTCTTTCTCTAATAAGTCTCTACCCTTATTAATATTCTCATCTCTTTTTTCCTTCTTAAACCATTGCTTAATTTTACTCTTTGCTTGACTACTCTTAACTATCTTTAACCAATCAGTGCTAGGACCATTACTATGAGCAGATGTTAAGATTCCAACAATATTCCCATTCTTCAATTTATAATCAATGGGTACTATCCGTCCATTTACCTTGGCACCTACACAATTATTTCCAACTGCCGAGTGAATTTTATAGGCGAAGTCTATAGGTGTAGATCCTGCTGGTAAATTAATAACATCTCCTTTTGGAGTGAATACAAAAACCTCATCTGTAAATACATCTATTTTTAAGGATTCCATAAATTCATTAGGATCCTTCATATCCTTTTGCCACTCTAAAATCTGCCTTAACCATGATAATTTGCTGTCAAAATTATCACTTACCATCTTGCCTTCTTTATACTTCCAATGTGCAGCAATACCATACTCAGCTATTCTATGCATATCCCAGGTTCTAATCTGTATTTCAAATGGCTCTCCTTTAGGTCCAATCACAGTTGTATGCAACGATTGGTACATATTAGGTTTTGGCATAGCAATATAGTCTTTAAATCTTCCTGGTATGGGTTTCCACATTGTATGGACTGTACCAAGTACACCATAGCAATCTTTAACATTATCAACTATTACTCTAATAGCTGTTAGGTCAAAAATTTGCTCAAAGCTCTTATTCTGATAGACCATTTTCCTATATATACTATAAAAACTCTTAGGTCTACCATAAATCTCTCCTTCAATTTCCATTTCTCCAAGCTTATTTTTTAAACTCTCAATTATCATATTGATATATGCTTCTCTTTCTCTTCTCTTTTTCGATACTTTCTCTACCAAGTCATAGTAACCATTTGGGTCTGTATATCTAAGTGACAAATCTTCTAGCTCCCATTTCACCTTTGACATACCAAGTCTATGAGCTATAGGAGCATAGATTTCTAAAGTCTCTAAAGCCTTTTCCTTTTTCTTATGCTCTGGCATATATCCTAATGTTCTAATATTATGGAGTCTATCAGCAAGCTTTATAATAATAACTCTTATATCCTTAGACATGGCAATAACCATTTTTCTAAGATTTTCTGCTTGTGTTTCTTGCTTAGTTCTATATTTTATGCTTTTAAGCTTAGTAACTCCTTCAACTAAATTAGCAACTTCTTCACCGAATTCTTTAACCACCATCTCATATGTTACATCCGTATCCTCAATCACATCATGAAGAAGTCCCGCTACAATTGTAACTAAGTCCATATGAAGGTCAGCTAAAATCATAGCGACACTAAAAGGATGCACAAAAAATCTTTCTCCAGATCTTCTCATTTGTCCTTGATGAGCAGATTCTGCAAAATTATATCCCTTTATAATCAGATTTAAATCGCCCTGAGGGTAATATTGTTCTATTTTAGATATTAGATTTTGTAGCAATTCACTCACCCTTTTATTAAAATCAAAATTTTCTTTAAAGTCATAATTATATAATATATCATAATATCATTAAAGCCCAAAACCTGCAAGTTTGGGCTTTATAAATCAATTAAAATTTTATAAGAGATTGAACATTATAGCCTTCTAATATGTCTCTACCTTTTAAAAATTCTAATTCAATGAAGAAGCATACTCCTACAACTTCTCCTCCAAGCTCTTCTATAAGCTTCATTGTAGACAATACTGTACCACCTGTAGCTAATAGATCGTCAACAATAACAACTTTTTCACCTGGCTTTATACTATCTTTATGTATTTCCAGAATATCTGTTCCATACTCTAACTCATATTCATAACTAATAGTTTCGGCAGGTAATTTTCCTGGTTTTCTTACTGGAACAAATCCTGCTCCTAACTTATATGCCATAGGTGCACCAGTAAGAAAACCTCTAGCTTCTGGCCCAACTATTATATCTACTTCTATATCACTTATTAAATCCGCCATTTGATCTATACATTGACGAAAAGCTTCCTTATCCTTTAGTACTGTAGTAATATCCTTAAAATCAATTCCTTCCTTTGGGAAATCCTTCACACTTCTAATTTTTGTTCTTAAATCCATATTATTTTCCTCCTCTTTGCTTTATCTATTAATTATATAGTTATAATTATCTTCTACATCATCTTTAAGCTTCTTTAACAATCTAAACCTAGGTATGTTTTCAATATCTACCTTTCTATTATTGCTACAAAGCTTTATAAAGCACTCATCAGAATCCAGTTTGTATTGTATTAATTCACAATCCTTTAAAATATCCAGTGAAGCTTTTAGCTTTGTAGGGTTAATTTCAGCTATAGTATTATTATTTAAATACGTAATATATTGCTTTAAAGATATTTTTATAATTTCTTTCCTCTGACTTAAAAAACTCTTATATATAATTCTCATCTCATCAACAGTTGGAACTATATAAGTAAGTATCTTTTTATTAAGTTTTATGTCCTTATTGTCCACAAAAACCTTTAAAGTATTATTACATAGTGATTTTTGAATAGCTGATTTATCAAAAAATAAATCAAATACAAAAACTTTTTTAAACTTACTAAAATCTATCTTTTCAATCAAAGGACAGATGATAATATTATTAGTTTTATTATTACAACAATATTCAAAGGATATTTCTGTCTTCTTTATTATTTCTCGTCCTTGATGAGTGATATCCTTAATCAGCTCTTGCATATTAAAAAAGTTATTTATTAATATTAGTATTCCTTCTTCCTTTGATAAAGCATCTATTACTATTCTTACCCTATTTTCTCCTTTTAGAATATCAAATTCTTTATCTGAATTACTCTTCTCACATTGTGATCTAGAATTTGATATAAAAGTTTCATATAATAGAGTATAAGATTTATCCTTTTCTTCTAAGATTTTATTCTTAATTAACTGTTTAATATTAAATTGAATTTTCTCATTATCCATAAATTTATTTATTTCCAATGACGCTACCAAATCTATTTTATCTCCAGGTAAAATACTATCTTCCAAATATCCTTGACTAAATCCTATACAATCAAATTCATTATTATCTTTTTTAACGACTAACTTAAGGTGCTTACCTTCTTTCCCAATAGCTCTAGAATTCTTTACAACAACATCCTTAATTAAAAATTGGGGACTCCAGTTATCAATGCCAAAAGGTTTAAGTATTTCAAGCTCTTTTATCGTCTCTTTTGATATGTCATCACTATTTACTTCACTGTCAACTACAACCTCTGGAACTAGGTCTTCGTTAACTAATAATTCATTGGCTATTTCATTTATTCCTTTTCTCAACAGTGGTATTTTATTCTTATCTATTGAAAGACCTGCCGCTTGTTCATGCCCACCAAATTTATTGAATAAATGACCACATTTCTTAAGCCCGTCATAGATATCAAAGGTAGAAATACTTCTGGCAGATCCCCTACCTTCACCCTCTTCTATAGAAATTAATATACTGGGCCTAGAATACCTCTCAGTTATTCTAGAACTTACTATGCCTATAACTCCATAATGCCAATTCTCCGAAGCTACAACAATAATTTTTTCCTTTTCAAGGTCGATTGACTCTTCTATAATATCAATAGCCTCTTCTAAAATCCTTTTTTCAATATTTTGTCTTCTAGTATTTTCTCCATCAAGTTTTGTAACTAGTTCCATAGCTTTATTAATATTCTTTGAAGTGAATAAGTGAACTCCATATTTAGCTAGGCCAATTCTTCCACCAGCATTAATTCTAGGACCAATAACAAATCCTATATGTCCACTACTAACTTCTTTCTTTTCTAAATTAGTGATATTAAGCAAGGCTTTTACTCCATAGTTTGGAGACTGTTTTATTAATCTTAATCCATTTCTGACTATGATTCTATTTTCCCCTGTTAAGGAAACAACATCAGCAACCGTCCCAATAGCTACTATAGGCAATATTTCATTATAATCAATTTCCACATTCAATCTTTTAGAAAGAGCCTGTACTAATTTAAAGGCTACTCCCACTCCTGCTAATTTATTAAATGGATAGTCACAATCTCGTCTATTTGGGTTAATAACAGCAACAGCATCTGGCAACACCTCTCCACATTGATGATGATCTGTAATAATAATACTTAACCCTTTTTCATTGCAATATTCCACTTCCTCAATAGAAGTGATTCCACAATCAACTGTTATAATTAATTGTCCGCCTTTATCTTTAATATAATCGATGGCTTCCTTATTAAGCCCATATCCCTCAGACATTCTATCAGGTATGTAAAACTGTGGTTTAATTCCTAGCTTTTCTAGAAAAAGAATCAAAACCGAAGTACTGGTAACACCATCAACGTCATAATCTCCATATATCCATATACTTTTGTCACTAGAAATTGATTCTTTAATATGAGAAACTGCTTTGTCCATATCCTTCATTAAATAGGGGTCGTGAAATTTTTCAATAGATGGATCTAAAAAACTTCTTGCTTCGTCTATATTTACAATTTTTCTATTTACTAGCATTTTTGCAGTTAACTTAGAAATACCTAGTAATTTACTCATCTCTTCAATTTGACTATAATCATTATCTGCTACTTTTATTACTTGCTCAAATTCTATCATATATTCCACCTTCAAATAAATAAAACTACATTTTTGATCTACTCATTCTTTTCACAAGTCTTCTTTTCTTCATTTTCTTCATTTTCTTCTTGAGTTACTTCTTCCATTTCATTTTCAATCATCTTATCTATTTCATCTTTCTCTTTTCCCTCAATATTATTATTTGCCTCGGGTTGAATCTCATCTTCCACAGGCTCTAATTCAACATCATTATTGATTTCTTCCTCTAATAACGTCTCCTCAATCTCAGTATTTAATTGAGTTTCCAATTCCTGTTTCTCTTCTTCTAAAGTATCAATCTTCTTGCTTTGTTCCTTAATTTTGAGTGAAAGCTTAATTTGTCTAACTAATCCTAAAATCATTACCATTATTGCGCCAAAAGCAGTAGAAATCAAAATAACAATTGCTTGAGAAACCTCTCTTGTTGTGAAAAACAAATCAATGTTAACATTATCACCATTTTTTAAAGCAAAAGCCGCTATCAAAATAGCAAAAATTAAAGATAAAATAAAACCTATTTGCATGGCGAATATCCCCCTTTTAGATATTATTTTTTATTCTTTTTAATATTGAATAGTATTGAAAAAATCAAATATATTCCGAGTATCCCACTTATACCAAAACCAATGAACCCAAAGAGTGAAACTCCAAAGATTTGAGGTACATTGCTGGATTGAATTACTATTGATGAACCAACAATTAACGCTGAAATCATAAGACTAAGTGAAACTTTATTGGTCATAATATTTATTTCTTTTTTTAGTCCCTCTAATCCTTCATGGTTCATAGTAATTTTAACTTGATTTTTTTCAACTTTATCTAATATTCTATTCATTGTTCTAGGAAATGCCTTGATATTGTCAATATTGTCAATGAAGTAGTTTCCTAGATTTCCTAAATTCTCTTTAACATCTAATCTTTTCGAAGCAACAGCTTTAAGAACATCGCTAGAAATATCAGTTAAATTAAAATCAGGATCAAGCCTCTTTCCCGTTCCCTCAATCGTTATAATTGATTTAATCAAAAGAGTTAGTTGAGAAGGTGCCTGTATTTTATGTTTAAAAGCAATCATCAATACCTCATTAAGCATTTCACTAAAATTAAGCTTTCTAATAGGAATATTATAATAATAGTTAAGTATATAGTAAAGGTCTTTTCTCAAATCAATTTCGTCAGTATCTTTACTCAGAGCATTCATTCTATACAAACTATCTATTATTTTATCAATATTCTTATTAACTCCACCCCTTAATAAGTTTGTTATAAAATCTAAAGTTACTTTGTCTAAATACCCAACTATACCAAAATCTATTAATGCAATTTTATTTTCATTTATTACCAAGATATTTCCTGGATGGGGATCTCCATGAAAAAAAGAATGAACAAATATCTGATTCATAAATATATCTGCTCCTAGCTTAGCTAGTTTACCTTTATCCCATCCCCTATCTTCAATTGCTCCAATATTACTAAACTTTATACCATCAATTTTCTCCATAACTAGAACTTTCTTGCTTGTATATTCCCAATATATTTCAGGTATAACAACCTTAGAATTTTTCTTATATATTTCTCTAAACTTTCTACAATTTAGAGCTTCATACGTATAATCTAGTTCTTTCCTAATAAAGAATGAAAACTCTTTGACAATATCTCTAAACTTAATGATACTCTCCTTATTATAATGTTCGTCCACAAGCTGAGATATGTCAAAAAGTATATCCAAATCCCTCTCGATGGTATTTTTTATATTAGGTCTTTGAATTTTTACCACAACCCATTGTCCATCTTTTAATTTTCCTCTATACACCTGACCAATCGAAGCAGCTGCAATTGGGTCTGGATCAAATTCCTCAAAGATTTCTTCAATGCTCTTCCCTAGTTCTTTCTCCAAAATCTCTTTAGCATTTTTAAACTGAAATTTACTAGCGCTATCTTGTAAATAGCTGAGCTCATTTACTATATCAGGAGGTAAAATATCATATCTTGTACTTAAAATCTGTCCGAGCTTTACAAATGTAGGACCAAGCTCTTCTATTGCCATTCGTATCCTCTGACTTCTAGTATATTCTCTACTGAGCCTTTTTGATTGTTTAAACAAAAACCATGAAAAAACCCTTGGAATATCCATTTTTTCTGTAATCATACTAAATCCATATTTAAATAGAATTCTCCAAATTTCTCTATATCTTCTTAAGTTTTTATATCTTTTTCCTATTGCCTTAACTTTCAAATAAAACCCCTCCATATATGGCTACATTATCAACTATTATTGCCATTAAATGATTTTATTTTCAGTATTAATCAAGTTTGTAAAGAAAAAAACTGCCAAAAGGCAGTGATGTCAAACGAAAAATAAAATAAAAAAATTAAAAAATAAAATATCTATCTACGCTCTATTTGTATTTATTTTTTTTCCACCTACTTTAACTTTCAATAGGGTCCAAACTGGACTAGCTATAAATATAGATGAGTAAGTTCCAGCCAAAACACCCACTATTAAAGGAAGGGCAAAATCTTTTATAGCCTCAACTCCTAAAACATAAAGTGTTACAATAGCTAACAGTGTAGTAAATGAAGTATTTATCGACCTACTTATAGTTTGAGAAATACTTGTATTAACAATATGTGAATATTTGTCTTTTTTCATTATCTTTAGATTTTCTCTAATCCTATCGAAAACTACAATAGTATCATTGATAGAATAACCCACTATTGTTAGCATAGCTGCAACGAAAGAGCTATTAACAGGTATTCTTAGTAGTGCATATATAGTTAAAGCAATCAAAACGTCATGAATTAACGCTATGATAGCAGATATACCAAATTTAAACTCGAATCTGAAGGTAATGTATATAAGCATACCTATAGTTGCTATCAATACTGATATTATAGCTTTTCTTCTAATTTCTTGTCCTATAGAAGGTCCAAAAATTTGAGATTGGACTAAAGCTTCATCTTCTAAATCATATTTTTCTTTAAACTTACTAAAAAATTCTTTTCTAGCTGCGTTATCCATACTCTTAGTTGTTTTAATAATTACTTGCTCATTATTGGTTCCAGCATAGATTACACTAGCATTTGGGTCTATATCATTTGTAATCTCCCTCACTTCTTCAACAGGGACTTCTTTTCCAAAATCAATTTGTAAAAGAGTACCTCCAGTGAAATCTATACCAAAATTTAGTCCGCTTACAGCCATAGTTATTAATCCTGCAATAATTATTAGAATAGATATTGCAAAAAATATCTTGCTTTTTGACATAAAATCCATTGTTTTCCCCCCTTATGCTCCGTATAGTTTTGTATTCTTAGTCAACTTCATATTAATAGTTAATTTTAGTAAGAACCTTGTTATAAATATTGCTGTAATCATCGAAGCAATAATACCATAGAATAAAGTTACTCCAAATCCTTTTATAGGTCCTGTACCAAAATAATACAGTACTCCACTGGCAATAAGGGTAGTTACATTGGCATCTAAAACAGTTGATAATGCTTTTTTGAATCCAGAATCAACTGAAGCCCTTAATGTTTTACCATTTCTGATTTCTTCCTTAATTCTTTCAAATATTACAACGTTAGCATCAACTGCCATACCAATTGAAAGAATTAAACCAGCAATACCTGGTAAAGTAAGCTTAACATCTAAAGAAATCATAATTCCTAATACAATAAGAATATATGCTGATAAAGCAATATTAGCTACTACGCCTGGTATCTTATAATAGATTAACATAAATAAGAAAATTAATAGTAGTCCTATACCAGCAGCAAAAACACTTTTATCTAAAGCTTCTAATCCCAATGAAGCTCCGATTACTGAACTTTGTATTTCTTTCATTTCAACTGGAAGTGCACCAGCTCTAATCAAGGTTGCTAATCTAGAAGCTTCTTGCATAGAACCCATACCTTCAATTATAGCCTGACCATCTGTAATAGCTGAATTAACTTTTGGACTGGATATAACCTCTCCATCAAGAACTATATATATTATCTTATCTTCTACATTTGTTTTTACAGCTAATTTAGTTGTAACTTCACCAAATCTTTCGGCTCCCTCGCCATTCATTTCTAGTGAAACCACTGGCTGTTGGTATCCTCTACTAGTTTGATAATACTTAACAGTAGATTCTTTAATATGCTCACCAGTAATTACAATATCTCCTTCTGGATCAATAAACTGTAGCTGAGCAGTTTTACCTATCATCTCAATAGCTTTTTGTGGCTCTTGTAGTCCTGCAAGCTCAACTCTAATCCTATTATCTCCTTCTATCACGATATTCGGTTCTGCGACTCCTAAACCGTCAACCCTTTCTGTGATAATTGCTTTAGATTGCTCCATTAATTTTTGTAATTCGTCTCCCTTGGCGTCAGTTTGTGCTTCTAAAACAACAAAAACACCTCCGGCTAAATCTAAACCAAGATCCATCTCATCTTTAATACTAGTAATTTCGTATTTTCCTAAGTCTATTCCGTAGATACCAGTAAGTGCTATGGCAGCTACTATTACTACGACTAATAGAAAAATAATAGTACTTCTAAGTCTCATAGTCTTTTCCTCCTCACATGTCTTCACAAATAATATTATATAACTTCAATATAATTACAGTCAATAAAATAGAGGTAAATTTATTTTTTATGCTTTTCAGCATATTGAACATAGTCAACAGCAGATTGCTTTAGCTGTTCAATTTCCTTATCTGTAAGTTCTCTAACAACCTTAGCTGGTGATCCTAACACTAGAGACCCAGATGGAATTTTTTTGCCAGGAGTTACAATACTACCAGCTCCAATCAATACATTGTCTTCAATAACTGCTCCATCTAAAATTATTGCTCCCATTCCTACAAGCACATTATCTCCTATCTTACAGGCATGTACTATAGCTTTATGTCCAACAGTAACATAATCTCCAATTTCTGTATTATAATCCTTGCTAATGTGTATTACCGTACCATCTTGTATATTTGTATGTTTTCCTATGGTAATATTATTTTCATCACCTCTAAGAACACAGTTATACCATACACTTGTATTTTCTCCTATATTAACCTTGCCAATTATCGCAGCACTATCTGCAATGAAACAGCTGTCGTGTATTTTAGGATTTATTCCTTCGTAATCCAATAGCATTAATCTTCCTCCCCTTCTAAATTTGCTGCTACAGATATAGCGCACTCAATTCTTTTTCTTTCCATTTCACATTCAATCTTATAAGGCTTTTTAAGACTATTATTAAAGTTATAAGCATTGGCATGACATCCACCACTACAGTAAAATTTAGCCCAACAATCCTTGCAATCATCTTTGCTGTAAATATTAGCATCTTTAAATTCAGCTCTAAGATCTAAATTATTAACACCATTATATACATCTCCCATCTTAAATTCATCATTTCCAACAAATTGATGACAAGGGTATAAATCTCCTTCTGGTGTTACAGCAAGATATTCAACACCAGCACCACATCCTACTACTCTCTTAATAAAACATGGTCCTTGATTTAAATCTATCATAAAATGGAAGAAATCAAACCCATCTCCATTCTTCTTAAACTTAATATACTCTTTAGATAATTTTTCATACTCATTAATGATTGTTTCCAAGTGTTTTTCCAACAAGGCATAATCTTGCTCAGGACTTGCAACCACTGGCTCTACTGAGATGCTTTTAAATCCTAATTCTTTAAAATTAAGTACATCTTTGGAAAAATCTAAATTATTGCTTGTAAATGTACCTCTTATATAATAGGACTTGTTTCCTCGCATCTTAACAAACTCTAAAAATTTAGGAACAATTACATCGTAGCTTCCTTCTCCACTAATAGTAGGTCTCATATCATCATTTACACTTTTTCTACCATCTAAACTTAGAACTACATTTTCCATATTTTCATTAATGAACTTCATATTATTTTTATTAAGAAGTACTCCGTTTGTAGTAATGGTAAATCTAAATTTCTTATTATGCTTCTTCTCTAATTCTCTACCATATTTAACTAAATCTTTTACAACTTCGAAGTTCATTAAAGGCTCTCCTCCAAAGAAGTCAACCTCAAGATTAACCCTATTCCCAGAGTTCTCTACTAGAAAATCAAGAGCTTTCTTTCCAACATCCAATGACATAAAAAGCCTGTCTCCATGAAAATCACCTTGAGACGCAAAGCAGTACTTACATCTCAAATTACAATCATGAGCGATGTGTAAACATAGTGCTTTAACAATGTTTTGATTATTATAATTAATATCATCAATATAAAGGTCTTCGCTAAATAGGAGTCCCTCTTCAACTAATGCTTTTACTTCAGTTAAAGCAGCTGTTACATCCTCTTCCGGGTAACTTGCTTTTAATTTATTAATTATCTCTTCAGTACTATTATTCTCATATAACTCTATAATATCCCAGACTAGCTTGTCTACCACATGTACAGAGCCACTATTTATATCCATTACTATGTTTTTATTATTAAGTTGAAATCTATGTATTCTACCCATATTAATCCTCCTATTTTTTAGATGACAACACTATTTTATAGCAATATCATAATTTATTCAATGAAAAAATAAAAAAACGAGTCGAGCTCGCATTTTGTCTCTTTTTAATTGACTAAGCTATTTCCTTTCTTAGTCAATTAAAAAGCAGTGGACTCTTCCACTACTTTTCTGTACTTAGTTATGTACATATTAATTATTTTCACAGCTTTGATTTCCTACTGTACATGAAGTCTTACATGCTGATTGGCAAGAAGTTTGACATTCCCCACATCCGCCTTTTGCAATAGTACTCTTATGACTCTTTCTAGTTAGTGTTTTAATATGCTTCATGATATTCCTCCTTATCCAATTCCTTCTTTAAGATTATAACACAAAGCTATTATGAAATAAAGAATTATCTAAGATTAATTCCTATCATTCCTGCTATTGAACCAGTAATTAAGGCAACAATGATTCTAAATAGCAAATAAATGTCTATATCAAACGAGTCTACAAATATTGCTCCTAAAATCATTATAATTAAGATATAAATTAATCCTACTCCAGCGCCGTTTAGCCAGCCCATACGGTCAGACTTTAATGACACGTAAATAGCTCCAAAGGCTATACTTACTATCATTATTATAGAATTTATTACTGGAATAATTCCTTCAGATAAGCTTGTAAAAGTTAATATTACTGCTAGTATTATAACAAAAATTATAGACGTAATAACGCTAAATCCTACAGCCTTCAATAAGGTTATTGGATAACTACTTTGGTTTTTTCCTGAATTATAACTCATAGCTTCACCCCCAATTTTCCTTATTGAATACTTATTCAAATCTCAGCTAAATATTCCTAAAAAATAAAAAAGAACATTTAAAAAGAGATTTTCTAAATTAGAAAATCTCTTTCATAAAATATACATTATTTGTCGTCATTATTTACAACAGTTCCAATTGCCCATTTAGTGATATTCATTTTGAACTTATCAGCACCAACCTCGACTGTAACTACGTCTTCCTTAATTTTTAGAACCTTTCCATAGATTCCTCCAATTGTTGTGATTTCATCACCAACCTTAAGGCTATTTCTCATTTCATTTATTTGCTTATTCTTTTTTTGTTGCGGTCTAATAACTAAAAAATAGAACACTGCTAATAAAAGTATTGGAAAAATTAAACTAGTGTATTGCATCCTACACCCCTCCTTTCTCTCTTCTCTTATATTCAATACTTTTCTCTAAAATCCTTTTTTTATTTTAAAAATCTACTCAATATATCCGTATTTTCTATAAAATTCATCTCTATATTCCATAAGTCTATCTTCTTTGATAGCTACTCGAATATTTTCCATGAGCTTTACTAAAAAGTGCAAATTATGGATAGTAGTTAGTCTTGCCCCCAATATTTCATTAACATTAATTAAATGTCTTATATATGCCCTTGAGTAGTTCTTACATGTATAGCAATCACACTCAGGATCAAGCTTACTAAAATCTCTTTTATATTTTGCATTCCTTACAACTAATCTTCCTTGACTAGTAAGAGCAGTTCCATTCCTCGCTATACGAGTAGGCAAAACACAATCAGCCATGTCAATACCCCTAATCACAGCTTCAAATAAATAATCTGGACTTCCTACTCCCATTAAATATCTAGGTTTATTCTTTGGTAGTAATGGAGTTGTATACTCTAATACTTCATTCATTAGCTCTGGAGGTTCACCTACACTTAGTCCACCTACTGCATATCCTGGAAAATCTAATTCTAATAACTCTCTAGCACTTTGTTCCCTTAAATCCTTATACATGCCTCCTTGAACAATTCCAAATAAAGCTTGCTTATCAGGATTTTTATGGGCATCAATACATCTCTTTGCCCACCTAGTAGTACGTTCTAGAGAATTCTTAACATATTCTCTATCACTAGGATAAGGAGCGCATTCATCAAAGGCCATAATAATATCTGCTCCTAGAGAGTTCTGTATTTCAATAGATTTCTCAGGTGATATAAAATGCTTAGATCCATCTATATGTGACCTAAATTCTACTCCCTCTTCTTTAATCTCACGTAAATCTCCAAGACTAAATACTTGGAAGCCCCCACTATCTGTTAGAATTGGACGATCCCAATTCATAAACTTATGTAATCCTCCAGCTTCCTCAACCAAGTCATGACCAGGTCTCATGTATAAATGATATGTATTAGCTAATATTATTTGTGAATTTATATCTTTTAACTCCTCCGGCGTCATAGCCTTAACAGTAGCTTTTGTTCCTACAGGCATAAAGATAGGTGTCTCAATTTCACCATGGGGAGTAGTTATTTTTCCTAATCTTGCATTGCAATCACTTGCTTCTTTTATTAGTTCATATTTTATTGCCATAGTTCTTCCTCCTATTTAATTAACATTGCATCGCCTAGACTAAAAAATCTATATCTTTCTTGGACGGCTATGTCATAAGCTTTCAATACATTTTCTCTATCAGCAAGAGCACTAACTAGCATAATTAAAGTCGACTCAGGTAGATGAAAATTTGTAATTTGTTTATCAATTATCTTAAATTTATATCCAGGATATATAAATATATCTGTCCATCCTGACTGTGGTACAACCTTTCCTTCATCTGTACCAATAGATTCTAAAGTTCTCGTAGTCGTAGTTCCTACAGCAAAAACTTTCCCACCCTTCTCTTTCACTTCATTTATTGTGTTAGCAGTTTCCTCAGTCACTTCAAAGTATTCAGAGTGCATAGGATGGTCTTCAATATTTTCTTCTTTTACTGGCCGAAATGTTCCTAATCCAACATGTAAAGTTATATATTCAACCTTTACACCCTTAGATTTTATTCTTTCTAATAATTCATGGGTAAAATGTAATCCAGCTGTTGGAGCTGCTGCTGATCCTTCTTTTTTAGAATAAACAGTTTGATATCTTTCCTTGTCTTCTAACTTTTCAGTAATATATGGAGGTAACGGCATTTCACCTAATTCGTCTAATATTTCTTCAAATATTCCTTCATAATCAAATTTTATTATTCTACCACCACTTTCAGTATTATCAACTATTTCACCCTTTAGCTTTCCATCACCAAAAATGACCTTCTGCCCTATTTTTGCCTTTTTCCCAGGTTTAACTAAAGTTTCCCATTTGCATTTATCTATTCTTTTCAACAATAGAAATTCAATTTTTCCACCAGTTTTAGCTTTTTCACCAAATAGTCTAGCAGGAATTACTCTTGTATTATTTAATACTAAGCAATCACCTTCATGAAAATAATCAATAATATCCTTAAAAACCTTATGTTCTATTTCTCCCGTTTCTTTGTCTAAAACCATTAGTCTTGATTCTGATCTTTTCTCTGAGGGATGCTGTGCTATTAGCTCCTCAGGTAAATCATAATAAAAATCTTTTTTCTTCATTTGCATCATCCTTTACTCAACTTTTGCATCTGTATAATAATATTCTAATATTTCTTCATAATTATATCCTTCTTCAGCCATTTTTTTTGCTCCCCATTGACTCATACCTAGTCCATGTCCCCATCCATGTCCTTCAAATATATATTGAGTAGGAATTGCAGGTATAGTCTCTTTATTCTTGCCATTAGTCACATATAACATTGGATTATCTCTAGAAATCAAATCTCTATTAGCAATTTGAGTTCCTTCTGCAGTTATTATTGACGCTTCTCCAAGGGACATTTTTGTTGGCTTTGATCCTGATGCCCCTAATACGTAAGCTTCTCCATTTGATTTAGTACTAAACATAGTGCTTTTTAATGAATTATATCCCAATACTCCCCTTGCTCCGTCCTTCTCTAAAATATGTACTCCTTCTGTTCCCTTTATTGCAAGTTTAAGAACCCTATCATTATTGGAATACTCTAATACGTCAATAGCTAAAATTTCTCCAACGTTCACGTCTATACTATTTAGCTTTTCCATTATTTCTTCTCTTGAGAGAACTAATTTCCAATTATCATTAGGAGCTCCTAAAGAGAATTTATCATCCACTCCCTTTAAGTAAGGTACAGGATTGCTCCACACATTCTCACTATCTTCAGTCTTGCCACCACTTGACGAGTGATAATATGTACTAATTAGTTTTCCGTCATACTTTATGACTTTTTCCAAAGTCTCATCTACAGCCTGATTACTTCTTATTTTTTCCCAACTATATCCTGCATATACCTGACAATGGGTAGTATCACATATGTCGTATCCTTCGTCTAAATGCTTACCCATGCTTATCAAAGCATAGTTCCTAGCTGCAACAGCTTGAGCCTTTAAAGCTTCAATTGGCCAATCACCAGACATTTCTCTAGGTACAACACCATATAGATATTTTTCAAGGTTAATATAATTTATAACTTTCAACTCATCCTCAATTCTGTTAAATGTAATAAATCCTCTATAACTTCTATCTCCTACCCCTATAATACTTTCTTCAAGCTCTTTGCCATATGGTCCAATATAGATTTGCTCCTTTGCATCAAAAATAATTACAATATTGCCTTTAGAATTTTCTAAAACAACTCTCTGTTTATTATCCTTTACTACATTTAGCTGAATTTGTAATTTATTATAAATTCTACTTATATCTTCTGAAGCATCTACTTCATTGGAGTACTGACCTATCCAAATCTTAAATACTCCATTTTCATAAACAGGGAATATGTCTATATTGTCAAATTTTAGTTGATTTAGCTTTGCTACTGCCTTTTCATATGAATCAAAGGTCTCTTTATACTCAATGTGGAATGGACCTGTTTGCTTATCAATATTCTGAAAATGATAATCTAGTCTTACTGTAGTCATAGTATCTACGAAACTAAATAATTCTTGAAAATCTTCTTTAAATGTTTTAACACTAAAACCTTTATTATTATATAGATTTATTTGCTTATCAGAAGTAATAGGGTAATTGAGACCTACTTTGATGTATCTAATGCTTTGATCGTCTTCTGTATCTCCATATGATATGCTTGTTAACCCTGAAAAAACTAATACTGCACAACATATAAGAGCTATTATTGACTTCTTGTCCATTTTTTGTCCTCCTTTTTTTACCCCTTTGCTTATACCAAGTATCATCTTAATCATTATATCTATAGTAATTTCTTAATAACATTAACTATTATTGTTAAAACAATACTTATTACTATCATAGTTACTACAGGAAAAAATACAGTGATATTACCCTTCTTAATTATGATATCTCCTGGTAATTTACCTAGACCAAACCTTTGACCAATAATCATTACAACCCCAATAACTACTAAGATAAAGCCTATAGTCAAAATTAATTTACCTATATTCTCCATACTCCACCTCTACTCATTAATAGGATCCATACCAAAATACTCATAACAAGCTTTTGTTACAACTCTTCCCCTTGGTGTCCTATTAATAAATCCTAGCTGTAGTAAGTATGGCTCATATACATCCTCAATTGTATTTCTCTCTTCCCCAGTTGAAGCAGCTAAAGTGTCTAGTCCAACGGGACCACCAGCAAATTTATTGATTACGGTAAGTATCATTTTTCTATCTACATTATCTAGCCCTAAAGGATCGATTTCTAACATTTCTAAAGCTTTATTTGCCACTTCTAAATTTATTTCCCCATCTTCAAGTACTTGAGCATAATCTCTAACTCTTTTAAGTAATCTATTAGCAATACGAGGTGTTCCCCTTGATCTCCTAGCTATTTCTAGAGCTCCAGCATCATCAATCTTAACCTTTAGTATTTTTGCAGATCTCTTAACAATTTCAGTTAAATTCTCATTGTTATAAAGATCTAATCTACATATAACCCCAAATCTATCCCTTAATGGGGAAGTTAAAAGACCAGCTCTAGTAGTAGCTCCAATTAAAGTGAATTTTGATAAGTCTAGCCTCACTGACCTCGCACTTGGTCCTTTACCTATTATAATATCAAGGGCAAAATCCTCCATAGCTGGATAGAGAATTTCCTCTACACTTCTATTCAATCTATGTATCTCATCTATAAACAAAACATCATTTTCTCCAAGATTAGTTAAAATTGCAGCCAAATCTCCTGGCCTATCTATTGCTGGACCAGAAGTAATTCTAATATTAACTCCCATTTCAGTAGCGATAATATTTGATAAAGTTGTCTTACCTAATCCTGGTGGCCCATATAACAAAACATGGTCCAATGATTCCTTTCTTCCTTTTGCAGCTTCTATAAAAATCTTTAGCTTTTCCTTTACTTTATCTTGTCCTACATACTCTCCCATATCTCGTGGTCGCAGGCTTGTTTCTATATCAAAATCCTCTTCTTGTACTTGTCTTGTAACGATCCTATTTTCCCTTTCTTCCATAAAAGCTCGCTCCTTTTTACATCTTTGCTAATTCCTTTAAAGCTTTCTTAATAACACCTTCTGTATCAAGTGCAGTTTTATCAATCTTGGAAAGCACCCTTGATATTTCATTTCTGTTATAGCCGAGTGAAACTAATGCAGCGGAAACTTCATCAAAATCACTTTCAATATCATTGCCAAAAACAACATTTTCTAAATCTACTTTATCATCAATTTTATCTTTTAGTTCCAGTATGACTCTATTTGCAGTTTTCTTTCCAATACCTGGAGCCTTAGTTAGAGTTGTTACATCATTATTAAATATGGCAATCTTAATATTTGATGGAGTCATTGTAGAAAGAACTCCCAACGCAACCTTTGGACCAATCTTAGAAACTTTTAATAATAGATTGAACATGTCTAGTTCTTCCTTTGTTGCAAAACCATATAGACTCATTTCATCTTCCCTTACATTAAGATAAGTATAAACCTTACAATTGTTAACATCCTTATTAAGATTACTTATTGAATTCTTAGATGTATGAATTAAATAGCCTATATTATTGTTTTCAACCACAACGTAATTATCTCCTATTTCCTCTATTTTGCCTTTTATATATTGAAACATTAATTTCCCTCCATTATTTAATTCTAAACTCATTTCTAAAATTACCAGAGTGAGCGTGACATATAGATACAGCCAAGGCATCTGCAACATCATCGGGTTTCGGTACAGATTTTAAATTTAGTAAAAGTTTAACCATCTCCTGTACCTGTTTTTTTTCAGCTCTGCCATAACCCACAACTCCTTGTTTTACCTGTAATGGGGTATATTCAAAAACATCAATTCCTCTATTAACGGCAGCCAATACTTGAACTCCTCTAGCCTGCCCGACATTTATGGCTGTCTTAACGTTTTTATTAAAAAACAATTCCTCTATTGCCACAGCATCAGGCTTATATCTATCAAGTAATTCTCCTAAATCATTATATAGTATTTTTAATCTATTAGGAAAGGTTTCTTTTGCTTCAGTTATAATTGCTCCATAATCTAAAACTTTAAAGTTATTTCCCTTATATTCTATAACACCATATCCTAATATAGCAATACCTGGGTCTAATCCTACAATAATCATCACATACGCTCCTTTAAATAGTTCATGTATTTTAGTGTGTACAAACATATATTCGATATTTCAGTAGGAATTCCTCTATATTATATCTTTTTTTAATATTTTTTTAAAGAATAGCTTGAAAATCATAAAAATATAAGCCAGGAGCTATTCTAAGCTCCTAGCTTATAAAATTTTCAAGGATATCTGATATTTCTTCCTCACTATTAACAATAATTCCTTCTTTAAGTTTTTGCTGGTCTGTAGCTTTTAACATGGATATAGGTGCATTTTCTAAGACCTTTTCCAAAACCTTATCTCCATCCTCATTAATTTTATATATTGCTATTTTCCCATCTTCTACTCCAATAACAAAATGATTCGGACACAATTGATCTTTATCAATTTCGATTACTACCTTCTCAGTCGAAAATGAAACAACTCTCCAATTAGAATGACTTCGATTAATTAATGCAACAAAACCTTCTTTATTCATGTTTACTATATCATTGCTAGGTCTACCTATTTTAGTAACTTTATCTCCGCATTTCAAATAGTAAATTACATATTCTATTGTAGTGTTTGGTGAAATATAATTTTCATCCCTCTTTATTAAAGGTAAGTCATCAGACAAAATATCACCTTTATCTAACATTCCCTGTAATTCTTCATTAGGAGTATTCGGTTTTGCATCTTTATTCAGCCTTTTACCTGCAAGATTATAACCATAGGCAAAGCCAATAATAGTCAAAATGACACAGAGTATACTTATGGTAAATATATACTTTTTCTTCATAATATCCCCTCCTAAGGTATCTAAAAGGATATTATTTCCAAAACAAGTCTTTTTTATACGTATCTCTTGATTACTCTATCATTTATTGCCATCCAGCATGATTCTTTGTATATATTCTTTAGATTCTTAATTAAGAGTTTCACTATTGAATGATATACCTTATCTAACTCTTCTTCTTCCATTTTATAACTAACCTCGTTTATGTTAAAACTTTCTGAGTATATGTCCATTTTCAATTGTTTATCTATATATTCATCTATATTCTCTAGCTTCTTCTTTATAATCTTATTAGCAAACGTATATACAAGAGTTTCTATATATCTGTTTTTTCTCTCCTTATTTTCAATCTCATCTCTTAATTTTTTTCTTAATTCTTTAATTTCAGAATTTCCACTTATAAAGTGAAATAAAGCATTATTTTTGTAAATTCCTTCTATTCCTAAAATCTCAATAGCTTTCTTTTCTAATATATTGACCCATCTACTATCATTATATCCAGATTTGTACCCCTCAAGGTAAAAACAAAGCTCTATCCTATTAATATCCTCATGTATGAGACAACTAATATTTTGAGCAAAATCTTCTTTATTTTCTTTATTACTTAATATATATTTAATTCTTCTCTTAATACTTTTACGACATATATATTGAGGGTAAATATTACTAATATTTTCCTCTAAATCGTATAAGGCTAAAAGAATATAAATAGAATTTATATCATTGTTATATAAAAATTTGTTTTTTAACCCATCATATAATTCCCAAAGCTTTATAGGTTCTGTCGCCATATAACCTTACCTCCCGTTAGAAATTATTACCAAATATTTGGAAGGTTATAACATTAATATTTAGATATCAATGTTCTAAAACCACTGACCCAAATTTATTATTGCAGTAATTCATGTAATATCTCTTCAAAGCTAGTCCCTTTTCCAAATTCATAGGTTCCAGGCTTAAGTTTTTTCTCAGCTCTATTCTCTAAAATATAATCGTTAAGTCCTTTTTTATCATCAATAACACCTTTATCATAAAGCTTATGCACTATCTCTTCACTTGAGTCTCCCCAATAAATTCTAATTGTAATAAGCTCTTCTTCATCTTCGACCCTGACAGTATTGTCTTCATCTTTTTGATCGTCATCTTCTTCTTGCTGACTTTCATCATTAGAATTATCTACTATTTCATCTTCATTATCTTCAACATCATCTTGTTTTAATCCCTCAGTATTATTTTCATTTGTTTGATCTTCCCCTTCAGTGCCTAGATCATCCGACTGTCCTTCATTTTTTGTGTCTTTTCCTTCATCAGCTTCTTCGTCGATATCGAAATCCGAATCATTTTCATTAGTCTCTTTGTTTTTAGCATCTTCAAGCTTTATTGCAGCAGCTTTTTCTAGTATTTCATCATCAGTATACTCCATATATTTATATTCTATCTTGGGATTTAAAATAAAAAAAGTTCCGCCTAGAACTAATCCAATTCCTAATCCTAAAATAATATAATAAAACTTCATTGTCCCTTTGCCCACTAATTAACATCTCCCCTAGCTTAATATGATATATCAATTTTCATCAAATTAACAGAATAAAAATAGTCTTTTCTACAATTTTATCATCTTTTTTCTATTTTTTAAAGAAAAAAGAAAAAATCGGTCTTAAGACCGATTTAATATTTTAGTAAATTGTATATAAATTTCCTTCACTTAACTGTATTTCAATTATAAAACCGACTGTATATAATTTATAAGCAATAAAATAAAATGAGCAGAAATTCCTGCTGCTAAACCTCCAACTACATGACTTCTAATTCCTTTAGATATCAACTTTCTATGTCCTAGAGAATCGAGCATTGCAACATGAGTGCTTAAAAATCCACTCCAACACATCCCCATTGCTGTGAATACTGCTATTTCATTTCCTCCTATTATACCAGTATCCAAAAATTTTGGAATTAAACTTAAAGCTGCACCAACTGCTCCCAATGCAGTTATTGGAAATGCTATAGATTCAGGATTCTCAAATCCTAATAATGGTTTTAACAGAAAAGAAAAGAAATCTCCTATCTTAGGTAGTAATTCTACGCCTTCATAAGCAAGTCCTTGATAACCAACTGTTGGATCTGATGGACCAAATGTTAATATCATAACAATAGTACAAATAACTAATACTCCTGGTATAATACTTAACCCAATGTCTACTCCAAGTTTTCCACCCTCTAGAAATGATCCTAAAAATCTTTCAAAGAAGGTACCCTCTGTCTGCTCTATTAGATTAGAAGCGATTTCCTCTCTTCTTTCAACGAAATTAGATGCCGCCAATTCATCATTTGATGTTTCTATGTTTTCTCTAATGATTGATGGATCCTTGATCATTTTATTGCCTAATTCCTTCTTAGCACTTTTGGCCATCAATCTTACACTAATTATACTTCCTATCACTGCACCAATATTTCCTATAACTGCTTCCTTAAGATAACCATACTTAATCATAAAAAAAGTAACAATTAATCCCATCCCAAAGGCCGTTCCTAAATTACATAGACAGGGAACTTCATGCTTTTTAAAATAACTGATATAATCTTCATCCTTAGCTAAAGAAATAATTGCTGGATTATCAGATAAATAAGTAGTTATAATTCCAAGAAAAGCTACTCCCGGCATATTAAATAGTGGTCTCATTAAAGGAGAAAATATTTTGTTCAATAATCGAACTAGTCCAAACTCCATAGCTAGTTTTCCAAATGCCCCTGCCAAAACAGCAATAGCCATTATATAGAACACAGTATCGACTAAAAGTCTATATGCAGTAGCCATAATTGTGGAAAACATTTTATCAATTCCCATTTTATATCCCAAATATCCAAAGAACAATGAGACAATTACTATGAAAATAATGGTATCAGTATTGGCATTACCCTTTCTTTTTTTACTAGGCATGATATTTTGCAATGCTGTCACCTCTTTCGAGTTATTTTTAATCCCTCTCCATTATACAAATCTGAGATTGTTCAAGCAATAAGTATAATATGGATTTTTTTTAAGTTTTCTTAATATATTGTAAATTAAAAAAAGACTCCTTTAAAGGAGCCTTTAAATCCTAGTCACAAGCATTTGAAAATGTAACAACCATGCTTACTTCTCCACCAGATTCTGCTTCATTAAACATTGCCTCAATACTATTAAATACTTCTGATTTAGTTCCTGTTATTAAGGTACTCATAGAATTTACTGAATATTGAACATTCGTACCATTTAGAGTATTAATTGAGTTGTTAATCACATTTGTTGCATGGGATGTCTTTAAAGGATAAACTGCTACTTCTGCTGTTATCATAAATATATCACCTCTTATTTCTTTTAACTAATAATATTATTTAAAATTAAACACCATAATATTCATTGGGGAAAATATTATAAGTGTGGTAATTTTATAATAAAAACCCATAAATAATTTAAGTATTAAAATCACTTTCATTAAATTTTTTCAAATATTTTGTTTTTCTAATATTTTAATCCATTATGGCAAAGATAATTACAAAATATAAATTAGTTTCTTTGAAAGGAGAGCATTATGGACATTAAAAATAAAACTACCCATTTGACTCAAGATGAGCTTATAGTTGACCATGTTAAAGATCAATTAGAGGAGGAAATGCAAGGTTCAGCTATGGATATTAATGTAGCGTGTAGAGATGGTAGTATTCAATTATCGGGCATGGTAGATGTTTTAGCTGAGAAAAAATTTGCTGAAGAAGTTACAAGGGGAGTTGATGGAGTTAGAAGAGTTGAAAATGGCCTTACTGTCTGCATGGATGGACAAATCAATGATAGACATATGGAAAAAGAAATAAGAGACAATCTCTTCACATCTGAGTCTAAAAATAGCGTCGGTAGAGTTGGAGTTAAAGTCAATGATGGGGTAGCTAGTTTAGTTGGTCATACTAGAACCCTAAAGGACGCCCACCTAGCTATGGCAATAGCTTCAAAGGTTAGAGGAGTAAAGGATGTAGTCAATAATATTAATATAACAACTGTAGGTGAATATGACGATGTCACAATAAATAATACCATTCATCAAAGAATAGGTAATAATGATATTGCTTGTGATGTCAACAATGGAATTGTACATCTTATAGGATTTGCCAATAATAGAAGTGAAGTAGAATTTGCTAGAGAAGTGGCAATGGATGTAGAAGGAGTTAGAAAGGTTAGAAATAGAGTTAAAATAAGGAAAGATAGCTAGTTTAGTATTTAAAAATACATTAACTTAAGTTAATTAGATAATACTATCTCTACTATTGAGAAGAAACAAAAAACTGTCACATAATGATAAAAATCATTATGTGACAGTTCCTAAATTTCTTTTACTACTTTTGCATTAACAGGTGTACTATCTGAATTAAGTTTTAACATTCTTCTAATTACTCCTACCATTATATAAACAATGGGAGTATCCGCAATTGCTATTATCAGCTTAATTATATATTGACTTATCATCATGTCAAAAATAACACTATTTGGAAGTACTCCATAGAAAGCAACTAATATAAAAATAACAGTATCAATTATTTGAGAAAACAAAGTTGATAGATTGTTTCTTAACCATAGATGCTTACCATTAGTCTTACCCTTCCAGAAATGAAATGCCCACACATCATGGTGCTGACTTACTAAATAAGCAAGCATACTAGCTATTACAATTCTAAAATTACTTCCCAAAATAAGAGAAAACTCTCCTTGATTCATCCAGTCTGGGGAAGAAGGCATTAAAATTGCTATCTTAATCATAATGGCTGAAATGATACTTACAATAAACCCTATTTTTATAATAAATTGAGTTTTCTCCTTTCCCCATATTTCTGATAAAGCATCAGAAATGGCAAAAGTTAAAGCATAACATAGTACTGCTGCTGGTGCAATCAACCCCCCCACCATTATTATCTTTCCTGCAATGATATTACTTACAACTAGTAAAGTTACAAATATACAGCTTAACAGAAAAAAAGCTTTAGTTTCTTTATTCATATTTTGTTCCATCCTTATCCCTCCACTTTATTTTTAATTTTATATCCATAATAACAACATCCAATAGCTCCATTAAATTGTGGTTCATCTAGATGTATTATTTCATCATAATCATTTCTCAAATATTGAACTAGTGCTTTATTTTTAGCAACTCCTCCAGTTAGTACCAGCCTTTCACCTTTAAATTTATTAAGTAATGGATGTAACCTCTTATAAAGTGAATAATTAACACCAGCACATAATCTATTAATTGTAATTCCTTCTGCAATTTTACCTATTAACTCTGATTCTGAGAATACTGCACAAGTAGAATTGAGTTCAACAGGATCTTTATAATAGTTAAAAAGCTCATCTAAAGGCACTTCTAGAACTTCTGACATATTCTCAAGATATCTACCACACGAAGCAGCACATTTATCATTAAGTTCAAGATCTGTTATTAATCCCTTTTCAACTTTAACAACTTTTACATCTTGTCCACCTACGTCTAACAAAATAAAATCCTTCATATCAGCTTGATATATTCCTCCATAAACATGGGCCTTGAGTTCATTTATAGCCTTAAAAGTCTTTAAGTCAGTATTATTTCTACCATATCCAGTTGAGACACCTAAATCGATATTTTTAATCCCCAATTTCTCAATATCTAAAATAATTCTGCCATCATAGTTACAAAAGTCCCTATAAAAAGTCATTGTACTCATTTTGAATTTCTCAACAATATTTCCATTCTCCATTAGAACAGTTTTTACTTCTCTACTACCTAAATCTATTCCTAAAACTCTCACTATTTCATCTCCTTTGAATCCAATAGCATGTCTAAAAATGCCTCTATTCTCAGTTTAGTTCTAGCATCTAAATGTGTTGATTTATCTCCTTCAATATTCAAAATGGGTATATCAATTTTTTCTTTAAATACTATATCTTCAATAGCCCTATGGCAAAAGGCTTGTGTATAGTGTATAATAGCATCTATTTCTCTCTCTTGAATTTCCTTCTTAATTACATCTAGTCTAAAGTTCAAATCAAATGGATAAGTGTAATTATAATATTGTTCATAAATATTCTGTGAAGCTTGAAACCTTGGAAATGCAAACTCTCTTTGTACTTCATTATAGACAAAGGTGGCATTAAATTCTTCAACAAAACTATATATATCTCCAGTCATTGGCGGAACTCCAATATACCCCAATCGTAACTTTTTATTTATTGGTTTTCTTTTCTTTATATCTAAAAGTTTCTTATTTAACATATCTTCAAACTCATCTACATTTCCATCAAAATCACTTAAACTTACCTGTAATAGATGGTTTTCAAAACCATTCACAATATTTTTTTTATAAGTAAGCTCATCTATTTCTGTGGTAATTAATCTTATCCTATTTAATCTTTTTCTTGTATGTTCAACCTCTTTATTTGTAACATTAAAAATTCTCATAAATTGATCAATAGATTCTTTTACCTTACCAATATCTCGTTCATGAGGATAGGCAAAAGGATAAACCTTAATACCCTTCATTTCTAAAACATCTATCAATCCTTTGGTATTGGAACAATCGCCTCCAATAACTCCAACTACTTCATCAATATCATTTAGTATGCATGCACCATATATTCCTTTAATCCATCCACAAAGATTTTTAGGAAATCCTGCTTTTTCTGCAATGTCTATACATTCTTCGTAATTCTCTGAAGTAATAAATGTATTATTTAAATCTACAACGCTATATCCAGCTGCTATGAGCACTTCTGAAGGTACAGTTGTTGTAATTCCTATTTTTTTCATATTTCATTTCCTTTCTAAATTTAAGCAATAAAAAAAGGGCATAAGAGCCCAATACAAAAACTACCTACCATCGGTAGTTGGCCCTAGTTTTGTTTAAAGACAGGATGGTTTCGAACTGTCCTATTAAATTTTACTGATTCAGTATAGCACAATATAGTTTAAATAACAAGTTTATATTTTTATATGATTCTATTTCTTATTTTATTATTATAGTAAGCTATTCCAATACTAAAGGCATAGTCATAAATAATAAATATGCCTTCAGCTATAAGAATGATTATCCATATTGGAATCTTTATTTTCAATTCACTCAATAATAATTTATCAGCAATAAAGTAAATTAAGTACATTACTATATTAAAGATACTCAGTTTAATAAACCATTCAAGCACTAGATTATTAATTCTTTCAACATAATACTTAACTATTGCATAATATCCAAAGAAGAGTATATAAGGTATAAGCGTAAGTTTATTATGTATCATAATTAATAGCAAAAATACTGATGATAAATAATTTAATATTGCAAACTTTACACCAAACTCAATTACAATAAAAGCTAAGAAAATTGAACTCAATCCAAAGAAAAATAGTTTATTAGTCGGCAATATGGATGCAAAATATACTGATACTAGTATTAATAAATTGACTATCCCGCCGTATGCAACCCTTTTAGCAACACTTGAACTCTTATTTGTTCCATTAGTATTGTTCATTTGCACATCATTCCCATTTCATTTTTACACCTTAACAACACTCAATAAGGTCTCCACCCATACATTCACAACAACAGTCACTGCAAATTAAACATTGACAAATTTCACAAGCAGCAGGGTCTCTTCTATAACCCCTACTATGTCCATATTCTCTATATGTATTACTTCTAAATGAAAGATTATTTAGAAGGGCTCTATATTCAGCATTGCTTGGATCCATATTTACAGCCCTTTTGATATAATTAATGGCTTGGTCATGCCAACCTTTTCTAAGTAAAATTACACCCTTTAAAAAATGCCACTCTGCATTTCTATTTGATATTTGCTCTAAGAGCTTTTCTGCTTGCCCTAAGCTCCCTCTGTTTATTAAATTTCTTATTTCCATAAAACTACTTTGATTATTGTTATTATGTGAGTAATCATTATTGTTTTCACGATATCCACTATTGTTATTTTTCATCAAAATATCATAGGCTTCATTTATTTCTTTTAATTTTTCTTCTGCTAAATCAGATAATGGATTATTAGCATATTGGTCTGGGTGATACTTTCTAACAAGTTTCTTATATGCTATTTTGATTTCCTCTTTACTAGCTCCTTTTTCAAGTCCTAGAACCTCATATGGATTTTTCACAATGTTCTGCCTCCCTAGTCCTAAATATTTGCTCCATTTTATATCTTGCTCCCATATAGATAATGTTTTCCAATATGTTTCTATGATGTTTTATATCTAAAAGTTCAAAGCTTTTAGCAATATTATCAAGAGTAAGAGTTAACGAAAATTCAATTTCACTCTTAATCCTATCTTTAAAGACTTTAATATTACTATTCTTATCGTATTTATACTGCAATAAAATAGGGTTATAACCATCTGCTTTAACATCTTCTTCAATATCATTATATGCATCTAAAATATATATCCATCTTCCTAAATTATATCCTAACCATTTTAATATCCTTATGGTTTCTTCATCCTCAATTAAATCAGATGCTGCTATTTCTTCCATAAGCTTTCCAAATGCATCTGCACTCTCATCAATTACATCACATTTTCTTTTTTCTAACTCACTAAGTCTTTCTAAACAATTTTTTATTGTTTGATATTTATGATTATATTTCCTTTTTGACTTCTTCAATGGTAATAAATAAGGAATAGTGGCTAGTAATGATTTAAATGATTTATCATCCTTCCAATCATCTATAAGCTTAAAGTATATCAATATAATACTTATATGCGATGTATAGATTAAATAATCATTAGTTTGAATCACTTTTTTCTTTTTTAAGGGATTTACAAAGCATCCTTCCATTTTCATTTGATCCCTCTTCTCATCAAGAGATGATAGTAAAAGACCCAGAAAATTAAGATCATAATTTAATCCAAACCTAGTTAGTTGATTAAATTCTTTGCCTAAAGACTTGCATAGTCCACAGTAATACCCTTTAAAAATCTCATACTCCTTTACCTTTAGTTCTCCTTTATAAGGTGTTATATATCCAAACAATTGTTTCCCTCTTTTCAAATCAATATAATACTATTTTAAATTAAACCCGATGAAATATCAATAGTACCTAATTTCAGATGTGTTCTTCCTTATTTTTCTAATTTTTTGCTGAGTATGTATCTTAAATCTATAATACTTGAATTATTGTATGAATTTACAACTTGATTTATCCTTAGAACACCTTTGACTACTCTAGGTGGCTATAGCTTGTTATAGGTTTTTTGATATATAAACCTATTTCTTATAGAATTAAGTTGGATGTTTTTTCGGAGGTGATTTATTTTTTAATTTTTAATAGCACGAACTTTATCAATGTCAAATGTATTTTAGAAAAAGTATTTTTAAAAAATGGAGGGAGTATTTAAACTATTATGGTTACTGTAGAATCAGACTTGTTTAGTAAAAGAAGAGCTGCGCTTAAAAAGAAAATTATTACCGAGGTAAAGGAACAAAATATTAAATTTATCAGATTGTTATTTACAGATATTTTTGGATTTTCAAAAAATGTTTCCATAACAACAGACGAATTAGAAAAAGCATTAGATGGAGAATTAATGTTTGATGGATCTTCCGTAGATGGATATGGTCGCATAGAAGAATCAGATATGTATTTAGTACCTGATTTAGACACTTTTCAACCTGTAACTTTAAGACCCGGTGCTGAAAAAGTTGCCCATATTTATTGTGATGTTTATGGAACTGATAAAAAGCCTTTTGAAGGATGTCCACGTCAAATTTTAAAAAGTGCTTTAGCAGAGGCTAAAGAATTAGGATATGATTTAAATGTAGGTCCTGAGGGAGAATTTTTCCTCTTCAATATAGATGATTCCGGCAATCCAATTGTGAATGATATACATGACAATGCAGGATATTTTGATTTATCGCCATTTGATCAAGGTGAAAAAACACGTAGAGATATAATATTAAAAATGAAACAATTAGGTTTTTCTATTGAAGCATCTCATCACGAAGTAGCTCCTGGACAGCATGAGGTAGACTTCAGATATAACGAAGCTCTAGATATTGCTGATAAATGGATGACCTTTAAATTGATTGTTAAGAATATTGCTCATAATCACGGTCTTTATGCATCTTTTATACCTAAACCTTTTTCAAAAGAAAGTGGTAATGCAATGCATTGTAATCAATCTTTAGTTAGAAATGGTAAGAATGTTTTTTACGATTCAAAAACTGATTCTGAATTAAGTAAAACAGCAGAATATTATATAGGTGGATTAATAAAACATGCAAAGTCTATAGCAGCTATATGTAATCCAACTATAAATTCATATAAAAGATTAGTTCCTTATTACGAGGCGCCAACAAATATTGCTTGGTCAGCTTCAAATAGATCTGCTTTTATTAGAATCCCAGATACTAGAGGAGCAGGAACTAGAGTTGAGTTAAGAACTCCAGACCCAACAGCCAATCCATATTTGGTATATGCAGTAATGCTTAAAGCAGGATTAGATGGAATTAAAAATAAAATTGAACCACCAAAAAGAGTCGATAAAAATATATATGATATGACTAAAGAAGAAAGAGAAGAATTTGAAGTAGAACAATACCCACGTAATCTTCAAGAGGCTCTAGATTATATGGAAAAGAGTTCCTTAGTTAAAGAAACACTGGGAGAGCATACATTTAATATATTCTTAAGAGAAAAAAGAAAAGAATGGATAGATTTTGATACTAAGGTTCATGATTGGGAAATAAATAAGTATTTATGTAAATACTAAATATAAAAAGTTAAGCCCTTGCTTCTAGCAAGGGCTTTTATCTTTCTTTAATTTTAACAATTTTATATTTATAATAAAAAATATTCTTGCAAAATTAAATTCCATATAAAAATGGCTTATCAGTTACTTTTCCTTTAAATTAAATAGTAAGTGGATGAATACTGAACTCACGATGATACAATACTATTGTTCTGTTAAAATCAACGGTCCATCCTTTGTAATTGCTATAGTATGTTCATATTGAGCTGAAAGGCTACCATCGAATGTTCTGGCAGTCCAACCATTATCTTCTAAGAAACATCTTCTAGACCCAGTATTAATCATTGGCTCTATTGTAAAGACCATCCCTTCCTTCAACCTAGGACCTCTACCTGGAGGCCCAAAATGTAGCACCTGAGGATCTTCATGAATATTTTGACCAATTCCATGTCCAATGAATTCCCTTACAATTGAATACCCTTGACTTTCTGCGAAACTTTGTATCTCGTGACTAATATCCCCTATCCTATTTCCGATGACTGCTTTATGAATTGCTCTATATAAGGATTCTTTAGTAATTTCCATTAGTTTCTTAGCTTCATCAGATATTTCGCCTACACCATATGACCAAGCTGAGTCTGCTAACCATCCATCGATATTCACAACCATATCTATAGTAACAATATCACCATCTTTTAATGGTTCTTTTCTAGGAAAACCATGACAAATTTCATCGTTTACAGAGGCACATGTGGCATATTTATATCCATTATATCCTTTTTGTGCTGCCTTTGCTTGATTCTCATTTAAAAACTTTTCAACAAATTGATCTATTTCCCAAGTAGTAATCCCTGGTTTAATTATCTTTGATATTTCTTTATGACAACTTGCTAAAAGTTTTCCTGACTTATGCATCTTTTCGATTTCTTTTTTAGTTTTAATTATAATCATACAAATATCACCATCCAGATTATTAATATGTCTATTTTTCTTATTTCAAATTCATCTACCATCTAATATGAAATAACTCTCTATTATATATCTATTCTATAAAGTCTAGTAAATTCCTATGTATATTAGCCCTACTTATTCTATATTATTTTTATGCTTATTTATAAATTATCCAATTTAAAGGCTTTATACAGTATTAGACCTTAATATTTTAAATTAAATCACTTTATAATTATTTTAACACTATTATTATCTATATTATCATAGAATCGATGCACCTGTATTTATATATAATCTTAATTAAAAAAATGAGCCTTTAAAAGGCTCAAGTAGTTACTAACTAAACATTTAAATAGGAATTCCCATCAAGTGGAATGAGTACTTGCAATGGTGGATTCCCTTCAACAAGGCCCACTGCGTAAATAGTGTAGAATCTATTCGGTTTCAAAGTGATATTGGGAACATACAATACTCTATCATCTGTACCTGCTGCAAATACATTAAAAGTATATGTTCCAGGATTTATAAGCTTATATTCTGTTACTCCTTTGTATGCTACGTTTGAAAATAACATATTATCATCACCAGTCTTTACATCAACATTTGGTGCTCCGGGTGATAAATGTACAAAACGAGCATATACTCTACCACTTGGTATTTGCTGTGGAGTATCAAGTATGGGGTATAAAGCAATGTTCTCAAGTTTATTAATAGCAGCAATTGTATATATTCCCCTTGGTGGAACGCGAATATCTGAATTAATTACAGGATTCTCCCTCTGTCCAGTTGGATAAACTTTAATATTATAAAGACCTGGGTCTAAGGGATAATATTCTGTAAAGTTTTTATATGTCAAATTAGTAGCGAGTATCTTGTCGTTTACATAGACGTCAACCCCTGGAGCATTAGGAGAAGCATGTAAAATTCGTGCGTAGGATTTCGTTTGCTGAATATTGTAGTCATCATAGTATCCATAATAGCCGTACATGTTTTCACACCTTTCATAATTATTAGTATAGCTATTATAGTATATGTATTGTTGTATAAAAAGGTTAACATGTACATAAAGACTATTGAATCCTTATTATAGATTTTCCATACCCTTATTAGCAAGTTGATCTGCTAGTTCATTTAACTCTACACCTGAATGTCCCTTTACCTTTATAAACTTAATATCATTAATTTCTTCGACTATATCCAGTAATTCTTCCCACAAATCCTTATTTTCAACTGGCTTTTTACTAGCATTTTTCCATCCATTTTGCCTCCATTTAACATACCATTTCTGATTCATACAGTTACATAAATAAGCCGAGTCTGTATATATTTCTACTGGAATATTTTTCTTTTTTAAGGCCTTTAATCCTTCGATACAACCTTTAAGCTCCATTCGATTATTAGTGGTATTTATTTCTCCACCATAAATCTCTTTTGTGTGTCCTTTATATGTTAATACTGCTCCATATCCTCCCTTATTCTCTTCATTCTGATTACCTGCACAAGCCCCATCAGTATAAATAATGATTTTTTCCATAGTAAATCCTCTCTTTCTATCCTTTTTCTCTAATTCAACTTTATCATTTATTAAGATAATATGTATAGTTTTTTATTTTACCTATATATTATTTTAACCTTAACGAGTAATTGGATGTTAACATAAACAAATAATATAGACAGCTTATTACATTAAGGTATGAATTTAACTGTTGTTTCTTGGTCTATTCCATAGTACATTTTCATTACTCTCATATGGTATGGATTAACATATGGATACGACCATCCATAATCATATAATGGCATTTTCTTCAAAATTATAGTTGTTCCTTTAGGGGCTCCTTCTTCAAAGTATTCTTCAATAACTTTTTCATTATATACATGAGCATAGTGATTTGTTCGATACCCATTAATATTACTTGAAATATATAAGAAAGTAATAGCTATTATTATTGTACCTGCTAGTATTGAATTAATATTCTTTATCCATTTTCTATAATTATAATGATTGTTTACAAATTCCATTCCCATTAATCCAAGGGAAATTAATACTAATTTAGTACTGCTAAAGTAAATACTTAGAATTACAACTATCATTATCCACATATATCTATTGTCCTTAAACTCTATTATTGTAGAAATTATTGGTATGAAAAATAGGATAATAGTACTAAGTAAAATTCGATATCCATATATAGGTGATACAATCATCATAATTTGTGCACCAAAACCAAGAATTAAACTAATTATAAAAATTTCGCTTTTTTCAACTATTAGTTTATCAAGACTTACATAAATGAGTCCTGCCATAAAAGCTAATATTCCCATTATAACAATAATTAGTGTATATTTATCTTCAATATCTACAGGCATTAGTCCAATATATTTTCCGCCTAAATTTAAAAATAATATAAAAAAGACACCATTTATTGCTATCAATAATTTACTAAAGAGATTATGTTTCTTTAATATTGATAAGCTAAGTATTACGCACATAATTAGTAGTAAAATATATACTTGTGTATCTTTATATAAAAACACTTTAAAAACAATATTCTTAATGTTGTCTAGCACACTATTATCAGATTTCTCTATCGACATACGTATTAGATTACCAGGTGCTAGAAATACTGTTAATCCACCTAATAATGAAAAAAACAAAGTTAAATAATGATTAAAATTTATATTATGCCTTTCAATAAATTTGGAATTTAAAATAAGCAATAATACGCCTCCAAAGGTTATTGCACTTCCTTGCTCTACTGTCATACCTGATATGAATCCAACCAATGGTAAGTACCAATATTTTTCGTTAGTATTGATGCTCTTTCTTAATAAATAGATAGTTAGTAGAGAAAGTAATATAGGGAGCAAATAGTTAAACGATCCATCTAACCAAAATACACTTTCTCTAGTAATATTGATACTTAACATTGAAAACAATAATATACCACTAGCTATTGCAATTTTGTAATTTTTCTCATCATTTGTTGCAAGCTTGGCAACTAATATAATTGTAGCAATAATCATAATTGGATTTACTATCATAAATAATTTGGTTTTAAAAAATAGCATAAGTGAAACAATAAAATGTACAAGAGCTCTACCATTTGTATACATATAATGATCCATATGTTTTTGCAAAAAATTACTTTGAAGGAACGTTCCATAATAATAATCGTCCCCATACATATGTATGAAAAAATGCTGGTAAACAAGTAATCCAAAGTAAATTATTAATATAATATAATGCCAATAATTCTTAATAGAATCTCGTAATCTACTCATATAGATCCCCCCGCTGTTAACATACTTCTGCAATATTGCAATATAGTATCTAAAATCGAAATTTTATACATTCGTTTATTATTAACATACATCTAAATTGTATTCTATTCATGAGACAAATAGCAAAGATAAGAGCTCGATATTATAAAATTTGCCTACAAATATATATTATAACTATCAAGAATTAATTACAACCTAAAATTTTACTCATTTGTTTATCAATACCACTATTTAAATTTTACCCTACTCAAAGTTAGTACAAAAAATACTCCCAATTAGAAAATGTAATTTTTACTAATTACACTATCTGCTTTGGAAGTATCATACTTATAAATCTCTTTTTTTCAAAAAAAATAACAATCCAGCGACGACCTACTCTCCCAGGCAGTTACCCACCAAGTACCATCAGCGCTGGAGG